>NZ_WOEY01000058.1 GCF_013177695.1 Paraburkholderia solitsugae | reverse complement strand
GTCCGGAGGCCAGGATCTTCTGCTTGAGTGCAGCGATATCCTGCGCATCGACCAGCGGGTGGTCGACCGCCGGGATGGGGTCTTGCCAGAGCAACTGTTCGGCCGGCACTTCCGGGCCAAGGTAGCGGGCGCGCGGCCCCATGTCGCGGTGGGTCAGCTTGAACCATGCACGGGCGAAGGCATCGGCGAGCTGGTCGGGATTCGCCAGAAAACGCCGCGAAATCTTCTCGTAAGCGGGATCGAAGCGCAACGAGAGGTCGGTGGTGAGCATCGTCGGCTGCACGTTCTTCGAGGAATCGTGAGCGTGCGGGATCGTTTCGCCGGCACCTTTGGCGACCCATTGGTTGGCACCGGCGGGGCTCTTGGTCAGTTCCCAGTCGTACTTGAACAGGTTCTCCAGGTAACCGTTGCCCCACTTCGTCGGCGTGGTGCTCCAGGTGACTTCCAGACCGCTGGAGATCGTGTCGCCGCCGTGGCCAGTGCCAAAGCTGCTCTTCCAGCCCAGCCCCTGGTCCTCGAGGCTGCCGCCTTCCGGTGGCGGCCCCACGTGGTCGGCAGGACCGGCACCGTGCGTCTTGCCAAAGGCGTGGCCACCGGCGATCAGCGCGACCGTCTCCTCGTCGTTCATGGCCATGCGCGCGAAGGTTTCACGGATATCCACTGCCGCGGCGAGCGGGTCGGGATTGCCGTCCGGACCTTCCGGGTTGACATAGATCAGGCCCATCTGGACGGCGCCCAGCGGATTTTCCAGGTTACGTCCGTTGTCGTCGCGGCTGACCTCGCCGCCGTGCAACGCCTGGTCCCCCACGATCACGCCTTCGTCTTTGCCGGCTGCACCCTTGCCATACCGGACGTCGCCGCCCAGCCAGGTCTTTTCGTCGCCCCAGTAGACGTCCTGGTCCGGCTCCCAGGTGTCCTCGCGACCGCCGCCGAAGCCGAAGGTCTTGAAGCCCATGGTCTCGAGCGCGACGTTGCCGGTGAGAATCAACAGGTCGGCCCAGGAAAGCTTCTGGCCGTACTTCTGTTTGATCGGCCAGAGCAGGCGGCGAGCCTTGTCGAGGCTGACGTTGTCCGGCCAGCTGTTGAGCGGCGCGAAACGCTGCTGACCGCGTCCGGCACCGCCACGGCCGTCGCCGATGCGGTACGTGCCGGCACTGTGCCAGGCCATGCGGATGAAAAACGGACCGTAGTGGCCGAAGTCTGCCGGCCACCAGTCCTGCGAATCGGTCATCAGCGCCGCGAGGTCCTTCTTCACCGCAGCGAAATCAAGGCTTCTGAAAGCCTCGGCGTAGTTGAAGCTGTTGTCCAACGGGTTGGACTTGCTGGAGTGCTGGCTGAGCAGGTCCACCCGCAGCTGCTTGGGCCACCAGTCACGGTTCGTCGTGCCGCCGCCGGCGGCATGGTTGAACGGGCACTTTGCTTCGTCTGACATTCGCTATCTCCTTGAGGGATGTACCCACCACCTGTTCTTCTACGGCATCTGGCTTTCTACGGTGGATCGCCGATCCCGCGCCGGCGGGGTGCCGGAAAAACACAGGGTGGGCTCTTTCTGATGTGCTACTGCTGTCACCCGACGCGCATGGTGTTCGTTCGATAACGGATGTCGTGGCGTGCATTGGACCAGGACGGCGCGCGTCGGCAGACCTACCGCACCTAAAAATATAGGTAAGAGTGGCCATTAACAGAATGCGATTTTTGCAATGCTATTGATAGATCACGACTATGACGTGACAGGCGCGTTTGATATTTATAGTTAACCGCTTTCTGGCACTTATTGGTGGTCCGTGTACCGGGTCGATTCCGGACGCCGTTGCCGCGTCACCTTCTGACTCGCTTCCAGGCGCCGGCCTGCCTGGTTCCCTGAATGCGCCCATCACTCTCCGTGCACTAGCAGGCAAGCGGACCTGCGCTATCGGGCAAGCGCTGCCTGGGCTGTCGGCGATATCGTTGTCTCACCCCCGCAAAACCTGCCGCCCCTTTTGGGGGAGCGACGATATCAAAGGAGACGATGATGGAAATCAAGCCGAAGGTCCGCGAAGAAGCTGTTCAACTGAACGATATCCCCTGGAAGGCGTTCCCCGATGCGCTTTCCCATGGCGGCATCCGCTGGAAGATGCTGCACGCCTCGCCGGAGATGGGTGCCTGGACGGCGATTTTCGACTGCCCGGCCGGCTCCTCCTTTAATGCCCACTTCCATGTCGGGCCCGGCGAATATCTTCTGATGAAAGGCCGCATGGATGTCCGCGGCGGCGCCGAGCACGGTGGTGACACCGTTGTCGCACCCGCATACGGCTACGAATCCGCGAACGCGCGGCACGACAAGACGTATTTCCCCGTCGACAGCGAGTTCTACATGACGTTCCTAGGCCCGCTGTCATTCATCAAGGAAGACGGCACGCCGATCGTCGTCGTGACGTGGGACGAAGCGCAGCGCGCCTACGCGGGTTAAGCCCGCGCTGAGCCGAACGCCCGCAACAGCCTGTCTGCGGGATCTGCAACCGGTTTTGGAGACATTGAACATGACCCATTCAGCACCGATCGACGGTGCCACCCAGCAGGTGTTCGACCACCATCTCGGCGCGTTCGCTCAAGGTCTGGACGAGCTTCTGAAAGACTACGACGACAGCTCGACGATCATCACGCCGGACAAGACCTATCGTGGCAGCGCGGAGATCCGCGCCTTCTTCAAGGCGTTCATCGAGAGCGCCGATCCCGGATTCTGGCCCGCATTCAAGATCACGAGCAAGAGCACGGCGGGCGTTGTCGCCTATCTGGCGTGGGAGGCGAAGCCCTGGGTGACGCTTGCAACCGATACGCTTGTCATCAAGGATGGAAAGATCGCGGTCCAGACCTTCACCTCCTTCTCAGGCTAAGCGCCGCTCGCAGCAGGCAGCAGGCAGCAGGGACGGTTCGGACAGGTCCGATCTTAGGTTTTATATAGGATTACTATTTCTGGAAGAAAAAATTGGCCAAGATCATTCACTCCATGATCCGTGTTCACGACCTTGACCGGTCGTTGCAGTTCTACAAGGATGCGCTCGGACTCTCGACCAGTCACCGTCTGGACTTCCGCGACTTCTCGCTCGTGTATCTGCGCAACGAAGAGAACGACTTCGAAATAGAGCTCACGTGGAACAAGGGTCGCGAGCCAGCCTACACGCATGGCGATGGCTACGGGCACGTCGCGGTCGCCGTAGCAGACGTCGAATCTGAGCACGAGCGGATGGCGGGACTGGGTATCAACCCGACCGCGGTGAAGGAATTCAAACGTGGCGACGAGATGCTCGCGCGCTTTTTCTTCATCCAGGACCCCGACGGCTACAAGATCGAGGTGCTGGAGCGCTCAGGGCACTACGTGTGAGTGATGCGGCGCGGTGACGAGTCAGGCGCGCCACCGCCGCGTGTCAGCGTCAGAATCAGACAACGTCCGCGCCCGAGCCCACAGTGCTACTCGGCGCTGCGCGGCGCACGTCGCCGGGCGAGGCGCCATACCGCTGCCGGAAGGTCCGGCAGAAATGGCTTAGCGAATTGAAGCCCCACCGGAACGCGATCTCGGAAATTTGCAGGCGCTGGAAGGCGGGATCAATCAGCGCCTCTTTGCATACGTGCAGACGACTGTCCAGGATAAATCCGGAGACGGTCATCTCGCTGCGCTGGAACAGCATATGCAGGTAGCGCAGCGAGATATTGTTCGCCTCTGCGATGCGCGTTGGATTCAGATCTTCCTCATGCAGGTGCTGCAGGATGAAGTCCTTCACGCGCCGCAGCATCGCCGCACCCGCATCGAACGTCGCCGAGGGCTGCTGGCCCGAGAGGGCAATGCCAAGAAGTTCGAGCGTGGACCGGCTCACAGAAGCCTGAACACGCTGGTCGAGGCTGTCGATCTGGTTCGACAGTGCCAGCAGGTGGACCGCCAGCAGCGAGCCAACGCCCGTACGGCTTTCGATCTTGCCGCCCGATGGTGGCTGCTTGCGCTCCGGCAAACGCTCCCGCATCAATGACCAGGGGATCATCAGCGTCACCTTGTGCAGCCGCTCAAGCACTTCGAACTGCACCTCCTGATCGGTCGTCCATACAACGAGGTCGCCCGATGTCACCTCCACCCCGGAATCGCCAATCCTGAAGCGCTCACGGCCGCCCGTGGTCAGTTGGACACCCACGTACAGATCATCGTCATGCCGTACCTGAGCGCGTGTCCGTTGTCCGATACAAGGGTCACATATCGTTTCAACAATCCCGGCGCCGGCGAAGTCGTGTTGCTTCACACTCGCATAGAACGTCGCAGGCAACCGTTGCGGAACCTGCCACTCCCTGTAGCTGTGACTCAGCACATCCTGCCAGGCGTCCGTGCGATCGTTCGTGGGAACCCCATCGATCGACCATTCGGTGAAAGCGTTTTGCAAGTCTGCCTCCAATCTCAGCGCCTCTTCCATGGGAGACGCTTGCGCCATTTTTCGAGGGTACACGCAATGACCCGGCCCTGCGCGTGATGCTAGCTTCATCCGCTCGGGTTTGCTGCATCGCACACCTGCCAGACCTGCGCGTATCAGCCGTACTCCGGTATTACCTGAGCGACCGCACTATCCCCATTATGGTTCTCGTTGCAGCCCCACCCTTGCTCCATCGTGCAAAAGGAGTTGACCTTACGCGCACGGGTATTTCGCAACCTCGCGAGGCGTGCTAGCCACCGCGCGCCTTGCCCTCTGCCGGTCTTCGGCGAAGACAGCGCGTGCGCTATACGCTAATTTTCCGTGCACGGAAATGCAAACAGCACGCCGCCCCGACTGATACCTTGAATGCATCGACCCGCGCGGGTTCCGCACTAGCGACCCAGAGGGCCGAAGCGCGCCATGGGGTGAAGTGAGATGCCTCACCAGCCCAGGCGCGAGGCAATTCTTGATACACCCGCCCTTCAATCTCAGGAGTACTGGTCATGCCACTTATGGATGTTACTTTTGCGCAAGGTTCACTGAACACAGAGGCTCAAAGCAGGCTCTCGGCGAAGCTGTGGTCCATCGCGCTTCGTTGGGAAGGAATCGAAGTTAACGAGACATCCGCGTCCGTCGCCTGGGTCTATCTCGACGAACGCCCCCAACATCACATCACTGTCGCCGGAAAAACTCCCAAGCAGAACATTTATCGCGTCAATGTTCGGGTCATGGCCGGCTTCATGGATCAAAAGCGGATCGACAGTCTCGCCCGCGAACTAACCGACACAATCCTTGAAGTCGACGGAACGAAGGGTGACGACAGCGGCCCACGCGTATTTTGCATTATCGAGGAGATTCCTAGCGGGACCTGGAGTATCGACGGGCAGACCTGGACCACCGCGTTCACCGCGCATACCTTGCAGCTCGACAGCGAACGCATCGACGCTATGGAACAAGCCGTGGCCGCCCGCCCCCGTATCGATGTTCCCTATACCGTAGAAAAGTAAACAAAGTCTGCGGCAACCCCGGAGACGACGCATCAAAGCCGGTTGTCGCATGAACCGCGGTATCTCCGCAGCTTACCGTCAGCCGCACCGATAATTGATGAAATTGAAATGATGCATTCACCCGTGCTCTCTTTCTCCTCTCCGAGACATTTCCTAAAGTAGTCGCAACACCCACGGGACAGCGAACGAAATCGGTCGGCCGGCCCGCCATCCCCAGCTTCAAAGGACACGATCATGAGTCAGGAGACGCTCTATTTCGACGACCTCAAGGTCGGCGACACCTTCACCACCGATTCGTATGAAGTCAGCGCTGCTGATATCAAACGGTTCGCCGCGGAGTTCGATCCGCAACCGTTCCATCTCGACGATGAAGCCGCGCGCGACACGATGTTCGGCGGACTCGCCGCGAGTGGCTGGCATACCGCAGCCATCACGATGCGTCTACTCGTCTCCGATGGCCCGAAGCTGGCCAACGGCGTGCTCGGCGCCGGCGCCGAGATCGAATGGAAGATGCCGACGCGCCCCGGCGACGTGCTGCACGTCGAAAGCGAAGTCGCGGAGCTGACCCCGTCTCGCTCGCGCACTGATCGTGGAATGCTGGTGCTGCGCTCCAGAACGATCAATCAGCATGGCGAAATCGTGCAGAACCTGAGCGCAAAGCTGATCGTCGCGCGCCGCCTCGCCTGACACCGAACACCAAATACATTTCCAGGAGACTTATCGTGATCGTCGATCCCTCGACTCAGGACGCCAGCGCGAACTACAAACTGCTGATTGGCTCGATCCTGCCGCGCGCAATTGCATGGGTCAGCACGCTCTCCAAAGACGGCGTCGCGAATCTCGCGCCGATCTCGTTCTTCACCGCGGTCGGCCGCAAGCCGCCGATGGTATCGATCTCGATGCAACCGCGCTCCGACGGCGTCACGCTGAAGGACACGTTCGTCAACATCCGCGACACCGGCGAATTCGTCGTCAACATCGTGAGCCTCGAGCTCGCGGACGCGATGCACCGCACTGCGTTCGAATTCCCGTCCGAGGTCGACGAGTTCGACGCGGTCGGCCTCAAGAAGGCCGCGTCGCTGACCGTTCGTCCGCCGCGCGTGGCAGCGGCGCCGATCGCTTTCGAATGCAAGGTCGACCGGATCATCCCGATCGGCGACCAGAACGACCACGTGGTGTTCGGCGAAGTGCTCCGCTTCCAGATCCGCGACGACCTCTACCTCGATCGCGGCCGCATCGACACCGCCGGTCTGCAGGCGGTCGGCCGCCTCGCCGCCGAATACACGGTGGTGCAGAACGCGTTCACGACGCCGCTCGACTCACAGGTGCTCACGCTGCTGCAGAACGCGAGAATCGGCCGGCTCGACGGGTTCGACGACGGCTACTCGCCGATCGACGCCGCGAACTGGTCCGCATCCGGCCCGACGCGCTGATTTCCGAACGACTCAAGAGGGCATACGCATGAATCCGACTCATCCGACCCAGCCCGCGCTGGTGTTCATCCACGGCTTCCTCGACGGCGCCGCCGCGTGGGACGATCTCGCCCGGCACCTGGGCGATCGCGCGGCCGGCGCGCTGCGCGTCGATCTTCCCGGAATGGGCGCGCGCGCCGGCGAACCCGGCCCGTACAGCCTCGAGCGCTTCGCGGCGGACGTCACGACGCAGGTCCGCGCGCTGTCGCGGCCGGTCGTGCTCGTCGGGCACAGCATGGGCGCACAGATCGCCGAACTCGTCGCCCAACGGTTAGACGAGCGGGTCCGCGGCCTCGTGCTGTTGACACCGGTGCCGCTACGCGGCACGGGCCTGCCCGACGACGCGATGCGCACTTTCCATGCGCTCGGCGGCAATCCTGTCGCGCAGCGCGAGTTGCGCCGCAACCTGTCGGTGAAGCTCAGCGACCCGCAACTCGAACATCTCGGCCAGCTAGGCGACCGCGTCGACGCCGCAGCGGTCGGCACCCTCGCCGATCTGTGGAACAACGGCCATCCGTCGGGCGCCGAACCTGCGCGATACCGTGGCCCCGTGTTGATCATCCGCGGCGCCGGCGACGCATTCGTCACCGCCCAACTGATCTCGTCGGGCGTGACGCCGCGCTTCGAAGCGCCGAGCGTCGTGTCGATCGAGCGCGCGGGCCACTGGGCTCACGTCGAGCAACCTGACGCGGTCGCGCGCAGCGTCGGATCGTTTCTCGCGAACCTCGAACTGGCCTCGCATACGCCGGTCGTGCCGGTCGCGCCGCAAGGCTGGACCCGCGCGTTCGAGCGCAAGTCCGCGGACGCGTTCGCCGATGCGTTTGACCCGAACGTCGTGCTCGAAGCGAGCGCGCTCGCAAAGCCGGTCGTCGGCAGCGATCAGGTCAAGACCGTAATGACCGCGGCGAGCAAGATCTATGAGGCGCTCTCATTCACGCACGAAGCGCACAACGACCCGCGCAACTACCTCGAATGGGAAGTACGGGCATTCGGTGGCGAGCAGATGCGCGGGATCACGGTGCTGACCAAGAACGCGCTAGGCAAGATCGTTCACGTGGCTATCCATCATCGCCCGCTCGGCGGCGCGCTGAAATTCTCGGCCGAACTCGGCCGCGTCCTGCAAGGGCAGCTCGACGCGAGCTTCTTCTATCGCGGCGCGTGATTCGCGCGCCCATGCAAAATCCAGGAGATTGAAATGATAAAACGTACCGACGTGGAATTCGAAGTGGACGGCGGCGTCAAGCTGCGCGGCTGGCTCTTCGTTCCGCCCGGCGAGGGACGGCGACCCGCGATCACCATGGCGCACGGCTACGCCGGCGTGAAGGAGCACGCGCTCGAGCCGTTCGCGCGCGCTTTCGCCGAAGCCGGCTTCGTCGTGCTGCTGCACGATCATCGCGGCTTCGGCGCGAGCGAAGGCACGCCGCGCCACGACATCGATCCGTGGCGTCAGATCGCGGACTGGCGACGCGCCATCAGCTTCCTCGAAAGTCTCGACGTCGTCGATCCGGCTCGTATCGGCCTGTGGGGCACGAGCTATGCGGGCGGCCATGCGATCGTGCTCGGCGCGACCGAGCGGCGCCTGCGCTGCGTCGTCGCGCAGGTGCCCACGATCAGCGGCTACGAACAGGGGCTACGCCGCATTGCGCCGGAGAACGTTGCGGCGATCGAAGAAGCGTTCGCCGACGACGATCGCGCACAATTGCGCGGCGAGCCGCCCCGGCGTCAGGCGATCGTCAGTGCCGACCCCGCGATCCCCGCGTCGTATCGCGCGAAGGACGCGATCGGCTTCTATCTGCAGCCGCTGCCGGACGGCGCGTGGGAAAACAACGTGACGGTCCGCTCGACACGCGCCGCGCGCATGTACGAGCCCGGCCACTGGATCGCGCGCGTATCGCCGACGCCACTCCTGATGGTGGTCGCCATGCGCGACGCGATCACGCTGACCGACCTCGAACTCGCAGCCTACGAACGCGCGCTGCAGCCCAAGCGCCTCGTGACGATCGAAGGCGGCCACTTCGATCCGTATCTGTCGCAATTCCGGCTTTCCAGTGAAGCCGCAGTCGAGTGGTTCAGGCAGCACCTTGGCTAACGACCACTTTCACGACAAAGGATTTCCCCATGTCTCACCTGACTGTCAGCTTCGACGATGGCCTCGCGACGATCGTCCTCGACCGCCCTCCGCAGAATCGCATCGACGACCAGATGGTCGACGAACTGGCCGCGGCCGTCACCGCGATCGAGCGCAGCGACGCGCGCGCGGTGCTCGTGCGCAGCGAAGGCGAAAACTTCTCGTTCGGCGGCGACATCATGACCTGGCCCGATGCGAGCGTGCGCGAACTGCGTGCCCGCTTCGCCCATTACCTGTCCGTGTTCAATCGCTTCGAGCACCTGCCGCTGCCGGTCGTCGCCGCGGTGCAGGGTCTGTGTTTCGGCGGCGGCCTCGAACTTGCGCTGCGCGCGGACGTGATCTTCGCGGCCGAATCCGCGACGTTTGGGCATCCTGAACAGACGCTCGGGATCGTCACCGTGCTCGGCGGCATCTACCGGGTCGCGGAGCGCGCGGGCCGCTCGCGCGCGTCCGAGTGGGCGCTGACATCGGAAAAAGTCCCTGCCGCGACGATGGAACGCTTCGGCCTCGTGAACCGAGTGGTCGCCGACGCGGACCTGCTGAAGGAATCAGCCGATTTCGCGCGCAAGGTCGCACGCGGCCCCACTCGGGCCTATGCCGCACATAAGGCGTTGCTGCGCGCATGGGCGGTTGGCGGCGTCGCGGCAGCGGACGAAGCAATGTTCGACATCGCGATGCCGCTGTTCGACACTGACGACGCGCGGCGCGGGATCCGCTCCGCAGTCGACGCGCTGAACGCGGGCCGCCCGCGCCCGGCGATGGATTTCAACGGGCACTAGCAGCACGCAGCGGGATTGCGGTCTAATGGCGTCTCTCCCATCGAATGGAGCCGCGCATCATGGACCGCATTGCAGCAATGAACGCATTCGTCCGTGTGGTCGAAGCCGGGACGTTCGTGAAGGCGGCCGACACCCTCGACGTGCCGAAGGCGACGGTGACGCGGCTCATCCAGAACCTCGAGGCAGATCTGAAGGTTCGCCTGCTGCACCGCACGACGCGCTCCGTGACAGTCACACCAGAAGGTGCGATCTACTACGAGCGCGTCATGCGCCTGCTCGCGGACTTGGCCGACATCGAATCGACCACCACGCATGCGCAGAGGAAACCCTCGGGCGGGATCCACGTCGATGTCCCGACTGCCATCGGTACGCTCGTGCTAGTGCCCGCACTCGCGGACTTCTACCGCGCCTATCCGGATATCGGCATCGACCTCGACCTCGGCAACAGGCGCACCGACCTGATGACCGAGGGCATCGACTGCGCGATCCGCGCCGGTGAAGTCGACGAGCAGTTCCTGGTCGCACGGCAGATCGGCAGCTTCGGCTTCACGACATGCGCAACGCCCGCGTTTCTCGACGCCCACGGCACGCCTGCAGCGCCGGACCAGTTACGCGATCTGCCGACCGTCGGCATGACCCCGTCGCGCGGCGGCCGGGCACTGTCGTTCCAGTTCTCCCACAACGATCAGAAAGGTGATCTCGCGCTGAATCACCGGCTCGTCGTGGATGATACGAATGCGTATCTGGCCGCGGGCCTCGCGAGCCTCGGGATAATCCAGGCGCCGACGTACTCGGTGCGCGGCGCGATCGCCGCCGGGACACTCGTGCCGCTACTCGTGGACTGGCAGCCGCAGGCCACCCCCGTGCACGTGATCTACGCGCCGAACCGCTACCTGAGCGCCAAAGTGCGGGTGTTCATCGACTGGATCATCGAGCTGTTCGAGCAGAACGAACACCTGAGACGCCGGTGACGTTCATTCGGCATCCATTGAGCGCCCTTCCAGTTGGGGTCGCTAGCTTGATGAACAGCGTGGGCCTAACTCACGGCGTTTTCTACACGCCATTTTGAGTTCCTGTTCAGCTGCATCGGGAACAGCTCTCACGCACGGACTGCTGTTTGCGCGCGACCAGCGGAATGCCAATGATGAGTGCGACTACGGCAATGACCTCAACCCCGGCTGCGGCAATAAATCCGCTGGCATAGCTGCCCGTCGCATCGCGAAGATACCCCGTCATCCAGGGAGTCAAAAATCCTGCAATGTTGGCCACAGAGCTGATGATCGGCACACCGAATGCAAGCGTATTTTCGCGCATGAACCGCGCAGGGAGTTGCCAGAAGAGCGAGACCCCAGCACCGGTCCCGGCTATCCCGAACACCAGCGTCACAAAAGTGGCCGGCCGGCTGCTATGCCAGACAAGAACCAGCATCAGGACACTTGTGAGCGTGACCAGCGCAGCGATTGCGCAATGCCACCGAACGTCTCGATAACGGCTCGCGAATGTAGAAAACGCAATGTTGCCGATTGCACCCAGCACACATATCGCAGCGACCGCGTTGCCGATCGCGCTATAGCCTCCGAAGCCAGCTTCGCGCAGGATCGTCGGTGTATAGAAGCCTAAGGCGGTATTTGCAGCGAGGATGCAGAAATAGATTCCCGCGAGCAGCCAGAGCATCGGGTTGGCCATCAGGGGAGACGAGCTTTCCGCGGGCGGTACAGCATGATTCCGGTCCCGCGCGAAATCGTCCAGAATCAGACGTCGCTCGGCGTCCGAGAGCCAACGCGCGGTAGCGGGCCCATCCGGAAGGACAAAGAGCGCCACCCCTCCGAGCAGAACTGTCGGAATGGCTTGCAAGAGAAACATCCATCGCCATCCAGCCAACCCCCACATACCGCTCATATACTCGAGCACGACGCCGCCGCTCAAGCTCACAGCGACTGTCGAGCAAACTGCCGCAGAATGGAAAATGCTGAAGTTTCGCGTGCGCCGCTTCGTTGGAAACCACTGGTTGAAATATAGAATGACGCCTGGGTAGAACCCAGCCTCGAAGACGCCAAGCAGAAAGCGGATGGCATAAAACATTCCTACAGACTTGACGAACATCATGGCGATACTCGCCGTGCCCCAGCCGATAGCAATCATCGATATGACCAGTCTTGCACCCATGCGTTGCTGAACGATTGAACTTGGAACAGAAAAAAAGACATATCCAAGGAAAAACAGCCCCGCTCCAAGACCGTATGCCGTTTCGCTAAAATGCAGGTCCGATAGCATTTGCAGCTTTGCAAACGCCACGTTCGCCCTGTCCACCCACGCGAGCATCCATAAGGCAAACAGAAGAGGGATGATTCGCCACTCAGAAGTCAAATAGGCCTTGCGCAACAACCGGCGCGAGTCGGTGTCTGCCTCTAACACTTCTGTTTCGAACAACGCGCTCATCAGATCGTCTCCAATTATGGGCTCCCAGTTCTTGCGCCGGTTCTCCCAAAGTTTCAGTCGCCCCGATCTTTCGATCGAGGCCCGAGCACTGTCACGCCCACTTCGCTGGCACGACTTCTCCGCGATTTTCTCCAAAGCCAATCCGTGCGTAACCGGGACGCTCGCACCAGCCAGTCATCACCACTACGTCGCCGTCTTCGAGGAATGAGCGAGCTTCGCCATTCGGTAACTTGATGGGCGACTCACCGGCTTCGGTGAGCTCGATCAGTGCACCAGCCTCTCTTCGGGTCGGACCAGAGATCGTTCCGCTGCCTAGCAGATCGCCGCTGCGAAGATTGCATCCGCCAACAGTGTGATGGGCCACCATCTGCGCGATGGTCCAATACTGATGACGAAAGCTCGTGTGCGTGAGCCGCGTCGGTGGCATGCCGTTTCGCCGGGTGTCCCCAGTCTCAAGCGCCACCTCGAGCTGAATATCGATCGCACCAGACGCATACGTTTCAGGCGAGGACAGGTAGGGAAGCGGCTGCGGATCACTCTCGGGGCGCGTCCATTGCGCACGAAATGGAGCGAGCGCTTCCATCGTGACAATCCATGGCGAAAGCGTCGTTGCGAAGTTCTTTGCCAGAAAGGGACCCAGCGGAGCCGATTCCCACGACTGAATGTCGCGAGCGGACCAATCGTTTAGCAAACAAAGTCCGAACACATGCTCTTCCGCCGACTCCACCGATATCTGCGTTCCCTTCTCGTTCCCGGTCCCGATGAAAATGCCTAGCTCCAGTTCGTAGTCAAGCTTGGCGCACGTCCCGACCTCGGGCACCTGGTTTCCGGCCGTCAAGCGCTGACCAAACGGCCTCCGCACCCGTTGGCCCGATAGACCGATGCTCGACACTCGGCCGTGGTAAGCAATTGGCATCCAATGGAAATTAGGCGACACCACACCGTCCGGGCGGAGCAGCTTAACGATGTTCCGCGCGTGATCAATCGACGTATAGAAATCGGTGTAGTCGCCAATCTGCGCGGGCACGCCATATTCCACCTCTGACTGAGCAACCAGACACTTCTCGAGTATGTCAATCCCGGGCCCAACACGCCGACTTGTGTCCCCCATCTTGAACAAGGCGAAAAGCGCGTGCCTTAACGCCCGCCATGCGACTGGCCCCAAGCCGAAAAATTCATTCAGGCTCGGTCGCGCACAGGCTCGCGCCGCCTCGGCGGCGAGCCCGTCGAATGCACCTGCGTCGGTCAACGCACCGAGATCGATCACCCGATCTCCAAGCGCAACTCCGCCGCGAAACCCCTCCTCCGTCCCCGCACGGCGAAACACACCAAATGGCAGGTTCTGCAATGGGAACGGCGTGTCATTCCGGTTTGCCGATTCGAGCCAGCTCTTCGCTGAGGCATCATGAGTGTGATCAAGGCGCATCGAAATCCTCGCGGATACCACGGCGGCTCAGCAGAACCCGACGTTCCCGAAGCTCCTGAATAAACGCAGGATCAACGTTCCTTTCGGCAAGCAGTTCAACATTGTGTTCCCCCTGAAAAGCAGGGATACCCGGCGGCGGCAAGGTGGCCGTGCTGAAGCGCCACGGTGGGCCAGGCATGCGCATCGTTCCGCCGGAACGATCGTCGACTTCCACGATGGCACCCCAGTCTTCCGCCCATTCGGACTCCGCAATTTCCTGCGTCGTGCGAACCACACCGATCGCCAGACCCTGCTCGCTCACTTGTGCCTGCAGTTCATCGAGATCGTTGAACGTCATGATCCAAGTCCGGATTTCATCGAGCAGCACATCGAGATTCTCCCGACGCAGCAGCGCGGTGGAGAAACGCGGGTCCTGCAGAAGATCCGTGCGCCGCATCATCGCGCAATAGCGAACGAACATCGGTGAGTAGATCGGGCTCGCGGCAATCGTCACCTGGCGGCCGTCGGGCAGCCGGAAGATATGAGACTCCGGCGCGCTCAATGCGGGCGGCTCGCCGTTCGTGTCGATACCCGACAACTGCGCGCCCGCCCGCTCATTGACTGCCAGCATGGTCGCGGCCATCGAGACGTCGACGTGCTGCCCCTCACCCGTCTGGCTTCGGTGCTGAAGCGCGGCGAGGACGGCGATGGCGCCGTGCAGCCCGGTGTACACGTCCGCGTGACTGCACGCGTCGTTCCTGACTTCATCCGGGCCGTGCTCGTAGTGTTCGCGCAGAATATCGGTGAGACCGGTCTCAGCCTGCACTGTCGGGGCGAACGCGGGCCGGTTGCGCCACGGACCCGTCTGACCGTAGCCGCTCATTGAGACATAGATGACGGCGGGATTGAACTCGCGAACCTGCTCATAGCCGAGGCCAAAACGCGCGAGCGTACCGGGACGGAAGTTTTCGACAATGATGTCGGCCTCGCGGCACAGATCGGTCACGATCGCACGCGCCTCGGGCCAGTTCAGATCGAGACTCAGGTTGCGCTTGCCTGCATTCTGCTGCGCATAGTAGACCGACATGGTGCCGATGAACGGCACACCACCCCGTCCGGAATCGCCGCCGGGCGGCTCGATCTTGGTCACGTCGGCGCCCAGGTCGCGCAACGTCTTCGTGCAAAGCGGGCCGGCGAGCACCCGTGTGAAATCTACGACCTTCAATCCTTCAAGCGGAGCACCCATGATCAATTCCCCTCAAATACTGCCGAGCCGGGTCCGGTCTTCATGAAGGCGCTAAGACCGCGCTTCTGATCAGCGCTCGCCCACATCATGCTGTTCATGTCCGTCTGCTGGGCGTCTGCGCCGGCAATTCCGTGACGTGCCGACAGGTTGGCCAGGGTCTTGATGGCGCGTAGCGCGACCGTGGGGCCCGCCGCGAGTTGTCTTGCCCACGACATTGCCACCGCAGGCAACTCGGACTCCTCGACAACAAGATTGATCGCCCCCCAACGTTCCAGTGCTACCGGACTGTGGCGGCGGCCGAACATCGCCATTTCTTTCGCACGTGCGGGGCCGACGCGCTGCACGACACGCTGCACACCACCGAGCAGCGGGATCAGGCCCAGCGACGCTTCCGCCATGCCGAAGAAGGCCGTGTCGGCTGCCACGATCATGTCGCAGGTCAATGCCAGTTCGAAACCGCCGCCAAGCGCTGCACCGTGCACAGCGGCGACAGCGGGAAGCGGCACGTTTTCGAGCGCATCAAGCAAAGCGTCCAGCCCCGCCTGGTCTCGCCGGGCCTGCCCTCCGGTGAAGCCCGCCACATCCGCCCCTGCGCAGAAGTGCCGCATTGCGCTGCGCAGCAGAATCGAGCGGCAACCCTCGTTGACGGCCTTGCTGTAAGCGTCCAGCAGATCCTTCAGGAAGTGACTCTCGATCAGGTTATGGGGCGGCTTCGACATCGTAACGACGCCAACCGCGCCGTCCTTTTCAAACACGACAGTGCTCATTTCTCGTCCAGGATGAGTGCCCGGCACAATGCCAGGCATTTTGGTTGAAATAAAAGCGAACACATCTAAGATAGGGACGAAGCTCGCTCCGCCCAGCAGAAGGATCAGATGTTGTCGCCAGGGGACTCAAAAACGACCCAACGTGAGACAATGATAACGGTGTTAACTTAGAGCGAAATCAGGGAATTCCCGAACAACTTCATACCGTCCACATCACCGTCACGAGGCAGTTCATTTTCTGGTTGGCATGGCAGTCAGACAGACAGATGCGTTGCGCGCGCGGAATTCGCACGCCTATAATTGTTGCCTTCGACAACCTTTGACCAATACCGTGAGTCCGAAACCCTCAAGCGGGACTGCTGTGCCGTACCACCATGGGAATCTTCGTCATGCCCTGATTGCCGAGGGCCGTACGGCATTGGAGGAGATTGGCGCCCACGAGCTGAGTTTGAGGTATCTCGCCCGCGCGGTAGGCGTATCAGAAGCTGCACCCTCTCGACATTTTGCTGGCAAGGAGGGTCTGCTGGCCGCGATTGCAGCCGATGGATTCCTGGAACTTGCCGCCTTGCGATCTACGATAGAGGCGTGCGACGAATCTGCGATGGCGAAGGCATACCGGATGATGCGCACGTATGTCGAATTCGCACAGCAGCACAAAGGACTTTTCGACTTGATGGTCGGGCCGCGCCTCATCGTTCGCGATAATTATCCGGAACTCGTCGAAGCAGGCACGAAATCGTTCAACCTGTTTGCATCATCGGTTCAGGATGCCGCGGTGGAAAGCGGCTGGCAAAAGCGATCTCTTCCGCTAGTCACCCACGCGGCCTGGAGCATGGAGCACGGGCTCGCCACGTTGATTCTCTCCGGTCGAGCACCGCAAATCGGTTATTCCGTGCGTATCGATCAGATGATCCATTTTTCGATCTGCATGTTTCTGAGTGCCGTTGCTGCCGGCCCGTCGCACCTTGAAGCGTGGATTCGTCTTCCTGCCACCCCCGCCAAAACCGAGGTGTAGGCAGGCGGTAGATTCGCAGGCGCTAACGTCGTTGGACCTGGGAGGCATCGTTGATCGCGTGCTCCACGACCAGGAGAAGCTTTTTATCGAGGCCGCGTGCTGTTTCGTCGACTTCTGCATTTTCGCAAACATCGAGAAGGGACGATGGCTGGTCATACTCGATGCGAACGCGATTCTCCTCCTCTTCATAAGCAATCAGCGTTAACGGAACATACTGGCCAGCACGTACGTCGTGCCTGGTCATCTGTATCGCGACCAGTGGGTTTCCCAATATGAACCGGATAACCTTCCTGCTTTGCCCGACCATTGTGAGCGCACGACCGTGGTCAAGCGTAAAAAAGATCATCAACCCCTGGTCGCCCTCCATGCCTTGAATCGCGGCCGCTGCTTCGCGAGGCTGCCCTGCCAGGGCGGCAACGGCTGCCTGATCGAATTGCCCAAGTCTTTCCTGAAAGCTTTTAACAAAGCTTTCAAAAGTGACGTCGGCATCGATCGTGACGCGAACTATTTGTCTTTGGGTTTCAGATGTCTTCATTTTGAACTCCTTCGAAATCGGATTGGGTTAATACGCTATAAACTGGGCCGATAAGTGTGCTCCACATTCCCATCGCCCAGCCATCCTTCAGTGCGCAGCCGCGGCGGCATCGCTTGAGCCACCCGCCTTGCCTGGCTTGGTGATCCAGACAAGCGGAATGATGATGATCATGATGATCGCGGCTCCATAAAACACGTCATTCAGCCCCAACATCGCTGCCTGCGCCTGCACCGTCTGATCGAACAACGCATACGAAGCGCCTTGTCCCAGACCAAGCACCGAATGGTAGGTGTTCATCTGCGCATTGAAGATCGGGTTGGTCGGGCTGGACTGCTGCGTCAGGATCTCGTGATGCAGGATCGTTCGGTTATTCCACACGACGTTCGCCAGCGACGTACCGATACCGCCGAAGAACACGCGTCCGAAGGTGGACAGTCCGGCTGCGGCCGGCACCTTTTCGGGTGGCTGTCCTGACAGAATGATCACGGTAAGCGGAGCGAAGAACAGCGCCATCGGAATACCCTGCAGCAGGGTCGGCAGGATGATGTATCCCTCGCTGATGTCGGTATAGAAAAACGTACGCATGAAGTAGACAATCGCGAATCCGATGAATGCGAACGTGCCGATGATGCGCGCATCGGAACGCGGCAGGATCTTGCCCATGATGGGTGCGCCGATCACCGCGAAAATGCCCAGCGGCGCCGTGGCGAGCCCCGCGTCGACAGCCCGGTATCCCAGGTATTCCTGCATCCACTGCGGAAGCAGCACCAACGTTCCGAAGAAGATGCCATACGCAATGGCAATCGAAATGGTGCCTCCAAGGAAGTTGCGCTGCTTGAACAGCGTCAAGTCGACGATCGGATTCTTCTCCGTCAGCTCCCAGATAATGAATGCCGCGAGACCGACTGCGGCGACGATAGCCAGCACGACAATCGTGCTCGACGAGAACCAGTCGAGATCCTTGCCCTTGTCCAGCATCACCTGAAGCGACGCGACCCAGACGATCAGCAGCAGCAGCCCGACAACGTCGATTGGCAGTTTTCTGGCCGGTGTATCGCGCTTGCGGTAGAGCATCCAGACCATCGCGGCAGAGAACAGCCCGACCGGGATGTTGATATAGAAGATCCACGACCAGCTATAGCTGTCCGTCACCCAGCCGCCGAGCGACGGCCCGACAATCGGCCCGGTCACCACAATCATCGAGAACAGCGCGAGTGCCAGCGAGGATTTCGCCTTGGGCCACGAACTGAGCAGCAACGCTTGCGACATCGGGATGAGCGGCCCGGCAACGGCCCCCTGCAGGGCGCGCGCAAGCAACAGGATAGGCAAGGTCGGCGCAATGCCGCACAGCCAGGACGCGAACACGAACAACAAGATCGAGCCGACGAACAGCCGGACCTGCCCCAGCCTCTGCGTCAGCCAGCCCGTCAACGGGATCGCGATGGCATTCGCAGCGGCAAAGACGGTGATGACCCACGTGCCTTCGTCGACCGATACGCCGAGGTTGCCGGAAATGGTTGGAATGGCGACGTTGGCGATCGACGAGTCGAGCACGGTCATAAAGCCCGCGAGGCCAACGCTCAGGGAGCCCAGGGCGAGCGTCGCCCCGGTCAGCGGCGGGTGAGTTGGATGGTTGGTGGTCATGGTGATACGGCTATCCTGTGTCGGGCAAGAAAGGCGCGGCGTCTCTCGCGTGCCGCGGTCCAATGAGCGGAGGTCATTCGTTTTCGGCGATGATCCGCGCGATCGCGGCATCGGCCTCGTCGCCGTACTTGGCGAAGACGTCCGTCTTATAGGTCGACGTAGACTCAGTCCCGAGTTGGGCACCGGCGGGGTCCTTGACGTTGACATCCACGTTCATCGACAAGCCCACACGCAGCGGATGCTTCTCCAGTTCCGCGGGTGGAATCTCGATGCGCACCGGCAGTCGCTGCACCACCTTGATCCAGTTACCTGTCGCGTTCTGCGCCGGCAACAACGCCAGTGCCGATCCGGTGCCCGGCGTAAAGCCCACTACCTTGCCGTGATAGACGACGGAGGCGCCGTAGACGTCGGCCGTCAACTCGACAGGTTGTCCAACCCGGATGTGACGAAGCTGCCACTCCTTGAAGTTCGCATCGACCCAGACCTGCTCGAGCGGCACCACGGACATCAGCGATGCGCCGGGCGACACGCGCTGGCCGACCTGAACCGAGCGCTGCGCGATATATCCGGTCACGGGGGCCGGCAACGTGGTGCGCGCATAAGCCAGGTAGGCGTCGCGAACGTGAGCGGCGCTAGCCAGTACGTCCGGATGCTTTTCGACCGACGTGTTGGCCGTCAGCGCGCGATTGGCGCCAAGCTGCTGCCGGGCCGCCTCAAGCGCAGCCTGAGCCGAGCTGACGGCGTCACGTGCATGTGAGATTTCCTCGTCCGACACCGCCCCCGTCATGCCCGTGGAAAGCCGGCGCCGCAGATCGTCCTGGGCCTTCGAAAGATCCGACTGGCGTTCAGCGATATCCGCGCGATATCGGTCATCGTCGGCATAGAGCCCATGGACTCTGCGAACGGTTTGGCCCAGATTGGCCTCGGCCTGTTGCAATGCGATCCTGGCGTCCGCGGGATCGATCTGGACGATCGGTTCGCCCTTCCTGACGATTTGCGTGTTGTCCGCATTGACGCCGATGACGGTCCCCGTGATCTGCGGCGTGATTTGCACGACGTTGCCGTTGACATAGGCGTCGTCGGTATCCACGTGATGACGGGCGTCGAGGAAATAGAAAGTGCCGTACGCAGCGCCCGCGATCGCAAGCGAGGCAGCAAGCAGCGAAAGCAGGAGTTTGCGTTTGCCGGGCTTCTTTTCCGGCTCTTTATCCGATGATGACTGAGGTGCGTTCATGTGTAGCTCCAATAAAGTTTGATGGTCGCGGTCAGGCCGTTACGGCTGGCCGCCGATCTGGTTGTTCAGTGAGTTGCCGTGCCGCCGGCCGACGCGGGAATCGGTGTCTCCGCATTCGCAGCAAGGCCAGCCTGTGAAGCATCGAAGCCGCCGCCTAGTGCCTTGATCAGCCCGATCTGCATGCCGCGGCGATCCATTTCGAGGTTCACGACGGCCGTTTCGGCTGCGAGCCGGTTGTCATCCGCGTTCAACACCTGCAGTTGCTGGTTCAAACCCGCCTTGTAGCGAACGAGCGCCAGTTGATAGGCTTTGGCCTGCGCATCCAGGGCCTGCTGCGCGTCGACCAGTTGACGGTCGGCCGAGTGGATCTGGGTGACCTGCGTGGCAACATCGGATAAAGCGTTGATCAACGTCTGGTTGTACGTTGCGACGTCGTAGTCGAAGTCCGCATAGCGGCCCTTCAGTTGGGCGCGCAGCGCACCGGCGTCGAAGATAGGAAGATGAATCGCGGGTCCACCCTGAAGTTGACCGCTTCCGGCCGTCAGGAATCGCCCCCAGCCAAACGCGTCCAGTCCTGCCGCTGCGGAAAGATTGACGTCAGGAAAGAACTCAGCCTTCTTTTCCTTCACATCGTGAATGGCTGCGTCCACCTGCCAGTAGGCCGAAACGATATCCGGGCGCCGCGAAATCAGGTCGGCGGGCAGGTTGTCGGGAAGCGCGACGCTGGCACCCTCTCCGAGCGATGGATTGGCGATCTTGAGGCCACGGTCCGGTCCTTCACCCAGCAGGGCTCCCAGCTGGTAGCGTACGGTCGTGATCTGTCCGTCGAGGTCGCTGACGCTCGAACGGCTCGTCGCGGTCTCGCCATAGGCGGTCTGCCGCTCCACGTTGGTGTCGAGCCCCGCACCCACGCGCCCATCCGTGATTCGCCCGATATCCTCGCGATTCTTCACTTCGCGGACCTCGATATCGCGCAACGCATAGAGCTGAGCAAGATGGTTGTAGGTGCTTGCCACCGAAGCGGCCAACGAGATGCGGACCTCCTCGGCTTCGGCTTCAGCGACCTTCTCCTGCGAGACGGACTGACGCAGCCGCTCGCGATTCTTGCCCCACAGGTCGAGGTCAAACGAGGCACTGGCGAGCACGTTGTTCTCGCTCTGCCAGGTGCCGTTGATCGGCGGTGGAGCGGACCCATTGCCGCTATAGAGTTCGCGCGTCCACGAATAGCTTCCCGTCACGTTGGGATAGAGCGCGGAATGGGCGTTGCCAACAGAGGAAGACGCTTTCTCAATGCGTGCACGGGCCTGCTCGATCGTCGGATTGCCTGCCAGCGCCTCGTCGATCAGCTTGGGCAGCTGCGAATCGCCAAACTGGTTGGCCCAATCCATGGCAGGCCACTGTCCGCCCTCGGCAGGCAAGCTCTCCTTCGTCTCGTAGCGGGTGGGCGGCGCAATCTGCTTGTCGCTCTTGATGCCGGCGAAGTTGACGCAGCCGGCCAGACCGAGCGCCGCCACCGCCGCGGCTATCGAGGCCGCCCATGCGCTCGCGCGCGGCTGCGGTCGGTAGTGATTCGTCATGGTTTCCATTTCCTTCCTCCCTTCTGGGTAACTTGGCTTTGTACGGCTAAAAGTGCATATGCACACATTAGCGTTCAGTTGTTCACGTATCAATGCACCGAAGTGCACCAGTTTGTTGCGTTGTGGTTACCTATCGGACACGTCGTTTGTCATGCGGAACAGTTCGCTTTGCAGACGAGCGGCCTGTTGCGGCCCAAAGCTACGTTCGAAGCTGGCCTGCGCGGCTGCCCAGTGAGCGGCCGCTTCGTCAAGCTTCGCCAACCCGCTGCTCGTGAGTACGACTCGCAGTCGCCGATTGTTTTGCCCTTCCGCGGGAACTGCCACAAAACCGCGTCGGAACAAGGGCTGAAGTGCCCGCACCAGAGTCGTCCTGTCCATCACCATCGCCTCGGCCAACTCAACCATCGTCAAGCTCGAATAGCGGCCCAGTGTCCCGAGAATGCTGAACTGCGTGGGCGTGATGCCGGCCTCCGACAAATGACGCTCGTAAAGCTTCGAAATGTGTCGAGAGGCCTGACGGAGGGCGAAACAGTAGTCGCTCTGATGATCCTTTGAGTGCATACGCACAGATTAACGTAGCGACCACCGGGAAGCGATGCAGGCCGGGGGATCAGTTTGTTGTCGTTTCGCGCACCAATTACCCTAGGAATGTCTGGAATTCTGCGCCGGAGGCCGCTTGGCGGGCGTACGCGATCCAGATCCAATCGGCTTCGACACCGAAAGCGGCCACTGATACAGCCCTTTTTTCCACCCTGATTTGCAGGCCGCTTTACCCGGACTAGCGCGATGTCGCCAGCGTCCCGAAAAAAGCGGCCGCATAGTCGATAAATGCGCGCACCTTGGCAGGCAGCAGTGTCCGGTTGCTGTAAGCGAGTTGGATTTCGACGCTGTCGTCGATGAGCTGGAAATCGCTGAGTAGCCGGACGAGCTTTCCGGAAGCCAGCTCTTTGTCTACCAGGCTTTCGGCCACGAGACCGATTCCGAAACCCTGTAGCACCATTTCCCGGTTGAAAGCGGGGCTGTTCGACGAAATATCGGAACGACGCGGCACGCTCAGCTCTTCCTCGCCATGCCGGAAGCTGATCTCGAGGCGACGAATCGATGCCGACATCAGCACAAATTGATGATCGGCCAATTCCAATGGATGTCGCGGTATTGACGCGGTTTGCAGATACTCTGGCGTCGCGACGATGACAACCGGAATTCGCTCGAGCAGTCGGACAACGGTCGTCTCGCTCGTCACCATGTAGGGAACAACGATGCCAAGGTCGTACCCGTCAGCCACCAGGTCAACGGGCCGCTCCGTCAGTGTCACATCGAGCGCGACTTTCGGGTGGGCTCGCTTGAACCCGGCGATCAAGGGAACCAGCCGGCTTATCGTCGCCGTCGTATGAGCGACCAGACGCAAGACGCCACCCGCTTCCCGCGTCTGGTTGGCTACGTCCGCTTCGAGTGCCTCCAGATCGTCCAGGATGCGCACGCAGCCTTCGTAGAATCGCTCCGCGGCTTCGGTGAGTGAGAGCTGTCGAGTGGTTCGGTTCAACAGCCGGCATCCCATCCGCTCTTCCAGCCCCGCTATGGCCCGCGACACTGCCGGCCGGGTCAGTCCATGCATGTCCGCCGCTCGTGTGAAGCTCTTCAATTCGACCACAGACCGGAAAACGCGCAGGCTTTCGACATATTCCATGGCGAGATCTCTTCGCTGAACGGCAACATAGGGTGTCCGGCATGCCGGACCAGCGCCACCGGATAGTCGAGTCCTGGACCCCGTCTCCAACCGTATTTCCGAGGATAAGCCACTGTCGACCCGGCGATACGCAGCAGTCTAAACCAGTCGGGCGACCGCTACCGGGCCCGGAGGTCTGGTTGAGAGCGGCATGGACAAGAAAGCATTGAGGGGCGTGATACCTATTTGTTCGCTCGTCCCCCCTGTGCATGACAGACCCGATTCGCCCTACTGCCTAAGATGAGCGTGCTTCCCAGGATTGCGGCGGCGCACCCAACAGAAAAAAGGCCTGTCAACTATGGATACAGCTGAACCCGTCTTTGGCGACGGTGCGATCCGTCGCCCTTCGTTATATGGCTCGTTGCGCGAAAACACCTTCGCTGGCGTGCTGTCTTTCATGCGCCGCAAGTACACGCACGATCTGACTGGCGTGGACCTGGCGATCACCGGCATTCCGCTCGATATCGCCACGACGTTCCGCCCGGGCGCGCGACTGGGCCCCCGTGCGATGCGTGCCGCCAGTGCGCAACTTGGAACACTCCTGCCGTATCCATGGGGCGTCAATCCTTTCAACGACTATGCGGTCATCGACTACGGCGACTGCTGGCTCGACGTGCACAATCCGATGACGATCAAGCAAACGATCGTCGACCACGCCCGGACCATCCTTGCCTCCGGCTCGAAAATGCTCAGCTTCGGCGGGGATCACTATGTGACCTATCCGCTGCTCATCGCCCATGCCGAGAAGTATGGACGCCCTTTGTCGCTGATCCACTTCGACGCCCACTGCGATACCTGGCCCGACGACAAGCCTGACAGCTTGAACCATGGGTCGATGTTCTACAAAGCGGTGAAAGACGGGCTGATCGATCCAGTGCACTCGGTTCAGATCGGCATCCGCACGTGGAACGATGATTTCATGAACTTCAATATCCTCGATGCACCGTGGGTTCATGGGCACGGCGTATCTGCCACGATCGAACAGATCAAGTCGGTGGTCGGCACCCGGCCCGCCTATCTGACGTTCGACGTGGACTGCCTGGACCCGGCGTTCGCACCGGGCACGGGCACCCCGGTGCCTGGTGGATTGTCGACGGCGCAGGCACTCGCCATCATTCGCGCGTTGGGCAGCATCGATCTGATTGGTGCCGACGTCATGGAGGTGGCGCCAGCCTACGACCATGCCGACATCACGGCGCTGGCCGCCGCGCATATCGCCTCCGACCTGATTTGTCTGTTCCGCCAGCGTGCAAGGCAGAGCGCCTGACTGCCCTCTTCGCGCGTGAGCGCCATTGATGCGCTGTCAGGAGCAGGGCCGGGCTACTACCGAGTGAATCGCGCATGGCGAGCGCGTATCATCGGTCGGAGCGGCCCAGCACGCCATCGACGGATTGCCGGATCGACGTGTTATGGATCGCAGCCACCTCCTGTTTGCGATCATGATCCACCTCGCTCAACCGCCAAAGCAGGGATTCGCCATCGATCCCATCGCGTTCCAGGCGCTAGCGCCTGTCGTCGAGGGTGTTGGCACGCCCCGGTTCGTCACCGCACTGAGCCAGTTCGTCCGGCGCTTTGCGGATTTCGATTCGCTCCACGTCCTGCGGTTGATACCGACTGATTGCACGCCTCGTGGACACCGTGCCGAGTGGATCGGAAGTCACGTCGCCAACACAGAGCAAGCGCAGCAGCGGGACATCATGCGACTTTATCTGCGCCGTTTCGCCGGGCGTGATCCGGTCATGACCCGGGTGCCGCCGCCAGACGCCGTAGAAGTGATCCAGCGCTCGGCCGACAACACGACCGATCATGAATTGCGCGAGGCGATTTTTGAGCCCAGGCAGTTTCGTGAAGAGTGCGTGCTATTGCGCACCGTATTTGGCGCGCACTATTCGATTTCACTGAGCCGGTCGCGCCGCATGCCGTCGTTCTCGTTGAACGAAATGGCCCGCGTTCGCCTGCTCGGCGATGTCCTTTTGCCACTGGCCGCGCTTCATGCCCGGCAGTCCATCGATGCTGTGCAGCCATGTGACCACCCTGCCGGCGCCCCGGACCTTCTTGCGATCCGGCTCGACGAGTTTGGCGTCATGCTGTCAGAACGCGAGCGCGCCGTCTGTTCGGCTGTCGTGCGAGGCGACACGTACGCGGCCATCGGCCATGCGATGGGGATTACGAAATCCACTGCCGAGACCTACGTCAAGCGCGCGTTCGTCAAACTCGGCGTGAGCTCGCGCCGGGATCTGCTGGCCTGGTTACACGGGCCTGTCTGACGTTCCCGATGCATCCCCTTCTTCGAGACTCGCATCGGTGACGTTGCCGATCGGGGCGACGGTGCGAAGAAGCCCGAGTGTCTAACCCCGGGCTTCTTCCTGAAGGCACCCACGCCCCGAAGCGCGCTTTCGATTTCAGAACTTATGACGGATACCGATGCGAGCCATAAACTGCTTGCTACTCGACGAGGGGCCGGCAGCGTCCGGATTCGCGGCAAACTCAAGCCCGGTTCCGTCGACGCCCGAAGCGCTCGCCACCTTGACGTAAGCGCCCTGGGCATACACGTCGGTGCGCTTCGACAGGTTGTAGTCGGCCATCAGGCCGAACTGATGGTATTTGGGTTTGGCACTCCCACCCGATGTGCCGTCGTACGTGGCTTGCGTGTAGGTGTACATGCCGCCAACGTAGAACGCCGGCGTAAACTGGTACTTGGCGTTGACTTCGAAGTTATTGAACTTGAGCGATGAGGCTGCGCCGAGTGTCGGACTTGCAGCGAGGCTAGCGTACTGGGTCGCGCTCGGCTGTGACAGGTTCGTGTTCGTGTAGGCGAAGCCCAGCGTTGCTGATGCGATCGTGTAGCTGATACCCGCACCGAATACGCGTTGACGGTTCGCAGTCCAACTGCCGTCCGGGTTGCCATTCGGGCCGATTGCCACGGCGCCCGCCGTGCCATTGTTAGGACTGTCGACGTTCAGATAGGCGGCGGCAAGCGTCACCGGCCCATTGGCGTACTGAGCCCCCACGCTGAACGCACGGTTGAGCGCGAAGCCCGTCGAGTTGCTGAAGGCGTATGCGCCGCCGAACGAGAAGCCGCCGTAGTCGACGCTCGTGTACTTGACCGCGTTGTTGAGACGGAATGTGTTGTCGGTGTTGTCATTGTCATACGGGTGCGAAAACATCCCGCCCCCCCAGTTGCCGTTGGCTGTCAACGGCGCCAGATAGTCGACGAGGGAATCATATTGGCGACCGAAGGTAATCGTGCCGGCCGCCGCGCTGGACAGACCGACATAAGCCTGACGGCCGAACCCCAGACCCTCTTGAGCCAGCTTGCCACTGTTGACGTCGAAGCCGTTTTCCAGCTTGAAGACCGCCTTCAAGCCGCCCCCCAGGTCTTCCGCACCCTTCAAACCCCAGCGTGTGCCCTGCACATCGCCGCTTGAAAGCGCGTAGAGTTTATTGCCACCGACATTATTCGTATAGTCCAGCCCTTCATCGATAAGACCATATAAGGTCACACTGCTTTGTGCATGCGCCACACCGGCAAATGCGCTCAAAATACCCACTGCAAGAAGCGTCTTTTTCATATTATCTCCAAAGTTTTCCCAGATCCGCCCTGACATTTCGTATCGGGCAGATTTCATTTGTATTACTAATTATTTAAATTGAAATCAAAGCCGAACATGCTCCGCTGCGGGACGTCTTCGGCTCGCGCCGCCAACGTGCCCGCTCCTTACCTACCCTCCCGTTAGTAGCCGAACATCGACTTGATCTCGAGAAACTCCTCGAACCCGTAACGTCCCCATTCCCGCCCGTTCCCGGAACGCTTGTAACCCCCAAACGCGGCAGCAACGTCTGAGCGCGCACCATTGATATGGACCATGCCGGTACGCAGCCTGCGGGCGACGGCGCGAGCATGATCGACATCATTCGATGCCACGTAAGCTGACAGGCCGTACTCCGTGTCGTTAGCGATGCAGATCGCCTCCTCTTCCGACTCATAGGGGAGAATCGCCAGGACCGGTCCAAAAATCTCTTCGCGTGCAAGCCTCATATCGTTGCGCACGTCGGCGAACACGGTGGGACGCAGAAAGAAACCGCGTTTCATTCCCTCGGGTCGATCCAGCCCGCCGGCGACAAGCGTCGCGCCCTCCCCCATACCGGCCCTGATCAGCGTCTGTATGTGGTCGTACTGACGCCTGCTGACCACGGGTCCGATGACGGTATCCGGATCAAACGGATCGCCGGCCACGGTGGCTTCCGCTATGCCGGATGCGACTGCCACGGCTTCGGTGTGCCGTCCCGCGGGCACCAGCAAGCGGGTTGGGGCGTTGCACGACTGCCCGCTGTTGCGAAAGCAGGTTCGCGTGGTATAGCTCACGGCCTCGGCAAGATCCGCATCTTCGAGTACCAGGCTGGGCGACTTTCCACCCAGCTCCTGATGCACGCGCTTGACGGTATCGGCGGCCGATTTGGCGATCGCCACCCCCGCTCGCGTCGAGCCGGTAAACGACACCATGTCCACGTCCGGATGCTCGGCCAGCGCCTGCCCTACCGTGGGACCGTCACCGTTGACCAGGTTGAACACGCCGCGCGGCACGCCCGCCTCCTCAAGAATCTCCGCGAACAGCAGGGCAGACAACGGCGCCAACTCGCTAGGTTTGAGCACCATCGTGCAGCCAGCCGCGAGCGCCGGACCGACCTTGCAGGCGACCTGGTTCATCGGCCAGTTCCACGGCGTAATCAGCGCGCACACGCCGACCGGTTCCCGCGTCACGACGGTGCCGTTCACCGTTTCGTCGAAGGGGTAGCCCGCGAGGACCTCCTTCGCCCGTTTCAGATGCGAAAGCCCTACCGGCGCGTGCGCTTGCCGCGCCAGTTCGAGCGGCGCACCGATTTCGAGCGCAATGGTTCGTGCGATTTCGTCCTGGCGCCGTTCATAGATATCGATCACCGACTGGAGCAATGCAAGCCGCACTTCCCGCTTCGAATGCGCGTAATCCGCAAACGCGCGCCGGGCGGCAGCGACTGCCCGATCGACATCGACCGGCGAACCGAGTGCGATCTCCGCAATCGCTTTCTCAGTCGCCGGATTGATGACCGGCAGCCGTTGGCCGCCCCGAGAAGGCGCCACCCATTCGCCATCGATATAGAACTGCAAATGCCTGTTCATCTTTTCAACATCCTTGACGCTTTCCGTCCGGTTGGTTTCATGCAGCCATCAAACCTTGCTGGTTAGCCCACGCGTGCGTATCGTCAAGTGCCCTACCGATGCCGTCGAACATCTCGTCGAGTTCGGCGGGGGTAATGATCAGCGGCGGACACAGCGTCACGGTGTCATTCAATCCGCGCGTGATCACGCCATAGGCCAACGCACGCTTCGCCGCATAAGCGGCCACGCCGGCAACCGGTGCAAACAATTCCCGGCGCGCCTTGTTCTTCGACACCTCCAGACCGCCCAACAGACCGACGCCACGCGCCTCGCCGATCAACGGGTGGTCGCCAAGACGTTGCAGATGGGCATGGAAGACCGGAGCGAGTTCGCGCACGCGCTTGACGATATCGAGCTCTTCGTAGATCCGGATCGCTTCGAGCGCGACCGCCGCCGCCACCGGATGGCCGGTATAGGTATAGCCATGACCGAAGGTGCCCACCTTCCGGCTCTGCTCCACCAGAGCCTGATAGACCTTGTCGTTGATCATCAGGGCCGAAATCGGCTGGTACCCAGCGGACAGTTGTTTGGCGACGGTAATCATGTCGGGTTGCAGGCCGTAGGTCTGGCTGCCGAACATGTTGCCGGTGCGACCGAATGCGCAGATCACTTCATCGGCGATAAACAGCACGTCGTACTTCTTCAGCACCTTCTGCACTTTCTCGAAGTACGTGCGCGGCGGCACGATCACGCCGGCCGAGCCCATCACCGGTTCTGCAAAGAACGCGCCGACCTCATCCGGCCCCTCCTTCAGGATCAGTTGCTCAAGCGCGTCGGCGCAGCGCGTGGCGTAGTCTTCCTCGGTCTCGCCAGCCTCTGAGGAACGGTAATAGTGGGGGCAGTCCGCGTGCACGATGCGCTCGATCGGCAGGTCGAACTCGCGATGCGCATAAGGCAGACCCGTCAGACTCGCGGCGGCAACGGTGACGCCGTGATACGCCTTGCTGCGCGAAATGATCTTCTTCTTGCGCGGCTTGCCGATTGCGTTGTGGTAGTACCAGACGAGCTTGATCGCCGTATCGTTGGCCTCGGAACCGGAGTTCGCGAAGAACACCTTTGACATGGGCACCGGTGCGATCGAAATGAGTTTTTCGGCCAACTCAATGCCGACGTCCGTCGATTTCTGGCCAAACGCGTGATAAAACGGCAACTTGCGCATCTGGCGATCAGCGGCATCGGCGAGACGCCCTTCGCTGAAACCGAGCGACGCACAGAAGAGGCCGGCGAGGCTTTCCAGATAGCGGTTGCCCGCCTCGTCGTAGACATAGCAGCCTTCGCCTCGCGTGATGACAAGCGGCCCTTCCTGTTCGTGCACGGCGAGGTTCGTATAAGGATGCAGGTAGTACGCGACGTCGCGTGCCTGATTCGAATCGGGTTTAAATGTCATGTCTTGCTCCTGGGTTCCGGAAGTCATGTTTTCGCGCATGCGAGAGAATCGAGTTGGCGCTCATGGGTGGCCCACGTGCCGATGATCGCTTCGATCGAAGCCGCGACCGAGAACAATGCCGCTTCACCCCGCGGCCGCCCCACAATCTGGATGCCCACGGGCAAGCCGTCGCGCGTCATGCCACACGGAATCGCGATAACAGGAACGCCGAGCAACGTGAGTCCATAGGTGATCGAAAGCCAATCGATATACGTGTCGAAGTCGCGACCCGCTGCGCTCGTCACGTAGATCTGGTCGGCCGGAAAGGCCGGCACAATCGAAGCCGGACAGATGACGACGTCGTACTCGTCGAGTAAGGCGCTCATCTCGTGAAAGAGTGCGCCACGCGTGCGCCGCGCATCGGCGATCGAAGGGCCATCGAGCGACAGGCCATACTCGATGTTGCCGATCACGTTGGGATTCAGCAATTCGCGATGTTGTGCCAGCACCTCGGCATGGTTGGTGGCATAGGCCACCCCGCGCAGCACATGAAACGCACGCGCGCCACTCGACAGATCGATGCGCGGCTGCTCGACCCCGATACCTTCCGCCACGAGGCGGTCCATGGTAGCCGCGCAGATCGCACCGATCTCCGCTTCCGGCTCGGCGATGCCGAGCCCCGCGCTGTACGCAACGCGCGCCGGCTTGTGCGGGCGCAACGCATGGTCTAGAAAAGGCGTAACGGGTCGCGCCATTGACAGCGGTGTCCGGCTATCGATGCCGCACATCGCGTCCAGCAAAAGGGCTGTGTCCGCCACATTGCGCGCCATCGGCCCCTGAACGCCCAACGTGTCAAATGGATCGCGTGCCGGTCCGGAAGCCACGCGACCGGGCGTGGGCCGTAACCCCACGACGCCGCAAAATGCGGCCGGCGTGCGCAGCGAGCCCGCGAGATCCGAGCCGTGCGCGACCCAGGCCGTGCCCGAGGCAAGCGCCGCCGCTGCACCGCCGGACGACCCGCCCGCGGAGCGCGACAGATTCCACGGGTTGCGCGTCAGTCCCAGTACATCGTTGAATGTGTGGCCGCCTGCACCGAATTCCGGCGAATTGGATTTCGCGTAGATGATGGCGCCATTCGCTTCGAGTTGTGCGGGCGTGACGTCCGTTTCAGTCGGCACGAAATTCTCATACACCCGTGAGCCGTAGGTCGTGCGCACGCCTGCAACAGCCGACAGATCCTTGATCGGCACGGGCAGACCGCACAACACCCCGCGTTCGGCGACGGGCTTGCGCAGCAGCGCCTGAGCGTGCTCGTGGGCGCGTTCCCAGCATAGCGTCGGCAACGCATTGACATGCGGCTCGACGCGCGCCACCTGCTCGGCCAGGGTATCGAGCAGGTCGTGCGGGCTGACTGCCTCCTGGCGCAGCATGTCGACCACCTCGCAGGCGGATCGTTCGAGAAGAGTGGAATCGACACTCATAATTGATTACTTGCTCCATATATATCTCAGGGAACCGGATGCGCGTCCGGCCCCGCCCCTTCCGGACAGCAAGCACGTTGGTGCGCTCCGTGCGACAGTGCGCACGGAGCGGCGGACGTGCCTGGTTCGGGAAACGCTAGTGACTTACTTGAGGAGCGCGGTCCAGAGCCGGTCATGCAGGCGGATCGCGGCTTCCGAGCAGGCCTGCTTGAACACCAGCTTTTCGCCGGCCGGCGGACTCAGTTCGGGCGCGTGCTTCACATCGTCAGCGACGTAAGCGTCTGCGCCGTCGATCGCGTTCTGATATTTCAGGAAATTGGTATTCATGGCGGCGACCTTGGGGGTCAGCAGGAACGCAATAAATTTCTTCGCGTTGTCCAGATCAGGTGCCCCGTTGGGCACCACAACGTTATCGACCCAGGCGAGCGATCCCTCCTTCGGATACGCGTAGCGAATCGAGTGCTTGAGATCGGACGCGCGCTGCGCCGTGCCGCTCCAGACAGCCGACATGGAAATTTCACCGGAGACCAATGATTCGCGAATCGCACCCGCCTTTGAACTGTAGGTCTTCACAAAGGGCTTCTGCTGTTTGAGGACATCCAGCACTTTTTGCATCTGCTTCGGATCCTCGCTGCAGAACGGCACGTCGGCCTCGATCGCCGCGAGCGCGATGGCGTCGTCCGCTGACTCGAACATGTTGATCTTGCCGCGCAGCGGCGCCGGTGGATCGAACAACACCTTCATCGAGTTGATGTCGCCGTTGTATACGCTGGCGTCAACGGCGAAGTTCATCGTGCCCCACAGGTAGGGAACCGAATACTCGCCTTTCGGATCCCATTGCGGTTTGCGAAAGCGCGCGACGATATTGTTGTACCCAGGAATGCTGGCTGCGTCGATTTTTTCGATGAGTCCCTGACGGGCCAGCACCTGCACCATATTCTGCCCGGTCACGGCGATGTCATAACCGGCCCCACCCTGCTTGAGCTTCGCCAGCAGCGTCTCGTCCGAATCGTAGTTGTCGATATTGACCTTGATACCCGTCTCTTTCTCGAACTGGGTGATCAGATCGGGGGCGATATAGCCGGACCAGTTGTACAGGTTCAGGCTGCCTGCGGCATGGGCAACCATCGCCGGGGCAACGCAGGCGAGGACAACGCCGGTGCTGCTCAGGAATTTTTTCATCATGTCTCCGTTGGGTTTGCTGTATTGATGTGAAAACAGGTTAGGAACGCTTGCGACTGCCCTTGCCGATCATGTGCGAGGCCACCACCAGGGCAACCGAAACCGCGAGGATGATGGTTGAGGCGGCGTTCACGTCGGGTGTGACCCCCATGCGCATCAGGCTGAAGATAAAGATCGGCAAGGTAGTCGACCCCGCCTGCGCGACGAGCACGGAAATGATGAAGTTGTCGAGCGAGACGACGAAGGCCAGCATCAATCCGGACACAATGGCAGGCATCAGTAACGGCAACGTCACGTAGCGCAGCGTGGCCCACTCACGGGCATACAGGTCCATCGCCGCCTGTTCGTACCGGTTGTCCATCCCTTGAAGACGGGCGCGGATCGGCAGGTACGCGAACGGGATGCAGAACACCGTGTGCGCAATGATCAGATTGCCCAAACCGAGCGACAGGCCGATCGCACTGAAGAACCCCAACGTGGCGACACCGACCACGATCTCCGGAAGGACGAGCGGCAGCATGATGACGCGCTCGGCGGTGCCGGTGGTGCGTGTACGCTGCCGGCGTGCGATCGCGAGCGCGGCCATGGTCGCGAGTACCGTCGACAACGACGCCGACGTTAGCGCAATGACCACGCTGTTCTGCGCCGCATCGCGCAATCCGGCATTCTGCAAAGCCACCGCATACCATCTGAGGCTGAACTCCTTCCAGATCGTCGCGGAGGTACTGCCGTTGAACGACAGCACGATCAGCGCCACGATCGGTGCATACAGGTATAGATAGAATGCCGAGGTAATCGCGCCGAAACCGCTGAAATGATTGGCACGGAACACCGCAGGTCGACGGAGGATAGTCATTGCGGCCTCCTTGCTCGCGATGCACCGAGACTCGAGCGGATCAGGGAGATCAGCGCTGCCGCCGTGACAATGGCCACCAGCAGCACCACCGCAAACACCGAACCGAAAGGCCAGTCGCGGGCTTCGGTAAATTGCCGGTAGATGAGGTTGCCCAGCATCAGCTTCTTGCCCCCTCCCAACAGTTCGGGCGCAATCATGGCACCGAGGCACGGAATGAAGGTCAGCATGCAACCCGCCACGATGCCTGGTGCCGCAGCGGGTAACACCACGCGCAGCAGCGCCTGGGTTTTCGACGCGTAGAGATCATGCGCGGCCTCGATCAGGCGAATGTCCATCTTCTCGACACTCGAATAGATCGGCAGCACCATGAAGGGGGCATACGTATAGACGAGGCCGACGAGCACCGCGCTGTCGGTGTAGAGCAAAGGCAGCGGCTGGTGAATGATGCCGAGCGCCTGCAATACGCCGTTAATTACCCCTGTGTCGCGCAGCAGCAGGATCCACGCGTAAGTGCGCACCAGCAGATTGGTCCAGAACGGAATCGTGATCCACAGGATCAACCTGTTGCGCTTCGCAACGGGCTGCAAGGCGATATACACCGCGACCGGAAAGCCGACCAGCATGGTGATGAGCGTCGTCATCCCGGCTACCGATATCGAACGCCACGCGATCATCAGATACGCGTCGGTGAAGCTCAGGCTATCGTCGAGATTGCGTTCGAAGAGCAACTGGACGTAGGCATCCAGGCTGAATCGGTGCACCACGCCACCGTACCCATTTGCCTCCATGAACGAATAAGCCACGACCAGCAGCAGCGGCGCTACCAGAAATACCGCAATCATCAGCGGCGCCGGCAGCAGACTGGCGAGTTGCAAACGCCGTTCGCGGCGCTCCAGGGGGCCGGGCTCGGCCGCGAGCGGAATCGATTGAGGAAGGTCAGCTTGCATTTCAATCCTTCAGCAGGTTGACGGCGTTCGCAGCGACATCCAGCCAGACAGGCTCGCCGATTTGCGGACGGTTGGCGAGGCGCCCGGCGGTCATGTCGCGAACGACGATGCGCTGCCCGTTGCCCAGCCGGACGTGACAGGCGGTATCGGTGCCGAGATAGACCGTCGCCGCGATCTCGCCCTGGAGCCTGAGGCCGGTCGATCCCACGCCCGCACCGAACGCCATCCGCTCGGGCCGGATGGCCAACGTCACCGAATCGCCAACCGCGTAGCCATCGTGCTGTGCCAGCACGAAATCGCCGACCTCGGGCACCACGACCCGCACGAACGCGGCGCCCCGTTCCGTGATCCGCCCGGACAGCATGTTGTTCTCGCCGATGAAGTCCGCGACGAAGCGCGTGGCGGGCCGGTCATAGATGTCTTCAGGTGTGCCGATCTGCTGAATCAGACCTTCCGACATCACGGCGATGCGATCGCTCATCGCCAAGGCTTCTTCCTGATCGTGCGTGACGAACACGAACGTGATGCCGGTCTTTTCCTGCAAACTTTTCAGTTCGAGCCGCATGGCCTGGCGCAGCTTCAGGTCGAGCGCCGACAGCGGTTCGTCCAGCAGCAGCACACGCGGCTGCGGAGCGAGTGCCCGGGCCAGCGCGATACGTTGCTGCTGGCCGCCGGAGAGCTGGTTCGCGCGCCTGTCGGCGAACTTCTCCATCTTGACGAGCGCCAGCATCTCGGCCACCCGGCGCTTGATGTCGGCAGGGCTGCGCTTGAGCATGCGCAGGCCGAACGCGATGTTCTGCGCCACCGTTATGTTGGGAAACAGTGCGTAGTGCTGAAATACCGTGTTGATCGGACGGCGATACGGCGGCAACGCATGAACCGGCTCGCCGGCCAGCAGAATTTCGCCGGACGAAGGTTGCTCGAAGCCAGCCAGCAGTCGTAGCAAGGTCGTCTTGCCACAGCCCGATGGCCCGAGCAACGTGAAGAACTCGTTGTCGTTGATCGACACCGACACGCCTTTCAGTGCGTGGGCAGCGCCGGACGCGTCGCCCGGGTAGATCTTGTGAGCGGCGCGCACATCGATAATGGGCGTGCCGTGCATATTGGACGCGCTTGCCGCGCCGGCACCTAGCGCCGGGTGGCTGCTGGCCTGACTACCGGCCTGAGAAGCGCCGATGGTCCGCGCGGTTTGTCGCGCGGGCAGTTCGTTGACCCTGTTGATGGACGTCGACACTGTGTTGCTCCTTGGCTTTGCTGTGAACGCTTGACGTTTTACCGCAATGCGATTATCATTACTGTTATTCGATTGGCGCTATCATTGTTCGACCAAAAGTCGATGTCAATGACTTTTGGTCGTCCCTAGAGGAACCCCTAATGAGTGAAGACCATCGTTCCCGGATCGCAGCACTCGAGAAAGCGCTGACGGTGTTAGAGGCGTTTGGCCCTGCGGCGCCGGATCTGCGCATTGCCGAAATCGCGGCGCTGACGGGCATGAACCGCAGCAGCGCGCAACGTGTGACGCATACCCTTGTGCGCTGCGGGTACCTGCATCGCGACGAGGTGTCGTTGGCGCTGTCGTTGACGTACCGGAGCGCGTGCATCGCGCACACCTTCACCAGCACGAATCACCTGATCGATCTGGCCATGCCCGAGCTGGTCGATCTGAGCGCACGCACGCATCTGCGCGCGGACCTGTGGGTGATGCAGGGAGCGGACATCGTCAACATCGCGCGCGTGCCTTCCGCAGCCGATTCGCGCGCCATGGCGCCGATCGGCGAACGCTTACCGGCGCTCGCTTCCGCCCCCGGACGCGCGATGGTGTCGCGCCTGCCTGCCGAGGTCCTGGCTGAGCGGATCGCGGAGTTAGCGGAGGCTTCCGATCCGGTCCTGACGCCCGCTGAGCAGGCCGCTTGCGAACACGCGTTCACGGACGCAGCCGCGCGAGGGTATGTCCTCGAAGCGGGCAGCACCGTTAATGACGAAACGACGATCAGCGCCGCCGTGCTCGACGCGGATGGCGAGTGTCTTGCCGCCGTATCGGTATCCGGATGGCTTGGCGAAGTGAATGAGGACGATCTGGTCAGCCAGTTTGTGCAGCCCGTGCTGGCCACCGCGCGCGCGCTCTCCAACCTCAGGATCCAGACGTGGTCGCGCGCGGTATCGCGCCCGGCCGAAGGCAAGGACGCATTGGCGGCCCCCGAAGAAGACGAAGACGATCCGTTGTTCATCGCGTCAGTCGCGCGCGGTTTCCGGGTGTTCGAAGCGTTCACGCCCGCCAACTCGGTACCTACGCTGACCGCCCTGCACCGCTTGACCGGACTCCCTGTTGCGACCGTCCAGCGCATCGTCGACACGTTGATGGCGTGCGGCTACGTCGAGAAAGATGCGCGGCACAAGACCTTCCGGCTGACCGTGAAGACGCTCGACATGCTGTTCAACTTCCAGATGAGCAACCGCATCATCAAGACGATCTGGCCACGTCTGGTGCAGCTGCGTGACCACTGCGGGCTGCGCTGCTCGTTTTGCATACTGGCGGACAACGACATCGTTCACTTGCTGCACGTACAAAGCCATCCGCACGCCGACTACCACACTGCATTCGTCGGCCGACGGCTACAGGCACTCAGTACGTCGGGCGGCCTCGCGATTCTTTCAACGCTGGACGATGAGCGGCTCGACGCCGTCCTCGCGAGCAGCACGCCCAAGCCGGTCACGCCGTTCACGATTACCGACAAAGACACGCTGCAACGGGCCATCGTCGCCGCGCGCGAAAAGGGCTATGCGTTCACCGACCAGCAATCGATCATGTTCGAAGTCAACGTCGCCGCGCCTATCGTCGAAGCCGACGGTCAGGTGCTCGGCGCCATGGTGGTGTCCGCGCCGAAACGGGACTGGACGGTGGCGCGGCTGGAAGAGGAAATCGTGCCTCGCTTGCTGTCTTACACGCGTTCGATGTTTTCCTGAAAGGGCAGTCGTCACGCACACGCCTTGTCAGAACTCCTCGTAGAGCGGCAGCGTCAGGAAGTCGGTGAACTGTTCCGATGTCGACATCGCTTCGAAGATCTGCGCGGCGCGTTCATACAGTTTCGTGTCGCCACCGACTGCCCGCTTCACGTTGTCGAGTTCCTGCTTCGTCAGATCACGCACCAGTTCCGCGGTGACCTTGCGGCCGTCGTCAAGCGCACCCTTCGGCGAGCGGATCCACTGCCAAACCTGAGAGCGCGAGATTTCCGCAGTGGCCGCGTCTTCCATCAGGTTGTGAATCGGTACGCAGCCATTGCCGCCCAGCCACGCACCCAGGTAGTGAATCCCGACGTTGATGTTGTTGCGCAAGCCCGCTTCGGTGATCGGCGCTTGCGGACGGAAATCGAGTAGATCCTTCGCGGTGACGAGCACGTCGTCGCGCTGCTTGACGATCTGATTCGGCTTGTCGCCGAGCACGTTCACGAACTCCTTCATGGCGACCGGCACGAGGCCCGGATGCGCGACCCAGCCGCCGTCGTAACCGTCGCTCGCATCGCACGCCTTGCCCGAGCGCACGCCGACCATGGCACGGTCGTTGGCTGCCGGATCGTTCTTGATCGGGATCAGCGCGCTCATGCCGCCGATTGCCGGTGCGTTGCGGCGATGGCAGGTCTTCAGCAACAGCAGCGCGTAGGCACGCATGAACGGCGAGGTCATCGTGATCTGCGAGCGGTCGGCGAGACAGAAATCGCGGTCGTTCTTGAACTTCTTGATCGCCGAGAAGATGTAGTCCCAGCGGCCGGCATTCAGGCCCGAGCTGTGTTCACGCAGCTCGTACAGAATCTCGTCCATTTCGAACGCGGCGAGGATCGTTTCGATCAGCACGGTCGCGCGAATCGTGCCACGTGGAATGCCAACGGCGTCCTGTGCGGCGACGAAGATCTCGTTCCACAGACGCGCTTCGAGATGGCTCTCCATCTTCGGTAGATAGAAGTACGGCGCGGTGCCGCGCGCGATCTGTTCTTTCGCGTTATGGAACAGGAACAGCGCGAAATCGAAAATACCACCCGACACGCGCTGACTATCGACCATCACGTGCTTCTCGTCGAGGTGCCAGCCGCGTGGCCGCACGATCAGCGTGGCAATCCTGTCGTTCAGCTCGTACGACTTGCCGTTCTGCTCCAGCGAGATCGTGCGGCGTACCGCATCCATCAAATTGATGTTGCCGCTGATCTGGTTATCCCAGCTCGGTGCGTTCGAATCCTCGAAGTCCGCCATGTACGAATCCGCGCCGGAATTCAACGCGTTGATAATCATCTTGCGCTCGACCGGACCGGTGATTTCCACGCGACGGCATTGCAAATCCTGCGGCAACGGAGCGATCTTCCAGTCGTCTTCGCGCACGCTCTTCGTTTCGCGGAGGAAATCGGGGCGCTCGCCGGCATCGAGCCGCCTCGCGCGCTCGACGCGCGCCTGCAGCAGCGCCTGGCGACGCGGCTCAAATGTCCGATGCAGCTTCGCGACGAGTTCGAGCGCGTCGCGCGTGAGGATCGTTTCGAAGCCCGGCCTGATCTCAGCCGTGATTTCCATACCCTTGGGCAGCGCAAGCGGGATCGCCATAATTTTTCCTTGATCGGTCGGGCTACAACGATGCGAATGACAATCTGCTGATGCACGGCTTGCGTATCTTCACAGGCCGGATGCATGCAATCAGCACGTTTTCCAGGGGCGCGCGGCTCGCTTACGCTTCGACCTTTTCGGCATCGCGCCTGGCTATCTGCCTCGGTGCCTGGTTGTGCTCGAGAATGAAGTCGCGCAATTGCGGATAAACAATCGTGCGCCAGCGGCGGCCCGAGAAAATGCCGTAGTGGCCGCATTTCTCCGCGGTGAAGTGACGCTTGTTCTCTTCCGGAATGCCGCTGCACAACGCGTGTGCCGCGCGCGTCTGGCCGTCGCCGGAGATGTCGTCGAGCTCGCCCTCGATCGTGAGAAGCGCGGTCTTCCTGATGTCCTGCGGACGCACGCGATCGCCCGCGACGTCCCACGTGCCTTCCGCGAGACAAAATTCCTGGAACACGACGCGAATCGTGTCGAGGTAGTACTCGGCGGCCATGTCGAGCACGGCGTTGTACTCGTCATAGAAACGGCGGTGCGCCTCGGCGTCGTCTTCGTCGCCGCGCAGCAGGCTCTGGTAGTAATCCCAGTGCGACGCCGCGTGCCGTTGGGGGTTCGTCGCGACGAAGCCGGCGTGCTGCAGGAAACCCGGATAGACCTTGCGCCCGCTGCCCGGATAGTTTGGCGGCACGGTGTGAATCACATTGTTGTCGAACCATCCGAGCGAATGCTCCGTGGCGAGCGAGTTGACCGAAGTCGGGCTCTTGCGCGCGTCGATCGGCCCGCCCATCATCGTCATGGTGCGCGGCGTGGCTTCGCCGCGGCTCGCCATCAGCGAGATGGCGGCGAGCACCGGCACCGTCGGCTGGCAGACGGAAATCACATGCAGATTCTTCGCGCCGATGTGGCGGATGAATTCCTGGATGTAAGCGACGTAATCGTCGAGATGGAACGCGCCTTCGCTCGTCGGCACCATGCGCGCGTCGATCCAGTCGGTGATGTACACCTTGTGGTCTTGCAGCAGCGTGCGCACGGTGTCGCGCAACAGCGTGGCATGATGGCCGGACAGCGGTGCGCACACCAGCACGACCGGCTCGTCTTTCATCTGCGCGACCGTCCGGCTGTCGTCGGCGAAACGCTTGAAGCGCTGCAGGCGGCAAAACGGCTTCTCGATGATCGTCTGTTCGATGATCGGGATATTGTGACCGCCCTTGACGATCTGGCGCAGGTTGAATTCGGGTTTTTCGTAGTCCTTGCCGAACCGGTACAGCAACTCGCAGCCGGCCGACAGGCGATTGGCGCCAGGCACATAGGCAAGCGGGCTGGCCGGATTCGCGAACGAGTTCGAGGCAGCGTGCGCCCCGGCAGTCAGCGGGCTCAGAAACGCACGCTGTAATTCATGCCATTGGTAAAGCATAAGTCCTCCTGGGGTTGAGGCGGTTCGCGCGCCGCCCCCCGCAGTCAGCAGACCGTGGTGACGCGACTCACGAAATCGCCTCTCAGGGATCCCGCCGGCGCACCGTTTTCCAGCGCGCGTGGGTCAGGATAATGGCGTGCGACTGCCTATCGATGGGTACAAACCGGCGTTCGCCGGTCTCACTGCTACTGCATGTGCTGCCCACCGTTGATGGCGATGTTGGCGCCGGTCACGAACGCGGCCTCTTCGGAAGCCAGGTAGATGATCAAGCCCGCTACTTCATCCGGCTTGCCAAGCCGCCCGACCGGAATTTGCGGCAGGATCTTCGAGTCCAGCACGTCCTTCCGAATGGCCGTCACCATCGCTGTGCCGATATAGCCGGGCGACACGGTATTCACCGTGACACCCTTCTTCGCCACTTCCAGGGCCAGCGCCTTGCTGAAACCATGCACGCCGGCCTTGGCCGCGGAGTAGTTCGTCTGCCCGAACGCACCCTTGGAGCCATTGACGGACGACACGTTGATCACCCGCCCCCAGCCGCGTTCGACCATGGCGTCGACGAGCGGCTTCGACATGTTGAACAAACTATCCAGATTGGTCCGAAGCACCGCGTCCCAGTTGATCTTGTCCATCTTCTTGAAGGTCATGTCGCGGGTGATGCCGGCGTTATTGACCAGGATATCGATCGGCCCAAGTTTCGCCTGAACCTCGGCGGCCGCCTTGGCGCAGGATTCGTAGTCGGTCACGTCGCAGGGTACGGCGACGATGTCGTAACCCTTCTCCTTCATGGTCGCCAGCCAGTCGTTGACCTTCTTGTTACCGGGCGAATACGTCGTAGCGACGCGATAACCAGCGTCCGCCATCTTTGCGCAGATCGCTTCGCCCAGGCCGCCCATGCCGCCGGTTACCAGTACCACTCGTTCTGCCATGATTGAACTCCTCCAAAATCATTGTTGTGATCGGATGGCCGGGTCGCCGATACCGCACGATCAGCGTCCGTTTCGGCGTCCGCTTCAGCCACCGTTTTAGCCACCGTTTCCGCTAGCTGGCGAAACCGGCAATGAGCGCCAGCCGCGCCAGGTCGATACGTCCATGCGCCAGGCTATACCTTGAGCATGGGCTGCTCCTCTTCCCCAAACCAGAATTCATCGCAGTTGCGTTCGGGTCCGCCGCGATCGACCACGATGAATTGCATGGCTCGCTTCGGCACCAGCAGCACGTGGTGCCACACGCCGCGGTGATAGTTCACCCCCTGCCTGCCGTTCGTGACGAAGGCACGCAGATCGCTGACCTTGACCGTGTCGCCGCGCGGCGCCACCACCACGACAAACGGATTGGTATCGAGCGGAATGAATGCCTGGCTCGATAGCTGGTGACGCTCGACAAACTTGACCGTCGACGGAAACGTATTCGGCTGGGCGCGCAGCCAGCTGATCAGCGTCCGGCCACCCGCCTCCTGCGTATCCACGCGTGCAAGGTCGTGATACCGCTCAACCATCTTGTCGTTGATATGGAAAAAATCACGCCCCTCGTACTCGATGACATCCCCGAACGACGCAAAGGCTTCGTGCGTCAACGGCATCAACTCCAGTGTTTGCGATGACATGGCGTTTGCCTCCCTGGCGCTCAGGCGATCTTGCCGAATAGGCGCAAACGGCTGATCCCGCCGTCCGGGAAAATGTTCAGGCGCACGTGGCTGACCGGGCCGATGCTCTGCACCTGCTCGCTGAACTTGTGGATCGCGTCCATGCCCAGCTTCTGTTCGGGCAGCAGCACAGGCCAGAACATGCTCTGTGTGATTAGTGATTGCTCGGTGCCGCCGGTCACGTGAGCCGCCTGGATCGAACAGCGGTCGGGGAAGTTACCCTTGAAGTGGGCGGTGTCGACGACAATGTCCTCGATCGTGCCCAGATGCCCGAGCTCGATGATCAGCCAGTCGTTGCCCGGCTCGCGGCGCCGCCGCGTTTCCCAACCGTCGCCCATATTGACGCCGCGGCCGGGGGTCAACAGCGGATGCGGCGGCCCGAAGTGCGAGTCGTTCCAGGCAATCGGCCGGCCGCCGTTTTCCACCGCGCAGAGGTCGACCACGGCCTGCGGATCGCGCTTGTCCCAGTTGCACTGAACCTGCCCGTGAATGCGCAGGCGCGCGACGCCGCCATCCGGATAGATGTTCAGGCGAACGTGAGTCCAGGTGCGCTCATCGTCGACCGACACATAGTGGTGCGAATTGCCTTGCAGATTGACCGACGGCACCACCTCCTGCCACACCGTGCTGTCGGTCGGATCGCCGTCGCTGTAGCACGCGTCGAGCGACGCCGCCGGCGGAAAGTTGCCGGTGAAGTGGCTGGTGTCGATCTCCACGCCTTTGATGATGCCAGGCAGCCCCAGCTTGACGACGCACTGGTCGTAGCCGCCGCCACGGCGCCGCCGCGTTTCCCAACCGTCCATCCACTTGCCGTGGTCGTCGAATTTACCGACGATGAACACCGCGGGGTCGGGGCTCAACATGCGCTCGGCCGGCGCGAACCACTCGTCGGTGCAGGATAAGGGCTTGGCGCCAAGGCGCGGTTGCGCCAGGTTGAGCCAACGGGTGACGAATTCCTGCGGGGTATTAACGGTAAGAGTCATGATGTCTGCTCGCTAGATACTGTGACTGGTGTGCTCGAGTACTGACTAACGACTAACGCTCGATGGCAAGCGCCACGCCCATCCCTCCGCCGATGCACAGGCTGGCCAGCCCGCGCTTCGCGTCGCGGCGGATCATTTCGTGGATCAGTGTCACCAGGATGCGGCAGCCCGAGGCACCGATCGGATGGCCGATCGCGATCGCCCCGCCGTTCACGTTGATCCGGCTCGTATCCCACTCCATCTGTTTGTTCACTGCGATCGCCTGGGCCGCGAACGCTTCGTTGATCTCCATCAGATCCACGTCACGCGGGGTCCAGCCGGCCTTCTTCAGACACAATTGGGAGGCCGGCACCGGGCCCATGCCCATCACGCTCGGGTCCACCCCGGCCGACGCATAAGCCTTGATGCGCGCGAGCGGCTTCAGCCCAAGGATCTCGGCCTTCCAGGCCGGCATCATCACGACGGCGGCTGCGCCGTCGTTGATACCCGATGCGTTGCCCGCGGTGACCGTGCCGTCCTTGGCGAACGCGGGGCGCAGGCCGCCGAGCGCCTCGGCCGTGACGCCGGCCTTGATGAATTCATCGGTGTCGAAGGACAGCGCCGGCCCCTTCTTCGAAGGAATCTCCAGCGCGATGATCTCGTCCTTGAACTTGCCCGCCTTCTGCGCAGCCTCGGCTTTCTGCTGCGAGTGGGCAGCAAACTCGTCCTGCTCCTGACGCGAAATGCCGTATTGCTTCGCGACGTTCTCGGCGGTAGTGCCCATGTGATACTGATTGAACGCGTCCCACAGCCCGTCGACGATCATCGTGTCGACCAGTTTCGCGTCCCCCATGCGGAAGCCGTCGCGCGAGTTGGGCAACACGTGCGCCGATGCGCTCATGTTTTCCTGGCCGCCGGCGACCACGATCTCGGCGTCTCCCGACTTGATGGCCTGCGCGGCCAGGTGGGTGGCCTTGAGACCGGACCCGCATACCTTGTTGATGGTCATCGCCGGAACCATCGGATCGAGACCGGCGCGTATCGATGCCTGGCGCGCGGGGTTTTGCCCGACGCCGGCCGTGAGCACCTGGCCCATGATGACTTCGCTCACCTGATCGGGCCCGACGCCGATCTTTGCAAGCAATTGCCTGATGACGTGTGCGCCCAGGTCGGTGGCGGCAACCTTGGCGAGCGAACCGCCGAATTTGCCTACCGCCGTGCGTCCGGCTGCCACGATGACGATTTCATCCATGTGCTACCTCCGTAAAAAAAGGTGACGTCATTTGTCCGACGCGGCTTATTTCGCCGTGCCTACGGCAGGCAGGAAGTCCTCGACATGCTCGTCGAGATCGACTTCCACTTCGCCGTTGAGGACGCGCCTCGCCTTTGCCTTGTCGATGTCCTTTTCCCATGACGCGATGGCCACGGTGGCCACACAGTTGCCGATCATGTTGCCGGACGCCCGGGCGATGCCCATGAACCAGTCGACTGCCAGCACAAGTACCAAACCGATCACCGGGATATCGGGGATGGCCGAAAGCGTCGCTGCCAGGATCACGATGGCCGAGCCCGGGACGCCGTGCGCGCCCTTGGAGGTGATCATCGCCACGCCGAGGATGATGAGCAGATGGCTGAGTGACAGCGGCGTATTGGTCGCCTGAGCGATGAACACCGCTGCCAGCGTCAGATACATCGAAAACGCATCGAGGTTGAACGAATAGCCGGTAGGAATGACGAGCCCCACGGTGGAATCCTTGATACCCAGCCGCTCCAGCTTCCTCATGATCTGGGGCAGCACGCTATCGGAAGAAGCCGTGCCCAGCACCACCAGCAGTTCGTCCTTCATGTACCGGATCAACTTGAAGATATTGAACCCGCACAAGCGCAGCACACCGCCACTGATGAAAATAACGAACAGCACCACGGCGAGGTAGAACGTGCCGACCAGGTAACCCAGTTGCTTGAGCGAGCCCAGGCCGTAACTGCCCACCGTGAAGGAGATCGCACCGAGTACGCCGAGCGGGGCGAGCTTGACAATGAAGAACATGATCTTGAACAGCACGTGCGAAGTCTGCTCGATGAACTTGGTGACCGGTTTGAACGTCTCACCCAGCAGCGACAGCGCACAGCCGAACAGGATCGAGATCAGCAGCACCTGCAGCACGTCGCCGTTGGCGAACGCCCCAATGAAGGTATCGGGAATGATCCTCATGAGGAATTCGGCGGCGCCCGTGTTCTTCACGTGTGCGGCCGTCGTCAGGTATGAACTGAGCGCGGACGCGTCGAGGGTTTTGGGATCGATATTCATGCCCACGCCCGGTTTCAGGACGTAGCCGAGTACCAGACCGAGAGCAAGCGCGACGGTAGTGATCACCTCGAAATACAGCACCGCTTTGCCGCCGACCCGGCCGACCTTCTTCAGATCGCCCGCGCCAGCGATACCGTGCACCACGACGCAGAACACGATAGGCGCGATCAGCATCTTGACGAGCTTGATAAAGCCATCGCCCAGCGGTTTCAGCTTGATCGCGAATTCGGGAACAAAGACACCGAGCACGATGCCGAGTATCAGCGCTATGACCACCTGGCCGAATAGCGACTTAAAGAATTTAGGCATGTCTTCCTCCAACGATATGATTTGTCGAGACGCGAGTGAGCGCTCGATCGGCGCTTGATTGCCGCCTTTTTGCTGCCGTGTTGCCGTCTTATTGCCGCTCGATGACGGGGTCCGCGCGCAACGCGCAGCGGGCCCCGCGACCGACGGCTATTTCAGGACCGGGAAGGCCTCGCGTCCGGCGTAGCGGGCCGCGCTTCCCAGTTCCGCTTCGATGCGCAGCAGCCGGTTGTACTTCGCCACCCGGTCCGAGCGGGACAACGAGCCTGTCTTGATCTGCCCTGCTGCGGTGGCGACGGCCAGATCGGCAATGGTGACGTCCTCGGTCTCCCCCGAGCGGTGCGAGATCACGGTGGTATAGCCAGCGGTACGCGCGAGATCGATGGCCGCCAGCGTTTCGGTCAGCGTGCCGATCTGGTTGACCTTGATGAGGATTGAGTTGCCGACGCCCTCGTCGATGCCGCGCTGGAGAATCTCGGGATTGGTGACGAACACGTCGTCGCCCACCAGTTGCACGGTTTTCGTCAGCCGGTCGGTCAGCAGCTTCCAGCCGCTCCAGTCCTCCTCCGCCATGCCGTCTTCGATCGACAGCACCGGGTATTTGTGTACCCAGTCGGCGAGAAAGTCGGCGAACTGCCCGGAACTCAGGGTCCTGTCTTCCGCTTCGAGGCGGTAGTTACCTCCACTATAGAACTCGGAACTGGCCGCATCCACGCCCAGATAGATGTCCTTTCCCGGCCGGTATCCGGCCAGCTCGATGGCCCGCATGAGGATGTCGAGCGCCTCTTCGTTGGACGACAGATTCGGCGCGAAGCCGCCTTCGTCGCCCACCGACGTGCTCAGGCCCTGGTCATGCAGCAGGCGCTTCAGCGCATGAAACACCTCGGTGCCGTAGCGCAATGCCTCGCTGAAGCTCGGCGCGCCCACCGGCAGAATCAGAAACTCCTGCACGTCCACCTTGTTGTCCGCATGCGCGCCGCCGTTGATCACGTTCATCATCGGCACCGGCAACAGCGGTTTCCGATCGCCGCCAAGGTAACGATAGAGCGGCTGTCCCGCGTCGGCCGCGGCGGCGTGAGCCGTCGCCAGCGAAACCGCGAGGATCGCGTTGGCGCCGAGACTCGATTTGGTGGACGTGCCGTCCAGCTCGATCATCGTCTGATCGATGCCGGCCTGGTCAGCCGGGTTGCGCCCCTTTAGCGCGCTACGGATCTCGCTGCTTACGTGCGCGACCGCCTTTTGAACGCCCTTGCCGCCGTAGCGCTTCGGGTCGCCATCGCGCAGCTCAAGTGCCTCGCGCTTACCGGTCGAGGCGCCGGACGGAACCGCCGCTACGCCACGCGCACCGGAATCGAGCACGACTTCCGCAGCCACCGTTGGGTTGCCGCGTGAATCGAGAATCTCGTAGCCGCGAATATCCTGGATCTTTGCCATTGACATTTCTTCCTCAGAAGCAAGTTAAGCCACCATTCACTACCGTTCTAGATCTGCGCAATGCGCAGCAGGTTGGTCGTGCCGGCGGTGCCGAAGGGCATGCCCGCGGAGATGACGATGGTCTGGCCGGCCTCGCCGAACCCTTCCTTCACCGCGGTCTGACAGGCGAGATCGCTCATCTCGGGGACGCTCTCCACCTCGTTGCACAGCACCGAATGCACACCCCACACGAGGGCGAGGCGTCGGGCGGTGGCGAGCCGCGGCGTCATGCCGATGATCGGCGCCTCGGGGCGTTCGCGCGCCATGCGCAGCGCGGAATAGCCGGAGCTGGTATAGGCGACCGTGGCTGCCACATGCAGCAGTCCCGCCACCCGCCGCATCGCGCAGCCAATGGCGTCCGCCAGATCCGCGCGCGGCGCCGAATGCGACGCTTCGATCGCTTCGCGGTAGTGCGGGTCCGCCTCGGTCTGGGCGATGATGCTGCTCATCATGCTCACCGCCTCCACCGGATATTTGCCGGAAGCCGATTCGGCCGACAGCATCACCGCGTCGGCGCCGTCATAGATGGCAGTGGCCACGTCGGAGGCTTCGGCGCGCGTGGGCACCGGCGCGCTGACCATCGACTCGAGCATCTGCGTGGCCACGATCACCGGCTTGCCGGCCTTGCGGCAGGCCCGCACGATGCGTTTCTGGATCGCCGGCACCTGCTCGGCGGGCATCTCCACGCCCAGATCGCCGCGCGCCACCATCACGGCGTCGGTCTCCGCGACGATTTCCTCCAGACTATGGATCGCCGCCGGTTTCTCCAGCTTGGCGCAGATCCCGGCGCGGCCCTTGACGATTTCCTTGATCTCACGAATGTCCTCCGGACGCTGCACGAAAGACAGCGCGATCCAGTCGATCCCCAGCGTGAGGCCGAAGTCGAGGTCCTTGCGATCCTTCTCGGTCAGCGCGGACAGCGGCAACACCACGCCGGGGACATTGACGCCCTTGCGGTCCGACAGCGGGCCGCCGTTGATGACGCGCGTCTCCGCAAAATCGGGACCGCAGCGCTCGACGCGCAGGCGCACCCGGCCATCGTCGAGCAGCAGGTCCGTGCCCTCGGTGAGCGCGGCGAAGATTTCAGGGTGAGGCAGCGAGGCGCGGGTCTTGTCACCCGCCTTGCTGCGATCGAGATCGAGCCGGAAGCTGTCGCCGGCCGCCAGTTGGATAGGACCGTCGGCAAAGGTGCCGACCCGCAGCTTGGGTCCCTGCAGATCGAGCAGCACGCTGATCGGCCGGCCCAGATCGCGCTCGATCTCGCGGATGGTGTCGAGCCGCTGCTTGTGGTCTTCGTGCGTTCCGTGACTGAAGTTGAGGCGGAAAACATCCGCGCCAGCATGGAACAGGGCTTCTATGGTTGCCCGGTCTGCACTCGCCGGACCCAGCGTGGCGACGATCTTGGCATTGCGGTTGCGGCGCGTGTCGGTGCTCATATCAGTTCTCTCTTGCGACGTTTTCAGTGAGGAGGATGGCGCGGAAGTCATTCACGTTGGTCAGCGTCGGCCCGGTCACCATCGAGTCGCCAAGCGCCTCGAAGAAACCATGGCCGTCGTTCTCGGCGAGCGCATCGCGAGGTTTGATACCCTGGGCCCAGGCGCGGGCGAGCGTATCGGGGGCAACAAAAGCGCCGGCAATTTCCTCCAGGCCGTCCACGCCGTCTGTATCGCCGGCCACCGCATGGATGCCGGGTTGAGCGCCAAGCGCAATGGCGAGCGAAAGAAGAAACTCGACGTTGCGTCCACCGCGCCCTTCGCCGCGCACGGTTACCGTGGTTTCACCGCCTGAGAGCAGCACACACGGCGGCTGGAACGGCTGGTTGCGCTGCGCGACCTGCAGCGCGATGCCGGCCATCACCTTGCCGACGTCGCTTGCCTCGCCCTCGATGCTGTCGCCCAGGATATGGCTGGCAAAGCCGGCTTCACGCGCGATGTGCGCTGCGGCTTCCAGGGCCATTTGCGGCGTGGCGATCATGCGTGTGTCGATACCCGCGAGGCGTGGGTCGCCGGGTTTGACGGTTTCGCTTTCGCCACTTTCGAGTAGCGCGCGCACCCTCGCCGGTACGTCGATGCCGTAGCGCTTGATGATGGAGAGCGCGTCGGCACAGGTGGTCGGATCGGGGACCGTGGGGCCGGATGCGATGTCCATCGGGTTGTCGCCCGGCACATCGGAAATCAGCAGCGTGACGACCTTCGCGGGGTGGCAGGCGGCCGCAAGCCGGCCGCCCTTCACCGCCGACAGGTGCCGGCGCACGCAGTTCATCTCGCTGATGGTGGCGCCCGATTTGAGCAGCGCGCGCACGACCTGCTGCTTGTCCTCCAGCGTGATGCCCTCATGGGGAAGCGCGAGCAACGCCGAGCCGCCGCCGGAAATCAGACACAGCACCAGGTCGTCGGGCGTGAGACCCCGCACCCGTTCCACGATGCGCGTGGCCGCAGCGAGTCCGGCCGCATCGGGCACCGGATGCGCCGCCTCGACGATCTCGATGCGCTGGCACGGCACCGCGTAACCGTAACGCGTCACTACCAGACCTTCCAGCGGACCGTCCCAATGATCCTCGACCGCCCGGGCCATCGCTGCCGAGGCCTTGCCGGCCCCGATCACGATCAGACGCCCCTTGGGCCGCGCCGGCAAATGCGGCGGGATGCAATGCACCGGCTGGGCAGCGTTGACGGCGGCATCGAACATCCTGCGCAGCAGATCGCGAGGTGACGGGTTCATGGTTGGTCTCTGTATTGCGTAGGTCGGGAGATGGGTAGCGTCGAATGCCTGCGCATGCTCGTTAGCCAATCTCGTGATTGGCCATGAGCTCCAGCGCGCGCACCATTGCCGAGTGGTCCCAGGCCGCTCCGCCATGCGCGACGCAGGCGTTGAACAGTTCCTGCGCAGTGGCGGTGTTGGGCAGCGACACGCCGAGCGTCTTGCCGGTTTGCAGCGCGAGGTTCAGATCCTTCTGGTGCAGTTCGATGCGAAAACCCGGCTCGAACGTACGTTTGACCATGCGCTCGCCGTGCACCTCGAGGATCTTCGACGAGGCAAAACCGCCCATCAGCGCCTGGCGCACTTTGGCCGGATCGGCGCCGGCTTTGGACGCGAATACCAGCGCTTCGCCCACCGCTTCGATGGTCAGCGCGACGATGATCTGGTTGGCGACCTTGGTGGTCTGGCCGTCTCCGTTACCGCCCACCAGCGTGATGTTCTTGCCCATCAGCTCCAGCAGTGGCCGTGCTTTGGTGAACGCGCCTTCCGGGCCGCCCACCATGATCGACAAGGTGGCGTTCTTCGCCCCCACCTCGCCGCCGGACACAGGTGCATCCAGGTAGTCGCAGCCAAGCGCGTTGATGCGCTTCGCGAACTCCTTGGTGGCGATCGGCGAAATGGAGCTCATATCCACGACAAGCTTGCCGCTCGCGAGACCTTCCGCCACACCGTCCTTGCTGAACAGCGCCGCTTCCACATGCGGCGTATCGGGCACCATCGTGATGATGACGTCGGCCTGCTGCGCCACCTCCTTGCCACTCGCGCACGCAATGCCGCCCTTTTCCACCAGGGCCTGCGGCACGCTAGGGATGCTGTACAGATAGACCTGATGTCCACCGGCGATCAGGTGCTCCGCCATCGGGGCGCCCATAATGCCCAGTCCGATAAATCCGAGTTTCATGTTGCTGTCTCCGTGTCGGTTTTTGTCTAAAACTTTTCTCTAAACCAGATATGGTTTGATCCAGCCAAGACCTGCGTTGGTGGTGCCAGCCGGCTTGTATTCGCAGCCAATCCAACCCTCGTAGCCCGCCTTGTCGATGAAATCGAACAGGAACGGATAGTTGATCTCGCCCGTGCCGGGTTCATTGCGACCGGGGTTGTCGGCCAGTTGCATATGAGCGATGTTCGGCAGATTGCGGTGGATGGTGGGCGCGAGGTCGCCCTCCATGATCTGCATGTGGTAGATGTCGTATTGCAAGGCCAGGTTATCCGAACCCACGTCAGCGATGATGTCCAGCGCCTGCCGCGACCGGTTGAGGTAGAAGCCCGGGATGTCGCGGGTATTGCACGGCTCGATCAGCAGCCGGATGCCGGCCTGCTTCAGTTGCCCAGCCGCGAACCTGAGGTTGCCGACCAGGGTCTCGTAGATCTTGTCCGGCGCCACCCCTTGCGGCGTGAGACCGACGAGGCAGTTCACCTGCTTGCAGCCGAGCGCGGTGGCGTAGTCGATCGCCTCACCCACTCCGTCCTGGAACTCGCCGACGCGCTCCGGCAGCACGGCGATGCCGCGCTCTCCCGCAGCCCAGTCGCCTGCCGGCAAGTTGTGAAGCACCTGAACGAGCTGATGCCTTTCAAGCGCTTCGACGAGTTGCCCCTTCGGATACGGATAGGGAAACAGATACTCGACACCCTTGAAACCCGCACGCGCGGCGGCTCCAAACCGATCCAGAAAATCGACCTCGTTGAAGAGCATCGTGAGATTGGCCGCGAACTTTGGCATGGTGAGACCCCATTACATTTAGGTATGCAGATCATGATTGACTGACCTGCATGCATGCGCATCAACTCCCGACAGCCCCGCGCGGTCAGGCAAGCTTGCCTGACCGCTACGGCTTACACCGTTCGCGAGCCGTCAATCCAGCAATGAGGTCGCAGTGGGCGCGTCGGCGGCGGGGTCTTCGGCCAGGTCCTCAAACTCGGTGATGTTGTCGATCTCGGTGCCCATCGCAATGTTGGTCACGCGCTCCAGAATGACTTCCACGACCACCGGCACGCGGAATTCCTTCAGCCACTTCTGCGCCTGCTCCAATGCGGGCCGAATGTCCTCAGGCTTGAACACGCGGATCGCCTTGCATCCCAAGCCCTCGACGACAGCCACGTGATCGACCCCGTACTCACCGATCTCCGGCGCATTCACGTTTTCGAACGACAACTGGACGCAGTAGTCCATCTTGAAGCCGCGTTGCGACTGGCGAATCAGACCCAGATACGAGTTGTTCACGAGCACATGAATGTAGGGCAGGTTGAACTGGGCACCCACCGCCAGTTCCTCGATCATGAACTGAAAATCGTAGTCGCCCGACAGCGCAACCACCTGACGCGACGGGTCAGCCACGCACACCCCCAAAGCCGCCGGGATGGTCCAGCCGAGCGGGCCCGCCTGACCGCAGTTAATCCAGTGGCGCGGCTTGTAGACATGCAGGAATTGCGCGGCTGCAATCTGCGACAGGCCGATGGTGCTGACATAGCAGGTCTCCTTGCCGAAGACCTTGTTCATCTCTTCATAGACGCGCTGCGGCTTGACCGGCACCTGGTCGAAGTGCGTTTTGCGCAGCAGCGTGCGCTTGCGTTCGTGGCACTGCTCGAGCCACGCACTGCGATCCTTGAGCTTGCCGGCGGCTCTCCATTCCTTCGCCACTTCGACGAACAACGCGAGGGCGGCGCCGGCATCCGAGACGATGCCCAGATCCGGGCAGAACACGCGGCCGATCTGGGTCGGCTCGATGTCCACGTGCACGAACTTGCGCCCTTGCGTGTAAGTCTCGACCCCACCTGTATGACGATTCGCCCAGCGGTTACCAATCCCCAGCACGAAGTCGGACGCGAGCATCGTGGCGTTGCCGTAGCGATGCGAGGTCTGCAAGCCGACCATGCCCACCATCAGCGGGTGGTCGTCGGGGATGGTGCCCCAGCCCATCAGCGTAGGGATGACCGGCACGCCGGTCGCCTCGGCGAATTCAACCAGCAACTCAGGCGAATTGGCATTGATGATGCCGCCGCCCGCCACAATCAGCGGCCGCTCGGACTCGTTGAGCATGGTCAACGCTTTCTCGATCTGCGCGCGCGTGGCATGCGGCTTGTAGACCGGCAGCGGCTCGTAGGTGTCGATATCGAACTCGATTTCACCCATTTGCACGTCGAACGGCAGATCAATCAGCACAGGTCCCGGGCGCCCGGAACGCATCAGATGGAAAGCCTGCTGGAAGGTGCGCGGCACGAGCGCCGGTTCGCGCACGGTGACCGACCACTTGGTCACCGGCTTGGATATCGATTCGATATCCACCGCCTGGAAATCTTCCTTGTACAAACGGGCACGCGGCGCCTGGCCGGTAATGCAAAGAATCGGGATCGAGTCGGCCTGCGCGGAATAGAGACCCGTGATCATGTCGGTCCCTGCCGGGCCGGAGGTACCGATACATACCCCGATATTGCCGGGCTCGGCGCGGGTATACCCTTCTGCCATGTGTGAAGCACCTTCTACATGGCGCGCCAGCGTATGGGTAATACTGCCGCGGCGCTGCATGGCTGCGTACAAGGGATTGATGGCAGCGCCCGGAATCCCGAAGGCATGCGTAATGCCCTCTTTTTCCATCACTAATACGGCAGCATCTGCGGCGGTCATACGGGTCATGGCAATCACCTTCTCCGGGTTTTGGGGGTTGAGGCTTTACCGGATGTTAAGTCCGACCTCGAGGCGCCACAATGCGAACGGATTGCATAACAGTTATTCCATTGCACCGCAGGAAAGCGCCCCCACGACAACGCAAAGCTTTGATGTAATGACGACACAAATGGAGTGTAGACATGGATCGCCTCATGGAAATGCAAATCTTCATGCGCGTGGTCGAGATGGGAAGTTTTTCGAGAGCAGCGCGAGAAATGAAGTTGACCCAGCCCACCGTGACCAAGCACATCAACTCCATGGAGGGCAGACTCAACGCGAGGCTGCTCAACCGGAATCAGCGCGCGGTCAGTGTCACGGAAATAGGCGCTCGGTACTACGAAAAATGCAAAGACGTGGTACGCGACTATGAAGAAGCACAGGACGTCGTGCTGGGCCGGCATACCCACGTGGAGGGTCTCATACGGGTAGGGACTTCCCTTACGTTCGGGCGGAGGATCGTCTCTCCCCTCCTGGTTAAATTCATGCAGGCGCATCCGAACCTGCGCGTGGACGTGAATCACGATGACCGGTATGTCGACCTCGTCGCCCTGGGTCTCGATGTCGCGATACGCCTTGGATCGCTTGCCGACTCGTCGCTGGGCGGCCGCTATCTCGGCCTGAATCCATGGGTCATGGTGGCGTCACCGGCGTATCTGACGCAGTATGGCGAGCCGAAAACGCATACCGACCTGTCGCGCCACGCCTGCCTGATCTATAGCAGTGTTCAGGAGGATGACTATTGGCGCATGCGCACGCCATCCGGAGAACGGGTTTCGGTGTTTCTCCACGGGCGCTTACGGTCGAACAACCTTTCGTCGCTAGTCACAGCGGCTCGCGCGGACATGGGCATTACGATCGTCCCGCACTATGTCGCGGCAGAGGCCATCTCCACCGGCGCCGTGCGGCAGATCATGGCCGACCATGTGCTCCCCGACCAGGAAATCCATGCGGTGTATCCATCGCCGAAACTGGTGCCGGTCAAGGTGACAGAGTTAATCCTGTTCCTCAAGGAAGCCTTCCAGGACGAGTGGTGGCGCAATCCAACCGCATTCGATCAGACGCCTGCGCCGGAATCTGTCACTGCAAGCCCGATTAACGCTTAAGCGCAACGAACTCCCGCACCATGAAACGGATTGCTTAGACCATTAAAAACCACAGAAATAAGGATACCTATGTTTTAAACAAGGTATCCAGATCAAGCTTTTCTCGCGCGAATCCTTAGAGACGAGCGCTCTTCATCTTAGACCAGAGCAGGGAGTGAGACACTTATGGAAACGATGCCGGACAAAGACCCTCTGGAAACCACTGAATGGCTCGACGCCCTGAGGTCAGTACAGCAACACCGCGGCAACGAGCGTGCGAACTATCTGGTGGAGACGCTGGTACAGGACGCCCGGCGCCAGGGCGCCTACAGTCCGTCGACGCTCACCACGGCCTACTGCAACACCATCCCGGTTGAGCGGGAAGATCTATCCCCGGGTAACCGCGCGATCGAACACAAGATCCGCTCGGCGGTCCGGTGGAACGCCGTGGCGATCATCCTGCGCGCCAACAAGGATTCCTCCGAACTGGGCGGCCACATCGCCAGTTTCCAGTCTTCCGCGCTGCTGTATGACATCGGATGGGGTCACTTCTGGCACGCCCCGACGGAACAGCACGGCGGCGATCTGGTCTATGTGCAGGGTCACGTCTCGCCGGGCGTCTACGGTCGCGCGTTCATCGAAGGACGCTTGAGCGAAGCCCAATTGCTCAACTACCGGCAGGAAGCCGGCGGCAAGGGGATCCCCTCTTATCCGCATCCGTGGCTGATGCCCGATTTCTGGCAGTTCCCGACCGTCTCGATGGGTCTCGGGCCCTTGATGGCCATCTATCAGGCACGCTTCCTCAAATATCTGGAAGGACGCGGCCTTGCCAAAACCGAAGGCCGGAAGGTGTGGGCGTTTCTCGGTGACGGGGAATGCGACGAGCCTGAGTCGCTTGGCGCCATCTCGCTCGGCGGGCGCGAGCGGCTGGACAATCTCGTCTTCGTCATCAACTGCAATCTTCAGCGGCTCGACGGCCCGGTGCGCGGCAACGGCAAGATCATCCAGGAACTGGAATCCGTGTTCCGCGGCGCCGGCTGGAACGTGATCAAGGTCGTCTGGGGCAGCGGCTGGGACCGCCTGCTCGCCAAGGACACGAGCGGCTTGCTGCTCAAGCGCATGGAAGAATGCGTCGACGGCGAATATCAGGACTTCAAATCGAAGAACGGCGCCTATGTGCGCGAGCATTTCTTCGGCAAGTACCCGGAATTGAAAGAACTGGTCGCCGACATGAGCGACGACGAGATCTGGCGCCTGAGTCGCGGCGGCCATGATCCGGCCAAGGTGTTCGCGGCCTACTCGGCTGCCACGAAGCATCGCGGCCAACCGACCGTCATTCTCGCCAAGACCGTCAAGGGCTATGGCATGGGCGAATCGGGCGAGGGGCAGATGATCGCCCACCAGGCGAAGAAGATGACGCATGAATCGCTCACGCAGTTCCGCGACCGCTTCCAGATCCCGATCAAGGACGAGCAACTCGCCGACATGCCGTTCATCAGCTTCCCCGAAGACAGCGAGGAAATGAAGTACCTCCGCGAGCACCGGGCCGCATTGGGTGGCTACTTGCCGCAACGCCGGCGCAAGTCGGACCCGCTCGAGATTCCGCCGCTGTCGACGTTCGAACGGCTGCTGAAGGATTCGGGCGAGCGCGAGATTTCCACCACGATGGCCTTCGTGCAGATGCTCGGAACGCTCGTGCGCGACAAGCAGATCGGCAAGCATGTCGTGCCTATCGTGCCAGACGAATCGCGTACCTTCGGTATGGAAGGCATGTTCCGCCAGCTCGGCATCTACTCGGCAGTCGGGCAGCTCTACAAGCCGCAGGATGCCGACCAGCTGATGTATTACCGCGAGGACAAGTCCGGTCAGGTGCTGCAGGAAGGGATCAACGAAGCCGGCGCAATGTGCTCGTGGATCGCAGCGGGAACGTCGTACAGCACGAACAATGTGCCGATGATCCCGTTCTACATCTACTACTCGATGTTCGGTCTGCAGCGTGTGGGCGATCTCGCCTGGGCAGCCGGCGACATGCGCTGCCGCGGCTTCCTGCTGGGCGGCACGGCGGGACGCACGACGCTGAATGGCGAAGGCTTGCAGCACGAGGACGGCCACAGCCAGATCCTCGCCTCCACCATTCCCAACTGCGTGTCCTACGATCCGACCTTCGCTTACGAGGTAGTGGTGATCGTCCGCGACGGTATGCGCCGCATGATGCTGGAGCAGCAGGATGTGTACTACTACATCACGCTGATGAACGAGAACTACAAACAGCCAGCCATGCCGGAAGGCGCCGAGGAAGGCATCGTCAAGGGCATGTATCTGTTCAGGGACGGCGGCAAGCCCAAAGCGAAGAACGCTGCGCGCGTGCAGTTGATGGGCTGCGGCACGATCCTGAACGAAGTGATTGCGGCCGCTGACTTGCTGCGTGACGACTTCGACGTGAGCGCCGACATCTGGAGCGTGACCAGCTTCAACGAGCTGCGCCGCGACGGGATGAGCACCGAGCGCTGGAATCTGCTGCACCCGACCGAAACGCGCCGCTTGCCCTATATCGAAGCGTGTCTCGAAGGACATGCCGGCCCGGTCATTGCCTCGACGGACTACATGCGCAATTTCGCCGACCAGGTGCGTGAGCATATCCCGAGGCGCTACGTCACGTTGGGCACCGACGGGTTCGGACGCAGCGACTATCGGGTCAAGCTGCGCGAGTTCTTCGAAGTGAACCGCTACTACGTCGCCGTGGCTGCCCTGAAGGCGCTGGCGGATGACGGCGTGATCAAGCACGCGAAAGTCGAGGAAGCGATCAAAAAGTACGGCCTCGATACCGAGCGGCCCGATCCCTGGACTGTCTAGTCGCGCGCAGTCTGCGCTCGCAATCAGACAAGTCGCGTGAGGTGATGCCGGCTACGGTGTCACCTCACGCATCGACATCGAATCGTTCGTGGGGAAGACATGGCAACTATTAAAGAAATCAAGATTCCGGACATCGGCGACTTCAACGATGTGCCGGTCATCGAAGTACTGATCAAGGCTGGCGACACCATCAAGGTCGAAGATCCACTGATCACGATCGAATCCGATAAGGCCACGATGGAAGTGCCTTCATCGGAAGCGGGCATCGTCAAGGAAGTGAGGATCAAAGTGGGCGACAAGGTCTCGCAAGGCGCGCTGATCATGTTACTCGAGAGCCTGGGTGCCGCAGGCGAACCGGCGGCTGCCAGCGTGCCGACCGTGTCGCCGCCGCCGGCAGCGGTCAGTGCGCCTGCCGGCGTGGCCGAGGTGCGTGTGCCGGATATCGGCGATTTCACGGATGTGCCGGTGATCGAAGTGCTGGTCAAGGTGGGCGATACCGTGAAGGCGGAGGATCCGCTCATTACGCTGGAGTCGGACAAGGCGACCATGGAAGTGCCCGCTCCGCTGGGTGGTGTAGTGCAGAACATCTTGGTCAAGGTCGGCGATAACCTGTCGCAAGGTGCTGTCATCCTGACGCTCGCCACGGGCTCCGCACCTGTCGCAGCCGGCAGCGCGGCCGCGGCGGCTCCCGCGCCGGTTCCGGCAGCAGCAAGCGCGGCTGCCGCTGCAGCAGCCGCGCCCGCCACCGGCGCAATCGACGAAGCCGCGTTCCGGCTGGCCTATGCCGGACCGGCTGTGCGCAAACTGGCGCGCGAACTCGGCGTGGATCTTGGCAAGGTGTCCGGCAGCGGCGACAAGGGCCGCATCGTTATACAGGATGTCGAAGCATTTTCCAAACGTGGCAACGCAGCCGCGGCTCCGGCTGCAGCCACCTCTGCATCGGCAGGCGGTGCGGGGCTCGACCTGCTGCCGTGGCCCAAGGTCGACTTCACGAAATTCGGCGCGATCGAAACCCGGCCGCTCGCGCGCATCAAGAAGATCTCCGCGGCCAATCTGCATCGCAACTGGGTGATGATCCCGCACGTCACCACCCACGACGACGCCGACATCACCGACCTCGAAGCCTTCCGCGTGCAGTTGAACAAGGAAAACGAGAAGGCCGGCGTGAAGCTCTCCATGCTCGCTTTCATGATCAAGGCAGCGGCCTTCACGCTGAAGAAATTCCCCGAGTTCAACGCGTCGCTCGACGGCGACAACCTGATACTGAAGCAGTATTACCACATCGGTTTCGCCGCCGACACGCCCAACGGCTTAGTGGTGCCGGTGATCCGCGACGTGGACAAAAAGGGGGTGATCGAGATCGGCAAGGAAATGGGCGAACTGGCAAAACTCGCCCGCGAGGGCAAGCTGAAGCCCGACCAGATGCAGGGTGGCAGCTTCACGATCTCGTCGCTTGGCGGCATCGGCGGCACGTACTTCACGCCGATCATCAATGCGCCCGAGGTCGCGATCATGGGCGTGTGCAAATCCTACTGGAAACAGGTGTCGCCCGACGGCAAGCAATCCGCGTGGCGGCTCACACTGCCGCTCTCGCTGTCCTGGGATCACCGGGTGATCGACGGCGCCGCGGCCGCGCGCTTTAACGTCTATTTTGCCAACCTGCTCGCCGATCTGCGGCGCGTCCTGGTCTAAGGGGAAACCATGTCAAACGCGATCGAAGTGAAGGTTCCCGATATCGGCGATTTCACCGACGTGCCGGTCATCGAGATTCTGGTGAAGGTAGGCGACCCGATCAAGGCCGAAGACCCGCTGGTCATGCTGGAATCGGACAAGGCCACGATGGAAGTGCCGGCGCCGCGCGACGGCGTCGTCAAGGAAATCAGAATCCAGGTGGGCGATAAGGTATCCCAGGGAACGACGATCCTGACGCTCGAAGCCACCGGTGCCGCACTCGCCGAAGCGCCGAAGGAGAAGATCACCGAAGGCGGCCGCCCCACTGCGGCGGGCGCTCCTGCAGCGGACTATGGCGCGGCCGGCGTCTATGAGACGGTCGATGTGCGCGTTCCCGACATTGGCGACTTCGGCGAAGTGCCGGTGATCGAAGTCCTGGTCAAAGTCGGCGACACCATCCGTGCAGAAGACCCACTCGTGACGCTCGAGTCGGATAAAGCCACAATGGATGTGCCCGCGCCGCTGTCGGGCACCGTCGCGGAAATCAAGCTCAAGGTCGGCGACAAGGTGAGCGAAGGCAGCGTGATCCTCACGTTGAAGACCGGCGTGACGGCCGCCGCGCCGACCGCCCCTGCTGCTCACGCACCTGCTGCGGCAGCCCCCGCGGTTCCGGTCGCAGCGCCGCTGCCGGCCGGCTCCTATGCCGGCACGGCCGATATCGAGTGCGAGATGCTGGTGCTGGGCGCCGGACCCGGCGGCTACTCGGCCGCGTTCCGTTCGGCCGATCTGGGGATGAAAACCGTGCTGGTCGAGCGCTATGCGACGCTAGGCGGTGTGTGCCTGAACGTCGGCTGTATTCCGTCGAAAGCGCTGTTGCACACCGCGTCGGTCGTGGATGAAGCGAAAGCGATGGCCCACCATGGCATTTCGTTCGGCGCGCCGGAGATCGACATCGACAAACTGCGCGGCTTCAAGGAAGGCGTCGTCAAGAAGCTGACCGGCGGCCTCGCCGGCATGGCCAAGGCGCGCAAGGTTGAAGTGGTGCGCGGCAGCGGCCGCTTCCTCGACCCGCACCATCTCGAAGTGGATCTCACCGAAGGCGACGGTCAGGAGAAGACCGGCGCAAAGAAAGTCGTGCGATTCCAGAAGGCGATCATCGCCGCCGGTAGCCAGGCCGTCCCCCTGCCCTTCATGCCCGTCGATCCGCGCGTCGTGGATTCGTCCGGTGCGCTGGCGCTGCAATCGGTGCCGAAGCGCATGCTGGTGATCGGCGGCGGGATCATTGGTCTCGAGATGGCGACCGTCTACTCCACGCTCGGCACCCGCATCGACGTGGTCGAAATGCTCGACGGCATGATGGCAGGCGCCGACCGCGATCTGGTCAAGGTATGGGAAAAGATGAACGCGTCGCGCTTCGACAACGTGATGCTGAAAACCAAAACGGTAGGCGCCAAGGCGACGCCGCAAGGCATCGAGGTGAGCTTCGAAGGTGAGAAGGCGCCCTCCGAGCCGCAATCTTACGACCTCGTGCTGGTCGCCGTGGGCCGCAGTCCGAACGGCAAGAAGATCGACGCGGAACAGGCCGGCGTCGCGGTGAGCGAGCGGGGTTTCATTCCGGTGGACAACCAGATGCGCACGAATGTCGCGCACATCTTCGCGATCGGCGACATCGTCGGCCAGCCGATGCTCGCGCACAAGGCCGTGCATGAGGCGCATGTGGCGGCGGAGGTGGCGGCCGGTGAGGCGAGCTACTTCGACGCGCGACAGATTCCGTCGGTGGCCTACACGGATCCCGAAGTGGCGTGGGCAGGCAAGACCGAGGAGCAATGCAAGGCCGAAGGCATCAAGTACGGCAAGGCGGTGTTCCCCTGGGCGGCCAGCGGCCGGGCGATTGCCAACGGACGCGATGAAGGCTTTACCAAACTGCTGTTCGACGAAACCACCCACCGCTGTATTGGTGGCGGCATCGTCGGCACGCACGCGGGCGATCTGATCAGCGAAGTTTGCCTTGCGGTCGAGATGGGTTGCGACCCGACGGACATCGGCAAAACCATCCACCCGCATCCGACGCTCGGCGAATCGATCGGCATGGCCGCGGAATTGTTCGAAGGCGTCTGTACCGATCTGCCGCCAATGAAGAAGAAGTAAGCGGCTAACTGGCTTCCGGTCAATCGCATCGAATGCATTACCGCCCCTAACACCGAGGAGATCGTCATGCTCAAATCACCTGAAGACCTGTCTGCCGCCGCCAAACAACAATTGGAAAGGTCCACGCGTTTCGCCGAGCTGTCTCTGGACGGCGCCGAGCGTCTGATCCGTCTGCAAATGGACGCCGCCCGCCGCGCGCTGAATGAGAGCGCGGAAATCGCCAGCGCGCTATCCGGGACGACCGATCCTCAGGAAATCGCCTCCTTGCGGACCCGGCTCGCCACGAAGAACACTGAGGCATTGCTCAGCACGTCGAAGGAAGTCTACGAAACCGCCATGCAGTCACGCACTCAACTAATGGAGTTGCTCAACCAGAGTCTTGGCGGAGTCGGCCAGGACTACCCGGCTGCCGCGCAGAAAGCGTTAACCTCATTGTCCGCAGGCGAGTCCCCATTGAATGCGTTGCAAACAGTCATGGCAGCGGCCAATAGCGCGGCGGAACATCTCTTCAAGCTGGCCAGTCAGGCAACGGCGGCAAGTGGCTTTCCCGGTGCCGACAAAGCAGCGCCGGCTTCCGGTTCAAGCAAAAAGAGCTAACGCGCCACGCCGTCTCAGGAATGAGGCCCGCGCCTGACGAAACGATCGGCGCGGCCCCAGCGATCTTCGCGCGCGATCGGCCGATCCATTGCCGGCAAGAAAGAGGCGACAACGCCCAAACAGGAGAACACACACCATGTCAGAAAACCTGCGCGATGCCGCGCTTGAATACCACCGCCTTCCGACGCCCGGCAAGATTTCCGTCACACCGACCAAACCCATGGCGACCCAGCGCGATCTGGCGCTGGCCTACTCGCCTGGCGTGGCCGAGGCATGCACGGCGATCGCCGACAATCCTGGCGAGGTCTACAACCTCACCGCGCGCGGCAACCTCGTCGCCGTCGTCACCAACGGCACGGCCGTGCTCGGGCTAGGCAATATCGGTCCGCTGGCCAGCAAACCGGTGATGGAGGGCAAGGGGTGCCTCTTCAAGAAGTTCGCCGGCATCGACGTGTTCGACATCGAGATCGACGAGCAGGACCCTGACGAACTGGTCAAGATCATCGCCAGCCTCGCGCCGACGTTCGGCGGCATCAATCTCGAAGATATCAAGGCGCCCGAGTGCTTCTATATCGAGCAGAAGCTGCGCGAGCGCATGAAGATTCCGGTGTTCCATGACGACCAGCACGGCACGGCGATCGTGGCGGCCGCGGCCGTCCTGAACGGCCTCAAATGCGTCAACAAGGAGATCGGCAGCGCCAGGCTGGTGTGCTCCGGCGCGGGCGCCGCCGCCCTCGCCTGCCTCGATCTGCTGGTCAGCCTGGGGCTGCGCAAGGAAAACATTCTGGTCATCGACAGCAAGGGGGTCGTCTATGCTGGACGCAAGGAATCGATGGATCAGAGCAAGGCACGCTACGCGAGAGAGACTCATCTGCGTACGCTCGCTGACAGCATGGCTGACGCTGACATCTTCCTGGGCCTTTCGGCGGGCGGTGTACTTAAGCCTGACATGGTCAAGCAGATGGCGCGCGACCCTATCATCCTGGCGATGGCCAATCCTATTCCGGAGATCATGCCCGAAGAGGCCAAGGCCGTCCGGCCGGACGCCATCATAGGCACAGGGCGCTCGGATTACCCGAACCAGGTCAACAACGTACTGTGTTTCCCGTTTATCTTCCGCGGCGCACTCGATGTGGGCGCGACCACGATCAACGAGGAGATGAAGCTCGCCACGGTACGTGCACTGGCGGATCTCACGCATGCCGAAATCCCTGATGTGGTCGCCAGCGCCTATGGCGCTCAGGGTCTGCGGTTCGGCCCGGAATACCTGATTCCGAAGCCCTTCGATCCTCGGCTGATCGAGAGGATTGCGCCTGCGGTCGCCAAGGCGGCGATGGACAGCGGCGTCGCGACGCATCCGATCGCCGACCTCGAGGCCTACCGTCTCAAGTTGCGGCGTTTCGTCTATCAGTCCGGAAGCAGTATGGAGCCAGTGTTCGCAGCGGCAAAAAAGAGCCCGAAACGGGTGGTCTATGCCGAGGGCGAGGAAGAACGGGTCTTGCGCGCCGCCCAGATCGTGGTCGACGAAGGCATTGCGCATCCGGTGCTGGTGGGCCGTGTGAACGTCATCGCCGAGCGCATCGAGAGCTTCGGACTGCGTCTGAAGCTCGGCGAGAACTGCGAATGCGTGAACGTGCTCGACGATCCGCGCTATCAGGAGACGTGGAATGAGTACTACGCCCTCGTCACAAGAAAGGGCGTGACGCGTGCCCTCGCGAAAGACGAGATGCGCAACCGTACGACGCTGATCGGCGCCATGCTGGTGCGACGGGGTGAAGCCGATGCCATGCTGTGCGGCACCTATGGCACCTATGCCGACCATCTCAAGTACGTGAACGATGTGATCGGCATGCGCCCTGGCGTCGACACGTTCACCGCGCTGCAGATGCTGATTCTGCCGGACCGCCAGCTCTTTATCTGCGACACGCACGTCAACCTCGACCCGAGCGCGGAACAGATCGCGGAAATGACGCTGCTCGCGGCCGAGGCCGTGCGGCGTTTCGGCATCACGCCGAGCGTCGCGCTCCTGTCCCATTCGAGTTTCGGCAGTTCGAACGCGCCGTCGGCGCAGAAGATGCGCGAGGCGCTGGCGCTGGTTCAGGAACGGGCCCCCACGCTTGCTGTCGACGGCGAAATGCGTGGCGACGCGGCGCTGTCCAAAGCCATACTCGACGACGTCTGTCTTGAATCGCGTCTGCTGGAAGAAGCGAATCTGCTCATCATGCCCAACGTCGACGCGGCGAACATCGCGCATAACCTGCTGCGGATGGCGGCTGGCGGCGGCATCACGGTCGGCGCCATCCTGCTGGGCGCGGCGAAACCGGTTCATATCATGACGCCGTCGTCGACCGTGCAGCGCATCGTCAACATGACGGCCGTCGCCGTGGTTGATGCCGCCTCAGAGCGCTCGCCAGCAGGGCGATCTGCCGATGCCCCGCTGGCCTTCTGGCTTTGACATTTAAGGAAATACGATGGCTTCCATCCCCGAACGCCAGCGCGGCGTAGACAAAACGAGGCGCGTATGGCCGATCCAGGATCAAACAGCGCCGGCCGCTGCGCTCAAGAAACCCGACTGGATTCATGTCCGGCTGTCTAACGGCGACACGTTCCGCGACGTCAAACGCGTCCTGCGGGAACATGGACAACATACGGTCTGCGAAGAAGCCTCCTGCCCCAACATCGGGGAATGTTTCAGCAAAGGCACGGCGACCTTCATGATCCTGGGCGACCTGTGCACGCGGCGCTGCCCGTTCTGCGACGTGGCTCATGGCAAACCCAAGCCGCCCGATGAGCATGAGCCGCTGCACCTTGCGCAGACCATTGTCGCGTTGGGGCTCAAGTATGTGGTCGTGACCAGCGTGGACAGGGACGACCTGCGAGACGGGGGCGCGCAGCATTTCGCGCAATGCATCCGCGCCATCCGCGAACATTCGCCCAGCACCACCATCGAAGTGCTGGTTCCCGACTTCCGCGGACGGCTGGACGTCGCACTCGACATTCTCCAGGCTACGCCACCCGACGTGCTGAACCACAATCTGGAGACTGTTCCACGTTTGTATCGTCAGGCCCGGCCGGGGGCCGACTATGCCCACTCGCTCAAATTGCTCGAGCAGTTCAGGCAGCGCTGCCCCGATGTGCCCACCAAGTCGGGACTCATGCTCGGATTGGGTGAGACGGACGATGAGGTCGTCGAAGTCATGCGCGAGCTCCGCCGCCATCACGTCGACATGCTGACGATCGGGCAGTATCTACAACCGCGTGAGGGTAACCTGCCCGTCCTTCGCTATGTCACGCCAGAGACGTTCGGCGAGTTCGAAACCACCGCGCGTGAACTGGGGTTTCTTCACGCGGCGTGTGGACCGCTCGTCCGCTCCAGTTATCACGCCGATCGCCAGGCCCACAAGGCCGGCGTCGCAACCGCGACCTGCAGCGATGATTGATCTTGCCACCGGACCTTCAATTGTCAGTGTGGGTGCGACTGCGGTCGGCGCACTCAGCGGCGCGCTATTCGCCGTTGAGCGCCGGTTCGGCCTGAGCGGTGTGCTATGCCTTGCCTTCAGCACGGGCGTCAGTGGCAGCCTGATGCGCGATGTCCTGCTGCAAAACGGCCCCTCAGTGATACTCACCGATGTCAGCTTCCTGCTTGCGGTGCTAGTGTGCGCAACCGCAGGCTTCTTCTTTTCGACGATGATCCGATGGGTGCATCCGTTGCTCGTCGTGTTCGACGCACTCTCGATCGGCTTCTTCGCGGTTTTGGGCGCCACCATGGCCGTTCATGCGGGACTGGGCCCGCTGGGGGCGATTCTGATCGGCCTCATTAACGCGATTGGCGGCTGGGTGCTGCGCGATATCCTCGCCGGCGAGCGGCCTCAACTCGTGCTTCCCGGGCCGATTTACGCGATCGCTGCGGGCATCGCAAGCACACTCTATGTTGTGCTAATCGTTAGCCTGCACGTCGCCACCGCACCGGCCGCGTTGATCACCATCGTTATCGGCTTCTCGATACGCATGGCGGCACTGAAATACGGCTGGAACGCGCCAACGCCAATCGATTTGACGCCGCGCATCCGGCGTTCAAAATCTACGGAAAAGGCGCGCCAGACGGCATCCCGAAGCGACTGAAATCCATGATTGCTATCCCTCTTTCCGATACCGACTGGAGGCGTGTCCAACACCTGTTTGTGGCGCCTGAGCCGGCTTCAGCGCGCGGGCGTCCCCGTCGGGATGTTCGCGAGATCGTCAATGCCATTCTCTGGGTCCAGCAAAGTGGCGAGAAATGGCACAGACTGCCATCCATATTTCCGCCACAGCAGACTTGCTACGCAAAGTACATAGTATGGCGGCGGGAGGGACGGCTTGAATGCATGGCTGAGCTCATCAACATGAAGTCACTCGATCAATGATTCCCATGAAATCAGGCGCCACGCACTTATCCCGCTCGGTCGCGGCGTCGCCCGGCGCGCTGGTTCTGCTGGTGCTGGTGGTGCTGGTGGGCCTCAACCTGCGCCCCTTCCTGACTTCCGTCGGTCCCGTGCTGGACATCGTGCGCAACGACACCGGCCTTGGCTTTAGGGCCGCCGCGATGCTGACCACCCTGCCCTTCGTCCTGATGGGCGTGGTTGCCGGCGTGGGCGTTGGGCTGGCACGGCGTTTCGGCGAGAAGCCCGCCCTCGCCGCCGCGCTGCTGTTGCTCGCTGCCGGCTGCACATCGCGCCTATGGGCTGGCGATAGCGCAAGCCTGATCACCGGGGCCGGCGTCGCTGGCGCCGGGGTGGCGCTGATCCAGGCGCTGATGCCGGGCCTCGCCAAGCGCTGGTTTCCCGATCGTGTGCCGCTCGCGATGGGACTCTATTCGGCGGCGCTGGTCGGCGGCGGCGCATTCGGCGCGGTGGCAAGCCCCTGGCTCGCCGCGCATGGCGGATGGCATCTCGCACTCGCCGTGTGGGCCGTGCCGGCGCTCGGCACGCTCGCGCTGTGGCTCGCGCGTGCGCCACACGGCGCAGCGCCCGTCGGCGCGGCTCGGATCCCGATCACGCGTTTTTTCGGCAATCTGCGAGCCTGGCAACTCGCGGCGTTTTTCGGTCTGGCCAATAGCGGCTATTCGAGCCTGGTCGCATGGCTACCGTCGTTTTACCGGCAAATGGGAATGAGCCCCCAGGCGTGTGGCAACCTGCTCGCGTGGATGGCCATATTCCAGGCGGCAGGGGCGCTCGCGATGCCGATGCTCGCCCGCCGCACTGTGGACCGGCGTGGGGCCTTGTGGCTAACCCTGGCGCTTCAGGCCGCGGGGTTCGCCGGCTTTGCGGCGCTCCCGGCGCTCGCGCCGTGGTCGCTGGTAGCGTGCTCGGGCGTGGGGCTGGGCGGCTTCTTCTCGTTGAGCCTGATCGTGACCCTCGACCATCTACCCGACGCCCAGCGCGCGGGTGCGCTGGCTGCGTTCGTGCAGGGGGTGGGTTTCCTGATCGTCGCAACCGGCCCCTGGCTGATCGGCTGGCTGCGTGACGCCGGCGGCAGCTTTGCCACTGCATGGTCGATACACCTTGCTGTGATCGTGGCAATGGCTGCGCTGACCGCTGCGTTCTCACCGGCCAGCTATGGGCGCAGCATGGAACGCGTGTGACGCGAATATCGGGTGATGCGGACAGCGGCGGGCTAATCCCGCAACCTGGGCGCAACGGGTAGCGCTTGCGCAAAGTGCCTAAAAAAAAAGCCGGCCCGATTCGGGCCGGCGAATGGGTTCCGGCCCACTCCGAGGGTCAGTGCCGGAACCGTGTACAACCCGCAACGCTCAAAGATCTGGCAATCGGTCTTCAACAAGCTTGTAGCAATAACGAAACTCCCGGTCCCCCATCGGCCACGAGTTTCCCGTGCCATCCGTCAATATCCAGTCGCCTGGGTTCACCTTGCGCCACCCCTCCGGTGTGGCAACGGCCCACATCGGCCCCTGGCGTTCCACGCGCGGGTGATCACCTGGCACAAACCATCGGCTGGCTTCCACAGTTGAGTTTCGATTACGGTAATTACTGAACTGCATCCTTGCACCCTGCATGGCTCGACGCGCAGCATAGCTTATGCGTTGCACATCTTGCGGCCCCCTGGACAAAACTCCACAAATGCACTCGCAATTCGACATAGGCGCACAAAATCCATCGGCACAGATCGGTACTTTTGTGCTTAATGTGTTGATTCGCTTCATCGCGCTTATTAACGGAAAGGCCTCCGGGATTAACGCAAATCGGCGAAGCGATCAGCAATAGCGCGGTTGCATAGCGAACGAGAAAGTAGGCTCACCAGATTGCGCGGTCGCTGTATTTTTGTCGAAAGAGTTCGTGACGCGCTTGACGTTGCAGGCCGATAATTCCGATGGCGACCTCCAGTAGCCGGCGTTGGCCGGGTACTGCTTCATCCTGCTGGCACACAACTGCCATCTCGCAAGGCTGCGATTTTTTCGACGCCACCTGTCCATCAGCATGCGGTCCGAGCGTCATTGTAATGGCGGCACAATGTAATTCACCCGCCTTAACCCCATGACGGAGGCTCATATGCAATATCTATTGATGATCTATTCGGAAGAAAACGGCTGGAACAAGATGACCGACAGCGAGCGGCAGCAAGGGGTTGCCGCCTATCAGGCGTACACCGAATCGTTGAAAAAAGCGGAGGTGCTGATGGGCGCCAACCGGCTGCAGCACACGAGCACGGCCACCACGGTGCGGCTCGTCGACGGCAAACCGCAGGTGCTTGACGGACCGTATTCCGATTCGAAGGAGCAGCTCGCCGGCTACTACCTGATCGACGTGCCCAACCTGGACGCGGCGATCGCGTGGGCGTCGCGTTGTCCCGGTGCGGCTTACGGCCTCCTGGAAGTGCGCCCGGTCTGGACTGCCCCCTACGACGCGCCATCTGCTGCATGAGTCCGTCCGGCGGCGACCGTGACGCTGACGGCACCGCGCATTCGATTGCCGAGGCGGTCGCTCGCCGCAGTTACGGCAAGCTCGTCGCGCTACTGGCGATGCGCACGCGCGACGTCGCCGCGGCCGAGGACGCGCTGGCCGACGCGTTTGCGGCCGCGCTCGCGGACTGGCCGGAGCGCGGCTGCCCGGCGAATCCCGAAGCGTGGCTGATGACGGTTGCGCGCCGCCGGGCGCTCGATGGCGCGCGTCATCGCCGGGTCGGCGACGAAGTGACGAACCAGCTTGCGATCCTCGCCGACGAGATCGACGAGCGTGAAGCAGGCATGTTGCCCGACCGGCGGCTTGCGCTGCTGTTCGCCTGCACGCACCCTGCGCTCGAGGCCGCGATTCGCACGCCGCTGATGCTGCAGGTGGTGCTGGGGCTCGAAGCGAAGACGATTGCGTCCGCGTTCCTGATGTCGCCCGCCGCGATGAGCAAGCGCCTGGTGCGGGCGAAGAACAAGATCCGCGAAGCGGGCATTCCATTCAGCGTACCAGAGCGCGAGGAGTTGCCCGATCGGCTTGCTGCGGTGCTGGAAGCGGTCTATGCAGCGTATGCGGAAGGGTGGACCGATCCGGTCGGCGGCGATACCGAGCGGCGCGATCTCGCCGGCGAGGCGCTGTTTCTTGCACAACTGCTCGTCGAGCTCCTGCCCGAGGAGCCAGAGACGCTTGGTCTGCTCGCGCTGATGCTGTATGCGCAGGCGCGGCGCGATGCGCGACGCGATGCGGCCGGCGACTACGTGCCGCTGTCGGCTCAGGATCCGGCGACATGGAACGCGCCGATGATCGACGCAGCCAACACATTGCTGCGGCGCGCAAGCGCATTCAACGCAATCGGACGCTTTCAGCTCGAGGCCGCGCTGCAGTCGGCGCACGTCCACCGCTGCCTGACGCATCACCCGAACTGGGACGAGATCGTGCAGCTCTACGACGCGCTGCTCGCGATTGCAGCATCGCCGGTGGTCGCGGTGAACCGCGCGCTCGCGCAGGCGGAACGGGACGGCCCGCAAGCGGCGCTCGACGCGCTCGAGCCGTATGCGGACGATCCGCGGCTGGCCGAGTACCAGCCGTACTCGGCCGCGCGTGCCGATCTGCTCGCGCGTGCCGGCGCGAGGACGCAAGCGCTCGGCGCGTACGATCTCGCGATCGGACTCGAGCGCGATCCGGCCGTGCGCCGGTTCCTGCAGCGCAAGCGCATCGAGCTGTTGTCGGCGAGAAGTTAGATGTCCATCCGTGAAGGACGGTGAAACATGTCGCTTATCGTCTGGTGAATGACGATGCCCCGAAGCAACCGGCGAATCGTCTAAACTACAGAACCAACGGACACTGCCATCCCCGCGACGCTACTCCGCCATGGCGCATATCTTCTTCGCTGCTTCGATTCAGCGGCATATCGCAACGCCCGAGCGCGAGATCGACGCGCGCACGCTGAGCGAAGCGCTCGAGGCGGTCTTCGCCGCGCAACCTCGACTACGCGGGTACATCCTTGACGATCAGGGCTCACTGCGGCGGCATCTCGCCGTGTTTGTCGACGGCCGGCGGGTGCGCGACCGACAACATCTGTCCGATGCGCTCGGCGAGCAAAGCCGGGTTTACGTCGTACAGGCGCTGTCGGGCGGGTAAGGGAGCCATTCGTATGGGACCAGAGTAAGCGCTAAAGCGCTAACTCTGGTCGACACAGGAGACACTCGACATGAGCGATCGCTTGCTTGTCGCGACCCGCAAGGGTCTGTTCGTTCTGAAAGCCAATGGCGAGGGCGGCTGGGCGTTCGGTGAGTTGCATTTCGCCGGCGAGCCGGTGAGCATGGTGCTGCCTGATTCACGCGACGGATCGCTGTATGCGGCGCTCAATCTCGGCCACTTCGGCGTGAAGCTGCATCGCCAGTGCGCGGGTACGGCGGATTGGGCAGAGTGCGCGGTTCCCGTCTACCCGCCGCAGCCTGCCGACGAGCCACGTACCGGTGACAGCGCAAACGCGAATGCAGACACCGGCGCTGACACGAGCGCGGACAATGCGAGCGCTGCCGCGCCCAGTCCGCCCCCCCCTGCCTGGACGCTTCAACAAATCTGGTCGCTCGAAACCGGTGGCCCGGACGAGCCGGGCGTCTTGTGGGCCGGCACGATTCCCGGCGGGCTCTTCCGTTCCGGCGATAGCGGCGACACATGGGTGCTCAACCGTGCGCTGTGGGATCGCCCGGAGCGCCGCGAATGGTTCGGAGGCGGCTACGACGCGCCGGGCATCCACTCCGTGATGGTTGATCCACGCAACAGCCGGCATGTGACAATCGGCGTATCGTGCGGCGGCGTCTGGCAAACCGCCGACGGCGGCGCGACCTGGCGTGTGACTGCAGAGGGCATGGAGGCTGACTACATGCCGCCGGAGCGGCGCGGCGATGCCAACGTGCAAGACCCGCACCGGGTCGTACAATGCGCTGCAAATCCAGATGTGATGTGGACGCAGCATCACTGCGCAATTTTCCGCTCGACCGACGGCGCGGCACACTGGCAGCGAATCGAAGCGCAGCCATCGAGCTTCGGCTTCGCGGTTGCCGTGCATCCGCACGAGCCGGACACCGCGTGGTTCGTGCCCGCCGTGAAGGACCAGTGCCGGATCCCGGTGGACGGCCGGTTCGTCGTCACGCGCACACGCGACGGCGGCCGCACGTTCGACCGTTTCTCGAATGGCTTGCCGCCTGCACCGGCGTATGACCTCGTGTATCGGCACGGCCTCGCTGTAGATGACTCTGGCATGCGCCTCGCGATGGGGTCGACCACCGGCTCGCTATGGACGTCCGACGACGGCGGCGAAAGCTGGCAATTGATTTCAGCGCATTTGCCGCCTGTCTATTGTGTTCGGTTTGGATGAGGGTCTTCGCCAATCGAACGGCGGCTCGTTTGCAGCCTAACGAGCGCGCTAACAAGATCTAACGGGACGACCGGCAGTCTGCACCGCCGGGCGGCTCCTCAAGCGCTATCTCCCAAGGAGCGTGCATACCGGGGACCTGGTTCACGCCAGCCTCGCAAGTACCAACAACGGATAACTCGACTCCTCTGGCGCTCCTGGCAAAGATGAAGGTACGGCAAAGTCACTTGCCAAAGCCAAGGAGAGTGAAATGAGTCAGCACGAAACCGAGCAGCGGGTCGCGGTACTCGTATGCGTTGCGGAGCCGCTTTTGCAAGTCGGCGTTCGCGCGGCCCTTGCGGCTGAGCCGGACATGGAGGTCATCGATGCAGAGTGCGTCTCTGTCAATCGACCTGTCGACGTCGTGGTCGCGGACAGCTCAACTGCGGCCAGATTTGTGCAGGATGGCCGGCGCTTTGATCTCCACGAAAGCCTTCAACTCGCCCGTATCCTCGTGATCTCCACCCAGGCTCGCGAACATGCGGTGCGATGCGCACTGGAGCAAGGCATTCATGGCTTCGTGCTGACCAGCTCACCGGTGTGCGACCTCCTTGCGGGTGTCCGGGCGCTTTCCCGCGGCGGCACCTATCTGTGTCCGCCGGTGGCGCGGCTATTGGCCCAGATCTCCCAGCGTGACATGTTGACGAGCCGTGAAGACGAGGTGCTTCGGCTACTGACCATGGGCCTATGCAACAAATCGATCGCGCGTGACCTGGAGATCGCTGTCGGGACCGTGAAGACTCACGTCAAGTCAATCATGTCCAAGCTGGACGCCAGTTGCCGAACCGAGGCCGCGCGCATCGCAACGGAGCGCGGTCTCATCGATATGCCGGACACCCCGTCGGGACGCGTCAAGCCGCCTTCCTACGCGACGGCCTGGCTGCGCCCTGCTTCGCCGCTACCGAGCTACGCCTAGTCCCATTTTCGGGGAAACGGTTATGTGGCAAGTCACGGAAATTTCGTCAAGAGGCCTGACCAAGAAGACTTCGCGCGAGGGAGAGATCTAGTGACGTCTCGTCGCCGGCGTCCTCCACAAGCGGACGAAGCAAACGATGGGCGTTGTCGTGGCGGCCGTCGCCCATCAGCTGCTGGGCAAGCGCGACGGCCGCCCGAACCTGGCCCGACTTCACCCCCTGCGAACGTGCCAGTTCGATCGCCGCCAGGTAGCTTTTTTCTGACTGCTCTCGCTGACCTGCAGCCGCGAAGCAATACCCTCGCGCAAACAGCAGATCCGGCATGCGAAGGAAATCGCCACAACCGCGGATGAGTGTCTCGACCTCATCGCACATCTCGATAGCAGCAGCGTGCAGCGACATGTCGGAAAGCCCAATGGCCATGGTGGCCAGCGAGACGCTGGTCACCATTTCGTAGCGGCACTGGTGGAGTATGTCGACCGCGTTTCGAATGAGTTCGACACCTTCAGCTGGGCGGCCTCTGGCAATCAGCAACTGCCCACGCTCCATACTTGCGAAGGTGGCATACGGCGTGAGCGAGTGTTGCCGTGCAACCTGCTCTATCGTTTCGACGATTTCCTGCTGACGCGCGAGATTTCGGGCGTGGAAATGCACTGAACCGGCCCAGATGAGCGCGATGCAATAGGTGACCGCATGGCCGGCTTCTCGCGCCTTTGCGATGGTCTCGTCGGCGACGGTCATAGCCTTCGAGTAGTGCCCGGTGAGCCACAAACTACGCGCCCGGCCGCATAAGGCCCGGATGTGGAAGTCGAAGCCGAGCTTGGACCTCGTACTGGATGATGCAACGGAGCTTCGGACGAGGGAACGCTCAAAATAATGCGTCGCCTCCTCGACATTGCCGACGAGCTGCAGCGCCACGCCCATGAGGGAATCGACAATGGCTTGCGACTCCGTATCGTTCACCTCGTGCAAAAGCGACTGCGTCTTGCGGGCAATCGAAAGTGCATCGGTATACCGCCCATCTCGATGCAGCAGAACCGCATAGCCGTTGAGCAGATGAAGCATGCTGCGGAAATCGCCCAACTGTTCGGCGACCTCGATGCTTCGGCGATACGCCGTTTCGGCTTCATCGCCACCTCTAGAAAACATTAGCGATTGGCCAAGCGAGCCTTGCAGGTGCATTTCAAAATGCGAACCGGCAAATGCCGCCGGCATCCGCGAGAGAGCGGCTTGAGCCCATCGAGAGCACTCAGCCACGTTCGACATCTGGAGCAGCGGAGGACACAGCGCGGCCGCAAGCCTGACAGCGTCCGAAGTATGCTCGTCGCTCCGGAAATACCACTCCAGCGCTGCTCGCAGGTTAGCCAACTCCAACGCCACAAGGTCAAGCTCGTCCTTCCCCAGGTTCCCGGACGCGTACTGTTGCACCCAGGCCCCGAAGTAGTCCGCAAAGCGCTGCGAGACGGACGCTTCTTCGCCAAAGTCACATAGTCTCTTCCAGCAGTAGGACTTCGTCGTATCCAGCATGCCATAACGAAGCGTCGCTTCACCCGCGTCGACCGTGACCAGAGACTTCGACACCAGACACGCGATCAGCTCGATAGCTAGCGACTTCTCGTAGTCAAAGCAGGAGACCTCGACGGCTGCGTCGAGTGAAAAACGTGCAGCGAATACCGAGAGCCTTTGGAGGATACGCTTCTCGTCGTCCGAAAGGAGGTTGAAGCTCCAGTCAAGCGTTGCACGTAGCGTCTGGTGACGTGGAACGACGGTGCGCCTGCCATGCCACATCAGCCTGACACTGGCATCGAAGTGCGACGTGATTGCCTTGAGGCCCAAGGCCTCAATACGGCCAGCCGCCAACTCGATTGCAAGCGCGATGCCGTCCAGCTGGCGGCACAGTTGCGAAGCCAACGGAGCGTCACTATCCTTGAGTTCAAAGCCTGACAGGCTCGCGGCGGCGCGCTCCACGAACAGCTTGACCGCCGGGAATGCAAGCGCTGCGGCGGCGGTTGTTCCCTCGCCTTCATGGGGAAAAGCCAAAGGCTGCAGGCGATAGACGAACTCACCCTCGGCACGTAGCGGCTCGCGGCTGGTGGCGAGAATGTGGACCCGCTGGCAGGTACGGACCAGCACCTCGGCAAGCTCTGCGGCGGCAGCGATGACATGCTCGCAGCAGTCCAGAACGATGAGCGTGTTGCGCTCGGCCAGATGGGTTGCCAGCGCCGCCAGGTCGTCCAGCCGGTTCTGAAGGCCGACTGCGCCTGCTACGGATGAGCGCACGAGTCCCGCCTCCGAGCTTACCGACAGGTCGACAAAGTGCACGTCACCGTTGAATTGCCCCGCTGCCGAATGGGTGGACGCGATCGCTACTGTGGTTTTGCCAATACCGCCTGGCCCGACGATCGAAACAAGGCGCCGCTGCTGAAGGCTCGCGACGAGCGCTTCAACCTCTTCGTCGCGTCCGACTATGGGCGTCGCCGGGGCCGGCAGAGACTTGAGCGTGCCGGCAGAAGTCGAATTGGCCGGCGTGTCGAGCTCGTGGCGCTCGACGATGGCAACGAACGTGTAGCCCTTGTTAGCCGTGTTGACGATATAGCGACTGCCGCCTTCCCCTTCCCCAAGCGCCTTGCGGATGGCAACAATGTGAAAGCGCAGGCTCCCCTCCTCGACGACCACGTTGGGCCAGACGCGAGAAATCAGGTCCTTCTTGCTGACTACCGCCCCTGCGGAATCGACAAGCGCGACAAGTATGTCGAGCGCCCGCCCGCCAAGCCGGACCGGCAAACCATCTCGCGCAAGGAGGCGCTCCGAGGGAGACAAAGTGAACGGGCCAAAGGAGGCTCGCCACGCGGTGCCCTGTTCTGCTTTTTTCTGCATTGCAGCAAGTCCCCTATCCCCGGGCCCGATTCCCAAGGTTTGTTCGCGTTCTGATGACTAACTTCGCCCCTTCCACGAATCCCAAGTACGCGTTGCTCGCCAGTCGATTCTTATGCGCAAGGTCTTCAGAACGCAGATGATATTGCGCTTCATCGAGCTTATGTAAAAGCTCGCAAAAAGTGGATAAACACCCTACGCCCGGAAAGCAAAATCCGGATGACAATACTGTCCTCGCCGTTGATGGAGGCAATACTGGCGCGCATACAGATCTTATCTATTTTCATATAGTCAATAGACGCAAATAATCGAAGACGACGGCATCCAGACGTATGTTGAGCGGCAACGCCATAGGGGTAACCCCGCAATAGCGATGGCATAGCGCGTTCAGCGTGCGAAAACTCACGCCGGCTGCCCGAGCGGGGTCTTCCAGCGATATCGGGGGAGGTTGGAGAGATCTTTGCGGACAGCCCGCAATTGCAAGGTCGCAACCGGGGGGAAAGACTAGGTACCGACAACTCTGACGTCAGGCTCCGTCTCCCCTGGGCGCGTCACTAAAATAATGAGTCGGACGATTTTTCCGTCGAAAAAGGAAAAAATAAAATTCAATATCAACGGGGACGGCAGTCCGGTTTTATCGAAATCGCCGCCCACTTCGGCCGAGAGAATGAGATCGCCAAAATGCAATCGCGCCTCGATCACGGCCATGCAGAACCGCTCTCCGACAATCTCGCGGCGTATCCAGTTGGCAATGGCGTCCTTTCCCCAAAAATCGCGCAACTGGTCATTCACATGCGCCTCCTGGGCGAAAAGGTCGATCAGGCGCTCAGCGTCAAAGTCGTTGACTGCATCCACAAAAGAAATGCCGATATCACCGGCAATTTCTCGCCAGGCCGTTGAACGTATGGTCAATTGGACCATGATTCACCCCACTGCTTACAGTTCCATCAAGCTTCAAGACTATCAAATCCTGCGCGGTGGGTTGTTAGACCTTGTTAGCGCTGCGCCCGAGTGGGTGGGAACACATGAATCCCGATGGCGTTTCAAACCATTTCAACGATGCTTACGCTCTCCCCGCCCTATCCACCCCTATCCGATTTTTGCTGCACCGATATCCTGATCTATCCTCTATTTGCAGAGTCCAAGACAAGTTCATGCACAAACCTTATGATCCCGGTAGGTGCCTTGCGCGCAATTTTTGAGCTAACGGGCAAGCATCTCTGACTGTGCGGATGCCGCCTGGCATTCGAAACTCAGCGGAGCAAACATGGCGTTATCCCCCAAGACCGAGGTACTCGAGGCGCTGCACCGGAACTGCCTGTTCAGGTCCGACAAGCACGTGGAGGCGCACGACTACGTCACACGGGAATTGAGCGATCACGTGCTGCGCTGGAAGCAAGGCGCACCGGATGTGGCACTCTTCAAGGGGGAATTGAATCAACTGAAGATATATGAGCTGCGGTACGGCGCCGAAGTGGAGGTTACGCCGCGCCCGTTCGACGGCTTCACCCTGCTGCATACCTCACTCTCCGGGTGCGCGGAATTCGAGTGCGACGGGCACGTCATGAGCGTTGCCGAAGGCCGCACGGCCATGCTCGCGCCGAGGCAACACGTCCGGCTTCGCTGGATGCGAGGCACCCAACAGTTGATCGTCCGGATTCCCAATTCGCTGCTCCAGCAGGTTTCCGGGAAAGCGGAGGACGAGACCATCAGCTTCATGCCAGGCCTTGTCCTCCCGCGGCAGCTCGGCTCGCAATGGGACCTGTTGGTTCAGTCGCTGCTTAACATCTCGTCGATGTCAGGCGACCCCGGAATACGGGCGGAATGGCGTGATCACTTCGAACGTAATCTGGCGCTGTTCCTGGCTCTCCATCAAAGCGCACTCTCCACCTCGCAGGCAGCGCTCCTACCCGCCGACTCCCGCAGCATGCGGAGCGATTCCAGCGCGCACGACGGCGGCATCAGGCAGATGGACGCCATGCTCGAATATATCGAGTCGCGGCTTCACGCGCCGATATCGCTGGAAGATCTGGCACGCGTGGCCGGCGTCAGTTTCCGTACGCTCAACGTGATGTGCCATCGCTATCACGGCGTGACGCCTATGGAGCTGCTTCGCAACATGCGCCTCGATGCCGTCCGGGCCCGCCTGCTGCTCGACCCCGCAGCAAGCGTCACGGACACCGCGCTGATGTTCGGCTTCGGCCATCTCGGGCGCTTCTCTGCATACTATTTCGCGCGATTCAATGAGTTGCCGCGTGACACCCAGAAAAAGCGGCAACGCTGACCCCGGCTCGCATCTGAAATGCTGGCGACGGCGCCGAAAGGAGGAGGCGCCGTGATTCGCGCTTCGCCCCCTGCTTAAACGTGATAGAAGTCGAGCACGGAATCGATGGTGTCGTTAAGCAAAACGACATGCTTCTTAAGGATTACCCAACTAAAACCGACCGGCTTCAGAAGATACGTTGCATCCCCGTAGAAGTATGAGGACTGCCCGAATCGATAGACGTGGGTAACCCATTTGCACCTCGCTTCCAGCTGCGAATCGGAAACCTGCTGAATCATCACGTTGCTGATCTGGTGCAAAGTGCGAGGCAACGGCGTCGAGGCCGCCGACTTGCCGGTCCCTAGGCGAAACACGCGGTCTTCCAGACCCGCGCGGTCCGCGTAGTAGATCAGCGACATGCTGCGCTTCGGGTCGGTGGTGTACACATGTTCCGAGTCCCACTGGGGAATGTGGAACTCCGAGTTCTCATCGAACAGTTCCAGATAGTCAACCCATTGACGCCTGTCGCACAGTTCCGACTTCCGGTACAGGAACTGTTCCACACTTCGTTGCAAATCGGCCATCATTGCTTCGCTCCTTCGGCGTTGCGGATCTTGGCTTCCAGTCCTTTGACGAGCGCATCCCGCCACGCGCCGTGCTGGTTGACGTAGAGCCCTTCGTGAGTCAGCTCCGCACCAGTGAGAACAGGCGCGATGCCTAGCGTTTCGGCATTCGGCGTGCTGCCCGTTATCCACTTGTCGCAGCCTCGGGAGATGTCGTTCCACTTCTCCATCCGGCCTTGGAAACCGCGTTGGGCTTCGCGGAATTCGGTCAGATCATCGGGCGTCCCCATGCCGGAGACGTTGAAGAAGTCTTCGAACTGGCGGATGCGGTTTTCCCGATCCGCGTCGGACTCGCCCTTGACGCCAATGCACTGGCTGAGGATCTCAGTCTTATTCCAGGCGACCGGTCGAATGATCCGCAACTGCGAGCTGATCTGATCCATGAAGAACAGGCTTGGATAGACGTTCAGGTTGCGTAGCCGGTTCATCATCCATTCCGCCTTCTTCTGGCCATACTCCTTGACGAGGCGGGGCATGATGGTTGCGTAGCCAGGACGCACCTCTGGATTCGGCATTTCGCTGAACAGCACACTGTGGCCGTTGGGGAACGAGAACCAGCCGTCATCGGTCGCGTCGTCGCCGGCCCCGAGCTTGCGGTAGTCGAGCGTGTTGTTGATGTCCGAGCCCTTCTTCGCGTTGATTTCCATGCGATGCGTGACCGTGGAGACGTAGTTGTAATGCACGGTGCTGACGTGATAGCCGTCGAGGCCGTTTTCGTTCTGCAGCTTCCAGTTGCCGGCGTAGGTGTAGTGGCCCTTGCCCGGCAGCACCTCGAGCTCGCCCGTCGGCGACTGCGCGACCATCAGGTCGAGAAAGGCCGTGGCATCGCCCAGGTAGTCCTCCAGCGACATCGTGCCCTCGTTATCGAGATTCACGAAAACGAAACCCTTGTAGCTCGCGACGCGGGCCTTCTTCAAGTCACGCTGGGAAAGGTCGAATCCCTCGGGGTACTCGGACGGTGCCTTCACCTTCAGCAGCTTGCCGTCGGAGCGAAACGTCCATGCATGAAATGAGCACGTGAACGTCGACTGATGTCCCTTGCTCATCCGGGTCAGCGTTGCGCCTCGATGTGCGCACGCATTGACAAGCGCGTTCAGCTCTCCGTTCGCACTGCGCGTGATAATCATCGGCTGGCGCCCGGCCTGCATCGTGACATAGTCATGCGGCTTGCTGAGCTCGCTCTCGTGACAGGCGTAGATCCAGTTCTTCTCGAAGATCATCTCCATCTCGAGTTCGAACAGCTCGGGTTCGGTAAACATGGCCCGGGCCACCCGGTAGATGTTGTCGTCCGGACGGAAGTCCAGGCAACCTGTGACGAATTCTCGCCACTCTTTCTCTGTTCGTACGATAGACATGAAATCTCCTTTCAACTGCCGATGACTGTGCTGCGATCGATTGAATGGTCTACGCCTGGCGCCGGGATCGCATCCGTCGTTACCTTTTCTTCACCAGGCAAGGTCAAGTGAGTTGCATCGCGCGGCGCAACACAACGGGCGCGCCGCCAGTGGCTTTCTTCACGACCCAGGCCGCGAGCGCGGAATCCATATAGTCCGAGTGCCCCGGAAACCAGTCCACCAGAGCCTCCGCCAGTTCGCGGCCTACTTCGGCATTGCCGGCGTTCACCAGCACCTGCACCTCGCGCACTGACGCCAGCACCTTCTCGTGCTCCTCGATGTGACAGTCCGTCGCCGGGTAGCGGGACGTCCTCATAAGATCTTCTTCAAGCCCGAAATGCGCCTCGATGTGACGGACAAAAGCGTCCAGCGCTGCAGGGAGCTGACAGTCGTCCGCATGGAGGATCGCGTTCACCAGCGTCACGAACTCCCGATGACTGTCATCCATCGCCTGATGCCCAATTAAATGACGGTCGTTCCAATCAAGATCAGCGGTGATATCCATCAGCACTCCTGCTTTAAATGTGTTGCACCACGCCTTCTGGACTTACGACCCGAACACGGGTTGGTTGACGCAGCATGCGGGTCGGTCAATAAGGCCAGCTAGCTGATGCTCGCGGCAAATTTCTCGAAATGGAACGAGGCTGACTTTACGTCCACATCGCGTAGATACTGGGCAACCGCTTCGACCATGGGCGGAGGGCCGCACAGGTAGATATCGACGTCGCCGTCGTTGAGGTGCGCGGGTTCGATGTGATGCGTGACGTAGCCCTTCTTCGGCCGCTCGCTGTTTGCGTCCACGACGCAGACTTCGAAAGTGAAGTTCGGGATCGCACGCGTGAAAGCCTCGAGCTTGTCGATCTCTACGACATCCCGGTCGGTGTTGACGCCATAAATCAGGTGAATCGGGAACGGGCTGCTGCCGGCCGCGACGATCTTGTCGAGCATCGCGAGGAACGGCGCGAGGCCCGTGCCGCCTGCCAGCATGAGGAGCGGGCGCACCAGCGGGCGCAGGTAGAAGCTCCCGAACGGCCCGTGCATGATCAACTCGCCCCCCGGCTTCGCCCGCTCCTTGAGGAAGTTGCTCATCAGGCCGCCTGGGACATTGCGAATCAGGAACGTCACACTGTCGCTGCGTGCCGTCATCGCACTAAACGAGTAGGCGCGTTGGCGCTGCTCCTCGCCCGGAACCTGCAGGTTGGCGTACTGGCCGGGGAGGAACACCAGGTCCTTCAGGCCATCGCCCTGAAGCACGAGCGAGAACGTGCTGTCGGAGAGGCGACTCACTTCCTTGATCTGGGTAACGTAGCTTTCCTGCCTGGTGTTGCAGGCGGTTGAACTGGTCGGCACGAGCACGACGCAATCGGCCGTCGGTCGCATCTGGCATGCCAGCGCGTAGCCCTGATCCGCTTCACTACTGCTGAGCGCATCTTCGATGTAGTCGCCGAGCGAATAACTACCGGATTCGACGCGGCACTTGCACGTGGCGCAGGCACCTTCCCGGCAGTCCATCGGAATGTTGATGCCTTGGCGATAGGCCGCGTCTACCACGGATTCTGTACTGCCGCAGTTGACGAAGCGGGTTACGCCGTCCTCGAAATTGAGCGCGATGTTAAAGCTCATTACCATGTCTCCAATCTAGTAGGCCGCTATTGCAGATTCGTTCGCATTGACGCTTCTTCGCTCAGTCAGCCACCCGCTCACTGCGCTCGCAGGCGGGATCGGCTGGACCGGGGGCTAAAGACGCCAATCACCGAATCACACAGCTGTTGATGGAAGTCTAGGGGGACCTGGGTAACCGGGCTATCCGGAATCTGCTGCAGGACTCAATTGCTCTGTCCGCTTCTTGCGAGGCAAAACGCCCTCCGGGTCGATGCCCGAAGGACGTTTTGCAGCGTACTGCGACGTACTTATTCCTTCGTCGAGGCGGCCTTCTCGATGAGCGCCGCAACGTCAGCCGGCCTCGACTCATACACGGCATGGCTGCCCGGCGCTTCAACCACCGTGGCGTCTGCGCGCTTGGCCATTGCGCGCTGGGCATCCGGCGGGATCATCCGGTCGTGGGTGGTGACCAGATACCAGCTCGGCTTCTCACGCCAGGCCGGCGTGGTAACTTCACCCGCTAGCGCTTCCACGCCCCATGGCACCTGGGCGTTCGCCAGGAACGCGGCACGCTCAGGCTTCACGTCGCCAGCAAACGCCTGGGCGAACTTCGCCTTGTCCAGCATCAGGAAGCCATTGACCGGCGGCAGGATGGGGGGCACCGGCGCGCCAGCAGGCGGGTTGGCGATGAGCTTCTGAACGGATTCGCCTTTGTCCGGGGCGAACGCGGCGATGTAGACGAGGCGCGAGACCTTGGGGTCGTTGCCGGCCTCCGTGATGACCACGCCGCCGTATGAATGGCCCACCAGAACCACGGGGCCATCCTGCGCGTCCACCACGGCTTTCGTCGCCGCTACATCGGCGGCCAGCGTGGTCGTGGGATTCTGAACGATGCTGACGTTGTAGCCTTTGGCCTTCAGCAGCTTGTACACCGCTTCCCAGCCGCCACCGTCGACGAAGCCGCCATGGACCAGCACCACATTTTTGACGGGCTCGGCGGCGACGGCATTGCTGCGTTCCGTGACGCCGATCGCCAGCGAGCTGAAGACCAGCACGCCAAGCAGGGAGCGCAAGGAAGGGAGAGTATTGGATCGCATCTGATACCTCTTCTATAAAGGGTGATGGAAGTGGTTGCCCTCTCAGGAATTGCCGCTGACGGAGGTCAATCGCACGCCTGTAGTCTGGTTGACAAAGCGGTGGAATCCATCACCCGGATTGCCTACCTCTTTTGGCATAGACGTCACGTTTGCGTGGTTCGCCGTCACTTCCCTGGCGAGGTGATCCGACTCAATCAGATGGTTGCGTGGATGAATACCGTCAACGGCGCAGCGCGTTTGCTGGCACGGGACGCGGATTCACCGAGATGCTTGCTTATGACCGGTTCTGCTAGCGATCGTTTGGGGCGACTGCGCTTGTCCGATTGCCGGAGACTCGACGTGCATTGCACGTCGATGGTTGGATTAGCGCTTCGGCCGACTTTGCGACTCACATCGTGAGCGATTGAAAACGACCGTTTTCCGTGCGAAATCGACACCCGAACGTCAGGATGACAGCGCGGCCGAACGGCAGGTCATGGTCGGAAGACGTCGGAATAATCGAGAGTTAGACCGCACTGGTGCGTTTCTTCTTAAATTGCTCGAAGCGGTCGCGGTAGGAAAATCTGCGTGCGTTCAGGAATCCGAAAACCTCGCATACCGCGCTCGCGTTCACGCCAACGTGACAGAGCCCGCAAGAGCAGTCTTGGCAGGGGACCTTTACGCTGCGCATTCGCCCTGCCATTGCGCGTTGCAGTGGTCATCGTGCCCGCAAACGCCAACCAGAGCGATATTTGTGTCGCAATGTATCTACCGGCTGGAGTGATACACAACATTGCAAATGACCGGCTTTTCCGACACAAGCCAGATACCTCAGCGAGTTCCAATGCATCAACGCCGGAATCGACATGCTTTCCACCTCGCAGATCCTAATCAGACTGCGCCTTGTGGTCCCCGATATCCGAGCGTCCTTCTGGTAGGACAGAACTCACTCTGGAGAAACGCATCATGAAATCGCTCATTCAAGCCGCTGTCGTTGCCGCCGCACTCGTCGCTCCGCTCGCCTCTTTCGCCCAGTCGAGCCAACCGGTGACCCGTGCGCAAGTTCGCGCCGAACTGGTTCAGCTCGAAAAGGCGGGTTATAACCCCGGCCGCAGCGCCGACGCATATTATCCGAACGATATTCAGGCTGCGGAAGCCCGCGTGGCTGCGCAAAATGACGCGACAAGCGGCATGGGCGGGGTGGTAGGCGGTTCGTCGGCGTCAGGTGGCCCCGTAGCGGCGCACGTCGCGACGAATGACGGCATGAAGCCGGTCTACTTCGGCCGATAACACCGCAGCCACAGCTCGCCCAACGCGAAACCGGCTCACGCGATTTCAGCGGACCATGCTGCCGTACGTGAAAGCGTGCGCGCAGAAATACAGGGATCGGGGACTCGTCGTGATTGGCATGCATGCGCCCGAATTCGCGTTTGAACGCAATATCGACATCTGGGCACGAACGATTTTTATCCGGAGCCCGTCCGCCTGCAGAACTGGCGCAACATCAAACCTGCGTTGCCTGCAATCAGACCCGCGTGGCCGATGCAATCGCGGATAACCTCGCGGCCAATCTTCCGACGATTTGCATTTCATCGCATTCGGAATGCGGATGGGGCCTCGCCGCATCCGGCTGCGGTCTCTATTGTTGTCGTTTTGAAAACTGTGAATTCACCGTGGCTGCGTTGATGTCCAGCGCATAGTGCTTAGAATGGATTGTATGGACAAACCGTTCACGCGCATCAGAGTGCTAACTGAATCGCATGATTCAACGATGTGGAGCAGTAGATGGACATCCTTGACCTGGCTCGGAAATCGGGAATGACGGTGGTTCTTGACGCGAAGATTGGACGTCAGGAGTACCGCACAGTGTACGGCTCAGTCGCGGCGCTTGAGCGCTTCGCCGAGCTTCTCGCAGCGTCGATGCACGACGAGCTGGTGGAGCAGGATTGATGCGCGTTGACAGCAATCTCAAACAGGAATCGCAATGAAGTACGACTCATCGAACTCAAGAAACATCGGCCGCGCTGAGCGCACGAACGACAAGCATGACGAAGGTTCGCCCTCCGAAGAGGTCGCACAGGCGGTCGGCAAAAAACGTGAAGCGGCAAGGAACTGGGCGTGGGCCCACAGCAGTGGATCATACGACTGGATGGACTCGCATAGTCTCGTCAGCACCCGGGACTCGATTCATTGAACGGGTTACCAGGAGGCGACGATTTTTGCGCGGCTCGTTTAAGGGCAACGCTTTTTGCCAATGCATCATCCAGTCGGCCTTCGGTGCCCGTTTAGGCACTGATATTGATGACGGAGCCGGTCGCGACACCCGGTCTCATACCGGCACCAGGCGTGCCTTGTAACAGCGAGGGCGAAGAATTTGCCAATGCGTTTATTGCGCTGCGTGCGCCAGATGCGTGATGGTGATGCTCGCTTTTTCCAAGACTGCTTTGTGACGTTGCGGTCTTGAGGTGTGCCGCAAAACTCGACTGGTTTGATTCACTTGCGGAGCTTTGGCCCGTCAGCGCCGACAGCCCGGAACGGATGGCGCTGCTCACGCCGCTGAGTAGCGTGGATGCTGCACCGAGTGGAATCATATTGACATCCGTCAGAATGGGGTAACCGAAAGGGCTGCGGCCTCGGACTAAACGGCCCCGGCTTTGCCCGCGACTTCGACGAAATGGCGGTCACATTCGAGTCTGTTTCGTCTGTGGAATCAAGTGTAGCGCGGGACGTGGAAATCAATTGGGCGAAGCGAGGGGTATTCGGCCGGCTGTTTGGCGGATTGCGGGAGCTTGGGTACCGGCAGGTCGTGCGTGCGGCGCTCCGCGACAAATGTCGAATGTGAACGGCCACCATGCCTCCCTGAACAACTCTCAGGCACCGGTCCACGTTTCCCTGATCAGCAACACTGGACACGTCGATTGCCGCAGGAAACGCTCCGCGACACTGCCGATCACCATGCGTCGCATGCCGCGCCGCCCATGCGTGCCCATCACGACAAGCTCGGCGTCAAGCCGGGAGGCGCAGCGAGCGAGGCAACTAGCAACGTCCTCGCCGAGGCCTTGCGTCTCGATGATCTCGGAATCACCCGTCACGTCGAACGCCTGCATCTTTGCGCAAGCCTCGTCGAGGAACCTGTGTCCTACCTGCCGCGCCGTGTCGGTCAGCAGATGCGGATCGCAGGCACCCGCATACGTGAACGCAGCAGACTGGTCCAGCACGTGGACAGCCGTCAGCTTGCCACCCGACAGTTTGGCGATCCGGATAGCCTCACTTACCGCATATTTCGACGCTTCACTGCCGTCCACTGCCACCAGAATATTTGCATACATGACTCCCTCCTAACGGAGTGTCGGGAAAAACAGGCATAGCCCTGGAACAAACGCAAGTTTGCCTGGCATCACGTTTAAATCGGGCGTCGGTCGAGTTTCCGCTCAGCGACATCGAATGCGGTCCGTACCGCTACGTTCGGATCGGAGTTCAGGCAATGCTCGATCGGCACGAGTTCGCCGTTACGCATGATCAGGTCGAGCCGCGCGTCGAAAACCGGACAACGGATATCGCTGGCAGGCGCGCTGGCCCCGGCACCTCCCGGCCGTTCACGAATAGCCTCGATCGCTAGGTGACAACCCGCGATAAACCTTTTGAACCGTTCGAGGCGCACCAGCTGCGTAGCCGCCTCGCCCTCGATCTGCGACGTCCCGGCAAAGCCGAGATAGACGATTTGCATGCCGACTCCCATCTCTGTTCTCCCAGACCTGCCGCGACCGGTCCTTCCGAGGTCCTGGCTTAACCGTGGGCACCCTGCCCGCCCTGCGCAGTCTCGTTGCCAGGCGAGCGCACAAGCAACACGGGACAGGTCGAAATGCGCAGTAAACGCTCGGCCACACTACCCAGCACGATCCTGCTCGCGCCGCGCCGGCCGTGTGTTCCCATCACAACGAGATCGATCTTCTGCCGCTGAATGCACCGTTCGAGACAGCTCGGGATATCGTCGGCGGCATTTTGCGTTTCGTCGATTTCGATATCGCCCGGGATCCCCCGGTCGGCCATCGCCACGCGCACCGCTTCCAACGCTAGCCGGCCGTCTTCTCGCAGCACTGTGCCGAGCGCCTCCGGTTCATAGTAGCCGGCATACGGAGCGATCCCCCATTTGCTTACGACGTATAACGCGTGCACGCGAGCGCGAGCCAACGCCGCGATCCGGAATGCCTCTTCCGTGGCTCGTTTCGATGTGTCGCTTCCGTCTACCGCTAACAGAATCTTCTGATACATGATGTCCCGTTCCCCCGAAGCTTGTGCTCCGTTCGCCACCTCGCTCAACGGTGTGGTTTCGTCGACGGAAACCACATCCTGAGTCATCACGTCCGCTCCCGGATACGGGTTCCGGCGATTCCGTCCCCCTACGCCTCAGACTATGCAATGCAGCGGCCGCCCTGTTGACGCAGGCCAATGGGAAGTCCCTATGTGCCGCGCGTCCAGCGCAAGGCCACGCGCGGCTCCCGGTCGCACACTACCCGACCGTCAGATTGTCGATGACCGCATGCACGCCGGGCGCCGACCACGCTGCCCGCCGCGCTTGGTCGCGCATCGACGCAGTGTTGCAGCGCCCCTGCTCGTATCGCCATCCGGCAGGGCGCATCCGGCGAATCGAAACCCATATTTCCGTGATCTATCTGGCCGGGCGATTTGCGTACAAGATCAAGAAGCCTGTTGACCTGGGATTCGTCGACTTCACGGACGTGCCCGCGAGGCAGCATGACTGTAATGAAGAGGTGAGGCTGAACCGGAGGGTCGCGTGAATCCGGCTGCGGTCGCAAGGGAACCGAAACGGCTTGATCCAGCCTCGTTAGCGGATTGCCAGCACCGCGGCCCCCGTCAGCTTCCCCTCCCGCAGATCGGCAAGCGCCCGGTTGGCCTCGCCCAGCGGATAACGCGTCGTTTCGATGTCGAGCGGAATCTCGGCGGCCAGACGCATGAACGCCAGCCCGTCTTCGCGCGTGAGATTTGCCACCGACACCACGCGACGCTCGCCCCATAGAAAGTCATACGGAAAGGACGGGATGTCGCTCATGTGAATCCCGCCACACACCACAATGCCGCCTTTCACCACCGCCTTCAGCGCGATCGGCACGAGCGCACCGACTGGCGCGAAGAGCAGCGCAGCGTCGAGTTCGTCCGGCGCCGCTTCGTTGCTGCTGCCGGCCCACGTCGCGCCGAGGCGCAGCGCGAGTTGTTGAGCCGCCACGTCGCCGTCACGCGTGAAGGCATAAACCGTGCGCCCCTGATGAATCGCGATCTGGGCGACGATATGCGCGGCTGCGCCAAAGCCGTAGATGCCGATCCGCTCTGCGTCGCCTGCCATGGCCAGCGTGCGATAGCCGATGAGTCCCGCGCACAGCAGTGGCGCCGCTTCCACGTCCGAATATCGGTCAGGCAGATGAAAGCAGTAACGGCTGTCGGCGACCGTTCGCTCGGCGTAACCGCCGTCGATCGTATAGCCCGTAAAACCCGGCTCATCGCACAGATTCTCGCGACCGGAGAGACAGTAACGGCAGTGGCCACATGTGTAGCCTACCCATGGCACGGCGACCCGTTCACCCACGCTGAAACCACTTACTCCGGCCCCCACCGCCGCAACAGTGCCGACGATTTCATGGCCCGGGATCACCGGCTGCTTTGGATGGGGCAGTTCGTGGTCAATCAGATGCAGGTCGGTACGGCAAATACCGCATGCGTGGACATCGATCAGCAACTGGCCCGCAGCCGGCACAGGATCTGGAACCTGCAGGTCGCGTAGGAGACCGCCGGTATCATCGAATACCATTGCCCGCATCTCACACCTCTCTTGCGTGATGGTTGCCGTTGGCACGGTGGTGAGAGGCGCTCTGCCTCACCTTGTCGGATACGCGCTTGATCGCAATGACCTGAATATAGTCGTGGACACGCGCGCCGGCCGACAGACGACTTATCTCATCGCCTACCATGCGAGCAAGATCGTCTTCGCTCAGCGCCGTCCCTTGTGCGATCTCGAGCAGCGGCACCAATAGTTTATCGCGAGGCATGACGGAACTCCGGGTGGGGATACGGCTAAGGAAATATCGTGGACGTCACTGCACTTCGCCTACTACCCCGCGAAAATTCATCTCCGCATGCCTGATCTCGTCCGCGCATATTCCGTAAGTCCATGCCGGGTCGCCATCACTCGCGTACACGCCGCGGCACATGCCTTTCAGCCGGACTGTCGTCGTGCCGCTCTCATCGGTGGTCCGCTCGGCCCAGAAATAGGCAATGCCCGATTCGTGGGGCGCTTCTGTTTCGATGACCGATTCGTCGAGGCGGTTGATCGGCGTTCTCGAGTAAAGCTCCACATAAAGCCGCGTGCGGTTCCATATCTGATCGCACACCGCGCGTGAACTACAGGTCACCCGCGCCTGTTCTCGCGCCTCCTCAAGCTGCGTTTCGGTCTGCCGGAACGCAATCATCTGGTTTGCCGTGGTGCAGGCCGCAAGACCGGCCGTCATCAGCAGGAACAGCAGGAACAGGGCCGTGGTCAAATCAACCGGCAGGCGGATGCATTTCATATCAGCTCGCTCAGCGCACAATGCATGGATCGATTTTCACGCTGACAGTCGCCGGCGCAGCAAGGACTCCCGAGAAGCGCGGCGGGGTCATTGCGGCGCGTTTCACGCTCGCATCGAGCCGCGCAGCGTGCCGAAATCAGTGCGCGGCGGCCTCGTTGTATGCTTTTCGTGTGACGGCGATCTGCCTGTCAACCCCGCCGAGTTGCCTGGACAGCGACGAGCGGCATGACTGCCCATGCGATCGTTTTCCACATGTCTCGACCTCGTACTGAGCCATTGCGCGGGAATGCGCTGAGCCCATCGCGCCTCCGATGTTGAATGCCGACCCGTTTCCGTGGCCGTCCGCTAGATGCCCGGCATCACCGGATAAGGCTCGGTGTGATCCTTCACGCGCTTGACGCCGGGTATGTTCTGCGCCGCCGCACGAACCGCGTCGACGGCTTCGATCGAATGGAAGATGCCCCACAGATGCACGACTCCGTCGGTGACGACAATATTGCGTCCCGCGAAGCTCCACTTACGGCCCGCCAGTTCGCCCATCAACATGGCGCGGATCTCGGCGTCCGAGAGCGTCACATCCGTTGACGGCTCGTCCGGTACGCTTGCCAGCGCCTGCACGAGATTGGCGCGGCTCACGATGCCCACGAGCCGCCCCGCTTTCATCACGGGCACGCGCTTGATGCGCCGCGTCTCGAGAATGCCGGCCACTTCGCCGAGCGGTGTTTCGGGCTGAACGCTCACCACGCCCGCGGTCATTACGTCGCGCACTTTCACCGCATGGGTCTTGATGTAGTCCCTTGCTTCATGGCTCGCGGACCAGAGATCGAGCCACGAAGTTCGCGTGCGCTCCTCGGTGCCGATTTCGCTGCGGCGAAGCAGATCCCCTTCGCTGATCATGCCGGCGACATGGCCGTCCGGATCCAGGACCGGCGCGCCGCTGATGCCGTTGTCGACAAACATTCTGGCCACCTCTCGCACGGTCATGTCGGGCGTGACCGATATGACGTTGCTGGTCATGACATCGGATGCGCGCATGGTAAGCCTCCTGAACAGTTAGGATCCTTGAATTCGGGGGGCCGGTCCTTCTCGATCGTCAGTATCCGGACGCCGGCAAGCCCTCGTATGGTTTGAGATTAGGCCGGCACGGCGTCCTGTCGTTTGACATGGATCATCTCGAATGTCGTTGCGTGTACCTGTCGATCCGTCCGCTGTGACAGCGCCCTGCGAAGTGATAGATAAGGAGGGTGTGACAGACATCACTCAGGCTCAACAGAAGATTCGCGAGGCTCAATCGAAAACGTGTTCGACATTTTGAGCCTCACCCAGTCCATGCCTTCGCGCAAACCGCCAAGCACGGCTTCGCGCTCCGTGGGAAATACATTGCTGTGGATGAACTCATGTTTGAAGATTCCCTCTGGCGTGTGATGGCTGAACTGGATCGAGCAATTGAAGCCGCCTGCTGTGCGATGTGTGGTTGCGGCGACCGACCAGTCGCCGTCGCTCACGTTACCCGAGATTGTCATGAGTCGCTCCTTGTTGATGCGTCATCATCATGGATCGAGTTTTCTCAACGGCTAGGACACCTCGATGATGACTTTCAGCGCATGCGTCTCGGACGCGCGGTCGAAAGTGTCGTAAGCACCGGCGACAGCTTCGAGTTGGAAGCGGTGCGTGATCAGCCGCGCAGGGTCGATGCGGCCCGAGCGAACGGTTTTGAGCAGCATCGGTGTGCTCACGGTATCGACGAGGCGCGTCGTGATCGCGATGTTGCGATCCCACAATTTTTCAAGGTGCAGCTCGGCTTTCACGCCGTGCACGCCCACATTCGCAATCACGCCGCCGGGCGCAATGAGCGCCTCGCACAACTCGAACGTAGCCGGTATGCCAACCGCCTCGATCGCACAGTCGACGCCCATCTGCTCCGTCAGCTTCATCACAGCGGCAACCGGATCGGCGTGGCCGCTATCGATGCACGCGGTGGCGCCGAAGCGCTTCGCCACTTCAAGACGGTTTGCATCGTGGTCGATCATCACGATCTGCGCCGGCGAATAGAACTGTGCGGTTAGCAGTGCTGCGAGACCGATCGGGCCCGCCCCGACAATCGCCACCGTGCTGCCCGGTTGCACCTTGCCGTTTAGCACGCCGCATTCGAAGCCGGTGGGCAGGATGTCCGAGAGCATCACGAGCGCTTCTTCATCGGCGCCGGTCGGAATCGGATACAGACTCGTCTCGGCGTGAGGAATGCGCACGTATTCGGCCTGGGTGCCGTCGATCTTGTTGCCGAGAATCCAGCCGCCGGTGGTGCAATGCGAATACATGCCGCGTCGGCAGTAGTCGCATTTGCCGCACGACGAGATGCATGAAATCAGCACCCTGTCGCCCGGTTTGAACGCCGACACCGCAGCGCCGACCTCCTGCACGATGCCGACCCCCTCGTGGCCGAGAATGCGCCCTGGCTCACAAGTCGGCACGTCGCCCTTCAGAATATGCAGATCAGTGCCGCAAATCGTGGTACGTGTCATCTTGACGATCGCGTCGCCAGGTGCGGCGAGCTTGGGAATGGGCCGATCGTCGAGCGATTTCTTACCGGGACCGTGATACACGAGCGCTTTCATAAGGGTTACCTCCATTGATCGAAACGAGCGTGCTGTACGACCGACTTTAGGCTGGCTCACGCAGACTCGATTGATATGAATCAAGCGATACGTATCGGCGCTCACGCAGCGGAATGAATGACCTCGGTCAATTTCCGCCGACCGCGCGCAGCGAGGCTGGCGCCCCCTCCTTCAGCCCATATGCATGCCGCCATTGATCGCGAAGTTCGCGCCTGTGACGAAGCCCGCATCGTCAGAACAGAGAAATGCGATCAGAGCAGCGACTTCGTCAGGCTGACCGAGCCGGCCCACCGGAATCTGCGGCAGAATTCTCGTTTCCATCACGTCCTTCGGCACGGCTGCGGTCATCGCGGTTTCCAGGTAGCCAGGCGAAACGGTATTGACCGTTACGCCGTGTTTCGCGACTTCCAGCGCCAACGACATGGTAAAGCCGTGAATCCCGGCTTTAGCCGCCGCGTAATTGGTCTGCCCGAAGGCGCCGCGCTCACCGTTCACCGAGCCGATATTGACGACGCGCCCGAAGCCTTGCTCAAGCATTCCGCCGAGCAAGGGCTTGGTCATATTGAACAGCGCGTCGAGATCGGTGCGTAGCACCGCATCCCAGTCGTCCTTGTTCATTTTGGCAAAGGTCGAATCGCGCGTGATGCCGGCATTGTTGACGAGAATGTCGACCGAACCAAATTCACTCAGGACGCGCTCGGCGCAATGTGCGCATGAGTCGAAACGGGTCACGTCGACTTCGTAGGCGTGAAAGTGGCGACCGGCGTCGCGTTCGCGCATCAACCAGGTGGCGACATGATCGTTACGTTCCGAGTGCGACATGGCGACCACCATGCCGGCGGCATGGAGACGCCGGCTAATGGCGGCGCCGAGCCCGCCCATGCCGCCGGTGATGAATGCAACGCGCTTAACTGACATGCTGATCTCCTTGAGGCGAACGGCTCTGTGCCGCAACGGGTGGCGCTGCCATTGATCGCGAGGCAGCAGTGCGTCCAATGTAGGGGGTGCCGGCGAAAGCCCGTTGACCTGTATCAAGCGCGCACCTGGCCATACTTATCGTGAGCGTGCCCTGCCCCAGTTGAGTTGTGCTCAGGCGTCGGCGTCGGCTTCGGTTTCCCGAACCAGCAACACAGGGCACGCCGGTCAAGACATCAGACGGACGGCGGCCCACAGTCGCCTGACTGGCTAGAGCTGCGTGGCGAACTGGAACAGCGGCACCCGCAAAATCAAGGGCTATTCCGCCGACGAAATCATCGGCCGTCATTTTTCTGTTTTCTATACACCTGAAGACGTCGCATCGGACAAGCCCGGACGAGAACTCGCCATTGCCGCCACCCGGCGCCGGCTTCCGGATTGCTGTGCATCTCCCCCTCAGTGCGATTCAGGCGGACGATCGCGCCCGATAGCCTCCTCGTCGACGTGCGCCTGGGTGCCGATGCGGCCCACCTCCCTTCGCAGCGCCGCGATTTCCGCCTGCAAGGTCTTGATGTCGCGATGCATTTCACGGCGCAGCAGGCGCTCCTCCTGTTCGACGAAGATCGCCGCAATGCTCGCGAACACCAGCGACAGCAGACCGTAGCCAAGCAACACCACGAAGGCCGCGAAAACCCGCGACGCCGGCGTGGTCGGCGCCATGTCGCCGAAGCCGACCGTCGCGCTACTTTCGAACGCCAGCCAGACGCCCTCGGCATAGCTGTGCACGCTCGGCTCGAGCCAATAAAAGCCCGCGCCCGCCGACGCCAGCAGGACCGCAGCAATTGCCAACAGCAAAAGTAAGCGATTGGGCGAGAAAAACGCCCGCAGCGCCACGGCGATACGCGCCGCCACCAGTCCCACGAACAGAATGCGCAGCACCCATTCGAGCGACGACCACGTGGACACGCCCCATGCGACGCTGGCCGCCGCGCCCATTGTGATCAACAGGTCGTAACGGTTTCGCATGAGAAACCGCCTGGGATGGCGGCTCAGATGGGCCATCCAGGCGAGCGAAACGGCAAACCCGGCCGCCATACAGGCGTAGAGCGCCCGGCCCGCCGGATGCAGCAGCGGCAAATCGACGGCCAGTTCGAAGTAGAAAGCGGGAATGGCGAGCAGGCTGAATCCCAACAGCACCCACTGTAGCCAGCGCCATGCACGCACCGCCCGCGCGTTGTCATGGGGATCGACTCCGCCGAGGCCCGCAATGCGAAAACGCTCGTTCATTTCGCCACCGAATTCGAGGTTAGGACGCTGATTGGCCACGCGGACGACGCCCTGTGGTGGACCATCGTATGAACGTGCTTTCAGGTGTTCTTGATAAGGATCACAAAACAGCGAAATGCGCCGGATTTTCGCCACATGAGCAGCCGTAGCGAATGAAGCAAATCGCCCCGTGTCCGCCCCGATCAAAAGTGTTGCTGCGATCGCGGCTTGATCCAACTCAATCGGCACGCCGACACAGCGGGTATGTTGGAGCAACGTCCGCAATACGCCTCGGAGCGGTCCGACTGCATTCGGATAGTGGCGAACATGAAAAGGAGATCGACGTGCAAAACTCTGACCCGATCCACGCAGCAGCACTGCGCGCGGACGCCGACCTCGACGTCCACGACCCTGCAAGTGGCAAGTTCTACCTCGTCGGCGGCGGCATCGCTTCGTTAGCGGCAGCGGCGTTCCTGATTCGCGACGGGCATGTGCGCGGTTGCGACATCATCATTCTGGAAGCGCTCGACAAACCCGGCGGCAGCATGGACGGCGCCGGCACCGCTGAAGGCGGCTACGTCGTACGCGGCGGGCGCATGCTCGAAAGCAAGTATCTGTGTACCTATGACCTGTTCTCATCGATTCCGACGCTGGATGACAGCAAGAGCGTGACGCAGGAGATCTTCGACTGGAACGAGACAATCAGAACCTCATCGACGTCGCGGCTCGTCAGAAACGGCAAACGCGAAGACACGCCCGAATATGGGCTCGACGAAAAACATCTGCTGGCGCTGGGCCGCCTGTCGATCGAGCCCGAAGTGATGCTCGGCAATAGCCGGATTTCGGACCACTTCGATTCGTCCTTCTTCGAGACCAATTTCTGGTTGATGTGGTGCACGACCTTCGCTTTTCAACCGTGGCATAGCGCGGTCGAACTCAGGCGCTATCTGCTGCGCTTCGCCCATATGTCGGCCGGGTTTAACCAGTTGCACGGCATCATGCGTACGGTCTACAACCAGTACGACTCGATGATCCGGCCATTGCGCCGCTGGCTGGACGAGCACGGCGTTGCGTTCCGGCCGGACACCCGGGTCACGAATCTGCTGTTCGACGAAACCGGTGCGGAAAAGCGCGTGCGCGGCATTGTCTGCGAAACCGCGCATCAGCGTATTGAACTGCCGGTAGGGCCGGCAGACAAAGTCATCGTCACGCTCGGCTCCATGACAGCCGCTTCCAGCCTGGGCGCCATGGACCGCCCCGCGGCTTTGAACAGCACCGACGACACCGGCGCCTGGCACCTCTGGAAAACCATCGCCGCGGGCCGCCCCGAGTTCGGCCAACCGTCCGTCTTCGCGGATCACGTCGACGCCTCGAAGTGGCTGTCGTTCACCGTGACTTTGCGAGACCCGACGCTGTTCCGGCTGATCCGCGACCTGACCGGCAATGTGCCGGGTGAAGGTGGCCTGATTACCTTTCCGGAATCGAGCTGGCTGGCGTCGATCGTGCTGCCACATCAGCCGCATTTCATCGATCAACCCGCGGACGTGCAGGTGTTGTGGGGCTACGGTTTGCGGGTCGACGAGCCCGGCGATTTTGTCGGCAAACCCATGCTGGCCTGCACCGGCCGGGAGATCCTGACGGAGATGCTTGGTCATTTGCGGGTGGAGGCGGAGTCTTCCCGAATCCTCCAACACGCCAACTGCATCCCCTGCCTGATGCCATTCATCACGAGCCAGTTCCTGCCGCGCAGCCGTGGCGATCGGCCTGCTGTGGTGCCCGAAGGCTGGCAGAACCTCGCCTTCACCGGGCAGTTCTGCGAACTGCCCAACGACGTCGTGTTCACCGTCGAATACTCGGTGCGTTCGGCGCAGAACGCGGTGTATGCGCTGCTCGGACTCGATCTCGCGGCGCCCGAGGTCTACAAGGGCCAGCATGATCCCCGGGTCGTCTACAAGGCATTTTCGACGCTACGAGACCGCTAGTCACTGCCATGCAACGCGGCTGACGACTCGCACGGCGCAGCAGGAGGCATCGCTGCTCAGACGGCGGCACCTGCACTCGCCGCCAGTTCCACAATATCCGCCGTGATTTCATCCTGACGGACCTGGCGGTAATTCTGCGTCAGGGCTTCCAGCGTCTCTTTCACATTGGCGCGCGCGGCCAGCATGGCGCGCACGCGCGCTTCGTTTTCCGCGGCGAACGAGAGCATCAATGCCTCGCACAACTCGACATAGATATACGCTTCGACCAGTCCCGCAAGCAGGCGGTCAGAAGGCAGGGTGAGCAACGGCGGCTGACTGCGCCGCACGACCTGAAAGCGCGAAAAATCAAACGGAATCAGGCGATGCTCGACGATCTCGCTATGGGCCGCGATGCCTGGCACCGCGTGGATGACCGAGACTTCGGTGACCACCCGTTGGTCGAGACGTAGATAAAGTGCGTCGGTAATACGGCTGGCGAGTGCGGGCACATCGTCGGCATGGGAGGCGGCCGGCGAACGCCAGGAAAATGCGAGGCGACGTTCGTTTGCCGCGATCTCGCCGCGTGCGCCCACGAGCAGACACTCGCATGGCGCCGACGCGAGGCGGGACTGTACGCGCTCGAGTATCTGCTCATTGAACGAGCCGACAAAACCCTGCTCCGCGCACAGTGCGATGACGATCTGCGTGCCGCGCTCCGGCACGCGCATTGGCGCCCCGGCACCGTGCGCGAGTACGGCGCCGATCGCGGCACCGACTGTCGAAGCCGAAGAACGGATGCCGGGCAACCTCCGTTGCGCTTCGCGCGAGCGGGCTGCCGCGATACCGCGCATTGCCCCAATCACGGCGTCGAGTTGCCGGGCAGTGGCGCTGCGCGATTCGATTTCGCTGAGTTTGCCGCTCATCGCGCACTCCCTATGCCCGACGTGCCGCTAGTGGCTGGGGGCGTCAACTGCTGAACAAGTTCGCGAACCGTGGCGACCAGCGCGCGCTGTACCTCGGCGTTAAACGGGGCGGATGGCGAGCCCGCGCGTGCTTTCGCCAGTTCGGATTGCACGCGCTGGCTCTGCAGTCGCGCCGCCAGTTGCGTTCGCACCTGGGCAACGATCCCGGCCGGCGCCGCGTCGAATACGCCCTCCGACAGTGCGGTGAGCAGCGCGATCTCCTCGACGGTACGCAGAGCGCTGAAGCGCGGCTGTGCAATCAGCGCGCGGATACGTTCCCCGCGAGCGATCTTGCCGGCGACACGCGCGTCCGTCAGACCGCCGAAGCGGCTGAACATTTCCAGCTCGAGGAACTGCGCGTAATCGAGGCGCAGGCGCCCCGACACCTCGCGTAACGCCGGATGCTGCGCCTTTCCACCGACACGGCTCACGCTCAAACCCACATCGACGGCCGGCCGCTGGTTCGCGGCGAACAGTCCGGCATCCAGCACGATCTGGCCGTCCGTGATCGAAATGAGGTTCGTCGGGATATACGCGGACAGGTTGCCCATGTCGGTTTCCGCAATCGGCAGCGCAGTCAGCGAGCCGCCCCCCAGTTTTGCTGCAAGCTTCGCCGCACGCTCGAGCAGGCGGGCATGAACATAGAAGATGTCGCCAGGATAGGCCTCGCGTCCCGGCGGTTCGCGCGTCAGGAGCGCCAGCTCGCGATGCGTCGCAGCATGTTTGGTGAGATCGTCGATGACGATTAGCGCGTGCTGTCCGCGATCGCGAAAGTACTCGGCAATGGTGAAGCCCGCAAACGGTGCGATCCATTGCAGCCCGGGCGCCGATGCCGCGGCGGCGACAACGAAGATGCAGCGCTCGGGGGCACCATACTGACGCACGGATTCGATCACCCGCTGCACGGCGGTCGTGCGCTGGCCGATTGCGACATACACGCAGATCATGTCCGACTGCTTCTGATTGACGATCGCATCGATGGCCAGGGCGGTCTTGCCGGTGGCGCGATCACCGATGATCAGTTCCCGCTGCCCGCGGCCGATCGCGAACAGCGCATCGACGAGGAGCACACCGGTTTCGACCGGCTCGCTAACCAGGTCACGCTCGATGATCGCCGGCGCCGGCCGTTCGACTGCCATGCGCGTTGTCGCCACGATTGGCTCGTCACGGTCGAGCGGCCGCCCGAGCGGATCGATCACGCGCCCGAGCAACCCTTCTCCGACCGGCACCTCCAGCACGGCGCCGGTGCGTGTCACGCGCGCGCCCGCTTCGACCCCGGTCCCGTCGTCCAGCAGCACGACGCTGATCAGGTCAGCGTCCAGCGTGTGGGCAAAGCCCGTCGCGCCGCTGTCGAAATGGAGCAGTTCATTGAGGGCCGCGTCCGGCAGTCCCGAGACAAACGCAATGCCGTCACCGCACCGCTCGACCCGTCCGAGCGTCTCGGCGTATGGGGTGACAGCGGTGCGGGCCAGCGTGTTGTGCTGCGCCGCAAGCCAGGGGTCGTCGGCCATGTCAGCTGGGCACATGCTCGCTACCCAGCAGCGCCGCCCTGATCTGCGCGAGATCGGCCCCGAAGTTATTGCGCACCACGGCGTGGGCGGCCCGCAGTTCCAGCCCGGCAATCAATTGCGGATCGACCTCGACCTCAAGAGACACCGCCCGGTTCAGGCACGCTGCGAGCACCGTGCGGCAATGCTCCAGCTCCTGCGGACTCAGCGCACGCGGCGCGGCGACCGTAAGCGCCACGCCGTTTGCGCCGAGCTGCGCGCGGACCGGCTCGGGGAGTTGTGCAATGGCCTCGGCGAGACCGTCGACAAAACCGCTCACGCGCACGTTCTCCGGCAACTTCGCGAGCAGCTTTGCCGCGATGTCGACGGCGAGCTGCGTGGCCCGAACCGCGACGAGTTTGTCCTGTTCGACACGCGCGGCCTCGGCTTCGGCGTCGGCGGCCGCGCGCAGCCTGTCCGCATCGGCTTGCGCGGCAGCCAGTAAGGCGGCCTTTTCCGCCGCCGCGTCCGCGGCCACCGCTTTCATGGCGTCGCCACGCGCAGCGACAAGCTGCTGCGTCTCGCGAGCCGCTGTATCGCGCTCCAGAACCGCCGCGCGCTTCGCCGCGTCGGCGTCCGCGATCAGCGTCTGCGCCGCCTTCTGGCGCTCGGCGATGATCCCCGCGACCGGGCGGAACAGGAACCGCGCCAGCAGCCAGATCAGGACCAGGGCATTGATCGTCTGCAGCGCGAGCGTCGACCAGTCGATTCGCATGACCGCCGCCTATTTCACGAACGGGTTGGCAAACAGCAGGAGCAAGGCGATCACGAGGCAATAAATCGCCATTGTCTCGATCATGGCAAGCCCGACGAATAGCGTGCGAGACACGGTGCCGGCCGAGTCGGGCTGCCGCGCGATGGCATCCATCGCGGCTGCGACGGCGCGGCCTTCGGCAAGCGCCGGGCCGATCGCGCCGAACGATACGGCGAGCGCCGCGGCGGCGATGCTGACGATTTCAATGAGGTTATTCATGAGGCTTCGCCCTTTTTTACACTAACGGGATGATGGGTATCGCTGATCGCAGCACCGATGAACACCATCGACAGAACGGCAAAAATATAGGCTTGCACGGCGCCCGTCAGCAGGTCCAATGCCATCAGCGGAATGGGGACGAGCAGGCCGGCGAGCGAAAGAATGATGCCGATCACGAACACACCGCTCATCACGTTGCCGAACAGGCGCACCACGAGAGAAAACGTCCGCGTGATCTGTTCGACGACGTTGAGCGGAATCATGACCCAGCTCGGTTCGGCAAAAGCAGCGAAGTACCCCGCCGTGCCGCGCGTGCGAATGCCGTAGAAGATCGTCGCACCCAGCACGATCAGGGCGAGCGCGGCATCCGTCTCGAGATGCGCGGTGGGCGGTGTCACACCCGGCACCAGGGCGGACCAGTTGGCGATCAGCACAAAGAGGAACAGTGTGCCGATCAAAGCGCGATAGGTGGCGGGACCGGTTTGCATGGTGTCGCGGATCTGCTGATCGATCGTCTCGACCAGCAGCTCCAGCACGGTTTGCACCTTGCCCGGCGTGAGCGACAGGTTGCGGGTCAGCCAGGCGGACACCGCGGTCATCAGGATGATGATTGCCCAGGTCGCGATCACGGGCTCAGTGATCGAGAGCGGACCGAGATGCAGGAGCGGCGCCGTGGCCAGCGGCGAAGCGGTCATGGCCGGCCTCCATGGCGTCGCATTACGATGGCGCGTGCGAGCAGAAAGCCGGCCATGCCGGCAAGCAGCGCAAATGCGCCGACGTGCGCGAGCAGGAACAGCAGCGCACCGGTGAGCGCGAAGCGGGCAAGCTGTAACGCCAGCGCCGCGGCCGCGCGGCCCTCGGCGAAGAGCGGCCAGTTCCAGCGCAGCGACATGAAGTGCCACGCGCCGGACAACGTGCCGAGCGTCAGTCCCATGGACAACTGTGCGATCAACGGTAGCGGACTAGTCATCGCGCCCCCGTTGCTGACGATGCATCCATTTCCATGCCGACCAGAAACCGATCGCGGCGCCGATCATCAGCAGCGGTGCCGAGAAGAACACGCGCGTGCCGAAGGTCCGGTCCAGCCAGTGTCCGATCGCGAGCCCCATCAGCGTCGGCAGGACAATGGCCCACCCTAGGATGCCAATCTGGCCGAGCCTGCTACCCAGCGACGGCTCCGGTTCAGCGCGTCCGCGCGAATCGAGCTCGGCGGCCTGGCGAGCCGCGCCGGCCATCCTGTCGTCAGGCGGTTTGCGCTCATCGATCTGATGTGGATTCATCGTGGGTGAGCTCGCATACCGGGTCCATCGCCACCGTCGGCGCCCGGGCGCGGCCGTAGATAGCGCAACATCTGACGCACGGCGCGAGCATGCAGTTGCAATTGCTCGACACGGGCACGCCGCGCCGCGTCGTCCTCGTCGGCATGACGGCTGCGGACCCCCGCTTCCAGATTTTCCAGCGAATCGCCGGAGATTGCTTCGCGGCAGGCGATCGATATCTGAACGCCGCGCGATACCAACAATACGCCGCCATCGACCGCGCAATAACGCGTCGTACCGTCCGCGCAGGTCCAGCGGACCACCGACGGCGTCAGCAGCGTCACGAAATCGGCATGTCCGGCGCGGATGCCGAACGAGCCGCTTGCGTCTTCCGCGCGCAGGGACACGATCTCGACAGCGTCGAACCATACCCGCAGCGGCGTCGCCACAGTCAGGATCAACGGCGCGGCGCTCATTGCACTGGCTCCACGCCGTGCGCCGCCACGTCCTGCGAGGCGGCAGCCTCTTCCTTGCGACGGCCTTCGTCGAGCGTGCCGATCATGTAGAGCGAGCTTTCCTGCCATGTATCGCACTCGCCGGCGAGAATCGCCTTGCAGCCGGCGATCGTGTCGGCGACTGCCACGGAACGGCCTGCTTCGCCCGTGAAGGCTTCGGTCACGGCAAACGGCTGGGTCAGGAAACGCTGCAGGCGCCGCGCACGCCCTACGAGGGCGCGGTCTTCGGCGCCTAGTTCCTCGATACCGAGCAAGGAGATCACGTCCTGCAGTTCGCGGTAGTGCTCGATGATCCGGCGCACCTCGGTCGCGACCGCCGCATGTTCCTCGCCGACCACGAGCGGATCGAGCAGGATCGACGACGACGCGATCGGATCGATGGCGGGATACATGCCTTCGGCGGCCATTGAACGGGACAGCACGACCATGCTGTCGATATGCGCGGCGATCGCGGTCACGGCGGGGTCAGTGAAATCGTCGGCGGGCACGTACACGGCCTCGATTGCCGTGACCGATACGTCGCCGACCGACACAATGCGCTCCTGCAGACTGGCGACTTCGCTCGCCAGTGTCGGCTGGTAGCCGACTCGCGAAGGCATGCGCCCCAGCAGGCCCGACACCTCGGCGCCCGCCTGCACGAAGCGAAACACGTTATCCATCAGCAGCAGTACGTTTTGCCGGCGTTCGTCGCGGAAATACTCGGCGATCGTCAATGCCGTAAACGGCACGCGCCAGCGTGCGCCAGGCGGTTCGTTCATCTGGCCGTACACCAGCACCGTGCGCGCCAGCACGCCCGACGTGCGCATGTCGAGCAGCATCTCGTGCCCTTCGCGCGAGCGTTCGCCAACGCCTGCGAACACCGAAATCCCCTGATAGCGCTCGACCATCGCATGGATCAATTCCATGACCAGCACGGTCTTGCCGACGCCCGCACCGCCGAACATCGCCGCCTTGCCGCCTTGGGCGAGCGGCGCAAGCAGGTCGATCACCTTGATGCCGGTCGAAAACAGCGTAGTGGCGCCGGTCTGCGCGGCGAGCGGGGGCGCTGCACGATGAATCGGACGGCGCTCGATCTGCGCGGGAAGCGCCGCGCCGTCGTCGCGGGTCGCGCCCGTGACGTCGAGCAGCCTGCCGAGCACCGCCTCGCCGACCCGCGCCTCAATGGGACCGCCACAGGGTCGCACGCGCGCGCCGCGCCGCAATCCCGCCGTCGATTGCAGCGCCAGCGCTCGCACCGTTGTTTCGCTCAGATGGGCTTGAACTTCGGCGAGAACCGGCGCGAGATCGTCCGGCAGGATGAGGAGCGCGTCGTCGATGGCCGGAAGCTGATCACCCGCAAACCTGACGTCGACGACTGCACCCCGCACAGCGACAACGCAGCCGTCGCTTACGGCGGGCTGTCTCGCTGGCGACGGTGCTGTTGAATGAGTCGGCATATCGAGGATTCCTTGCGGCCGCTTTTTAGATAGTCCCACGATACCGCCGCGATCGACCGATAAAGTGACTTCCATCAAACGTATGAGAAATGACGCCTCGCGATTCCTGACATCCTTCCCGGTGCATGCCACGAGCATAGGTGGGGTTGGGCGCGTTCTCATGATCCATGTCAAGCGATGACTTCGAGCGCCGTTAGCACGCCGCGACGTGTAGGAAATTCCCGACAAGAGCGCAGGACACCCTACGCAAGGCTCAGCGCCACCTCATTTCTATCTGCCATGCGCTGACCCATACTGAATTTCAGGACAGCAGCAATCAAAAGTTCTCGCGACGCCCTCGATAAGCGCGCCGCGGTTGACCTGTAAGGAGAGCGGCCATGCCGAACGATACTTTTTGCGTCCGGGATGCTGATCACGCTGGACGGGCAAATCGGCCGGGAGAAATACCAAAGAATCGCGGGCTCGCTGCACGCCTTCAAACGCTTCGCTGAAGCGCTCTGTAACAACTTCGGCCAACGCGCGGCGATGTGACGGGCGTGCGGCTCATCCGCCAAGAATGCGCCGATTGTGTTTTCGCAGGCTGAAAACCGCATGCACACGATCAAGGCGGTACTCGTGGCGACACTCGCTTAAGGAACTATCATGCGCATTCTGATCGCACTGGGCCGCAGCGCGCTGCTTCGGCGCGGCGAGCCGATGACGATGTCCCACCAGATCGCCAATATCCGCCGTGCCGCACAGCAGATCGCGCGGCTTGCCGACGGCAATCAGCTGGTCATCGCGCATGGCAACGGCCCTCAGGTCGGTCTGCTGGCATTGCAGGCCGCCGCCGCGGGTGCAACTGGTGCGGCGCCGCTGGATGTGCTCGACGCCGAGTCGGAAGGCATGATCGGCTATCTGCTCGAGCAGGAACTGGCCAACGCATTGCCGCCGCACCGCCAGGTGGCGACGTTGCTGACGCGCGTCGAGGTCGACGCAGACGACCCCGCCTTCATTCACCCCACCAAGCCAATCGGTCCCGTTTACACAGAGGCGCAGGCCGAACGTCTGGTGATCAGCACCAGCTGGACCGTCGCTCGGGACGGCGCCGGTTTCCGGCGCGTCGTCGCGTCGCCGAAACCGCGACGCATCGCGGCGCTTCAGCCCATTCAATGCTTGCTCGACCACGATACCGTGATCATCGCGGCCGGCGGCGGCGGAATTCCGGTCACAGTCTCAGCGGACGGCCGGACTCGCTGCGGTGTGGAGGCTGTGATCGACAAGGACCTGTGCAGCGCGCTGCTTGCGGCCGACGTCGGCGCCGATCTGCTGCTGATCGCGACCGATGTCGATGCGGTTTATGCCGACTGGCACACGCCCTGCGAATGTGTATTGCGCGAGGTGTCGGTGGCGGGACTCCGGTCGATGTCTTTCCCGGCCGGTTCAATGGGACCGAAGGTCGAGGCGGCGTGCGAGTTCGTCTCGCGCACCGGCCGGCAGTCATCGGCTCGATCGATCGCATCGAAGCGATGGCGAGCGGCACGGCAGGCACGCGTGTCGTGTGCGTGTAAACCAGGATCTGCCGGATCGCCGTCGGCGCACCCAGATGAAGTGTTGCGCACGCTATTAAGCCGTTGATCTGAATCAACAACGGTGACTACCCGGCTCCCAGACTCACATCACGCGTTCATGCGCCACTCACCCACTTCTGGAGCGTTGCAATGACCTACAAGACCATCGTCGTTCACCTGGATACGAGTCAGCGCGCGCACCCCAGGCTCGAACTCGCGCTGCGGCTCGCCAAGCAGTTCGACGCCCATCTGACCGGCGTGTTTGCCGTGTTCACGCCCGATCCGCGCTCGCTCTACGTGATGGCCGGAACCGCCGAATACTACGTTACGCATGAACAGCTGCGCGAGGAACACCGCGGCGCGCTCGAACGGCTCTTTCATGCGGAACTGAGCCGAGCCGAGGTGGCCGGCGAGTGGATCACCGCCGACGCCCCGGCCAGCCTCGCCGTGCCGCATCGCGGCCGGTGCGCCGATCTGATCATCGCCAGCCAGGACGATCCTGGCGATCCGGAATCGTACGTCGGCGATTTTTTTCCTGAAAACCTGATCATGTCCGCAGGCCGGCCGGTGTTGCTGGTGCCGTACGCCAGCAGCGTCACGTCGCCCGGTGCGCATGTGATGGTCGGTTGGGACGGCAGCCGCGAAGCCACCCGTGCGGTACACGACGCGCTGCCATTCATGCGCGCGGCGAAGACCACCACGGTCGTCACCATCAACGGCGCGCGTGACGAGCCGCGCTCGCGCATTCCTGGCGCGGATATCGCGACGCTCATCGCGCGGCACGGCGTCAACGTCGAGGTCAAAGACATCGACGTCGCCAACGACGCGTCGATCGGCGACGCGCTGTTGTCGCAGGCATCCGCGATCGGTGCGGATCTGCTCGTGATGGGTGCTTACGGGCATGCCCGCTGGCAGGAACTGGTGATGGGCGGAGCGACCCGCACGATCCTCAAATCGATGACCGTGCCGGTACTGATGTCGCATTGATGAACCGGGACCTTGAGTCCCTCAAGCCAGCTCCATCCAGGAGAGTTCACCATGTATCAACAGATTCTGGTTGCCGTCGACGGCAGTGAAACGTCCGCGCACGCCCTTGAAGCAGCATTGCAGCTCGCGCGCGATGCCGGCGCAAAGCTACAACCTCTTTTTGTCGTAGATGTCCCGTTGATGTCGTATGACGCACCCGGATACGATCCGTCCTACTTGCGCACAGCACTGCTCGAGGAAGGCGCGCATGTGATCGACGGCGCAGTCGCGAGCATGAAGCGGGCCGGCGTGCAAGGCACGCCGCGCATCGCCGAAACCGACCTGGCGGGCGACGACATCGCCCATTGCATACTGCACGCAGCAAGCGATTCTAAGGCCGACCTGGTGGTAATGGGCACGCACGGGCGGCGGGGCTTCCAGCGGCTAATGCTCGGCAGTGTCGCCGAACGTTTTCTGCGCATCGCGCAGTGCGCGGTGCTAATGATCCCGGCGCACAGCGCCAAACCTGTGACAAGCAACGCACAGGCAGCCGAACCGATCAGGGAACCGTCATGAACTGCAAAACCCTGCTGGTGCATCTCGACGACAGCACCCATAGCGCTGCACGGACCGAATTCGCACTTGAACTGGCCAGCCGGCACGACGCGCATCTGATCGGACTGTACGTGGTTTGTCAGGATCTGGCGCAACCGATGTTTCTTCACGGCGAACGCGCACTGATCGCGACTCGCGAAACGCAACACGATGCCAATCTCAAAGGCGCGCAAGCACGCTTCCTGGCGGCGGGCGAACGAGCCGGGCGCAGCGTGGAATGGCGGGCGCCGGAAGGGCCTGCGATAGAAGCAGCGATCCTGCACGCACGTCATGCCGACCTCCTCATCCTCGGTCAGGATGATCCGGACGACCCTTCGTCCTATATCGCGCGCCACTTTATCGAGGACGTGCTGATGGCCTCTGGCCGCCCCGCCATCGTGCTGCCCTATGCCGGGACGATCCGTTCGTTCGCCGAAAACGTACTGATCGCGTGGGACGGTGGCCGCGAGAGCGCCCGGGCGATGGCCGATGCCTTGCCGCTGATCAAGCGCGCGAAATTCGTCACCGTGATAACCCTGCAGCGTCACCCGGGTAGCGAAGCGCCAGCCGGCATCGACGTCGCCGCCTGGCTTGACCGGCACGGCATACAGGCGGGATTTGCGGCCGCGCCCAAGGTGGCCGGCGTCCCCACGGGCGCGCTGCTGCTGAACACGCTGGCCGATCGTCATATCGATCTGCTGGTGATGGGTGCGTATGGGCATGCGCGCGTGCAGGAACGGCTGCTCGGCGGCGTCACCCGGACCCTGCTTCAGTCGATGACCGTGCCGGCGCTGATGTCGCACTGATCTGACCATTCAGGAATTGCGCGGTATAGCCCCTCGCGCAACTTTAAGCGCTTGATAAGGATCAAGCGCCAGCGGCTCACTGTCCGTCAACATTCGTGCGCGGCGCGGCTTCCACGGTGAGTTGGCTGCATACTGGCACGATCCGTGCAAACCGCGCACAATAGGCAGCGCACGCGTTGTTCCGGCTGGCTGCAATTAACGAAAATCACGGTGATGTTTGCCGATCCGCGCCTGCGCCATCAGCCAGCGTGGCGGATTGCCCACCATCCAATGAGGCGCACATGCCCTTTCGCGGTAAGACGCCCTTCACTAAAAAATTGCCTTTGCCCATGCGGGTTGCCCCGCCCGAACGGCGTCCCGTGCTTGTCGCGGCAGTCACATTTGCTGTCGTTCTTATGGCTGCGCTCGCTGCGTGGCGCTGGGTCGGCGAGCAGTCATTGCGCGCCGCCAACAGCCGCTTTGATCAGAATACTGTGCATATCACCGCTGCTCTGCAGCGCGAGTTCACCACGGGCGAATCGTTGCTGCGCGGCGCGCGCGGCTTGCTCTCCGTCGCACCGGCGCCCGATGCCGACGCCTGGCGCCGATATGTCGCACAACTCGATCTGGATGAAACATCGTCTGTGGTGCGCGCGCTTGGCTACGCGGATGTTGACGCCGCCGGTATTGCCCGCCTGACGGGCGGCACCGGTAACGTGGCCGGACCAGCCGCCGCGCCGCAACCGATCGTGCCGGTTACCCAGATGGCGCCGGTCACCATCGATGCAATGCCAGCCGGCTACGACCTGGCTAGCGCTCCCGCGAGCCGTACGGCGTTGCTGCACGCCATCGATACAGGGGCAAGCGCGCTCGACGCGGACGCCGCGCCGTTCGGCGATACCGACTCGAACCCTCATCCTCGTCTTTACCTCTATTTTCCGGTGTATTCGGACGCCGGATTGCCGTCGACTTCACAAGCGCGCCGCGCGGGCATCAAGCGGCTGCTGGTAGCGGCGCTGGACACCAGCCGTGTATTCGATAACGCCCTCGCCCGGCAACGGCGCATTGATCTGCAGGTATTCAGTGGAACGCCTGCCACGCTGCTTTATTCGTCCGCCGCGGCCGACGACGACCTGGCGGAGACGACGCCTGTCATCCGTAGATCCGATACCTTGCGCGTCGGTGGTGTGCCCATCACGCTGTCCTACACGACGAGCAGCCGCTATCTGCGAGCCGAGGACGAATTTGCAGAAACCACGGTGCTGATCGCCGGCGTTGCGGCAGCATGCCTGTTCAGCGCCATGGCCTTCCTGATTACCCACGAACGCGGCGGCGGGTCCGCCGCAGCAAGCGAGGCGCGCAGCCGGTCGAGCGTGAACGAGGCACGCATGATGGGCATCATCCGGTCATCGATGGAGGCGATTATCACGGTCGACGAACGACAGAACATCGTTATCTTCAATCCAATGGCTGAAGAGGTTTTTGGATGCTCCGCGATGGAAGCGATTGGCGCGTCGCTCTCACGCTTCATCCCCGAGCGCTTTCGTGCGGGACACGAGCGGCATGTCGAACAGTTCGGCGTGACGGGCGTTTCGGACCGGCAGATGGGCAGGCAGCGCGTACTGTTCGGCTTACGGAGCAACGGCGAAGAGTTTCCTATCGAAGCGTCGATCTCCCAGATCCGCGACGGCGATGGCAAGCTGTACACGGTCATGCTGCGCGACATCACCGAGCGGGTCAAAGCGGAAAATGCGCAGCGGCAATCGCGCGAGGAACTACGCGAACTCTCTGCCAATCTGCAGAAAGTTCGCGAGGAAGAAAAAACCCGCATCGCACGCGAGTTGCACGACGACCTTGGGCAGCAATTGACCGCCCTCAAGATGGACATCTCTTCGGTCGAACAGGCGCTTGAAACCACGGCTGAACCACGCCTGCTGCAGCAACTGCGTGGGATGCGCCGGCTGATCGATGCGACGGTCGCCTCGGTGCGCCGGATCGCTGCCGATCTGCGCCCGGTCATGCTTGACGATCTCGGTCTGGTTCCAGCCATCGAATGGCTCGCCAATGACTTTACAAACCGCTACGGCATCGATGTGGAGCGCCGAATCGAAGTCGGCGATACCAGCTTTACGCCGACGGGCGCAACGACGCTATTTCGTATCGTGCAGGAAGCGCTAACCAATGTCGCCCGGCATGCGGAAGCGACACTCGTCACGCTGACGGTGCGCGTCGAAGGGGGCGTTTGCGTGTTGCAGATCGCGGACAACGGTCATGGCGCGAACCGCTCGCCCACCTCCGGCGAGAAATCGTTTGGCCTGCTCGGTATCCGCGAGCGTGCACACATGCTGGGCGGCACCGTCGAAATTCATACTTCCAATGACAAGGGCTTTGCGCTGACCGTTACCTTTCCGATACTGGCGGTGCAACAGCAGGAGATGCAAACATGATTCGAGTGCTAATCGCAGACGATCACACGTTGGTGCGTGATGGCCTGCGGCATATCCTGCAAGGCGCAAGCGGCTTCGAGGTGGTCGGCGAAGCCAATGACGGCGTCAGCACGATTGCGCTGGCCCGCTCGAACGCTGCAGACGTGCTCGTGCTGGATCTGTCGATGCCGGGACGAAACGGCGTCGAGCTGATCAAACAGATCAAGGAGGAAAAGCCGGCGCTGCGGATTCTCGTGCTCACCATGCATGCGGAGCAGCAATACGCGGTACGCGCTTTCAAAGCGGGCGCATCAGGGTATCTAACCAAGGAAAGCGCCAGTGCCGAACTGGTCGCCGCGGTCAGCAAGGTCGCATCCGGGGGCGTCTACGTGAGTCTCGCGATGGCCGAACGTTTTGCACAGAGCCTGAACGAGCCCGCCGACACGTTACCCCATCAGCGCCTGTCCGACCGTGAGTTCGATGTATTCCGCCGTATCGCCGCAGGTCAGACCCTCACCGAAATCGCCACGGAGTTGTGTGTCAGCAGCAAAACGGTGAGCACCTATAAAACACGTATCCTCGAAAAAATGCAGATGCCGCACGAAGCCGCACTGGTGCGTTACGCGCTGCGCCATAAGCTGCTCGGGGAAGACGACGAAATCTAGTTCCGGGGCGGTGCACGGGCCGCACAGCCAGATCGAATCGTCACATCAATTCGCCGGTCGCGCGACGACCTCCACCCTCGCATTCGCCGCGTGTAGGAAATTCCCTACACGCCTTCGCGCTCGCCTACCCGAAGTTCGTTCGCCGCCGATTTTATTTTGAGACAGCGCGGCCGATACTTCGAGCCATGAACTCCAGCCCGTCCCTGCAAGCACTGCGCGTTTTCCTCGTTGAAGACACGATCCCGATCAGACAACGGATGGCGGCGCGATTAGGCGCAATCGATGGTGTCGAGATCGTCGGCGAGGCTGAGGAAGCAGGCGCCGCGCTCACCGGCATCGACACCACCAGAGCCGACGTCGTGGTCCTGGATTTGCGCCTGACTGTCGGCACCGGTATCGAACTGCTGGTGAGTCTCGCGAAGAGCATGTCGCCGGCGATCACGATCGTGCTGACGAATCACTCAAGTATGTGGTTCAGGCAGGCATGCGTCGCGGCTGGCGCGCACTACTTCTTCGACAAGACCAGCGAGTTCGATCTTGCATGCGACACGATCACGCGGATTGCCCACGCGCATTGCGCGCGTGGCCTCAATTACACAGGAGCACATCATGTCTGACGTCGCCGAATATTCTGAAATCATGCCGCTGCAGCGTGTCCCACTGCCGGCCTCAGGCCATTCCGCGCTCGCGCCGTCAGTACCGGCCCGCCCCGCCCCGCGCTGCTCGAGCTGCTCGCTGCGCGCGATTTGCATGCCACAAGGCTTGACGCCGGCCGAACTGGAGCGCATGGAGTCGCTGATGTGCGTTTCCCGCACGATCAAAGCCGGTGAATCGCTATACCGCGCCAACGATTCGTTCCAGAGCATCTATGCGATCCGCGCCGGCTCGTTCAAGACCGTCGTCATGCATCGCGACGGCCGCGAACAGGTTACCGGCTTTCATCTGCCCGGCGATTCGCTCGGTCTCGACGGCGTCTGCTCAGGGCGGCACAGCTGCGACGCGATCGCCATCGAGGACAGCAACGTCTGCATCATCCCGTTTCATCTGCTCGAAGTCATGTGCCGCGAGGTGAAGGTGGTGCAGCAGCACGTCCATCGTCTGATGGGCGGCGAGATCGTTCGCGAGGCGACACTCATGATGCTGCTCGGTACGATGTCCGCCGACCAGCGGCTCGCCGCCTTCCTGTTGAACCTGTCAGGAAGGCTCAAGACACGCGGCTACTCGCCGGCCACGTTCAATTTACGCATGACACGCGAGGAGATCGGTAGCTACCTCGGGATGAAACTCGAAACCGTCAGCCGCATGTTTTCGAAGTTCCAGAAAGATGGTTTGGTCGATACGCATGGCAAGCAGATCAGGATTCTCGACCTCGAAGGTCTCGCGCGCGTGTAGATGAGTCAATCGCGCGGGCGGCACCGACCCTACACTGAACTCAGAACCTGTCATGGAGTGTGTCTCGTGAATGCCCCGCACCTGCCCTATCTCACTGCAAGCACACTTGCGCTGTTGCTCGCAGCAAGCGGCGCAGCGCTTGCCCAGTCCGAGCCGACGGCACTCGTCGATCAACAGCATTGCATGTTCTGCCACACCCGGGACGTGCCTTTTCTCGCACCATCGTTCCAGCAGATTGCGAACCGTTATCGCGACGTGTCAAACGCCGGCGTGATGCTCGAGCACAAGCTGCGACTCGGCGGCAAGGCGCACTGGGGCGACATGGCCATGCCGCTGCCCGCGGATCGCGGCGGCCCGTTGACACCGGAAGATGCTCACACGTTGGTCCAGTGGGTGTTGAGTCAATAGCCACCCAGTTGGTTTGCACATGTTTGTGAAATGTACGGAGAACCTCATGCGCCTCACCATCCACCTCGACACCTTCGATCGTGTCAATCCGATGGCATTCGCCATCCTGTGGCTCGACAATGAAACACGTCAATGGTCACGCGAGGGTCATATGGGCCTCGAACTGCCCGAATGGGGCGCGTTGCACGTCGATTGCGGCAACACGCTCATCTGCGGGCCGCTCGATTCGACGCCCTGCTGCGTACTCGAAGGGCTCGATCTGAACGCCACGTCCGGGCCATTCGAGGGCGAAACCGGACGCGCGCAATGGTGCCCGGATGCGGGCAGCAGATCGCTGATGGCGGGCCATTGGCACGTGCAATGTGTCGACCACGAGAACACGGAGCCGGAAGACGGCATCTTCGCCGCCCACGATGACCCGTGAGCGTTGTCGACACTGCCACCAGCATGAAGCGATTGCGTACCGGCGTGACATTCGCGAACAGTCAATGACGAACTCATCATCGCCCCGCCGGAGGTATTGCGGCTGATTTGCATCAAGCACCGGCCGCTCTCCCCCTCAGTCCTTCCCTTGATGTGCATCAACCGCACGATCGGCCGCGCGGTCATAGTTGACCTGCACGCACGCATCTGCACCACGGCCATCAAGAGCCTTCCTTCAAGCGACTCGCCGTTTCAGGCCTCGCCCTATCCTTGACTTTCACGTGAGGAGACACCGGATGTCTACCATCGAACTTAACCAACCCAGGACTACGGCGCCACAGATCCCCGCGCTCAAGCACGCAAGCATCGACGGCATGGAGGCTTACCATGCGCTCGTGGCCGAGGCCGAACGCGATCACGAAGCGTTCTGGGCGCGCCTTGCCAGAGAGCATCTCGAGTGGCGCCGGCCCTTCACGAAAGTCCTGAACGAGGCGAACGCGCCGTTCTATCAATGGTTCGAAGACGGCGAACTCAACGCTTCATACAACTGCCTGGATCGCAACCTCGCCAACGGACTCGCCGACAAAACGGCCATCGTGTTCGAGGCGGACGACGGCAAGATCACGCGCGTCACTTATCAGGAGCTCTATCACCGCGTGTGCAGACTCGCCAACGCGCTGCGCGAGCGCGGCGTGAAGAAAGGCGACCGGGTGGTGATTTACATGCCGATGTCAGTGGAAGGCGTCGCTGCCATGCTGGCGTGTGCACGCATCGGCGCGCCGCACTCCGTTGTGTTCGGCGGCTTTTCCGCCAAATCGCTACATGAACGGATGGTCGATGTCGGCGCGGTGGCCGTGATGACGGCCGACGAACAGGTGCGCGGCGGCAAGACACTGCCGCTCAAGACGATCGTCGACGAAGCCCTTGCGATGGGCGGCGCCGAAGCCGTTAAAACGGTCATCATCTATCGGCGTACCGGCGGCCGGATCCCCTGGATCGCGGGGCGCGACGCGTGGTTGCACGAGCTCGAACGAAACCAACCTGATACCTGCGAGCCGGAATGGGTCAGCGCTGAACATCCGCTATTCGTGTTGTACACATCAGGGTCGACCGGCGCGCCCAAAGGCGTTCAGCACAGCACCGGCGGTTATCTGCTGTGGGCCGCCGTGACGATGAAATGGACCTTCGACATCAAGCCGGCCGATGTCTTCTGGTGTACCGCAGACATCGGCTGGATCACCGGTCACACGTATATCTGCTATGGCCCGACCGCAGTGGGTGCAACCCAGGTCATCTTTGAAGGTGTGCCCACCTATCCGAATGCGGGCCGATTCTGGGACATGATCCAGCGCCATCAGGTCAGCATCTTCTACACCGCACCGACCGCCATCCGGTCTCTCATCAAGAGCGCCGACGCTGACACCGCTGTGCATCCTGGCAGCTTCGACCTGGGCAGCTTGCGCATTCTCGGCACGGTCGGCGAGCCGATCAACCCGAGTGCATGGAACTGGTACGCCGAACATGTCGGCGGTGGCCGCTGTCCGGTGCTCGACACGTTCTGGCAGACCGAGACAGGCGGCCACATGATCTCGCCGTTGCCGGGCGCTACGCCGCTCGTGCCGGGATCGTGCACGCTGCCGATGCCGGGCATCGATGCGGCGATCGTCGACGAAACCGGCCATGAAGTGGCCAACGGACAAGGCGGCATGCTCGTCATCCGCAAGCCGTGGCCGTCGATGATCCGCACGATCTGGGGCAATCCTGAGCGCTTTCGCAACGGCTATTACCCCGACGAACTCGGGGGCAAGCTGTACCTCGCCGGCGACGGCGCGATTCGCGACCGGGACACAGGCTACTTCACGATCACCGGTCGTATCGACGACGTGCTGAACGTGTCCGGCCACCGCATGGGCACGATGGAAATCGAGTCGGCGCTGGCGGCCAATCCGCTGGTCGCTGAAGCTGCGGTCGTCGGCCGTCCGGATGAAACGTTCGGCGAAGCCATCGTCGCCTTCATTGTTCTGAAAACGGCGCGGCCCACCGGCGCAGAGGCGAAGCGCATAGCGAACGAGTTGCGCGCCTGGGTCGCCAAGGAAATCGGTCCGATCGCAAAGCCGAAAGACATCCGGTTCGGCGACGCCATGCCCAAGACGCGCTCTGGCAAGGTCGTGCGCCGGTTGTTGCGCTCAGTCGCGAAAGGCGAAGCAATTTCGCAGGACACGTCGACTGTCGAGAATCCCGCCGTCATTTCCCAGTTCGCCGATTCGATCTGAACGGTCCGGCGCTCCGGCGCTGCAGCGTTCGATTGCGATGTGACCCTTGCGCGGCGCTAGTCTTCACGACAGTCGCGCAAGCTATGTCTACTTCTGTTTTTTGCATGAGGAATTCATCATGAATATCAAAGCCCCTAATCCCGCGGCACTCGGCCTCGCCGGTTTTGCCTTGACGACCTGGTTGCTTAGCATGATCAACGCCGGCTGGTTCAGCGGCGATTCGATGGGCATGGTGCTCGCCGTCGCTTTCGCTTATGGGGGTACCGCGCAGGCACTCGCCGGACTCATGGAAATACCGCGCGGCAATACGTTCGGCGCGACGGCCTTTCTGAGCTACGGTGCGTTCTGGTGGTCGCTCGCCCTCTTCGTGCTGTTCCTGCACGGTACTGTGCCTGCGGCGTTCGTCGGCTGGTATCTGTTCCTGTGGGGCATGTTCACGCTTTATATGTGGGTCGCGACACGGCGTGCGCCGCGCGCATTGCAACTGGTGTTTCTGTCTCTGTGGATCACGTTCTTCGTGCTGGCAGCGAGCGAATGGACCGGCCTTGTGTGGTTGCACCACGCCGGCGGTTACCTCGGTCTGCTGACGGCGCTGCTGGCTTTCTACCTGTCAGCGGCTGAGATCATCAACGAAACTCATGGGCACACGGTGCTGCCGGTGGGAACCGTCGTTCAGAAGATCGACCTGACCATCACGGTCACCGAGGGACTCCGAGGCGCTTGAAAGCAGGCGGCGGCCATCTCGCCGCCGCTCACACTGATAAAATGCCGGCATGCCGATCAACTATCTTCGAGGATTCACGAAACCCGAGCGCAGCGACGCGGCGAATCTGCGCCTCGGACGATCGCTCGCTTTCGTCGCCGGTGCGGCCAATGCCGGCGGATTCCTCGCTGTGGGGCAGTACACCTCTCACATGTCCGGTATTGTGTCGTCGCTCGCCGACAACCTTGCGCTCGGCGAAATCAATTCGGTTGTTGCGGGATTGAGCGCCTTGTTGTCGTTTCTTTTCGGGGCCGCCACGTCCGCCATCCTGATCAACTGGGGGCGTCGCCGGCAATTGCGCAGCCTCTATGCCATGCCGTTGATGCTCGAGGCTACGCTGCTCCTCTGCTTTGGGCTGCTTGGCACCCATCTCGAGACCCATCGCGTCCTTTTCGTACCGGCGACCGTCTGTCTTCTGTGCTATGTGATGGGTTTGCAGAATGCCATGATCACCAAGATCTCAAAAGCGGAGATCCGCACCACGCACGTCACCGGCCTCGTGACGGACATCGGCATCGAACTCGGCAAGTTCTTTTACTGGAACGTTGGCGCAACGAGCGGGAGCGCAGTCCGAGCAGATCGCCAGAAACTGCGCATCCTCGGATCGCTCTTATTGTCGTTCCTCGCAGGCGGCCTGACAGGCGCCGTAGGCTTCAAGCAGCTGGGATTTGTAGCGACCATTCCCCTTGCGCTCGTACTGCTTACTCTCGCTGCTGTTCCGGTCGTCGACGATATGCTCGCGCAGCGCCGGTAGCGTATTTTTTCGCGATGCCCTTATTTCGCGCCGTTCGACCGGGTTTCAACGATCGCGTCACGAACCAGCAGCACCGGGCAGGTCGAGGACCGAAGAAATCGCTCAGCGACACTCCCTATTGTCATGCGCCGCATTCCGCGACGTCCGTGGGTGCCCATCACGACAAGATCCACGCTGTGCCCCTGTACGTACCGCAGCAAGCAACTCGCGACGTCTTCGCTGATGTTGTCCGTCTCGGCGGTATCGACCTTGCACGCAACGTTGCTCTCAGTCGCCTCCTTATGCGCCTCCGCCAGTATTCGATCGCCTTCAGCGCGTAGTGCCTCGACCATCGCAAACTGGTCGTAATTGGCCGAATAGGCAAACATCGCGAAACGGTCGAGCACGTACACCGCCGTCATCGTTCCGCCAGCCAGCTTTGTCATGCGGATCGCTTCCTTTAGCGCACCCTTCGACGCGTGACTGCCATCCAGTGCCACCAGAATATCTTTGTACATGACCACCCTCTCTGGTAAGTCGATTACGAATTCGCTCGTCATGGCGGATCAACCGCGCTGTCGGCGCAACGTCTGTTCGAGCCGCACTGACTGCGCGCCACGCCCAGGCTGACGGCAGTCGCACATTCATCATCTGCGCTTGCCTCACCCGTGAATTGATTTGTATCAATGGCGCACACGCTGTCGCTGGCGTAACTGGCCGCGAACCCGACGTTTCTCGAAGACGGCAACGCATTTCACCAACATTGATTCAAATCAAGCCGCTTAGGCGTATCGGGATGAATATGCGTAATCTCGCATCGCCTGAGCGGCTGCGGCAAACCGGCCAGACCGACCGCCCCGCCACGGCGCAACCACATAGGCAATGACACGCTGCCGGCGCGCGATGACCGCCAACCTGGCTCAGGATTTGCTTATTGTTGTACCAGTACGACCCCGGCGAGGCGACCGGGGCTGACCAGCAGGAGGAGACAATGCGCGATGATGTCAGTCACGCCGTAACGCCCATGGCGGCTCGTGAGGCCGGATGGCTCACGCCGTCGATTCAGAAATCCCACGAACGCTCCGAAACTTTCGGCTTGAGCGCCGCGATGCGACCGGACTATGACGTGCTGCCGGCGGCTGAACTCACGTTAAAACTCGAGCAAAGCCGCGTCCTGTGCGCGCATGCCACGCCTGTGATGGAAACGCTGCACGAGCAGATCGTCAACACGCAGAGCATGATCGTGCTGACCGACGCCGAAGGGCTGATTCTTCACTCGATCGGCGACGATGATTTTCTCCGGCGAGCCGAGAAAGTCGCGCTGCGTCCGGGCGCGAACTGGGCGGAAGACCGGCAAGGCACGAACGCAATCGGCACGGCGCTCGCCGAGCGCTGTCCGACGGTCGTTCATGGCGAACAACACTATCTGGCTGCCAATCGTTTTCTCACCTGCTCCAGCGTGCCGATCCTCGATCCGTACGGCGATCTGATCGGCGTGCTCGACGTGACCGGCGACCATCGCAGCTATCACCAGCACACCATGGCGCTGGCAAAGATGTCCGTACAGATGATCGAGAATCATCTGTTTACCAATACCTTTCGCGAGACGTTGCAAATTGCCTTTCACGGCAGGCCCGAATTTCTCGGCACCTTGATGGAAGGCATCGCCGCGTTTACCTGCGATGGCCGCTTCCTGTCGGCCAATCGTAGTGCGCAATTCCAACTGGGATTGCCGCTCACGGGTTTGCGCGCGCATACCTTGTCCTCGCTATTCGGCCTCACCAGCGCGCAACTGATCGACCGTCTGCGCGTCAGCCGGGACCAGCATCTGTCGCTGAACCTATGCAACGGTGCGGTGGTATGCGCACACGTCGAATTCCGGCGTGCCACGCGCGCCGATCATGCCTGGCCGCCGGAGGAGCATCGCGAGTCACGCCCCGCGCAACGCATGGCGCCATCCCTCCCGGCCGCGAGCGCGCTGTCGAAACTCAGCTATCTGGACACCGGCGACCCGCAGATCGCGGCGGTCGTCGCCAAAGTCCGCAAGGTAATCGGCAAGGACATCCCGATCCTGATCACCGGTGAGACCGGCACCGGCAAGGAACTGCTCGCCCAGGCGATCCACAACGACTCGCCGCGCCGATCGGGTGCGTTCGTTGCGGTCAACTGCGCTTCAATACCGGAAACGCTGATCGAATCCGAGTTGTTCGGCTATGAAGAAGGCGCCTTCACCGGTGCGCGGCGCAAAGGCGCCATCGGCAAATTGCTGCAGGCCAACGGCGGCACGCTATTTCTCGACGAGATCGGCGACATGCCCTATCCGCTGCAAGTGCGCTTGCTGCGCGTGCTGCAGGAGCGCCTCGTCAATCCGCTTGGCTCCTCGAAGTCGATACCGGTCGATGTCGCCATCATTTGTGCAACTCACCGCGACCTGCGTGACATGATCGTGCAGAACCGGTTTCGGGAGGACCTGTATTACCGCCTGAATGGACTGGTGGTGAAATTGCCGCCGCTGCGCGAGCGCACGGATCTGTCCGCGGTGATCCAGAAGATGCTGCAATCCGCATCATCCGAAAGCGCTGATGGGCAACGACTAAGCGTCGCCGACGAGGTGATGGCGCTGTTCGAGCAATGCGCGTGGCCCGGCAATTTTCGTCAGCTCAGCAATCTTCTGCGGACCGCCGCCGCCATGGTCGATGCGGACGGCGAGCTCCGGCGCGAGCATTTGCCCGACGACTTCTTTGACGACGTGCGCAGCGCTGCCGCCGCGCCTGCGGGCACCACGGACACCTTACCGCTACCAAGCGGGCGGCTAGAAGACGTTGCCGCCAACGCCATCGCCAAGGCGGTTGCGCAGCATGGCGGCAACGTGTCGGCCGCCGCCCGCGCACTCGGCGTGTCGCGCAATACGATCTACCGCAAACTGCCGCTGCACGGTGTGGACAACGCCGACGACGCGGTCTGACCGTTTGCGTCACAGATGCTCCAATTTGCAACAGTGGTGTCCTCGAACTGAACAGCGCGCTGTTCCACTCGCCAGACGAATTAGTCAATTTCCGCGCGGCAAACCGTGCATCGACGTCAAACAATGCATTCGTTCGGGATGCAAAACGCTGGCCGTGCGTCGGGTGCGCCGAACGCAGCGCCTGACAAGCCCGGCACAGACCTTGCATTTGATCGATATGACCGCTTTCTCTATGCGGTTCCTCAATCACATGTCGTATCCAAGGAGACAGCCATGCAATGGACCACCCCCGCCTATACCGATCTGCGCTTCGGTTTTGAAATCACGATGTATATCGCCAATCGCTGAAGCAACGATGAAGCGCCGCCCGCCTGTCGCAGTCAGTCAGTGTGCGCGGCGGCGCCCGGAGCACGGCTCATGAAAATCAAGATTCTCGGTTCGGGTGCAGGCGGCGGACTGCCGCAATGGAACTGCAACTGCGCGAACTGCAACCGGGCCCGTTATCAGACCGGCGACGTGTTGCCGCGTACCCAGTCGTCGATTGCAGTGAGCGATAACGGCATAGACTGGATTCTGATCAACGCCTCGCCGGATCTGCTCGCACAGTTGCGTGCGAATCCGGAACTGCAACCCGCCCGCTCGATTCGCGACAGCGGCATTGCCGCCGTCGTGCTAATTGACGCGCAGATCGATCACGTCACCGGTCTGCTGATGCTGCGCGAACGCACCACGCCCTTGCCGTTGTATGCCTGTGCGCCGGTGCTCGCCGATCTCTCCACCGGGTTGCCGCTGGTTCCGCTGCTCGACCATTACTGCGGCGTCGAGCGCCACGAGATCGCGCTCGATCAACCGTTCACGGTCGAGCCGGTGGAGGGCATCCGCTTCACCGCATTGCCGATCGAGAGCAAGGCGCCGCCCTATTCGCCGCGCCGCGCCGAAGCCGCACCCGGCGACAACATCGCACTGCTGATCGAGAACCTTGCTACCGGTGCACGCGTTTTCTATGCACCGGGGCTCGCGAGCGCGCCGGAACCTGTGCTCGCCGCGATGCGCTCCGCGCAACTCGTTCTGGTCGACGGCACGTTCTGGTCCGCGACCGAGATGATCGACCTCGGCCTGTCGACCCACCTCGCGGCCGACATGGGCCATCTCGCACAGTGCGGCCATCGCGGTTTGTCAGGGATGGTCCAACTGCTCGACGCGCTGCCCAGCGCGACACGCAAGGTGCTGATTCACATCAACAACACCAACCCAATTCTCGACCCGCATTCCCCCGAACATGCCGTGATACGCGCACGCGGTATCGAAGTGGCACACGACGGAATGCAATTCCAGGTATAGCCATGAACGCCCCGCTGCCTACCGCTGTTACCCACACCGTCCCCTGGTCGCCGGACGAGTTCGAAGCGCGTCTACGCGCGCTCGGCGCGCACTATCATATTCATCATCCTTTCAATCAGCGGATGAACAGTGGCCAGTGTTCGCCTCAGCAGATTCGCGGCTGGGTCGCCAACCGCTTCTATTACCAGATCAACATCCCGCTGAAAGATGCCGCGATCCTATCCAATTGTGAGGATCGGCAGACCCGCCGCTTGTGGATCGAACGGCTGCACGATCACGATGGCTACGGCGACAACCCCGGCGGCATCGAAGCATGGGCGCACCTCGCCGACGCGGTCGGCATCGACCGCGACACATTGTGGTCGCTCGAACACGTGCTGCCCGGTGTGCGTTTCGCAGTCGACGCCTATGTCAATTTCGCCCGGCGGGCGCCGTGGCAGGAGGCAGTCTGCTCCTCGCTCACCGAGATGTTCGCGCCGCAGATTCATCGCGATCGTCTGGCCGGCTGGCCCGACCTGTATCCATGGATCGACGCTCACGGGTTGCAGTACTTTCGCAGCCGTATTCCGCTTGCCCAGCGCGATGTCGAGCACGGGCTCGACGTCACGCTCAATCACTTCAAGACCCCGGACGCCCAACAGCATGCCCTCAACATCCTGCGCTTCAAGCTAGACATTCTCTGGTCGATGCTCGACGCCATTGAAAAGGCGTACCCCGTATGAACGCCCCACACCCCGACCACTACGCCAGCCTGCGGCCGCATCTGCGCCCGATGTTTCGCCTGCAATGGGAAGACGCACAGGATGCCTACGTATTGCTGTATCCAGAAGGCATGGTCAAACTCAATCCGAGTGCGGGCGAAATTCTGGCGCGCTGCGACGGCACCCGCGAACTGGATGACATCATCGACGAACTGGAAGACCTGTTCAGTGTGTCGGACCTTGCCGCCGATGTGTATCGCTTCATTGACCATGCGCGGCAACGCGGCTGGCTGGATTGACATGGAAACCACCATCGACTTCCCAGGCGCTCGCCCTTCCCCGCCATTGTGGCTGCTGGCGGAACTCACGTACCGCTGCCCGTTGCACTGCGCGTTCTGCTACAACCCCGTCGACTTCGCCAGTCACGGCGCGGAGCTCGATACCGACACCTGGCGCGACGTGATCACGCAGGCGCGCGGCATGGGCGCCGCGCAGATCGGGTTCTCCGGCGGCGAGCCGCTGGTGCGTGACGATCTCGAAACGCTGGTCGAGCATGCGCGAGGATTAGGCTTCTATACGAATCTGATTACCTCGGGTGTCGGGCTCAACGAGACGCGCATCGCCCGTTTGAAAGAGGCGGGGCTGGACCACATCCAGCTCTCCTTCCAGGACTCGACGCGTGAACTGAACGATTTCGTGTCCAGCACGAAGACCTTCGAGTTGAAACACCGCGTAGCGCGCCTGATCAAGGCGCACGGCTACCCGATGGTGCTCAATTGCGTGCTGCATCGCTATAACCTGCCGCACGTCGGGCAGATTATCGACATGGCGCTCGAGATGGGCGCCGACTACCTCGAGCTGGCGAACACACAGTATTACGGTTGGGCGATGCTCAATCGCGACCAGTTGATGCCGACCCGTGAGCAGTTGGAGGAGGCCGAGGCGACAGTCAACCGGTACCGCGAACGCGTCGGCGATCACTGCCGGATCCTGTTCGTGGTCCCTGATTATTTCGAGATACGGCCCAAGGCCTGCATGAACGGTTGGGGTTCAGTGTTTCTCGGCATCGCGCCGGACGGCACTGCGCTGCCATGCCACGCGGCACACTCGCTGCCGGGTCTGGACCTGCCCCGCGTGCAGGACGCTTCACTGGCGGAAATCTGGTACCGCAGCCATGCGTTCAATGCGTTTCGTGGTGATGGCTGGATGCGCGAGCCGTGCCGGAGTTGCGACGAGCGCGACACCGATCACGGAGGCTGCCGCTGCCAGGCGTATCTGCTGACAGGAGACGCCGCGGCCGCGGACCCGGTGTGCGCAAAGTCGGCGCATCACGGGCAAATCGAGCAGGTGGTGACGCTGGCTCGGCGGCCGGCACGTGACGACGAGGTACATCCGCTGATTTTCCGCAGCAGGGATAACTCGTTGCGTTTGGGATGATTCTGGATTAGGTTGCGGGTTCGAGAAAGCCCGGTGATTCCCGTGAATAACGGAGAATCGCCGGGTTTTTTATGGCGTCAATCAAATGACGCCAATCAAGGCTGTTGAAGCGATCGAACTATTGCGAAGTGCCCGCGTTGAGCGGCGTCTTCGACGCCTTGGCATTGTCGTCCGTCAGCTTGGTGGCGCCGGCGCTATAGCCATTCGAATAGAGCAGGAATGCCATGATGTCAGCATAGTCCTGCGGTTTCAGCTTGCCGGGGCGATCAGCCGGCATATTATTCGTCATGTATCCGTACACCCCGCCGATGGTCAGCTTCGCGTTTGCCGCCGGCGCAAAGGCCGGACCGCGTAACGCGGGCGCATTCAATCCTTGCAGGCCGGGACCGTGGCATTTCGCGCACGCACTCGCGTACAGGGTCTTGCCGTGCGCCACCTGCGCGCGGTCGAAACCAGGGGCGTCGGCTGTCGCGCTCGCATCGACCTTGATGAAGCGACCCTGCTGCGACCCGTGATCGGCTGCCAAGGTCATTCGCCACGCCGCATCGCTGCGGCCGGGGCCGTCGCGATAGGCAAACGTGGCCGCGGACGGCCGCGCGGCCTGAGCCGCCTCGGGGAGTGTCCAGTTGCGGGTCAATGCTGCCAGTCTGCCATCGGACGCCATCTTGTCCAACGCGGCGTCGATGCGCGGCTGTAACGCTGCGCCGCTCCTCCCAAACGCGAACACCAGATGCCAGTCGGCATACGGCGAGACAGTGCTCGCGATCTGAAAGTGCTGCTCCGGATGTGTAATCGTATAGGCCACAACCGCGGGATACCAGACGATCGCGCGTTGCGCATGCCCGCTCGCCAACGCATCAACGGTGAGTGCCGCCGTGTTCTCCAGATCGAGCCTGACGTTAGGCTGCTGCACGGCGATCAGTTGGGCGGGGCTCGCATAGGTTGCCGCGACCACCTCCGCGCCGCCGGCCTGCGTCGACGATTCACGCGTGGTGACACTGACGTAGCCGGAGTGCAGATAGCCGCGCGAGAAGGTCAGCTTGCTGCCGGAGCCGTCGGCGACTGTCGAGCGTGGAAATCCGGCAACGACGTCGCATTTGTGCGCAAGCGCCTTGTTGAGTTCCTTCAGCGACACGCCGTCGTCGTCACTCCCGTCGAATCCTCCGGGTGCAAGCGACAGCGCGATACCCGCCGTGTGAAACGCTTCGCGCGCCACCGCCTCGTCGAGCGCGGCCGATGGACTGCCGGGAAACGTGCAAACGCGCACCCCCGCGTTAGCGAGTCCTGGCGTGAGTGTGCCCGTAGCCAGCAGCATACCGGCGAGAGCGAACGAATTAAGTCGAGTCTTCATGATCTTGCTTCCGGGAAAGGCCGGGCCGCCACGGCTGGACGGTTTGCGCAAATGTCGCGTTGGGCAAACTGTTGTGGCAGCCAGGTGAACATCAGCCGTGGTTGAGCGCAAACACGTACAGCGTGCCGCCGCGTGGGACCTTCTCCGCAGCCTTCGCCATCGGGCCGCCCCAGATCGGGTTCGCACCACCATAACCGGCAAGAATGGCGACATACTCCTGACCGTCGACTTCGAACACCGACGGTTGAGCAATGATCCCGCTGGCGAGTTTCGGGCTTTGCCACAGCACTTTGCCGGTCGCCTCGTCGAATGCATACAGGTGGCCGTCGAGCGAGCCGCTAAAGGCAAGTCCGCCCGCCGTGGTCGCTACGCCGCCATTCCACGGCAGCTTGCTCCAGTGACTCCAGACTTTCTTGCCGGTATTGACATCGATAGCCTGAAGTTCGCCATACCCCTTGCTGCCAGGTTCCGGTTTGATCTCGAACCCTTCGCCAAGGTAAGGCAGCCCCTCCATGTAGTTCACCGACTTACCGGACAGCGACATGCACGCATGCAACGCCGGAACGATCGCGAGATGCTTGTCCGGATCGTACGAAACCGACCACCAGTTCTTGCCGCCGAGGAAGCTCGGACAGGTTTCGATTGTCGTGCCGGCCTTCGGATATTTCGAGGCATCCTGGATAGGCGAGCCATCCGCTGTATAGCCAGTGACCGAGCTCGCTGTCACGAAAGGCTTCGCGTAGATCAGCTTGCCGGTCGTGCGATCGATCGCGTGGAAGAAGCCGTTGCGGTCCGCATGGATGATGGCGTCGTACTCCTTGTCCTGGTACTTGATCGTGGCAAGCACCGGTGTATTGACGCCGTCGTAGTCCCATGTGTCATGTTTCGTGTACTGGTAATGCCATTTCATGTTGCCCGTCTTGGGGTCGAGTGCGAGCAGCGAATCGGAATACAGGTTGTCACCCGGCCGCAGATCGGCGAGCCACGGTCCCGGGTTGCCGACGCCCCAGTAAAGCGTTTTCGATGCGGCGTCATAGGTGCCCGTCAGCCAGGCCGGCGCACCGCCATGTTCCTGCATGCCGTTCGGCCATGTGTCGCCGTCCTTCTCGCCGGCTCCGGGTATCGTAAAGCGCTTCCACAGTACGTTGCCATCGTCAGGATTCAATGCCGCGATGAAGCCGCGCGCGCCGTATTCCCCGCCCGCACTGCCCACCACCAACGCGCCGTCGAGCGCGAGCGGCGCAAGGGAGAATGCATAACCCAGACCCGGCTCAAACATCTGCTTGCGCCAGGCGAGCGCACCTGTCTTTGCGTCGAGTGCGACGACATCGCCGCTTAGCATCGCGACATAGACGTTCTTGCCGTACAACGCCACACCGCGGTTAATGACGTCACAACATGCCGTCTTGAATGACTCCGCGCCGAGCTTCGGTTCGAACTTCCAGAGTTGCTTGCCGGTTACGGCATCGAATGCATACACGTTGTCCTTCGGCGTGGTGACGAACAGGTAGCGGCCATTGACGATCGGAGTCGCTTCGAAACCCTGCTGCAAATCCGCCGGGAACTTGTAGCTCCACACCTGCTTGAGGTTCTTGACGTTGGTTGCGTCGATCTGCTTGAGCGGTGAATGCGCCTGACCGTTATAGGTGCGGTAATACGTGAGCCAACCGGGGTCGCTTTGTGCGGCCGTCAAACGCTCGTAGGTGACGGGGGGATAGTCGTCGGCCACCGCGGCCGACCCGAGTATCAGACTGACGGCGGCGGCCACGCCCATCGCAAGCGCCTTGGGCCGCGTCGCCGAACTTAAACGTGCTTTCATCCTTGTCTCCTGTTGAGTTGTCGACGCGAGGCCCGTGCGGCGGCGCCATCGTCTAGTGAACGCAGACTGGCTGCTGACCATTCAAGGCAAGTCGCGTGCCATTGGCCGTGACGTCGCCGCGCGCCGTCGCGGCTCATAAGGACGGGCGCCGCTACGCGATTGCGCAGTCGTGACGGAGTGACATCCGGTGTTGCACGCTGGCGCAGTCGAGCAAGGATGTGTTGCTAAAAATGACAGTTGCCCGACGGACGTAGCAAACGGTTCGTGGGGGCAATCCACTCGCGGCGACGTATGCGTCGCGCGTGGTGCTCGGCATCCGTATGCGCCTGACGCCCGCCACGGCGCGGACGGGACCGAATGGCACGCTTCTCGCTGAACGCTCCGCACGATGAAGAGCGTCAGCACGGCGGATACGTCGAGCCAACGCGGGCCTTCTCCATCGACACCCGTCACACAATCATTGGAGGAGTCAGGCATGAACCACGCAGATATGCAGTTTCTCGATGTCGAATTTCCGTATGCGCGGCAGTACGCCAATTTCATCGGCGGCCAATGGGTTCCGCCGGTGCGCGGAGAATACTTCGACAACGTATCGCCTATCACCGGCGAACCCTTTACGTCGATCCCGCGCTCAACAGAAGAAGATATCGAACTCGCCCTCGATGCGGCCCACCGCGCCCGCAAAGCCTGGGCCGATACCGCGCCGGCCGTGCGGGCGACGATCCTGAACCGCATTGCGGACCGCATGGAGCAGAACCTCTCGCGCATCGCGTTTGCCGAATCAATCGACAACGGCAAGCCGATCCGCGAAACGCTCGCTGCCGACATCCCGCTCGCGATCGACCACTTCCGCTATTTCGCCGGCTGCATTCGTGCGCAGGAGGGGACGATCTCCGAGATCGATGCCGATACCGTGGCCTATCATTTCCACGAACCGCTCGGTGTAGTCGGTCAGATCATTCCGTGGAATTTCCCGATTCTGATGGCCGTGTGGAAGGTGGCGCCTGCGCTGGCTGCCGGGAACTGCATCGTGCTCAAGCCTGCCGAGCAAACACCTGCGTCGATCCTGGTTCTGATCGAACTGATTCAGGACCTGTTGCCGCCGGGTGTGCTGAACGTAGTCAACGGTTTTGGCCTCGAAGCCGGCAAGCCGCTCGCGCAGAGCAAGCGCATCGCGAAGATTGCTTTCACGGGCGAAACATCCACAGGCCGCCTGATCATGCAGTATGCGAGCCAGAACATCATTCCGGTAACGCTCGAACTCGGTGGCAAGAGCCCGAACATTTTCTTCGCCGACGTGATGGATCGCGACGACGGTTACTTCGACAAGGCGCTCGAAGGCTTCGCGATGTTCGCCTTGAATCAGGGTGAAGTGTGCACGTGCCCGTCGCGTGTCCTGGTTGATGAAAAGATCTACGACCGCTTCATGGAACGTGCTTTGAAGCGCGTTGCCGCGATTACGCAAGGGCATCCGCTCGACACGAAGACCATGATCGGTGCGCAGGCTTCGCAGGAACAGCTCAAAAAAATCCTCTCGTACATCGATCTCGGCAAGCAGGAAGGCGCTGAGTGTCTGATCGGCGGCGAACGCAGCACGCTCGGCGGCGAGCTGAGCAAGGGCTACTACGTGAAGCCGACCGTCTTCCGCGGTCACAACAAGATGCGTATCTTCCAGGAAGAAATCTTCGGTCCAGTGGTGTCGGTGACGACATTCAAGAACGAAGAGGAGGCGCTCGAAATCGCCAACGATACGCTATACGGTCTCGGCGCCGGCGTGTGGACGCGCGACGGCACGCGCGCTTATCGCTTCGGCCGCCAGATTCAGGCAGGCCGCGTGTGGACGAATTGCTACCACGCCTATCCGGCGCATGCGGCATTCGGTGGCTACAAACAGTCCGGCATTGGTCGCGAAACGCACAAGATGATGCTCGACCACTATCAGCAGACCAAGAATCTGCTCGTCAGCTATAGTGAGCAGCCGCTGGGTTTCTTCTAACGCAGTACGGATCTGGAGTGGTGTGAGGCCCGCTCCAGACAAGTGATTTATATACGCCAGCCACCATCTCCGCTTTACTTCCACGCATAGCGCAATCCAACCCATATGCCACGCGGCTCGCCCATACCGAGAAACTGTTCGTTGGACACCGCATCGGGCGAGAACGAATGGCCGGGGCCATTGAAAACATTCTGCCCGAGGATGCCGAAGTCGGCGTAGCGTTTGTCGAACAGATTGTTCACGTGCGCGAACAGCTGCAGTTGCTTCGTCACCTGATAGCTCGTGTCCAGATCGACGGTCGCATAGCCTGCGATACGCCCATTGCTGTCCTGATTGTCCTCGTCTCCACGGGCAAATATCGAGCTGCGATACAGAATGTTTGCACCCACGTTCCATTTTGCGGTAGCTGCATAATCCACACGCAGCTTCAACGTGTTGTCCGGAATGCCGGGGATACGGTCGCCCGGGTGCACCGTAATGTTGCCTTGAGCGTTGGCGCTCGAATTGCTCGCGCTTTGCTCGACAAAGCTGCTCTGATAGGTTGCGCGCAGATAGGTATAGCTTGCGTTCACGGTAAGCGGGCCTGTCTGCATCCGTGTGTTGAGTTCAAAACCTTGCCGCCGCGTGGTGCCGACGTTCTGGAAATAGCCGGTCGAGGTCGAAGCCCCATTGCTGCTGACAAACTCTATGTCATCCTGAAGATCGGTGCGGAACAATGCCGCGCTCCAATGAATTGCCGACGATAGCGTTCCACGCGCGCCCGCCTCGAACGTCCGCGATACGACCGGTTTCAACGCGGGGTCAGCAATGAAATCGTTCGGCAACGAACAGGGCGCAGCCGGGTCGGCGCAGGCCAGCTCGATAGCGGTCGGCGTACGCATGCCCTCGCTGTAGTTGGCATAAGCCGTCAGCCAGGGAACCGGGTTATACGTCACCCCTAGCGCGGGATTGATCCGCGAAAAACTGTGCGAGCCATTCAACAGGGGCTGCATGCCGCTGAGATCCTCGATATCGACACTAGCGTGGTTGTAGCGCGCAGAGGCCGTCACGGCGATCGTGCGAGTCAACGAAAGCGTGTCGGTCACGAACACACCGAGATTGCTGTTGCGTATGGATGCGTCGGTTTGTAACGTGTAACCGTCGGTCCCAACGGTCTGACGATCCGCGGTGAACGCCGCATCTTGCGAGTACTGGGTGAAGCCGGTGTTCGCAAAATCGCCGCTGACGCCTGCCATCAACTGGTTGTCCATCCCCGCGACTTTTCCCGTGACGCTCAATTGCAGTGCGAATCCATAACTGTCCTGCGCGATCACGGAGTGCACGTTTTGCCCGGGTACCGTATCGATCGCACCCGTCGCCGGATCGATGGAACCGTAATCTCCATTGACGTTGCTGCTGAGGTTGTCGTTGTTGTAGTGCCGATAGTACGCATCGCCGGAGAGCTGCAACGCATCGCTGAAGTCATGCTTGCCCGACAGGTCCAGCATGATCGCGCGATTCTGGTTCTCGTCGGGATACGTGTACGCCTGGCGAGAATTGTCGAGAAACGAGCGCGGAATGGTCTGCGTTCCCTGCAACTGGTTGTCGGCTGCGGTGAGGCTCAGTTCGACGGTGGTGCGCGCGTCCGTATAACCCACTTTGCCGAACAGTTGCTTCACGCGGCTTGGATTATGGTCGGCCCAACCCTGATCGGCTTCGTCGTTGGCGGTGACGAAATAGTCGAAGTGTCCCAGCTGGCCGCCTTGCGTGAAGACCACGCTCCTGCGTCCGAACGAGCCGCCCTCCACTTCGAGGCTGCCGCCAGGGTTGTCGCGGCCATTTTTGGTGGTGATGGCGATCGCTCCGCCTAGCGTGTTCAAACCGAATAGCGGATTGGACCCGGGCATCACCTCGATGCGCTCGATCGCCGATTGTGCGAGCAGGTCCCAGTTGACCACGTCACCGAACGGCTCGTTGACCCGTACGCCGTCCTGGAACACCGACAGGCCTTGGGGTGTGCCGAGAAGCGGCGAAGCGGTGAAGCCCCGATAGTTGACGTCCGGCTGATACGGATTGCCCTGACTCGAATTGAGCGTCACGCTTGTGACGTTCTTCTCCAGATAGGCCGTGATGGTATTCGGGTGTTGCGCGTCGATGTCCTTCGCGCTGACGATCTGCACGGCGGCGGGCACTTCGGTGAGCGGCATGCCGAGCCCGGTTAGCGGCGCCGTGCCGACCACGGTCACGACCGGCATCACCTGCGAGGGCGACGACGCGGGTTCGTCTTGCGCCACTGCGCAAGTACCTTGGGCCATAGCGAGCATGCCCGCTATGGCGGCGGCAATGCGCGTGCGCCGCCAATCGTCGCGATGCGACTTCATGTGTCTCCTCCGTGGCGCGCATCGGCTTCATGGACGTGCGCGGTATGTTCTTTGACTGCGGTTTGCGATGTGCCCACTCCCAAGCAACATCGATGCCGGACATCGACGCTATGCGATGCGATGTCGAACGCTGTACCGCGTTTGTCTTTGCTCACGTGACACCTGTGTCGAATTGGTACAGCGGTGTTCCGAACGGGGACACTGAACGCACACCTTCGAACCGCGCCTGATCGAAATATGGCCGCATGCGCGTCCCCACGACCGGCACGCATGTTGCGAACCAATTGGCAATCAGAATCTGGGGGTGGCACGCATGATCACTTCAACGCTGAAAAGTGCAAACGCGGTACGGCGCAGGGTGCGCAGCCTGCAGCGTGCCGCGGCGGCGAACCCGCCAGTGCGCGTCGCAGCGTGTCGACTGCCACCGCACACCACCCGCGCATTCGACGACCTTCGAGGAGCGCGCGCGCATGCCATTGCGCTAGTCGTGCTTGCCGTCCATTGCACGGTTGCGCTCAAGGCATGGCGAGTGTCTGTGGAAAATCCGGCGTACACGGCGCCGCATGCGCTCGACCTGCAATTCGACGTAGGTGCTGCCGTGCCGCCACCGGTCATGATTTCAACGCAACCTGCGGGACGCGCCGCCGGCCTGGCGCCGGCTATGCCATCGCCCGTCCCACCGCGCTCGATCTCGCCGCGCCGTGCAAGAGAACTAGCCGCCCCGAGAAACACCGCTCAGACGTCGCCATCAAAACCGCTCGCGAAGATCGCGCCGAACGATGCATCGAAGTGGCAGCCCGCGCCCTCGACTACGACGCCACAACCGGTGTCCACCGATGCCGGTCCCGAACCACTCAATGCCTCGCCCGCAAAATCACCGGACGCCCAGCCGACGCCGGAACCGCTCACCGAACCCAGCTTCGGCGCTGCTTACCTGCGCAATCCTCCACCGACCTACCCAGGCGTGGCTCAACAACACGGCTGGCAAGGCACCGTGCGACTCAGGGTCCACGTGCTGGCCAGCGGCCGGCCAGACCACGTCGAACTTGCGTCATCGAGCGGGCACGAGTCGCTCGATGACGCCGCACTCGAAGCCGTCACCAACTGGCGTTTTGCGCCGGCCCGACGTGGCGATCAGGCGATCGACGGATGGGTCCAGGTACCCATCGAATTCAAACTTGGAACCTGACTATGAACATGTCTGACTTCGCCACACAGCTCATTGTCGACGCTTCGCTTTGCCTGCTCGCGGCCTGTTCGTTACTGACGTGGTTGCTGATTTTGTACAAAGGCTGCGCGTACTGGCATCTTGCTTCTGAGAACCGGCGCTTCACAGCGCTTTTCTGGAGCGCCGCCGAGCGCGATCCGTCCGGCATGCCCGCAAGTCCGTCACACGCATCGGAGTGTCCGAAGGCGCGCGTGGCGCGCGCCGGCTTCGCCGCATGGTCGGGAACCGCCCCCGCGGAGACGACGGTGGCCAATGCGGAATTCGTGGCCTGGGACCGCCACGAACTGCTTGATCGCTTCCTGAACCAGCAGATCCAGAGAGAAAGGCGTGCGCTTGAACGGGGCTTGACACTGCTTGCGTCGATTGCCAGTACCGCGCCGTTTATCGGGCTGTTCGGCACGGTGTTCGGCATCATCCATGCACTGCACGCGGTCGCTGTAGGCAGCGCGAGCGGGATCGAAGGAGTCGCCGGCCCGGTCGGGCAAGCACTGACTGCGACGGGAATCGGGATCGCCGTCGCCATCCCCGCGGCGCTGGCCTATAACCTCTTTGTGCGCCGCGTTCACATCTCGATTGCCGATCTCGAAGACTACGCCGCGGATCTGGTCAACGTGGCACAACGCAATGGCTTTCGCGCGGTGACCAGCGCTCATCGGGCCGAGGTACTCACATGATTTCCCGTTCGAACGCAAAAGACACGAACGAGCCGCTCGCTGAAATCAACATCACGCCGCTTGTCGACGTCATGCTGGTACTCGTCGTGATTCTTCTGGTCATGGCTCCGATGTTGACCAAAACACTGCATATCGATCTGCCGAAAGTCGCAGCCGGCGCGCCCGAAGCGCGCGATCACGCGGTGACAGTCAGCCTCGATGCGCACGGCAAGCTCGCGATCGACGGCCGCGACATCGCCGCGGACCAACTGGAGCCGACGCTCCGGCGCATCGCCGCGCGAAGTGACCTGACTGTGGTGAACCTGCGTTCCGATCAAAGCCAACCATTCGGCACTGTTGCGAATCTGCTCGCCAAAATCGGCCACGCGGGTATCGCGCACGTCGCAGTCGCAACGGCGAACGTGGAGCCTCGGAATTGATGTAGCCCGGTCCAGCACTTCATACCCTTCTCGTGCCGTTGGCTTAAATCAAGTGTCGTACACAATTATCATGCGCTCGACCAGTCCGTTGGCGTCGAACTCGAACACATCGACGCACTCGAAGCTCGACTTGAATTGACGCTCACTGCCGCAGCAGAAGGTCATGGGGTTGCGATCAGCGATCCACCGTCCTTCGTCGTCTATCACCAATGCCATATAGCCGAGCCCGCGCCCGACACACATACTGCAATCAACCTAGGCGTCTCTGCAACCTCGCCCGATTGCACTCACTCCGTTCCACGGAGCGACCCGCTTTCTCCCTGGACACGGCACACCTCGGCGCTTCGGTTCGGCGCAGCGGGTCCATGCGCCGCCATTTCTAAAGGAGAGTCAAAATGAAGACAGCACTTCTACTGGTCAGCGGCGTGCTCTGCGCGTGCTCATGGCAGGCAAACGCGCAGGAAACCACCACGCAACAGCCGCCGACGGCAGCCGAAATCGTGAACAGTTCGGAAGGACCAGACATGTCGACCAACTCGATGTCGGGCGGCGCCGCGGTTCAACAGGGCAAAACCCGCGCCGATGTCTATCAGGACCTCGTGCGCTCGCAGCACAACGGAGAACAGGCGAGGCTCCAGCAGCTTTTCAAGGGAGGTCAATGACCTTTCTGTCCGCTCCGGATCCCGGCAGCGAACGCACGTGACACACGACGAGGGCCGGGTGAAGAAGACCCGGTCCTCGACGCGTTATGGCTTCGCTACAGCTTGATACCTCTTTTCTTCCAGCGCGGCGAAGGCAACCTGCCAGAGCCTGTCCGAATCTCAGGCGGGCGCGGCACATAGGCATGTTGAGGGATCGGTACCGGCGGTGGATTCAACGTGCCGAAGCATGGGCCTAGCAGGTGAGGGACCGGCGCGTCCGGCACCGGATCGAGGGAGTCCGCCTCGTGTGCGACCCATGCACGAGCGGAAAGCTGAGGCGTGAAAACATTGGGCTGCAATCCATTCGCGTACGCGATGATTTTTTGCCTCGCCAGCAAGCGGGCCACCTGCGGAGCCGCTGCGCTGGTTCCGCTCAGCGCAACGAGACAGCCGCTGCGCGTACTCGCGCCCAGCACGCCTGCGCATGCGACGGAGTCTTCGCTGACAGCCGCCGCATCCGGGCCGGATCGCTTCGTCTGCCGAAGAGAAGGTCCAGTCGATGAGTAGGTCGCAGCGCGTCCGTCAGTCCTGCGATAGCCACCTACCACGACGGTGTGCTCGCCGGTCGCAATGGAACTCAACGTGCCACTACGCTTGATCCAGGTCAGCTGATTGCCTTCGTCGAAGTCCCGGACGTGGGCCCCGAAAACAAACTGCTTGTACGCCGGATCCTCGAAGCGCGACTGGCGACCCCGCAGCGGATAGCCGTAGGCCGTTTCATTCCGCTGCACCCATGCATGAATCTCCAGATCGTCACCCGACCCGTTCGTCAGCGTCACGGTCCAGTTGCCCGCCGGCGCCGGATCCCGCCGGGGCTGATTCATCGTCGTGGGGGCGAGTGCGATCAGGATCATATTGCGGTCCCCCGTCGCGACGCGCTCCAGATAGACCGCCGTGCACAGCACATTGCGCCCCGGTTGCCATGTATAGAGATTCTTGACGGGAAACACGGGGCTCCTGTCTCCCCATGGTGGAGTAATCTGAACGGTCACGCTGGATGTATCGGCATCCTTCGGCAACCATATCTCGAGAAAACCAGGCGTAGCGCAATCGGGCAAGACGCGCCACGTGATCCGGCGCAACGTTCCGCTATCAACCGGGAGTGTCGCGTGACAGCGGAGCAGGTTGCTGTTTCCTGCGGGTACGACGATGGATAGATCGCGATGCAGGCCGATCAGTTCGTCCATCGCGCTTTCAATGATCGAACTGCCGTCGTGCGGACCCGCCATATAGCCGTAGCTCAGGTTGAGTACAACCGAGTGCTCCGCGCCTTTGGCAAGATCGTCGGCGCGACGCAGGAGGTAGCGGATCGCGTCGAGTGCGTGAACGGCGAACCAGAGCCCGGACGTGTCGCGAATCGTTCGCCCTGCCGTCTTGAACTGGACGCACAGGATACGCGGCGGTTGAACTGTTCCGGTCCGCTCCCCTTTCAGGGTCAACGCGGCGGCCTCGATCTTGTTGGGCCTCACACCGCACGCGAGATCCATGACCTCCGTGCCGTGCGCCCAGCGTTTGCGTGCACCGACGTAACCGTTGAGCCGGTACACGGCGTCTTCATCCAGGAGGCCCTTGCGCACACATCGATCAAGCAAGCCGTTTATCTTGTCGCGGTCTAGCTCACGCCCGTAGTGCTCGTCGAGCGCCCCCGCCGCCGCGTCATCCTGATTCCAGAAGTATTCGATGCGGGTCGATGGATTATCGGCGATGCAACGAAAGCGTTCGTGAGCGAACGCCAGTCCATCGTCCATGACACCCATGAACACGGCGTGCGGCTGGTCCGAAGCGTCAGTAGACGCGGCACCGGGTTGTGCGGCGGGACCGAAGACGGGCGCCGTTCCCGGCACAGGCGCTTGGGGACCGGGAGCCAAAGACTGCGCCGCGTCGTCAGGAGCGATCGGCATCCCGAGTTCGAAGCGCTTCACGACACCCTTCATGGCGCCATCGATTTCGGTGAAGAACTTCCTGGCCACGATGGCCGTCAGGAAGCGCGACGCTTCCAGATCATGCGGCGGAAAGCGATAGACGGTCGATACCCGAATCCAATCCTTCCACGCGACGTTCTCTTTTTCCAGACTCTCCGCGAACGTCTGCGCGGTAAGTGGCAGAGCGCCATCTACTGGCCAGTGCGCTTCCAGTTCGAGGATGACGCGTACCCACGTGCGTTCCCCTCCGAGATGAGCAAATGCCGTTGTGTCCGCCCACGCCAGATAGGGGTCGGCGCAGGCGCTGTCAGCGGGGCGTCCGGTCCAGTTGAGCCCACTCCACGCGCCGCCGCCCGCCCAGGATTTCCAGCTCATATGTCACCTCGTATGCCACCCTTTCTGCACGCATCGGCACGCTTACGGCTAACGCGTGTTCTCGAGACTCTTACCCGTCCACTCGCTCTTCGCCTGGTTCCATAGCCACCACAGAATGTCGGATCCATCCACGTCCTTTTCCTTAGACTCCCAGCCGATGAATGAGAAGTAGGCTCGCGCCTGTTCCTCGTTCATACCCGGTTTGTTCGCGATATAGGTGGTGACATCCTTGTCGCTCAGCGGCTCGTGATAGTCGAAATCCGGGTTGCCGCGCGAATCATTGGCGTCGATATCCTTGCCCTTGAATTGGCGGGAAGTGATCGTGCCGCCACCGTCAACCTTGCGTCTACACCGCGCGACAAAGTATTCCCCGAGCGACGTGCCGAGCACGTGCCCCGCGATACTGTCGATCGGAAAATGCACACCCGCCACCGTTCGATTCACCGCGACGCGGTACGCCTGCCTCATCGCCTGCTGACGGAATACGGAGCCGGGCGGCGCATCGAACAATGCGCACAGCACCACCGCGATAATAAACGCCTGGGTCGAATGGCCGCTCGGTAGCGAGCCATGACCCGGCGTCTGAATCATCGGCTGGACTTGGGTCGAGTACTCGATGGCCCTTTGCGCCGCTATCGCATGCTTGAAGCGAAGTTCCACGAAAATCGCGAATCGCACGACGGTATCGAGCAGTTCGAGCGTCTTCGGCGTGCGGCTCGGCTGCAGATAGATAAGGGTGCTCCAGAACGCCACTTGCGGACCCATCTGACACAGTATCTCCGCAGTACGGTCCTCGCGCAGGTCCGAATAGAAATCCAACCATTCGAGTTGTTTCTTGAAGACGTCCACGCCCGGCCTGCTCAAGGAGACGATTTCCACGTCCTTGCCGCTTGCCGCGGTTGCCGCGGTTGCTGCGGTTGCCCGGTGAGACAGCATGGCGATGGAAGGGTCGGGAGACGAAAAATTCAGATTGGTCAGCAGTTCGAAATCGAACACCGTCGCGCGCACCCAGGGTTCCCATCGCCACAGTTGAGCCGGATCGTCGAGCGCCAGCGGTTTGGGGAGATTCTGCAGTTTCTGATTATCCAAGTTGAGCGTGACCAGTTCCGGAAGCCGCCAACTGCCCACTATCCCGTCCCGGTGCCCAATCAGCGCTTCCGCGAGAAGCCGCGCGTCGCCCGCATTGCCGCCGCCCGCATCATAGACGCCACCCGCGCCGCCACCACCGGGCGGAACGCCCGCACCACCCGCGCCGCCCGCACCGCCTGCCCCACCCGCACCGCCAAGTCCGCTCACGATATGTCTCCTCTCTCAGGGATCCAGCACCGCATTCATTGCTTCTTCTATCTAGTCAGGCAATCCCGCCTGACGGAGTGCCTCCGACCAGATCTTGCCGGTCTTGTATGCGCCGCTAGGCGAGCGCTCGAGATAACGTTGCACCGTCAGCGTCGGGTCGATGGCTAGCACTTCGCCGACCGTCGAACGCGCCGCCTCGAGGTTGCCGAGCAGCGACTGCGCGATCGCCAACGCGCGTAACGTGGACGTGTTGGTCCGGTTCACCCGCAGGGACCGTTGCGCCAGTTCCACCGCGCGTTCGTAGCGGCCTGCGGATAGCGCGGCCGTTGCGCCTAGCGATTCGTAGAAATAGCGCAAGGGATCGAGCGGCGAAAGCCTGAGGGCACGCTCGGTTGCGTCGACAGCTTCCTCGCCCTCGCCTTCGAATGCGTGCAGCGTGCCTTTGAGCAGCCATGCAAGCGATTCGTTGGGATTGACCGCGAGCGCGAGGGCGTAGCGCTGCTGCGCGACGTCGAACTGCTTGAGCAGATTCGTGTGCACGAATCCGTCGATGGTCAACGCGAGCGAACACTCAGGATCGGCGTCGAGCGCGCGTCGCGTGCATTCGAGCGCCACATTGGCTTCGCCGCTGCGGTCATCGGTCCAACCGCGATTGAAGCGCAAGACATGCCACTTGGCGAGCCATGCATGCGGCAAGGCCTGTCTGCGCGCGCGTTCGATCACCACTTCCAGCATGTCCCGCGCGCGGTTGAAGTCGTACGCCACGCCGCGGTGCATCAGCACGATGGCGCTCATCAGCAGTGTCGAGATTTCGAGCGTGGGCAGCGCCTGCGATCGTGCCCGATGCAGTTCGCGATTGATGATCGCATTGCTGACCTCGCCGACCACCCGGCCAATGAGTTCGTCTTCGCCGAGCATGATCTCGGAAGTGCGGCCTCGGATGCTCTCAGTCCACAGAATGTGACGCGATTTGGCCTCGGCGAGCTCGGCGACGAGCACGAACTGATCTCCCGACGTTCGATATGCGCCCGACAGTATGTAGCGCGCGCCGAGAAACCCGCTGATTTCGTCGAGTGACGCACCGCGCCCGCGAAACGCGGTCGTGGACAAACGCGAGATCACCTGAAGCTCGGCCGTGCGAGACAAGGAGGAGATGATCTCATCGGCGAGCACTTCGCCGAGCATCTGCTGTTCGACGTCGCCGCCACGCAAGACGAACGGAATCACCGCAATGGTGGGCCGCAGCTCTGGCAAAAAAGCGGCCCCACGCTCGATCAGCGGATGTGGACCGGGCGGACCGATCCGATAGGCGTGCACCGGATTCTCGAAATGCTTCAGGTGGCATTCGCCGAGGTCATCGATTTCCGCGTCCAGTTCGGAAGTCAGCTGATCCCGTACCTGCGCGGACACCACGATCTCTCCGGGTCCCGCCAGCGTGTACAGGCGCGCAGCCAGGTTGACGCCGCGGCCGTACACGTCACGCTCGTCTTCGTACAACTCCGTGATGTGCAAGCCCATCCGCAAGAGCATGTGCTTGCTCGCCGGCTCGCCTGCGTTGACCTCGCGCGACGCGCGCTGGATCGCAAAGGTCGCGGCGAGTCCATCCTGCAGGCGGACGAACGTGACCATGAGTCCGTCGCCCTCAGTTCTGATCAGGCGGCCGCCATGCACAGGCACCAACTCATTCTCGATCTGCGCCTTGAACGCGCGCCATCGCCCCGCTGCTTCGACCTCGTTATCCTGCATCAGCCTGCAGGATTCAACGAGATCCATAAACAGCACGGCGCGAACGACACAAACCAGTCCATCCGGTGAACGGGGGAAATCTGCCATCACTTTTATTCAAGCCATTTTTTGGCGTGCACGGGTCTTATACGCAACGGACTTCACCGCCCCTGCGCATGCTTTCGAATGTCACGTCAGAAGAGCCGCGGCCACGCATGCGCAACCTTTCAGCGCTGAGCCGAAATGCTCGAAATAGTGAATCTCGCCGCCTGACAGGGCGAGGCGAACGCGCGCCCGACGTCTTCAGCAGACTGGCGATTGGTATGTGTTATAGGTCAAAAAAGCATTGGAAAAACGGCTTTCTTTACCCGCCATCCGCTTTATGTCAGTCGATATCGGACAAAGTCGAATCACATTGGAATACCGACTCCGCAATAGACGTTCGGCAGTCGCGATTAACACCTCGTGCGCAGCTTATCGGCCTCCAATCGGCGAGTAATCAAGTGGATCAAATAGGTGGCGAATTCCGGGTCCTGATAATAAAGTCGCATCGCGTCGGTCGCCGAGACCACCAGCAGCTCGCATTCGCACTTGCAACGCGCCGTGCACGTGCGCCGATGATCCGGAGAGAAGAGCCCGATTTCGCCCAGAATCGCGCCCTGCCCCACCTCGGTGCAGATCTCCTCGAGCATGACCGTTCCGCGCACCACGTAGTAAAGCGCATCGCTTCGGTCATCTTTGTGAAAGAGGACATGGCCGGATTGAAAACGGGTGGGCGTTGTATAAGCCAGCAGCCGGCTGATCGAAAGCTGGCCGTCGAGCGCCTGGTGAAGTTGCACATCGCCGACCTTCTGCAAGCGCGCTGCGGCAACGCTCGCCTGCCCCCGACTTCCGACCTTTAGTGCTTTGTACACCGTATATAAGTGCACTTTTACGGTGCCTTCCGTAATGTTCAACTGTCGCGCAATCGACTTGTTCGAATCGCCGCGCGCCGCGAGCGCCAGCACCTGCAGTTGGCGAGGCGTCAGAAAGTGGGGATCGGGATCGGCTGCGACGGCGGACCTTTGCAGCGCGTCGATGGAAGCGGTAGCCGCGGTGGCCGCTGACCAGTGAATGGCCGATGGCAGATATCGCCCGCCGGCAGCGAGGAGGCGCAGTGCACCGACCAGTGCATTGCTGGACTCCGACTTACCCAGGTGACCTGCTACGCCAGCCGAAATGAATTGCTCGACGGTCTGAGGATCGACCGATGTCAGCAGTGCAAGCATGGGCCGGTTCGGTGCACCGTGATGAGAAGCGCTTGCGGTAGTGAGCGCCTCCGGCAGGTAGTCACCGTCGAGCACGAGTATGTCGACCGTTTGCCCGCTCTCGATAGGGCTCAACGCGTAGTCGGCGCATTTCACTTCGGCGCCGTCGGCCACGTCGCCGAGCAGACGCGCGACGCCATCGCGAAACAAACCAGCGGGAGCAATGAAAAGGATCAGCATGAGCCGTGCGCGCTTTTCAAGTGGCTAATGGCCCTTCAACGCCTGCCTCGCAATGTGCAGCGAACCATTAAATTCGCGCGCGCACGCCACACGTGGCGCCTCGGACTGATCGGCTTCTCCTCACGACAGCGAGGCAAGCATGATCGACAATCTTTTGAGGTGAGCCTTGAACGCGTCGCTCGCTTCTCGATCGGTTGTCGGATTCAGATGCGAAGTCCCGGCGAGTTCAACTTGCTCATGGAAATCGTTGGCGACCGCGCGTCTGATGTCCGGTGGTAACGACCGCACGATGGAGACCAGTAAAGCCTCTTCCGCGTGAATCATGCCCAGAATCGAATGAGTATCCATGGAAGAAACTCCGTTGAAGGCGTCGTAAGTACACTCTAGTACACGCCGGTCGATCGTTTCAGGCTATCTGGAAGGATTCATGCTCGTGGGCGTCGGACGGTAAGTGAGTATCACCGCCCGAAGTCGTTGCGGGGCGCATAGGTTATCTTTTCCTCCTCGTACAGCCGATAGATGAGTTCAAGCATTTCCTGAAGGTCCCGCGACTCGTCGAGCATTCGCGTGCTCATGATGATTGGGGAAACCAGAGTGGGGTCGTCCAGTTCTTTGTAACTCACATCGTCTCGCTTCAGGCCGTACACGCTACTCGGAACGACAGAAATTCCTTCCCCCGCTGCGACGAGGCCTAGCGCAATCTGCAACTCTCGTACTTCATATATCCGGCGAGGCTTGAGACCACGGTCTGCGAATGCCGACAGCACCTGGTCTGCATAACTGGGCCGCGGCGCCTTAGGGAAAATAATCAGGGTCTCGTTGACCAGATCGCTGAGCGCGAGGACGGGCTTGCCCAACGAGAGTGCATGGCCCTCCGGGAATGCAACAATCATCTTCTCCTCGCGAAGAACCACCCGACGGATGTTTGCGTCCTCATGCCGGATACGGCCGAACCCGACATCAATCTGACCGTCTTTCAGCGCTCGAATCTGGTCCATCGTCGACATCTCGTGGAGGCTGAGTTCGACTGTCGTGTTCTCGTCGCGGAAGCGCCGAATGATTTTGGGCAGCATGCCGTACAACGTCGAACCCACGAAACCAATAGAGAGGCTGCGCTCAATGTTGCCCACGCGCTTCGTCATTGATTCGAGTTCCGACGTCTGAGCCAGCAATTGAACGGCATGAGCATAGAAGAACTTACCCGTCTCCGTTAGCTTCAACGGGCGCGAGTCGCGCTGGAATAGCTGCACCTCAAGAATCTCTTCAAGCTGCTGTATCTGACGGCTCAAAGGCGGCTGGGCCATGTTCAGTCGCTGAGCCGCGCGCGTGAAATTGCGTTCCTCGGCTACGGCGACGAAATAGCGCAGATGCCGCAGCTCCATTTCAATACCTCGTGGATATAGACCGATACTAAATCAGTGTTGGACGGGGCCTTCCGGCGTCCATTATTCTGCATTCACACTCTGTTTCAGCACCCATTATACCTCTCAAGCATATTCAAGCGGGCGCAAAAACAAGGGTTTACCCCAAAGAAAATAGAGATTCAGGAGCAGACATGAGCGTCAAAGTGTTCGATACGAAGGAAGCGCAGGACCTGCTGAAGGCGGCGGCTAACGTCGGTAGCCAGGACGGCAGTCCTCGCGCCCAGCAGATCGTCCATCGCCTGCTGGGCGATTTGTTCAAGGCCATCGACGACCTTGACATGACGCCCGACGAAATCTGGGCCGGCGTTCATTATTTCAACAAGCTCGGCCAGGACGGCGAAGCGGCGTTGCTTGCCGCAGGTCTCGGTCTGGAGAAGTATCTCGACATTCGCATGGATGCCGCGGACAAGGAGGCCGACATCGGTGGCACGCCGCGTACCATCGAAGGTCCCCTGTATGTCGCCGGTGCGCCAGTGCGCGATGGCATATCGAAGATTGATATCAATCCGGACGAGGATGCGGGCCCGCTGGTCATCCGCGGCACCGTGACCGGCCCGGACGGCAACCCCGTCGCAGGTGCGGTGGTCGAATGCTGGCACGCTAATTCAAAAGGCTTCTATTCGCACTTCGACCCAACCGGCGCACAGAGCGAGTTCAACCTGCGCGGTGCGGTCAGCACCGGTGCCGACGGCAAGTACGAATTCCGTACGCTCATGCCGGTGGGCTACGGTTGCCCGCCGCAGGGCGCGACCCAGCAGCTGTTGAACAAGCTCGCACGCCATGGCAACCGTCCGGCGCACGTGCACTTCTTCGTCACCACCGACAAGTACCGCAAGCTGACGACGCAAATCAATATCGAGGGCGACCCGCTGATCTGGGATGACTTCGCCTACGCCACCCGCGAGGATTTGATTCCGCATGTCGTCGAAAAGACCGGCGGCCCTTCGTTGGGTATGAAGGCTGATGCGTACAAGGAAATCGAGTTCAACATCGAGTTGACTCCGCTGGTTCAGGGCAAGGACAATCAGGTCGTCCATCGCCTGCGTGCATCTGCTACCGCCTGACCGCTGAACGCGGCTGCTACGTCGCACCCCTGCTGCCGCTCAATTTTTCGCAAGAATCTTTCGACACCGATGCGCGTGCTCCATCACCTGGCGCACGCGTAGGGAGAGTACTCATGTCTGCAATTATCGACAAAGCCTCGCAACTGGATGAACTGCTGCATACAGCCGTTCAGGACGACAAGCAAAACGGTGTATTCCGTTGCCGCCGCGATATTTTCACCAACGCCGATTTGTTCGAGCTCGAGATGAAACACATCTACGAGAGCAATTGGGTGTACCTGGCGCACGAAAGCCAGATTCCCAACAACAACGACTACTACACCACCTGGATTGGCCGCCAGCCCATCGTGATCACGCGCGACAAAAGCGGCGAACTGCACGCGGTCATCAACGCCTGCGCCCACAAAGGCGCCATGCTTTGCCGGAAAAAGCACGGCAACAAAGGCACCTTCACCTGTCCGTTCCACGGCTGGAGTTTCGCTAACACGGGCAAGCTGCTGAAAGTGAAGGACGTGAAGACCACCGAGTACCCGGTGCAGTTCAATACCAACGGCTCGCACGACCTGAAGAAAGTTGCGCGTTTCCAGAGCTACCGCGGCTTCCTGTTCGGTAGCCTCAACGCAGACGCGGTACCGCTGGAGGACTACCTCGGCGAGACCAAGGTCATCATCGATCAAATCGTCGACCAGGCCGCGAACGGGCTGGAAGTGTTGCGCGGCAATTCCTCGTACATCTACGACGGCAACTGGAAGATGCAGATGGAGAACGGTTGCGACGGCTACCACGTCAGCACCGTGCACTGGAACTACGCCGCGACGATGGACCGCCGCAAGGTCGATGGCACGAAGGCTGTGGATGCGAACAGCTGGAGCAAGTCGGTAGCCGGCGTGTACGGGTTCGACCACGGCCACATTCTGTTGTGGACCAAGACGATGAACCCGGAGGTGCGACCGGTCTATCAGTACCGCGAAGAAATCAAGGCACGCGTCGGCGAAGTAAAGGCGGATTTCATTGTCAACCAGACTCGAAACCTGTGCCTGTATCCGAACGTGTTCCTGATGGACCAGTTCAGCACCCAGATTCGCGTGGTACGCCCGATCAGCGTAGACAAGACTGAGGTCACCATCTTCTGCTTTGCCCCAAAGGGTGAGAGCGCAGCCGACCGCGCTACCCGCATTCGCCAATACGAGGATTTCTTCAACGTCACGGGAATGGGCACCGCGGATGACCTTGAAGAGTTCCGCGCTTGCCAGGCGGGCTATGCCGGCACCACGGCGATGTGGAACGACCTTTCGCGCGGGGCGCCGTTGTGGGTCGATGGCCCGGACGAGAATGCGAAGACTATGGGTATCAAGCCGGTTATCTCAGGCGAGCGCAGCGAAGACGAAGGCCTGTTTGTGTGCCAGCACGAATACTGGGTGCAAGTGATGCGCGACGGACTGAAAAAGGAACAAGAGGAGGCCTTGGCATGAGCTTCGACTACCAGACAATCTGCGCCGTGCTGTACCGCGAAGCGCGCCTGCTCGATGACCGCCAGTGGGACGACTGGCTCGCCTGCTACGCCGAAGACGTCACCTACTGGATGCCGGCGTGGGATGACGACGACCAGCTTACCGATGACCACGAGAGTCAGATCTCGCTGATGTATTACCCGGACCGTGGCGGCCTGGAAGACCGGGTGTTCCGCATCAAGACCGAACGCAGTAGTGCGTCGATGCCAGAACCGCGGACCAGCCACAACATCACCAATGTGGAAGTGCTGGCCGAACGCGGCAACGAAGTGGACGTGCGCTACAACTTCAACACGCTCAGCCACCGCTACAGAATCAACGACCATTTCTTCGGCACGATGTTCGTTACTTTGCGAAAGGTCGACGATGCGTTGTTGATTGCCAGCAAGAAAATTGTGCTGAAGAACGACTACATCCGCCAGGTGCTCGACATTTACCACGTTTGATGTCGAGCGGCGGGAGGAAACTGGAAGTAGAGGAGACAACATGTCCAGCTACAACATTGCACTGAACTTCGAGGACGGCGTGACCCGCTTCGTCGCATGCAAGCCGGGCGAGAAGGTGCTTGATGCCGCCTTTCGCGCGAAAATTAACCTACCAATGGATTGTTCCGATGGCGTGTGCGGTACCTGCAAGTGCCGCGCCGAAAGCGGCGCCTACGACCTTGGCGACGATTACATCGACGACGCACTGAGCGAAGACGAAAAAGACAGTGGCCTTGTGCTCACCTGCCAGATGGTGCCGCAAAGCGATTGTGTGATTGCAGTGCCGGCCTCTTCCACCGCGTGCAAAACTGAACAGAGCAGGTTCGCCGCGACGGTATCGAAGGTGGAGCCGCACAATGATGCGGCCGTCGTGCTCGAACTGGACGTGGATGCGAGCGCGCCGGCATTCCTGCCGGGTCAGTATGTCAACATTGATGTTCCCGGCAGCGGCCAGCATCGTTCGTATTCTTTCTCATCGGCACCGGGGCGATCGAAAGTCAGTTTTCTGATCAAGAGGATTCCCGGTGGCGTGATGAGCACCTGGCTCGATTCCGCACAGCCAGGCCACAAGTTGGAACTGACCGGGCCGCTCGGTAGTTTCTATCTGCGCGCCGTGGAGCGGCCGTTGCTGTTCCTCGCTGGCGGTACGGGTCTGGCGCCGTTCCTGTCGATGCTGGAAGTGCTCGCGCGTGCTGATTCGCAGCAGAAGGTCCACCTGATTTATGGCGTGACCCGGGACCTCGACCTGGTGCAGGTCGATGCAATCGAAGCGTACCTGGCGAAGTTGCCGAATTTCACCTACTCGACCGTCGTCGCCGACACGGATTCGACCCATCCCCGCAAAGGTTGGGTCACGCAGCACATGCCCGCCGAGATCTTGAATGAGGGTGATGTCGACGTTTACCTGTGCGGGCCGCCACCGATGGTCGATGCAGTGCGTAAGCATTTCGACGATAACGGCGTGAAGCCCAACAGCTTCCACTACGAGAAGTTCACTCCTAACGCAGCACCGAGGACCGTATGAGCACGCAACGATTTGCCGGCAAGGTCATGGTCGTCACCGGCGCTGCACAGGGCATTGGTCGCGCCGTAGCGCTTCGTGCGGCCGCTGAAGGCGGCAAGGTGCTGTTCGTCGACCGCGCCGAGTTCGTCTCCGAAGTGGCTGCCGAAGCAAGTGGCGCGGAGACGGCAGGCTTCGTCGCCGACCTCGAGACGTACGAAGGCGCGGCATCGGCGATGGCTTTTGCCGTGCGCAAGTTTGGCGGCATCGACATCCTCATCAATGGCGTCGGTGGCGCGATTCGCATGCGTCCATTCGCTGAGTTCGAACCTGAGCAGATTGACGCGGAAATTCGCCGTTCACTTATGCCCACGCTGTATGCCTGCCATGCTGTGTTGCCGCACCTGCTCAAGCGTGGCGGTGGCACCATCGTCAACGTCTCCTCAAACGCCACGCGCGGTATCCGCCGCGTACCGTATTCGGCGGCCAAGGGCGGTGTCAACGCGATGACGCAGTCGCTGGCGATGGAGTACGCGGAGCACAACATCCGTGTGGTCGCCACCGCGCCAGGCGGGACCGATGCACCGCCGCGACGCGTCCCTCGCAATACCGCCGGCGACAGCGAGCAGGAAAAGGCCTGGATGGGCGACGCGGTGAAGCAGGTCACTGAATCAACCTTTCTCAAGCGCTACGGCAGCATCGACGAACAGGTCGCGCCGATTCTGTTCCTCGCTTCAGACGAGGCAAGCTATATCACGGGCACGGTGTTGCCAGTAGCCGGTGGTGACACCGGCTGACCCATGAATTAACCCCTTGCGCAATCGCCTTGCGGGACTACATTTAATCAATATCCGCCAAAACCCTATGGCGTGATGCGAGGGGCGAGTGGCGGAGTGCGTCTGTTGCGGTGCCATAAAAGGAGATACCAAATGGCAGAGATCGACAAGGAAGATGTCGTTGCCGTGCTGAACCGGATTCTCGAATCCGAGTTAGCCGGCGTCGTTCGATACACGCACTATTCGTTTCTCGTTTTCGGCTTCGGACGCATTCCGATCATCTCCTGGCTGCGCGAGCAGGCCGACGAATCGCTGTTGCACGCACAGCAGGTCGGAGAGTGGATCACCACACTGGGCGCCTATCCGTCGCTTGCGATCGGCCCCCTCCTCGACTCGCACACATTCGATATCGCGTCGATCCTGCGCGAGTCGCTGCAAGCCGAGAACCTCGCGCTGGCGCTTTATCGCGAACTGCTCGCGCTGGTCGAGGACCGCTCCGTGGCACTCGAGGAGTTCGCCCGTCAGATGATCCATATCGAAGAGATGCACGCGGGCGAAGTCGACAAAATGCTGCGCCGCCCGGGCGAAATGACGACGTCGACCGAACGGCAGGCGGGCCAACCCTGATCAAACTGACTATGGCGGCCTCCCGGACGTGGTCGCCGCGACGCGGAAACTCGTCTTTCAGGCGTCCGTCAATTCCGGCGGATGCTTGGCCACGTAACGGCCTGGCGCCGGTTCGATCGGCTTGTACTTCGCATTGCCCAGTTTTTTCGGCGCCGCGACTTCCTTGCCCGCATGCGGTTTCAACCAGTTGCTCCAGTGCGTCCACCAACTGCCCGGCTGCGATTTCGCCGATTCGAGCCACGCATCCGGATCGGTGCCGAGCTCGCCGTCGGTCCAGTAGCTGCGCTTGTTCTTCGATGCCGGGTTGATCACCCCCGCGATATGTCCGCTGGCGCCTAGCACGAACTGCGTGTCACCGCCGACGAGTTGCGTCGAGCGATACGCGCCCTTCCACGGCACGATATGATCGTCCTGCGTTCCGAAGACATAGCTCGGGATGTCGATACGGCCCAAATCCACCGGCGTGCCGCACATTGAGAGCCTGCCCGGCTTGCACAGGTTATTCTCCAGATACATGTTGCGCAGATACCAGGCATACATCGGGCCGGGCAGATTGGTGCTGTCGGCGTTCCAGTAGAGCAGGTCGAACGCCTGCGGCGCGCCGCCTTTCAGGTAATTGTTCACAACATACGGCCAGATCAGATCGTTGGCGCGGAGCGTCTGGAACACGAAACCGAGTTCGCCGCCAGAATAGATACCGCCCCGCCCAATTGTCTGCTCGCGCTGCGACACACCCTGCTCATCGATAAAGACGCCGAGGTCGCCTGGATCGCTGAAGTCGAGCATCGTTGTGAGGAGCGTGAGACTCGCCACCGATTCATCGCCGCGCGCACGCAGCAGCGCGAGCGCCGACGACAATATCGTCCCGCCGACACACCAGCCGACCGCATTGACCTTGTCGGCGCCGCTGATCGCGCGGCCAACTTCGATCGCCTTGATCGCGCCGCTCTCGACGTAATCGTCCCACGTAGTGTGGCCAAGTTCCGCATCCGGGTTGCGCCACGACACGAGGAACACCGTCTGCCCTTGCTCGCACGCGAAGCGCACGAACGAGTTCTCCGGCTGCAGATCGAGGATATAGAACTTGTTGATGCAAGGCGGCACGATCACGAGCGGCCGCTCGGCAACCTTGTCCGTGAGCGGCGCATACTGGATCAACTGGAAAAGCTCGTTCTCGAAGACCACCGATCCCTTCGACACCGCCACATTGCGGCCAACTTCGAAGGCGCTTTCATCCGTGATCGAGATGCGTCCGTGCTTCAAGTCTTCGAGCAGGTTGGCGAAGCCCGCGCGCAGGCTTTCGCCCTGCGTCTCGACGGCGGCCTCAATAGCGTCAGGGTTGGTGACGGCGAAGTTGGCGGGACTCATCGAGTCGATGAACTGGCGCGCGTAAAAGCGCAGCTTGTGCTTCTCCTGTTCACCGACACCCGCCGCTTCGACCATGTCGTTCAGCAGTCGCGAATTCAACAAATACGTCTGCTTGAGCAGGCTGTACCAGGGGTTGTCGCGCCAGGCGTCCGAACTGAAGCGCCGGTCGCCGCGCTCGGGCGCAACGGTGGGCTCCGGGGTCACGCCCGTGGCTCTCGCCATCATGCCCATATAAAGCGCCATCTGCTGTTGCCAGTAATGCGCCTGGGCCTGCGCGAGCGCGAGCGCCGGCTGACTTGCGGGGACGGACGGCGCGTCGCCGGCGTATCCAACTACGCCGGTGTAGGCCCGCAGCAGCGTCTGCCCCGATTTGAAGAATCCCTGGACGAACTCATCCGGCATGTTGAACGGCGCGGCCATGTTGTCTCCTGAAAGTCTGATCACACAATCTGACGCGATCGCGCGTTTCACGCGAGGGGGGTCTCACGCGACAATACCACGCCCGGCACCTTGAACTGTTCGAGCATTGAACGCGCCATTCCGTGCGACCGGACGCTGGGCGAGACGGTGGCGCATTCCGGCGGCCTATCTGGCCGGAAGACCCAGCATGTCACGCGCTTTGGCAGCGCTCGCCACCGGCCGGCCATATTCGCCGCACAATGAGGCCACCCGCGCGACCAGTTGCGCATTACTCTTCGCCAGCGTGTCCTTGTCCCAGCGCACATTGTCTTCCAGACCCGTGCGGCAGTGCCCGCCCATTTCAAGCGTCCAGTAATTGACTTCCAACTGATGCCGTCCGATACCCGCGGCGGTCCACGTTGCATGCGGCAGGAGTGCCTTGAGTTGTTGCACCTCGAACTCAAGAATCTCGCGACGCGCGGGCAGCGCGTTTTTTACACCCATCACGAACTGAACGTGTACAGGAGATTTCAGCAGCCCTTGTTGCACGAGGTCCACAGTGCTGTACAACATCGCCAGATCAAAGATCTCGATTTCCGGTTTGACATCGTAGTCGAGCATCATTTGCGCAAGCGCACGCACAAAGTCCGGCGGATTTTCATAGACCGTAGTCGGAAAATTGACAGAACCCGTGGCGAGCGATGCCATATCCGGGCGCAGATCGAGCATCGCGCCGCGTTGCTCGAACGAACGGCCACGACCGCCTGTCGAAAACTGAATGATGATGTCGGGGCAGTGCTTGCGGATGCCCTCCTGGAGAGCGGCGAAACTGGACCGGTCGGAACTGGAGTTCTCCTGTTCGTCACGCACGTGCAGATGAACGAGCGATGCGCCGGCTTCGTACGCTTCGTGCGTGCTTTCAATCTGCTCGGAGATCGTGATCGGCACAGCCGGGTTGTCCTTCTTGCGTGGAACTGAGCCAGTGATGGCAACGGAGATAATGCACGGTTCACTCATGGCTAACGCTCCAGTTCAAGGTTTCCGTTCCGCCTATATGGCGAGCGATCATGACCGCGTGCCCGGCGCAATGCCAGCACAGCACGTGTTCCAAGTCTAGTTCAAATGCGCGCGATGAGGATCGTGTACCTCGGGGCGCACGGAACGCGTAAACGCTCGCCGGCCCGATCCGAATCGTCGTCCGGAAGCGCGGGTAGCCGTGTTGTACCTTGGCTTCGGCATCGAAGTCGAACTCATCATCTCGCTGCCGGGTATGGACCGCGAACAGGCGCAAGCTCTGATCGACAAGGCGCACGTCGTCTGTCCGTATTCGAACGCGACGCGCAACAACGCGCGATCTTCAACTGTCAGGCGTGCCAATCGAAGGTGAGGCGGGCATCGGCTATCGGTTGAGCCGCGCGGCGAGCCTGCCGCCCCTCACCTTCACCGCCGATGAACTGGCCGCGCTCGCAGCAGGCGCGCGGATGCTCGAATCGTGGGGCGGCGCCGGTTTCGCGAGCGGTGCGCGCGGGGCATTGGCGAAGATCGCCTCGGCGATGCCCGCCGACAAGCGCGCAACGCTCGAACGTCTGGCGATCTTCGCGCCGTCGTTTCACATCAAGGCGGATTTTTCAGCGAAGGTGGACGCGCTGCATCGGGCGATCGATGCACGTCAGGTGGCGAGCTTCGCCTATACCGATGCGAATGGCGCGGCGACCGAGCGGCGCGTGTGGCCGCTGGCACTGGCTTATTGGGGCGCGCGCTGGACACTTGGCGCATGGTGCGAATTGCGCAGCGATTTCCGCAATTTCGGGTTGGAGAGGATCCGGGATCTTCAGGTGCTCGAAACGTATCCGGATCAGGAAGGACGACGGTTGGCGGATTGGCTGCGGCACGTGAATGCGAAGCCGCGGTAAGGATGCAGACGTGTCCAGGCTTGCATGACCGACGGTTCGCCGCCCGCCCCAAGGCAAGCGGCGAACCGCCGAAGCGGCGTTACTCCACCGCCTTCACCATATCTTCGATCACCTTCTTCGCGTCGCCAAACACCATCATCGTCTTGTCCATGTAGAACAGATCGTTGTCGAGGCCCGCGTAGCCTGCCGCCATTGACCGCTTGTTCACGATGACCGTGCGCGCCTTGTACGCCTCGATGATCGGCATGCCCGCGATCGGTGACTTCGGATCGTTCTTTGCTGCCGGGTTCACCACGTCGTTCGCGCCGAGCACCAGCACCACGTCGACCTGACCGAACTCGCCGT
>NZ_WOEY01000057.1 GCF_013177695.1 Paraburkholderia solitsugae | reverse complement strand
GCCGCTACCGTCAGCGAAGTTTTCGTCGACGATGCGCTGATGCAGCGCGAGGATCTGCTCGCCGTAAATGGCCGCGCCGCGCAGGACCATCTTGAAGCCGTTGTAGTCAGGCGGATTGTGGCTGCCGGTCACGACGATGCACGAATCGACGCGGCGCTCACCGCCCTCGAGCTGCAACGGCACGCTGGCCGCGAAGTAGCCGACGGGCGTCGGCACCATGCCGACGTTGACCACGTCGACGCCGGCCGCACGCAGACCGTCCGACAGTGCCTGGATCAGCTCGGGACCCGAGAGGCGTCCGTCACGCGCGACCACCACGGCGTCGCCGCCTTGCGCCCGCACTTCGCTGCCGAAGGCGCGGCCGATCGAACGCGCTGCGTCGGCGTCGAGCGTCTTGCCGATTACGCCGCGAATGTCATACGCCTTGAAAATAGATTTGGAGATCATGTTGGCTCACTTGCGTGCAATGGAAAATTTTGACCGGCGCATCGCCGAGAGATCGGTAAAACAGTCTGCTAAACCAAGCGATGCGCCCTTGCCGGAAGCGATCCGGTTCCAACTTATAATTGCGCCTTTCGGACATACCCTAATAGATTCCCATTCTAATGCTTAGACGCCCACCTTTTGTAAAGTTGCCGCGACAGCCGGCCTGCGGATGGGCGATCGCGCACCTTGGCGCCGCGCAAACTGCGTCGCTCGCGCAGCCGGCGAAACCGCATTGGCGAGCGTCGACCGGATGCTGACGCTCAAACGCTTCGCCAACCCCGACGTCACGCGCGCCTTCACCAATATCGTCTGGCTCGGGCTGGAGCGACTCACGCAAATCGGCGTGGCGATCGTGATCAGCGGCATGCTGGCGCGCTACTTCGGGCCTGATACCTTCGGCAAATGGCAGTACGCGAACACGCTGCTGCTGGTGCTTTCGCCGATCACCTGGGTGTGCGGCGCGGAAATTCTGGTTCCCACCATCGTCAACCGGCCGCCGGCTCAATTGGGCACGGTGCTCGGCAGCGCCTTCACGCTGCGCTTTTCGGTCTCCGTCGCGGCGCTGCTGCTCACCTGGCTCGGCATCGCGTTGCACTTCTTCGACCCGCTGGTGGGCGCCATGCTCGCCGGTCTCGCGGTGACGATGCTGTTTCGCGAACCGTTCGTCGGCGTGATCAATGCGTGGCTGCAAAGCATGACGTACAGCAAGCCGCAGTTGCTCACCAGCATGAGCACCGCGGTGCTGAAGGCCGCTTTCGTCTATCTGCTGGTGCGCGCGGCGGCGACGCCCGCGCGCTTTGGCTGGCTGTGGGCCGCCGAATCAGCGTTGATCGGCGCGGTACTGCTGATCTATTACATCCGCCGGCATGGCGGCAAGCTCGGCTGGCACCTCGACCGTTCGCTCTTCAAGCACTTCGCAACCGCGGGCACGGTGTTCTGGCTCGGCCTGATCTGTATGTATCTGTTCCTGAAACTGGACAGACTGATGCTCGAGCGGGCGATTTCCTTCGCCGACCTCGGGCGCTATTCCGCCGCGCAACAGTTGAACGAAAACTGGATCACGCTCGCGCTGATGCTCGCGCAGACGATCGCGCCCGCCTTTGTTTATCGCGTGCAGGACGCCGCGCAATTGCGCCGCAACGTGTGGCGGCTCACCGCCATGACCGCCGCGCTGATGGTGAGCGGCGCGATCGTGCTGGATCTGCTGGCGGGGTTCATCATCCGCCGCGTGTTCGGCCCGGATTTCGAAGGCGCCATCGAGATTTTCCGCTGGGCCGTGTGGCTTTCCGTGCCGGCCGGCATCGAAGCGATCGGCAATCTGATCGTGCTGAAATATCAGGCCAAATTCGTGTTGCTCTCGAAGTGGCTGCTGGCGCTGGCCGTGGCGTTCGCCGTCAATCTGCTGGCGATTCCGCGGCTTGGCGCTTACGGTGCGCTGGTGGGTCTCGCGGCCGGGTATCTCGCCGCCGCGTCAGTTAATCTTTATTACATTCGTTTCAAATTGCGCCCATGACGAACTCATCCGCCGCCGCGCATAGGTCCCTCGACGACGTCGCTGTCCTGATGCCCGCGTACAACGGCCAGGCCGACGTCGATCTCACGCTGGCCTCATTCAGCGAAAGCGCGCTGGTCCACGTTCTGATCGTCGACGACGGCAGCACGCCGCCGATCGTCGCACCGGCGATCCCGAACATGGAGATCGACGTGCTGCGTATGCAGGAGAACGGCGGCATCGAGCGCGCACTGCAAACCGGCATCGATGCGCTTGCACAGCGCGGTTTTCGTTACGCAGCACGCATTGACGCGGGCGATCGCAGCGTGCCGCAGCGGCTCGCCAAACAACGCGTGTTCATGGAATTGCATCCGCAAGTGGCCGGCCTCGGCATGTGGACGCAGGTCGTCACGCGTGAAGGCAAACCGCTTTTCATGCTGACGCCGCCGGCCGAACCGAATGAGATCCAGCGTCTGCGCTTCTTCCGTTCATGCCTGGCGCATCCTTCGATGATGCTGCGCATCGACGCGGTCCGCGCGGTCGGTAACTATCGCGCGGCCTATCCTTCCGCCGAAGACCTCGATCTGTTCGTGCGGCTGATGGAGCGCTATGACTGCGCAAATCTGCCGGAACTCGGACTCTATTACGAGCTGAACGAAGGCGGCATTAGCTCGACCAAACGGCGCCGGCAGGTGAACTCAACGCTGCGGTTGCAATTGCGCTACTTCAACGCCGCCAATCTGTACGACTGGTTAGGTCTCGCCAAGAATTTGCTGCATCTCGTGACACCTTACCGCGCATTGCAACGGATCAAACGCACGTTGCTCGCGCCGCGTGCGAGCCATTGATTCCGTGGCCCCGTCATTCACTCCGTCATTCACCGTCGAGCCCGTTCCCGCATGAAGCCTGCCTTGAAATCGACGCCCGCGCTACGCATTACACTCGTCTGTAACACCGCCTGGGCAATCTATACGTATCGGCAAGGGCTGATCCGCATGCTGGTCGGACGTGGCGTCGATGTAACGGTGCTCGCGCCGCGCGACCGTACGTTCGAACTGCTCACCGCGATGGGGTGCCGCTGCATCGAATTGCCGGTCGCGTCCAAAGGCACCAATCCGCGCGACGACCTGCGCACACTTTTGTCGTTGTATCGTTTGTATAGAAGCATTCGCCCGCACGTCGTGTTCCACTACACAATCAAGCCGAATATCTACGGCTCGATTGCCGCGAAACTGGCGGGTGTGCAATCGGTGGCGGTAACGACCGGGCTCGGCTACGTGTTCATCCAGCAGAGCCGCGCTGCGCAAGTGGCCAAAAAACTGTACCGTTTCGCGTTCCGTTTCCCGCGCGAAATCTGGTTTTTGAATCGCGACGACCAGGCCGCGTTTGTCGAGCAGAATTTGTTGGTGCATCCTGAACGTGCGCGACTCTTGCACGGCGAAGGCGTCGATCTCGAACAGTTCGCCTTCACGCCGCTGCCGGAGCGCACGGAATACAAGTTCGTGCTGATCGGGCGGATCTTGTGGGACAAGGGCGTCGGCGAATATGTCGAAGCCGCGCGGCGTGTGCGTGAACGTTACCCGCAGGCGCGGTTCCAATTGCTCGGCCCGGTCGGCGTCGACAACCCTAGCGCGATCACACGCGAAGAGGTGGCCGCGTGGGAACAGGAAGGCATCATCGAGTATCTTGGCGAGGCGCACGACGTGCGGCCCTTCATCGCCGATGCGGACTGTGTCGTACTGCCGTCATATCGCGAAGGCGTGCCGCGCACGCTGATGGAAGCATCTGCGATGGGCCGGCCGATTGTGACGACCGATGTACCCGGCTGCCGCGAAGTGGTGGCGGATGGCGTCAACGGATTGCTGTGCGAAGTGCGCAATGCAGAGAGTCTCGCGGCAAAGCTGGCACACATGCTCGACATGAGCAGCCCCGAACGCCGCGCAATGGCTGAACGCGGCCGACAGAAAGTCGCGCAAGAGTTCGACGAACGCGTCGTCGTCGAAACGTATAAGGACCTGGTGCAAAAAATGACGGGCGTTTTACTTTAACGGAGCTACAGCATGACCACGAAGGGCACGATTCTGGTAACGGGCGGTGCAGGATTTATCGGCTCGCACACATGTGTGGAACTGCTGACCGGCGGCTATGACGTCGTGGTAATCGACAATCTCGTGAACAGCAACCGCGAATCGCTGCGGCGCGTCGAGAAAATCACCGGCAAGGCCGTGAGCTTCTATGAAGCCGACGCGCGTGATGAAGCGGCGCTCAATCGTATTTTCGACGCACACCCGATCACCGGCGCGATTCACTTTGCCGCGCTGAAGGCGGTGGGCGAATCGGTCGCCAAGCCGATCGAGTACTACAGCAATAACGTCGGCAGTTTGCTGACGCTGCTCGGCGTGATGCGCGATCGCAATGTGAAGCAGTTCGTGTTCAGTTCATCGGCGACGGTGTATGGCGTGCCGAAAAGCTCGCCGATCGATGAATCGTTTCCGCTGTCGGCCACCAATCCTTATGGGCAGTCGAAGCTGATTGCCGAGCAGGTTCTGCGTGATCTGGAAGTGGCGGATGCTTCATGGCGGATCGCGACGCTGCGCTATTTCAATCCGGTTGGCGCGCATGAGAGCGGTTTGATTGGGGAGGATCCGGCGGGGATTCCGAATAACCTGATGCCTTATGTGGCGCAGGTGGCGGTGGGTAAGCTGGAAAAGCTGCGGGTGTTTGGCGGCGATTATGAAACGCCGGATGGCACGGGGGTGCGGGACTATATCCACGTTGTTGATCTGGCACGCGGGCATCTGGCGGCGCTGGATGCGCTGGTTAAGCGGGATGCCAGTTTTGTGGTGAATCTTGGGACGGGCCAGGGGTATAGCGTTATCGATGTCGTGAAGGCCTTCGAGAAGGCGTCCGGGCGGCCTGTGCCTTATGAGATCGTGGCGCGGCGGCCGGGTGATGTGGCTTCGTGTTTTGCTGATCCGGCGGCGGCTTTGAACGTGATCGGCTGGCGCGCGGAGTTTGGGATCGAGCGGATGTGTGCGGATCACTGGCGGTGGCAGGCGGCGAATCCGCACGGTTTCGCCTGAATTGACTGCACCTCTCCGGACACAATAAATCTTAGACAGGGAGTGAGACCATGTACATTCATCCGGTGATTCTTTGCGGAGGAAGCGGTACACGACTGTGGCCAATGTCGCGGGGAGGATACCCGAAGCAGTATCTCAGGTTGACCGGCGAAAACTCGTTGGTTCAACAAACTGCATTGCGCCTGCGAGGTATCAAGAACGTTGCGGCTCCCATCGTCGTCACGAATAATGACCAGCGCTTTCTGGTCGCCGAACAGTTTCGGCAGGTAGATATTGCACCGGCATCGATCATCCTGGAGCCTGTCAGCCGTAACACCGCGCCTGCCATTGCAGTTGCCGCGCTGGCAGCGATGCGCGAATCCCCGGAAGCCCTCCTGCTCGTTCTGCCATCGGATCACGTGATTGCAGGCGAAACGGCATTCGTCGCGGCGGTCGAAGCCGCGGCTCAGATAGCCAAAGACGGCTATCTGGTCACCTTTGGTATTGCACCAACCGAGCCACACACTGGCTATGGCTACATCCGTGCAGGTGCGCAGCTTGACGCAGACACCCATGCGTTCGCAGTGGACGCATTCGTCGAAAAACCGGACGAGGCCACGGCGCAGCGTTTCCTTGGTGAAGGCGGCTACTTCTGGAACAGCGGCATGTTCATGCTGCAGGCTTCGACCTTCATGGAAGAACTGCGTCATTACGAGCCAGAAATCGCCGCGCAGGCAGAACTTGCACTCAATGGGGCGCAGCTCGACAACGACTTCACTCGTCTCGACGCCAAAGCCTTCGCCTCCTGCCCGAACGTTTCGATCGATCACGCTGTGATGGAGAAAACGAAACGCGCTGCGGTCATTGCCACAACGAACCTCGGTTGGAACGATATCGGCTCGTGGACTGCGCTTGCCGATATTGCAGAACACGATGTCCAGGGTAATTCGCTTCTCGGTGACGTCCTCACCGAAGCGATGACCAACTCATATGTGCGCGCGGAGCATCGCCTGGTGGCCGCCATCGGCCTCGATAACGTCGTTATCGTCGAGACCGCTGACGCCGTACTGGTCGCCCATCGGGACCAGGTGCAAGACGTCAGGAAAATTGTTGCCCGGTTAAATGCGACCGGGCGTCACGAGTCGGTCACGCATCGTCGTGTGGCACGCCCCTGGGGCTCGTACGAAGGCATCGACAGCGGCGACCGCTTCCAGGTCAAACGCATCGTCGTTCGCCCTGGCGCGCAGCTGAGCCTGCAGATGCATCATCACCGTGCCGAGCACTGGGTGGTCGTAAAGGGCACCGCACTCGTGACGAACGGTGGCAATGAAATCATTCTGACAGAGAACCAATCGACCTATATTCCACTTGGAATCACGCACCGCCTGAAAAACCCGGGCAAGATCCCGCTCGAGTTAATCGAAGTGCAATCCGGCGCCTATCTTGGCGAAGATGACATTGTGCGATTCGAAGATACCTATGGGCGGGCGGAAAAGACATAACGTCCATAAGAATCTGACAACACAACAAGGCGTTGTCACATCAAGGTGTTCGCGTCGCAGTAGTGCGATGGACGGAGCTTTCCTTAAAGGCCAGACGGATTCTGGGTAAGCTCGGTGAAACGATGCTAGAAGCAAAGCGTTTGCCGAGTTGTTTGCGCTGGATGCTCAATTGAAACCGGAAATGCCAGCGAACGGCGCAACTGATGATGGCGCACGAGAATCGATGGCAATAGTACAGTGACGGCGCATTGACTCAGGGTGTTGGTTACCGGCCAGCGTCGTCATCTGATCTGCTAACCGTCGCACGGCCCGCAGGAGCGACTGATGACGAGGCGACTCAGCATGACGACGCGACGGATCGCTGATTGAGGCAGGCGCAAAGTGGCAATGGGTGGGCAACCGGCTGGAAAACGCCTGATTCTGGACGCGTCTTTAGAACCGACGGGTTGTCATCGTCAGGACATGATGCGTTGCTTTTTCCCGACACTGGCTCGCGCGCTCTTGCCAGCCGGCGTATCTGTATGATCCAATCAGCTCCAGCGCAGTACCCGTTTTACCCCGCCGATCAGGCATGATTCACCGGTTCCCGCCTGTTGTTCAGGGCCTGAATCGTAATTGGATTTGCGCGATGGACGCTTTTGTCCATCCTTGAGAAATGGACGAATGGTCGTGGTTTATCTGCCGACCACGGATCATTAACGTAAAAGCTGTGTTGTTACGGCTGAATGACCAGAAAGATTTCAACAGTCTGCTGGCGTGTTTGCGCGCGCGGCCCCTGTCTGCAATATTTTTCCTAGCCAAAATGGACGTGAAAGACACCGCCATGTGGCTCTTCAATCGTCCAGATGTGAACCTTGGGTAGCAGGCAAGCCGCATGCACATGCGGCGAGTACGTATTGTTATGGCTGGAGCCATCCTGCCTGACAGCGTATCCATAGGACTCACCAGACCGCCTGCGCCAGCCGCAAGGCTGCACTGCTTGCTGCGGTCGATAAACTTTTCATTTTAAACTGTTGTATCACGTTGAGTGCAGCCCATAGCTGCGGTCAGGATAGTCATAAGTCGCTGCATGTCACCGCTTTCGCGGTACCGCAACTGACCGTCCGGCCGCCCAGCCAGGCATGATTCACCGGTTCCCGCCTGTTGTTCAGGGCCTGAATCGTAATTGGATTTGCGCAATGGACACTTTTGTCCATCCTTGCGAAATGGACGAGTGGTCGTGGTTTATCTGCCGATCACAGATCATTAACGTAAAAGCTGTGTTGTTACGGCTGAATGACCAGAAAGATTTCAACAGTCTGCTGGCGTGTTTGCGCGCGCGGCCTCTGTCTGCAATATTTTTCCTAGCCAAAATGGACGTGAACGACACAGCCATGTGGCTCTTCAATCGTCCAGATGTGAACCTTGGGTAGCAGGCAAACCGCATGCACATGCGGCGAGTACGTATTGTTATGGCTGGAGCCATCCTGCCTGACAGCGTATCCATAGGACTCACCAGACCGCCTGCGCCAGCCGCAAGGCTGCACTGTTTGCTGCGGTCGATAAACTTTTCATTTTGAACTGTTGTATCACGTTGAGTGCAGCCCATAGCTGCGGTCAGGATAGTCATAAGTTGCTGCATGTCACCGTTTTCGCGGTACCGCAACTGACCGTCCGACCGCCCTGCTTCGAGCCCCGCCTCGCACCCAGCGTCTACACGCCACTACTGGCATTTCTCCGAGCCCCCCGTACGCAACCACTCCTGACCCAGGACACGTTGTGTGCGCTCCGTGCAGATGTCCTGCACGCACCCGCGGCTCCCTTCGACTCCCAGCAAACATTGCACTGAGGATCTCAAACCGGGTTTCGCCGGTTCTCCCAACTTAACTCCAGATTCCCGCGCACATCAGCTACCCATCAACAGCAATCGCAACCCCGGACGGCAGTCCGCTTTCCCGCAGCTCGGGGAGCGCCACCTCTGCCATTGGCATCCCAGGCCCCAATGCAAATACCTGCGAAGTCCGCACGCAGAGCTGCACCTATTTCCCGCTGGATAAGTGTGCCTACCCAGCTTTGCCCCGGAGTGACTGATGACCACTTGCATGCTGCCTCACCCGCTTCACCCGCTTCACCCGCTTCACCCGCTTGACTCGCGTCATCCGCTACAGCCGTTACACCAACGTCCCAGCCACACTGCGCTGCGCCGTGCACTGCAAGGAATGCTGACTGACGACAGCTGTGCGTTTCCCCGCACAGATACGCATGGGCGCGCCCGTGCAATCTCAAAAGGAGCAGAAAAATGAGCTGGCTTTCAAACTATATGCACGAAATCGGGTGCGGCAAGCGCCGAGCCCAGGGCGCCTTTGCGAGTCACAGGAACACGATGTGCGAATTCACTGCATTCGCCCGCTTCATGCGAACCCTCGGTATCAAGCCCAGGCGCGTCAAAGACACACCCGAGTTCGCAATCCTCCTCTATATCCAGCACTGCGTCGCGAGGGGCATTGCGCCCGGAACAGTGCGCAATACGACCACGGAGATCCGGTGCGCCCTCAGGCGCGCCGGCCGGAATATTGACTATCTGACAAACGCGGCGATGGGCATCTCGTCGCGCGACCGTAATGGCCAGAAAAGGGCGTTACTGCCGCCTGAAGTCGATGAGTTCGTCGCTCGCGCCGCGCGATTGAACATGGGGTTCGCATTGCTGCTCTTGCTGCAGCGCCTGCTGGGCCTCCGCCGACTCGAAGGGCTGCGCAGCGCACCGGATCTTCAACTCTGGCTTGACTGCATCACCGCCGGCGATCACACCGTGCCAGTTACCCGCGGCGTAAAGGGCGGCAGGCCCCGAGCGGTCACCATCCTCATGCAACGGCGCGAAGAAACAATCCGGGTACTACGCTCAGCGGTTCAGTACTGCCACGTCAATGATGGCCAACTGATCACGGGCCGCCGCGACTCGCTAGAGAGTGCCTTGAACAGACTGAAGGCCATGTACACCACGATTGGCATGAAGGGCGAGACTTCCTCCCACGCAATGCGCTACACGTTTGCACAGGAAAAGGCGCTGGAATACCTCCAAAGCGGCATGGAAGAACACGCAGTACTCGTTCATGTGAGCGCTGACCTTGGGCACGGACCATCCCGTCAATCCTTCACGGCTCGCGTGTACTTGCGTGGAATTTTTTCGCATTTCTCAAGAATCATGCAGGGAAGCCGGTTTATGGGTTGCGCGCGCTACCTGATCGAAGTCTTTAACGATCTACGGGACCCGAATTCCTCCCGGAAGACGCGCAGAAAATCCGGCTGGATAAGAAAATGAAATTAGTGAGTGATGGTACACGTATGCGATGCGATATCAATTTCATTCCACATTATCTGGAATCCTATTCAACCTCGGTCAGACAAAATCTACTGGGAGCACGGCAGTCCATTTTCAGGAAAACGACGCACCCAGTACTACCGTGCATTACCTTTCCCCTGACCTTGCCAACCACGTTCACGCTATCCACCTCCAACCCCAGGAGCCTATTCCTATGCATTACCCTGACTTGAAGCAGCAGATCGACCGCATTGCCAACTCCTACTCGCACGACGGCCAGTTCGCCCGGCTGATGAATCCTGCGTGGGAGATCTTTGAGGCGTTTATCGCAGGCCAGCACGCCGCTGACCTGAAAAGCCTCGACGAAATCCCGACGTCGCTGTTCGCGCCGTTCGTCGCCCACTGTGAGGCTTTGCAGATGCCGCAATCACAACTCTTCATGGTGCTCGCCGCAGTGCGGATGCTGCTGGTTCTCGCAGGCCGCGATCACCGCGATCTCACTGGTCTGGTCGCCCCACGCAAGCGCAAACGTGTGAGAAACGCCGACAGCGGTGCCTATCAGTTTGAATATTTCCCCAAAGACGCTGGCGCGAGCCCGGAAAACGTTGCGGCGGACACCGGGAGCACGAGGAACAGCGCGAACGATGAGCCTCACTGGCGATGAAAAGCGATGACTACGACTCCCCAGGCATCAGGACCCGCCATGAAAAGTGACTCCGGCAATTCCAGCGCCCGGGGGCCGCCAGGCGCGATGGCTATCGACAGCGCGGCATGAAAACGACGTCGCGGCGAGAACATTGACCATCGCGGCGCTCCCAGCCAGAAGAGGCGGGAGCCGGCGTTAGGTCTGTTGCCAACAATCCAACTTCCACACTGCCACAGATGAAACCACAATACATTCTTCTCACCGCACCGAGCACTACCGATAACCTTGAAACGACCTGCTCGCTGGCGCAGGCACATTTCCCCGGGCAGGTAGTCACCGTCAGCAATCAGCGTGGCAGCAATGCAAATGCTGAACCCGACACACACCGCTTCACACCTGCTCGCTTCGAGGAAAGCTACAGGAAGCTTAGCTGCACATCCGGCCGCGCTATCCTCTGCATTGCCCCCTCCGGCTTCGATGCACTGTGCGAATTTGCACGCGAAACGCCCGGAACGCTCGGCGACCTTCACAGCGTCATCATCACACTCACCCCTCGGGAGGAGTCCCAGCGTGGCGCGATCACTCAGATCGCGAAGCTGACCGAGGCGGGCATGATGCCTGGGCAACTGCGCATTCTGCGCACCGGTGTCCCGGCCATGAAGTTGGTGAAGTCGGGTCAGGAAAGCACGCGGTGGTTCGAAACCCTCGACACCTACCTCGTCCAGAACCCACAATTCATCAACTGCAATCCGAATGCAGTCATTCAGGAATCCACTGTACTTACGGCACTGGAGCGGGCCCACATTGCGTGTGGCGATGCCATGCGCGAGTCTGTCAACTATGAGACGTTACTGGCTGAGGCTCACAGCCGGGGCGCGGACGAGGGTGAGCTAGCCGGACTGGTTGATCGGATGGTTCTCCAGCGGCGATTCCAGGCACTGAAGCCCGCGCTCACGCAGGCGCTCGGCATGGTGCTGCCGCAGGCCATCCCGTCTGTGGCCTCCCACGAGCAAGCTGGCGAAGAACGGGCTGCCAAACCAGCCGCCAGCGAAGTCGCGCCGGAGTCGACATCGGCGGGTCACATCGCCGACGAACCACTGGGTTTCAAGCCGGTGTAGTTCCGCTCACTTACCGGCGCGAAACATGTGAAGTAAGCGCGTATGCCCTCGCGGATGAAGCAAATCCGGATCGCACGATTTTTCCACGTTCTGGATTATGGGTGACGCCATTCCAGCCATACCTGCTGATCCACGCGATTGCCCGCGAAACGTTGTTCGTCCACCGTGATCGTCTTTGAGAGCTCGCGGTGGACGCCGACGATCATGATGGCAATGCGAGCAGCCATGCTGCTTTGCATGAACGCCCCTTTATGCGCAAGTTTTCAAGTACTTTGACTTAAACAAGATAGGCTGCAGTTTTATATGCGGCCTTATTGCAGCCTGATACGCTGCGGGCCCCGATGAAATCCGCTGACTCGCTTCCTCAGTTGACGCACGAGCTCGAGGCTCTTTGCAGCATGCAGGTTTAGCAAGTCACGGTCCGACCTGTCTTGTCATCGCACTTGTTGCCAGCGCAACCTTTTGACGCTCCTATAAACGTTGGTGCTCGACGCCAGCCAAGCTATCACGCAGCTCTCACGCTCACGTGGTTGTTCTGATACGGCCTGTTGTACGCCAGAATGGCCCAGATCGTGCGGGCCTTCTTGTTCGCCAGCGCAACGGTTATTACGTTGAACCGCCGTCGCTTCTTTATCTGCTCGAGCCATGGTCCGGTGTCTTTCGAGTGGAAGAGCACGCTGCGTGCACCGTGGATCAGCAGAGTGCGCAAATAAGTTTCCCCTCGGTTACTTATACCGAGCAACTCGACCTTTCCTCCCGTGCCCGTTTGCGCGGTTACCAGACCAAGCCAGGCAGCGAACTCCCGTCCAGACTTGAACGATTTCGGGTCGTCCATCGCTGCAACCGCAGCAGTTGCAGTGAGCAGCCCGACGCCAGGTACCGCAGCAATGGCGTTGCACATGCGGTCCTCTTTCATCGATGCCTGCAACCGTCGCTCAATATCGACGATTTGCCGGTCCAGGTTTCGAGGTCATTCCACATCTCACTCAGCGACTCAATCAGAATCGCCGGCAGACGCTCAGCCAGCCTCGCGAGCACTCCAGGAATTGCCTTGTCCAGCGCCTCGCGGCTTCTGCCCATGACTTCGCCGTATTCACTCAGCAGCCCCTCAGGCTGTTCATCTGCATCGTTCGGAATTTGACCTTCTGGTGACGCATTCGGTGCAGCGCGAGCGCGGCCTGCTGGGCTTCGGTTTTTACCACGACTGCTTTCCTGGGCATCTGCGTAGCCATCCAGATCGCACGTGCGTCCGCCGGATCATTTTTGTTGTCAAGCACGAAGGCCTTGACGAACTTCGCCGGCATAAGCTTTACGTGGTGACCCGTTTCGATTAACCGTCGTGCCCAATGCTGGGCTCCACCGGAAGCTTCCATGCCCACTATACAAGAGCTCCGATTCGCAAAAAGCTCGAGAAACAGCGCACGCTTGAGTTGCTTGCTAACGATTTCACCGGTGTCAGCATCCACCCAGTGAAGCTGGAAAGCGCTCTTCGCGATATCAACCCCGACCGTCGTGCAGTTCATTCCCGATTCTCCAATTAGCCAATGAATGCCTCAATGATCTTCCGATTTCGACATTCATGCCGTCGATTTCCACAGATCTGCTGCCTCACAGGGACACCATGCTTGGTAGGCGGGGGCGTTGATTCCATTTGACGCTATCCATCGGCGCGCTATCCATCAGGGCTCATCTCATCGACGTCCGTTACGCCGGTCCAGATCCCGGGACGCGCGGGAACGGCGCCATGGATGGACGATCGTGAAATGCGCACGGTAAGCTGGTATTGAAAATGAAGATGCGGCGTGCGCGCGCGACGGATCAAACTGTGGATGACACAGATGGGAAACTCCGGGAGAGATAGGTGGACGGATTCGTACGGCCATCCGCCCACACCGTCTCGGGTGTGGGCCTAAAGCGGATGGCAGACTACGACCTATTTTTTTCTACGCAGCCACCGCGCGGCGACGACTAGCGGCTGCACGCAGTCAAGGAATACGGCAAGGCATTCTGTCCAGAAGACATACCAGTAGAAACCAAATTTTCGCATGTGTATTTTCTCGCTTGAGTTGGTGAAAATCTCGCGCGCTGCGGCCGCTAACGGATCTGACCGTTGCACATCTTCTCGCAGCGCTCCAGACAATCGTGTGGCATCACGTCCGACGCTGGCAGTGCGGGAGTGGAATGTACAATCCATAACACTATGGCGACGACACCACTGCTTAATGTTGCTGTCACGATGGCGAGTAATGGAAGATCGATATCGCCGCTATCGGATGGAAAGAGGCATTCAACTAGTTTTCGTAAGAGATTCATTCGGATTCCATTTTATTGAGAATGAAAATTAGACTATTGCGCGGCACAACGGACAACAGCCGCAATGCCAGTCTCTCTCCTGAATAACTGAACGCAAGCTTCGCGAGCGCGTGTCACCGGAAGCCCGAGAAGCAGGTGGCCGGGTTAAAATAACCCTGGTCTTTGCGACTGGTCACCAGGGCGCGCATTACCGGGTTCGGAGGCCTGATGCATTCCATCAGGAGAACGACTCACTCGCCCATGGAGCAGCGCCAGTATGTGCGAACAATGGCCAACGGATCATTTCAATAGTGGCGGATTGTGAAGCGCAGTCCGGAAGCGGAGCTAGAGATATCGCTCCTCAAGCGTGACCACCGCGCGCCGAAGGGATGAAGCCTCTCCACGCTACTGCCGCTCACCCTGCTTGGCGCGAACGCTGCGAGTAATGCGCTGCCTGATCCGCGAGGGCGACGCGTACGTCACCCGCCAATTGACGACAGCGACCCGACGGGTAATCCGTCAGTTCGCGATGACGAGCGTGGTAGCGCACGATGCCCCTTTCGGGTGAAAAGAGGCGATACTCGAATCATCTTTTCGTTTTTTCGAAGATTCCAGCCTGGTTGACCGTAATTTGTGATCGTGCCCCTACTGGTACATCCAGCGCACGACCGCAAGCCAAGCGTTAGGGTGCGATTTGCCGAACGCAACCGGGCGCTGCCTTTTCGCGATAAGCCACTGGGCAATGCAGCAGCCCGGGTCCGCGGCGTTGAACTTCGTTGGCGAATCTGTCGTCAAGCCGATCAAGTACTACAGCAAAAACGTTGGCAGTTTGTTGATGCAGCCTGGCGAAGATCCGGCCTGCAGTCCTAACAATTTGACGCCAAACATGGCGCAGGTGTTGCTCGGCAAGCACGAGAAACTGCGCGTGGTCGGCGCGCGACTGTGAAACGCCGGATGGCACCGGCGTTCAGGATTGCGTTCATGTGGTCAATCAGGCGCTCGGGCATCTGGCGGCGCTGGATGTGTTAATCAGACTGGCATCCATGCTGCCGCTCGCATAGGTGACCGCGCTGCCGACCGGAATTCCATTGCCGTTGCTGTTCCGGTTGATCCGCTCGCCATTCAGGTTGATCGATATAATGTCGATCTGTGAAGCGAGATGAGTTCATCGTCCTGTCCACGTCGGCTTCAACGCGTTGCGCGAGTTATACCGATGCGCCACTGCGGTTGGATTGATTCGCCACGTGAACGGTATAAAGCGCCCCGACGTGTCTGGACGCATCGGGAGACTGCCACATGGGAACCTGACGCCCGCTGGCTGCCACGTTCCTTGCTTACTGGCCCCCTCATTCCCTACCTGGCCGGCTCATGTTAGCTGTTAGCTCTTAGCGATCGCGATCAGAGACTCAACCAGCGACTGTTCTCTGATTCAGCGATCCAATTTCCCAAGTGAGCTGACGGCAACTGCAGCTTGTGATACGCCATCAATATCAAACTAGGCATGGCCCAATATATTGCCGATATAAGTGGCGCGCCATGACCAGCAGGGATCGTCAAAGCCTTTTCCCATTTGATACTCATCAAATGTGCCGCAAATTCGACCTCTGACAGCATCACTTCCCGCGCACGCCCGGCGTGCTCAGCCACCCAAACGGGATTTGCGAGATTTTCTTCAAACAGCGATTCGAATTGCCTGTCATTTGCCGGTTTCCAGTCCATAATTTGTAGCTCTGCGCCGTCGGTGTTCACCAAGGCGCCCACGCCAAGACCGTGTCGCGGTGTCCAGAACTCGCTTATCGCCCACAGGTTCCAAAGACGCTGAACCAGGAGCGGACTGACTACGGTTTCACCACACCCCGGAAAGAACGCGATTCCATAGTCGTCTTTCTTCAATCTTAAAACCTCCGTGTCAGAAATTGTGGTGAGCTTTTGCTGAACCGGGCTGGCAAAATCAATCATCATGTCCTCCTTACCTGAAGAATCAACCGCGCGCGGGGAACGCACCGGTCGGCGTCATCGCAATCACGAAACAATGCTCGGCATGCCATGAGTGGCAACAGACCAGATGCATCGCGACTCAAAGAATAACCAAAATGAATCCCCGCGTGGAGTTGAAAGTCGCACCGTTTTGCACGTCATTCGTACGCGCTCGGGAGGAACTTTCGTTGTACCATCAATCCGCTCACCGACCACGCCAGATTCCTATGACTGTTGCCCCTTCAAGCGTCAACTTTTTGACCCGTAAATTAGGTTAGGCGATGCATGCTGCGTTCCTCGCTCCATTAAAGGCAGCAGTGCCAGTGAGGATGCCGGCGCCCCCAACCCCATACATCCGGTTGAAGAGCATCCTTGGCAACACCGCCCCCTGCGGGAGAGTCGGAAGTTTTGACAACCTCACTTGTATGTAGGCCTCGCTGTTGCCTGGCCGTTTTCACCAAACACGACCTGCGCGGCGGCTGACATATCACCGGGACATAAACGGGCTCCAGCGCCTCGCAGGGCGCGGACGGCAGCGAAGTTGATCGCCTGGGCGATGACCGCGTCGGCATCGGCGATTGATCGCCCGGCCAGCACCGCAACGCAGCGGTCAAGCACACCCGGAGCGACGGTGTAAATGTTGCCGGCCACCTTCGCCAGCTTCTGGCCGAGATAAGCCCGCATGTCCTGCGGTTCCGGAACGTCGAAGCGGACCTTTTCCTCGAACCGCCCGCCACGCAACACTGCGCTATCCAGGCGATCGTAGTGGTTCGTGGCCGCGATATACATCACGTCCCGAACCCGGCCGTCAACACCGTCAACAGTTGCCAGGATTTCATTAGTCAAACGCGCCACGTTCGAGTAACGACGGTCGAGCAGCGTATCGTCAGCTTCTTCGATGAAGACGATTGCCGGACGGATATCCTTTGCTTCACGCACCAACCTGCCCCAGAGGTTCGGATTACTTACAAGCTTCGCGCCGGTCGTCATCAGGAACGCCCATCCACTTGCCTGGGCAAGCGCCATCGCCGCCTGAGTCTTACCCGTCCCCGGAGGACCAAAGAAGATTGCACCCCGGGGAAGGCTGCCGCCCATCTTTTCCAGGTTGTGGACCTGCTGCATCCTGTAGGCCATATCACGCAGGACAGTGCGTGCCTCGCCCGGCATGATGATTTCGTCGATCGACTTCACATCCTCTGGCAGCTTGCCCTTGCGGCCCTGGATCAGGCGCATCGCCCGCATTCCGAGGTCGAAAGTCACCTTGCCCGCGCCGAACTTGCCGTCGCGGCGCATGTCGGCCAGTTGTCCACCGATGCTCGTGAGGCGGCTGGCGCTGAAGCCGGACCAACGCTCGGCCAGGCTCGTGATCGCTACCGGTTCAACAAAGGAGGAGCCGAGGCTTTCACCGATGGACTTACGCAGGATTGCCACTCGCGCTTCCATATCGGGCGGCGGGATTTCGATCTTGTAATCGAAACGCCCATCGCGGATAGCCGCAGGATCCAGCTTGTCGATAAAGTTCGTGGCAGCCACAAGGACCACACGAGTACCGTGCAGGTTGTTGATGTTCGTCAACATCACGTTCGCCATATCCCGGTCCATCGAATGTCCGCCTTCGTCACGGGGTTTCGTGAACGAGTCGAATTCATCGATGAACAGGACGCAAGCGCCAAGCCGTCGAGCCGTGCGGAACATCGCGTCGATCTTCTGAGGCGTCTCGTTGATCCACTTCGATGCGACATCCCCGTAGGTGATCGACATGAAAGGCACCTTCAACTCGCCCGCGAGTGCCTCGGCGAAAAGTGTCTTGCCGTTACCGGGGTCTCCGAACAGCAATACACCGTTGCGCTTGTTACCGCTGCCGCGCACGATATCCTCACCAGCCGCCAGCATTCGCTTCTTGGTCTCGCCCATACCGACCAGATCGGCGAACCGGTAGCGCGCCTGCTGCACGTTTTGATCGAATAGGTAGACCGGCTGCGACGGCTCAGACCGGTGCCGTGGTAACTGCGCGGCCGCACCGGCATTCGCTGTAGACCGGCCTTTCGCTGCCTGCTTTCTCAACCAGTAGCGCTGGATCAGGATGCCACCAGCGGCTAGACCCCAGATAGCCAAACCGTACCCGCTTAATCTGTCAATCGGGAGTGCGATGCGCAGCAGCCCCACACTTAGCACAAGAAACGCCGCGCTCGCCCACCGCCCGCTGCGTCGGTCCTGCACCCACACCGAGACGGCAGCCATGAGCGTAAGCGAAAGCAGCTGGGAGCGCTGGGCTGCCCCGAGGAGATAGCCCAAAGCAGGCGAGTGCACGATACTCAAAATAAACAGGCCCACAAAAATCAGGCGCAAGGTAAGGCCCACTGGCGTTCTGAACAATCCATTCATAGATTTAGCTCGGTCTGTAGATTAAGGCAGCGGGCTGCGTCGACTGATACAACGCGCCGGCCGCCAGGCATTGGTTGGCATCGCTACTGATGCAAGCCGCATTTAGGTCTACCTGCGTGGCATGCGGCTCCGCTCGCGCGGTTTGTGGCGGCGTTTCTTGAGCCAGCATCTACGCACGCGTACCCGCACACGTTTAAGCCTGCGGCGCTTCCAGCGGCGTTCGGCATGCCGGAGGCGGCCGATGCGGCGCGCCATTTGCGAACGCATACGCTTCATAAACATCTCGAGCACCTCAACGGGTACCGACTCAGCAATGTAGACATTGATGCCCGTGCCAGACACCTTCACAACCCGCTCGCCAGTGCCCATAAATGTAAAACGTTCAATCTCCATGCCTTTTCCTCTCCGAAAAATAATGCTGTTCGTCCGTCTGTATCAATGGCGCCCACCGCACGCCTCGGCTGTGCCATCACCATCAGGTCCGTGGATCGCCAGATTGCTGCCACAACGATGCCTAGGGTCGTGAAGCGGGTGACGCTGCTATTTATTCGACAGTCAAGCGCGGCCCGATGCCAGACGGCGCTATGCACCATGCTCACCGACTCAGAAAACCGCAAGGGCTGGCGAATACCGCATACACACTAGTCACCCGACCGCTACAACACTGAGCGCGTGAGCGCGACGGCGAAGCCAGGATCGCACAACGTTTTGGGGATGCAAATCGAGCGCTGATGCCGGTGCGGCACTGGCGGCTATCAGCACAAGGCGCTGTGGAAAGGGAATGCGAGGAGGCTTGCGACAGCTATATATCGCTGCTGTGCGGATAGAAGTGTTGGGAGGTAATGACCTACTCCTCACCAGTCCGGTTCGGATATCGAATCATTTCGTGACCGAATGGCGAGTTAGCGGCACGGCGGACTCCCCGATCGCCCCGTCGATCTGTCTCAGCGCATCTTGGCGCCCTGCGATGTCGCTGCATTCGCTTAACCGACATGTCGACAGATACCGACGAACCGCTCACGTCGCCCGAAGGCCCCCGAACGCGGCTAGACTCACACCCGACGCGTGAAGGAGATAAGGTCGAAACTGGTGTACGGGGGGATTGAGGCGGGAGATTGAAGGCGGTGGAGGTTTCAGCTGAGAATCTGATTGTCGAAGTCGGAAACCAGCAACCAACAAACCATCCACCATGAGCAAGTTTACGGAAAAAGAAGTCGTCGGTCTATCGGCAACCGGTCTGGGTCTGGACGAACTGGTCCGGCAGGGAGCGCGCCAGGTGATCCAGCAGGCAATCGAAGCAGAGCTGTCGGCGCTCCTGGAGCGGTTCGAGAACGTCAAGACCTTGCACGGACAGCGTGCCGTGGTGCGCAATGGCTATCTGCCGGAGCGCGAAGTGCTGACCGCGGCCGGCCCCATTGCGGTGAAGGTCCCGAAGGTTCGCGATCGATCAGGATCAGGTGTGAAGTTCAATTCATCGATTGTGCCGCCGTACGTGAGGAAGTCGCCGCGCGTGAGTGCCGCGCTGCCGTGGCTGTATCTGAAGGGCATCTCGACGGGCGACATGAGCGAGGCGCTGAGCGTGCTGCTGGGAGATGACGCCAAAGGCTTGTCGGCCAATGTGGTGAGTCGGCTGAAAGCGCAATGGGCCGACGAGCACGCCAGCTGGAGCCGGCGGGACCTGTCAAAGTCGCGCTACGTGTATTGGTGGGTTGACGGCATTCACACTGGGCTGCGAAGCGAGAACTCTGACGGCCAGTGCCTGCTCGTGATCATCGGCGTGAGGCCCGATGGACGCAAGGAGCGTGTGGCAATCGGCGACGGGTATCGCGAGTCGAAGGCGTCCTGGCAAGAGCTGCTACTCGACCTGAAGGCGCGCGGCCTGCAGGCCGGTCCACTGCTGGCAGTCGGCGATGGGGCGATGGGCTTCTGGGCTGCGCTGGAAGAAGTGTTTCCTGCGACACGCGGCCAGCGCTGCTGGTTTCACAAGATGGGCAACGTGCTCAACGCGCTGCCGAAGTCACAACAGGGACGCGCGAAGGCAGACCTGCAGGCGATCTGGATGGCCGCTACGCGCGCCGACGCGTACGCTGCGTTCGATCGTTTCGTAACGGTCTATACGGCGAAATATCCGAAGGCGACCGAAACTCTGAAGAAGGACCGGGAGAGCCTGCTGGCGTTTTACGACTTCCCCGCCGAGCACTGGCAGCATTTGCGCACGACGAATGCGATTGAGTCGACGTTCGCGACCGTGCGACACCGCACTACGCGTACGCGCAACTGCGTGTCGCGACCAACCTTCCTCGGTCTGGCATTCAAGCTGATCGAGGAAGCCGAGAAAACCTGGCGCCGTATTAACGGCCCCGAACAAATCAAGCTGTTGCTGGAGGGTATTGCCTTCAGGGACGGAGAACCGGTGCAAGGCGATCAACCGGGTCAGCAGAAACTCGCCGCTTGACATCGCCGGCCATCAACTGCCCATACACCAGACTTGACGTTATCTCCGCGTGAAGGCGAAAGACCTCTTTATGCCAGTACCTATCCCCGACATTTCAATTCACAAGATGAGATTCATTCACGGCATTAGAACGTGCACCCCGGGAAGCCAGACACGGTTATGAACCATTGTCATTCTTGAGCGCGACATTACGCTCAGGCCTTTTTTTAGCATGTGGGCTTCCCCAGTCACGCCTTTCGAAATACCGTGAACCCAATGAAACTGGGAAGATCTGAGCTGGTGTGCAAAGCACCAATCGATTGAGGTTAGATTTTCGGTTAAGTCGTTGAGGTCAACGAGGGGCGCCACGCCCTCAACCTTACAGATCTGACAGCATCGTAGGTCCTCCGGGCAAGTTTTCGGAGGCACGAGCGGTATCAAGCCATTTACGCGCGCAGCAGATATGTCGGCCGGGCGACACACCGTCGGGTATGGTCTTTGATTTAAAAAGCCTTTTTACCCCCCTGCCGTGAAACCGTTTGCCATATTTGTAAAGCACCATAGTTTGGATCGCGCTGGTGCCATTGGAAATTTCCAGCGGCCTCCCTTGGGATCCTGCGACTTTCTGGTCGACCGACACGTTGCGATGCCTGGCACGTTGGGTCATTGGCACGACGACATCGAATGAATTCGGGTGTCCATTCATATAGGCACCCTCAAGGACGGCACCGTCTGCTGAGCGCCATGTCTGTCGGCGGGACTCGACCAAAGACTCGTCCTCTACGCAGAGACATCCATGACAATCTGTCTGGCTCCTGCACACATCCCAACTCACTTCACCTCACTCACACGTACCACCGATCCCATTCACTTTGAAAGCTGGGTAGCGGTAGCACGCGGAACATCGCCGTCTACTTGAAATATCGCATCAGATGATGTTTTTTTCAAAGCCTTCAGCAGCTCGATTCCGGGTATCTTGAGAGCCATCAGCCAGAACATCGTTAGAACTACACCCCTTTCAACTGGAGGACAAAGATGCACTCAAAAAAATCCGTCAGCATTGCCAAGCGTAGCCGTCCTCGTGCAAAGCGCGAGTTTCGGGCCGTTGTACAACCTGACAGATCCATTCTTCTCTGGCTGGCGCGGCGGCGCATCGAGGTCTACGTCCGTCCATCGCTAGTGGATGTTTTTCTGAAGATCGTGGACAGCGAAGAAATCGAGCACCCTGAAATTTCGCTTGGCAGGGTTGATGAGCCCCCGTAGAAGGAAGCGGCTACATCCTGGTTATCAACGACACCCTTCTGGTGTTCAAGCAAAAGGAAATGCGGCGCTTGCGGGCGTACTGCAAGCGGGAGTTGATGGGACCATGACATGCCTGATATAGCGTCATCAACGCCACAGATCAGATCGGCAGCGTGCGAAACAAATGCTGGCAATCGCCCCTTCTGGCATCTTGACACCGGGCATGCGCGGGCCAGGCACACGACGGATCTACGCGTACCTGGCCCGCGATCTTCACTCCTGCGGCACCGCAACTTCCATCAATGCTGCCACGGTATAGCGTCGGCTGGCATTCCGTGCAACGCGTTGGCAAGCTCCACTGGACTGTCAGAAAGCAAAAGCCACCCGAAGACGTTTCCCAATGCGTCACGCGGAAAGAGAAAAACGGCCCAGTGAGCAGTTGCGCGCCCGCCTCCACCCAAGCAATAGTTGCCCTCTGAGGCGCCAGTCCGGTAGACGCCATCAACTTCAATGAATCCGCCCGAAGGCAGCATCCCATCCTCCCTGACCGTCTCGTATTCCAGACGGATGATCAGCACACCCGTAGACACATTCAAATCGGCAGTCGCTTTGTGTTGTCTGTCCGTCATGACCGCGCCCCTCTCAGCCCGGACGGCGGGTATTGCATCACTACCCGAATGCCCTCAAAACCAAATACGTAACGCGCATCACGCTCCAGGTCGATGACTTGCGCATCGAGAAGCACTCCCAAGTCCCTGCTGACTGTCAGCCTGTCGCGATGAAGACATGTTGCAATCGTGCCCGCTGGCGCCGGTCCTTTTTCGCGCAGCAGTCTGATGATCTCCAGCCGCGCGGGGGTTAATATCGCCAGCAAGTGTTCTGCGTCTTCAAAAAAAATCAAATTCAAGTCGCGATGGCGATCATCACGAAAAACGGTGATGGGTTGATTCATTGCGTCAAAGGGAACACTAGCGAGGGTGAGAAAGCTCATGGTCGCTCCTTCATTGTGGAGGGACGTGCGCCGTCGGCAACGCACGTCTTGCAAGATCACACCCGCCCGAGAATCAAACGGGCAAAACGCGGATATGTTTTTTGGGTCAACACTGCCCTGCGCAAGGCGGCGCGCGCATCGTCGTTCGCGGTCGCGAATGCGCCTTCATGCGCAGGTGGAAACGCCGTAAAGGAAGAGGTGAAGCACGCTTGCTTATCGCAACAGTCTCACGAAATCCTCACAGCAGTTATCAACAACCTGGTGGACTTCCTCGATCCACTCAATCCTGCTCACCCATAGCTCAAAACCGAGGGCCAACGCGAATACCAGGGCAGCCAGCTTCAGCATGAGATAAGGTCGAAACTGGTGTACGGGGGGATTGAGGCGGGAGATTGAAGGCGGTGGAGGTTTCAGCTGAGAATCTGATTGTCGAAGTCGGAAACCAGCAACCAACAAACCATCCACCATGAGCAAGTTTACGGAAAAAGAAGTCGTCGGTCTATCGGCAACCGGTCTGGGTCTGGACGAACTGGTCCGGCAGGGAGCGCGCCAGGTGATCCAGCAGGCAATCGAAGCAGAGCTGTCGGCGCTCCTGGAGCGGTTCGAGAACGTCAAGACCTTGCACGGACAGCGTGCCGTGGTGCGCAATGGCTATCTGCCGGAGCGCGAAGTGCTGACCGCGGCCGGCCCCATTGCGGTGAAGGTCCCGAAGGTTCGCGATCGATCAGGATCAGGTGTGAAGTTCAATTCATCGATTGTGCCGCCGTACGTGAGGAAGTCGCCGCGCGTGAGTGCCGCGCTGCCGTGGCTGTATCTGAAGGGCATCTCGACGGGCGACATGAGCGAGGCGCTGAGCGTGCTGCTGGGAGATGACGCCAAAGGCTTGTCGGCCAATGTGGTGAGTCGGCTGAAAGCGCAATGGGCCGACGAGCACGCCAGCTGGAGCCGGCGGGACCTGTCAAAGTCGCGCTACGTGTATTGGTGGGTTGACGGCATTCACACTGGGCTGCGAAGCGAGAACTCTGACGGCCAGTGCCTGCTCGTGATCATCGGCGTGAGGCCCGATGGACGCAAGGAGCGTGTGGCAATCGGCGACGGGTATCGCGAGTCGAAGGCGTCCTGGCAAGAGCTGCTACTCGACCTGAAGGCGCGCGGCCTGCAGGCCGGTCCACTGCTGGCAGTCGGCGATGGGGCGATGGGCTTCTGGGCTGCGCTGGAAGAAGTGTTTCCTGCGACACGCGGCCAGCGCTGCTGGTTTCACAAGATGGGCAACGTGCTCAACGCGCTGCCGAAGTCACAACAGGGACGCGCGAAGGCAGACCTGCAGGCGATCTGGATGGCCGCTACGCGCGCCGACGCGTACGCTGCGTTCGATCGTTTCGTAACGGTCTATACGGCGAAATATCCGAAGGCGACCGAAACTCTGAAGAAGGACCGGGAGAGCCTGCTGGCGTTTTACGACTTCCCCGCCGAGCACTGGCAGCATTTGCGCACGACGAATGCGATTGAGTCGACGTTCGCGACCGTGCGACACCGCACTACGCGTACGCGCAACTGCGTGTCGCGACCAACCTTCCTCGGTCTGGCATTCAAGCTGATCGAGGAAGCCGAGAAAACCTGGCGCCGTATTAACGGCCCCGAACAAATCAAGCTGTTGCTGGAGGGTATTGCCTTCAGGGACGGAGAACCGGTGCAAGGCGATCAACCGGGTCAGCAGAAACTCGCCGCTTGACATCGCCGGCCATCAACTGCCCATACACCAGACTTGACGTTATCTCCTTCAGCATGTCGAAAAGCGCGAACACCACGCCAGCTCCCGCCATGCCGATGACCGACTGCAGCATGTCGATCCCCCATACAGTCAGGAACCCGGAAAGAAACATGAACAGGAAAGGAACTGCTAGCAGGAACACGCCCATGCTGTTGAGCACCCAGTGAACCGGGCGCGGCAAGTGGGCATAATTTGCATCTACAAAGGACAAACGGCAGTGGTGTTGGTTGTTTTGCATGAGGGGGCTTCCGTAAGGTTTAGGAACGTGATTCGTTGAATCGCGAAACGAATTCACCAACCCAGTTTCGGTTACGCCGGGCCCCGTGCAAGTCGACGCCGGAACGGCTTGATCGCGATGCGCGCGGGTGGGCCTTCCCCGGGAACAAAGAGAAGACGCGGGAGAAAGTCGAGACTAGCCGGAGGGTGGGGAGCGACCAAGATCGAAGTGCTGCACGGCATTTCGATCAATGTGTCCAGGTGTCCTTCGTCACGCTGATCGGCTCGAATGGAGCCGGCAAAACGGCGACGACGATCGCGATCTCCGGCAGAATCCGGTCAACGGGCGGCGAGATCAAGATGGGCATGGACGCCGCCTCGAAATGGATCCCCCACTGAATTCGCATCGCGACTCGGGCTCGCGTATTCGCCGGAAGGCCGGCGCCGTTTGAGCCGATGAGTGTAACCAGCACCTGATCCTTGGCGCACTCCCGGACCTGACCTGGGTGCGGTCACGCGGTGACGCGGACACCGATCTGAAGCACGAGATGGTCGATCTGTTTCCGCGCCTGAACAACCGACCCATCAACCGGACCGTACGCTCTCCGGCGGGCAAGCAGCAGAGGCCGGCGATGACGCGTGATTTTGCTGAACCGGATTTCGCGCTACTCGACGAACCGTCGATGGGACTCGTGCCAACTCTCTTCAAAAAGGCTTTTCACATCATTGCGAATCTCAAAAGTCAAGGTGGCAGGAAATCGCTGCTCAAGGAATTCGGCATTGCCGTGCTCAATGCGCCCGATTACGGTTGTGCGCTCGAGAACAGCATGGTCGCCGAGTATCGCCGGGCGGGCGAGTTGCGCACTGCTCCTTCGGTGACGGTGGCTTTTCTGGACATGCGTCATTGCAGGTTTGTAGGCCAGACGCTAATCCGCCACCCGAAACACCGCGACTGCATCACGCAAGGCAACCGCGTGCTCTTCCAGCGATTTGGCCGCCGCCGCAGCCTCTTCGACGAGCGCGGCATTGTGCTGTGTGACCTCGTCGATCTGTGAGACCGCCTTGTTGACCTGTTCGATCCCGTCGCTCTGTTCGAGCGCTGACGCCTCGATCTCATTCATGACGCCCGTGACGCGTTGAACCGCGTCCATGGCTTCGTGAATCGTCTTCTGTGCCTCGGACACGAGCGAGGCCCCCTGTTCCACCTTGGCGGCCGATTCGCCGATCAATTCCTTGATCTCTTTCGCCGCCGAGCCGGAACGCTGCGCAAGGCTGCGCACTTCCGATGCAACGACGGCAAAGCCGCGCCCCTGCTCTCCTGCGCGGGCTGCTTCAACTGCCGCGTTCAAGGCGAGGATATTGGTCTGAAACGCGATTCCCTCGATCATGCCGATGATCTCGGCTACCTTCTTCGATGATTCGGTGATCCCGTCCATCGTCTCGGTGACACGCGAGACCACTTCTCCGCCACGCGTCACCGTATCCAACGCACCCTGCGCCAACCGGTTCGCCTGCTTCGCGTTGTAGGCGTTCTGCTTCACCGTTGCCGAGAGTTGTTCCATGCTCGCCGCGGTTTGCTGAAGTGCCGCCGCTTGCTGTTCGGTGCGGGACGACAGGTCGGCGTTGCCTGAGGCGATCTCGTTCGCGCCTTGCGTAATCGCCGTCGTGCTGCCGCGCACCTTCGCCACCGTCTCTACGAGGCCATCGCGCATCTTCGTCAGCGCACCCAGTAACTGACCCATCTCGTTGCGCGACCTGCTTTTGATTGCGATCGTCAGATCGCCCGCGGCAATGCGCTCGAAGTGTCTGATAGTTGTGTTGACTGGCTTGATCACCGCCGCCGACAAGCCGATCCGCGCCATCACACCGATCACGATGGCAATCGCGCCGATCCCCGCGAACAGCAGCGTCGCCAACTGGAAACGCTGCGCCGCCGTCTCGGCCTGCTTGCGCTGGCTGTCCATCTGCGAGCGCTCGAGCGCATCGATGGCCTTCGAATAGGCCGCGTAAAAGGCGTTCGCCGTTTCGCCCTGGATGTTGCGGAAGGTGTTGAAGTCGAAGTCGGTGAGCGCCTTGAATGCTGGTTCGATCGCCTTGTCGACGAGCGCGCTACGCGCCTGCTCGACGTTCTGCGCGAGCTTCTTCTCGTCCTCGCTCGCGAACGGGCCGGCCATGTAACTGCCGAAGTCCTTGTTCGATTCGAGCAGCACCTTATGCGCGGCCGGCAACAGGTCGTCAGTCTGCTTGCCGACGCTGAAGAGCGTCTGATAGGAGCCGAGCGCGAGCTGCACTTGAAGCAGCTTCTCCGAGCTCGCCTTCAGATGCGACAGTGCCACGGCGCTGTGCTGAGTCTCGTCGAGACTGCTATTCGCGAGCTTGAGCGCGCCATAGCCGACGCCGATCACGGTCAGCAGAAAAGCGACGAATACGCTGATGACCAGCGTCAGGCCACCGCGAATGGTGGATTTGTTTAACATTGGGTCTCCGGAACGTCTCATTGATCGGCGGCGAATCCCGCGATGCGTCGGCGACCGTCTTTTTCGCCCGCAACTTACACTTCGCCGCATCCAGGTTAACGGCCCTCAGGAGACCTCGTTAAATAGGTGAAATCCATGACAGGCATGGCTTTGCGGGCGGTTAGAGCTTCACTATCTGGGATTTCTCTCACGCGTGGCGCAAACGCTGCTTTTCAGGACGGCATGCGTTTCGTTTGTATAATTCGGCGTCTTCGCTCAGGCCCACTTCGCTCAGGCCCACTTTCATGCTTAGTTTTGCGCTCGGCTTTCTCGTTTCACTGCTGATCACGCTGTTGATCGTGCGCTATGCGCATCTGCATGAAAAATTCTCCACCGATACGGATCTGGCCGGCGTGCAGAAATTCCATGTGCGCCCGGTGCCGCGCATCGGCGGCGCCGGGATTCTGGTCGGACTGATCGTGTCCGCCGTGCAGTTGCATCATGCGTATCCCGCAGTGTCGGGCGGCATTCTGGGGCTGATCGCGTGCGGCATGCCGGCGTTCGGTTCGGGATTAGTCGAGGATCTGACCAAGCGCGTCTCGCCGCTCGCGCGGCTCGTCTGCACCATGGCCGCTGCCGCCCTCGCCTATTTCCTGCTGGATATCGCTGTCACGCGTATCAGCGTGCCGCCGCTCGATTTTCTGCTCTCGTATGCGGTGATCTCGTGCGCGGTCACCGTGCTGGCCGTCGCGGCGCTCGCCAACGCGATCAATATCATCGACGGCTTCAATGGCCTCGCGTCGATGGTTGCGTTCATGATGTTCGCGTCGCTCGCCTATGTGGCATTCCAGGTGTCCGATCCGATCGTGCTGTCGGCATCGTTCATGATGATGGGCGCGGTGCTCGGCTTCTTCATCTGGAATTTTCCGGCAGGGCTGATTTTCCTCGGCGACGGTGGCGCGTATTTTATCGGCTTCATGCTCGCCGAACTGTCGATCATGCTGGTGATGCGTAATCGTGATGTGTCGGCGTGGTATCCGGTGCTGCTTTTCATGTACCCGATCTTCGAGACCTGCTTCTCGATCTATAGAAAGAAATTTATTCGTGGGATGTCGCCGGGGATTCCCGATGGCGTGCATCTGCATATGCTGGTTTATAAGCGGCTGATGCGATGGGCGGTGGGTGCGCGTACCGCTCGGGAATTGACACGGCGGAACTCTCTCACCTCGCCGTATCTGTGGTTGCTCTGTCTGATTGCGGTTGTGCCGGCGACGTTGTTCTGGCGGCATACGCTGCATCTGTTCTGTTTTGTGGTGGTGTTTGCCGTTACCTACGTTTGGCTTTATGTGAGTATTGTGCGGTTTAAGTCGCCTCGGTGGATGGTGGTTAGGAAGGGGAAGGGGAAGGGGTGAGAACAAGGGCGCCTTAGGGCCGTATTTGCCACTCTGCCGTCCCTCACCAATGGTCATGGGCTGCTGATTCAACCGTTTAACGGTGTCTCTATCGGCGGATCGGAGTCCGTACCGGTTCCTTCAATAGTCGGACCTGCAAAATTCAGTTTGCGTAGCGAGCTAAGCCACGGGGGCGGCCTGTCGGCGAACTGGAATCAACCCACCGAAAGTGGTTGTGGCGAGCAAGCGCCGACTTCAACGTGACATCGGCGAGCCAATGCAGCAACGCGAGGGTAAAAAATACGGGCCTCAGGCCCAGGCGGACGATGGCGCGCAGCAACCAGCGCAGGTTGTAGCCGGCAGCACACAGCACCGCGTGTAGCGCATCGCCGGTTTGCCCTTTGAGCCAGCAACGCCGCATGCCGTGGTCGTGCTTCACATGGCCGATGATCGGTTCGATCGCCTGCCGTCGCTTGAGCCAATGTCGCTGCGTGCGGGTCAGGGTCTTGTATTTGCCACGATGAATAAGTTGTACTGATGATACTTCGGCGTCGACGCCACGAAACCCGAGATCGACCAGCACGGTCTTCGGTTGCGGCGTACCGGGCAGATCCTGCAACAGAATGGAGCTCTGTTCGAGTTGCTCCGCCAGCGTGTGGCCGTCGTATGGGTTGCCTGGGAACGCCCGTGCGCCGACGATCAGTCCTTGTTTCTCCGTGATCGCGAGACTTACCTTGACGCCGAACTCGTAGGGCTGCCGCGCCTTGCCTTTGCCGATGCACTCAACTTCAGGCGCGTGCAGGGCGTACAACTTGTTCTTGTCCTTTGGACGTTGGCGGCAAATGCGCCATGCACGCTCGAGCCACACGCGCAGTTGTGTCTGCCGTTCGTCCGGGGCCCCGGATAGCTTGCGTTCGATGTCACGCAGTAATCGTCCCAATACTGTGCGCTGACGTTTGAGTACACGACGCAGGCGCCTGAACTGCTTCGCATGCGCATAGCCGCCCGCGCGGCGACGCAGTCGTTTGCCTTCACGCTCGTACGTTTGCTTCAGCGCCAGACCGGCGCGTTGCGCCAGTTGCACGAGTCTGGCCCGTGCCACCTCAAGCAGACGGCTGTCGGTCGGATATGCAACCGCTTTCTCCTGGACCGTCGTATCAACAATCACGCGCTCGAGTTCGGCCGGTGTCACCGCCTTCATCTCCATGGCCGCCGCAATCGTCGTCGCCAGCAGTTCCTCGACACCGGCTTCGCCCAGCGCCTGCCGAAAGCGCACCAGGTTGGTCGGGTCGCACGGCAGACGCGGCTGGAAATACTCCTCGCCGCAGAAGTACTGAAAATACACGCTTTCTGCCCAACGCTCGCACACCGAGTCGTCGCTTTCGTTGTACGCGTGTTTCAGATACAGCAGACCGACCATCAGACGGATGGACAGGCGTGGACGTCCTGCAGCGCTGACACCAGAACCTGCGAGCTTAGGCGTCACGCCGAACAGATCAACCTCTGCGGTCACCCGGCCTTCGCGAACACGGCGCTCGAACATCGGCGTCAACGTCGCTTCGATCGATGCCCATGGCATCCGGTTAGCCAGTACGGCCAGCGGGTGACGCAAATCGATCATTGCATCCAGGCGGCTGCGGAAGAAATCGGGCGTGCTCATCGGCGGCTCTCAACTCCCAGAAGATATGCCAATTCCATATTGAATCTGGGAGTTTCGCAACCCCGTGTTCGCACCCATTCCCTTACTCCGCCTGGCTTCTCGCCATTCTGCAAGACCGACTCAATACGGGTGAGCATCGCCGCTACGACGATGGTCTTCCTCGTCGGGCTGATGAGTTTCGGAGTCAGTACACGACCGCGGGAGGAACCATCCGCGCGCGGCGTATTCGATAGAGAGGACAAAATGAACATCGTGCAGATTCTGCAGCACATGTTTCCGGACGCACACCCCTTTAGCAACTGGCCGGTCAGCCAGAACGATCATCAGTGCTCCGCGAGCAACGGTGGTGAATGGCTTACCGGTCAAACCGGCGTATCCGGCCGGAACGTGATTCGCTATCGCGCTGCTGCTGCAGAGGTGGAGTGCTTTGTCCGGTGAAACACAGATCGAAGCTTTAGCGCGGGGGCCTCGATGAACCTAAACGAGAAGTCGGCGAGCGGAATCGTCACTGCGACACCGATTATGAACATCCTCACTGGGCTCATCCCTGCGACGTAGGCCACTGCTACGATCGGGAAGTGATAAATATAAAGTCCATATGAAATCTTCCCGAAATACTTAAGCACGTGTCCCGACAGCAGCGGAATCGCTTTCTCAGATCCAGAGTTCGTCATTGCATAGATAGCGCCGACTGAGAGCGCAACGGCAACGAGGCTCGACTTTTCTCCGAACTTTGACCCAATGAACGACCAGGCAACTATTCCGATGGTCGATGCAAGCGCAAGTGGCGCTCCCCTCAATGGCAGATTTTCGCGTCGCGCAACTGATAGCATAATCGCCATCGACGACCCAATCAGAATGCCTTCGTACTTCGGCACCTTCGCCTCATGCAGTTCGGCAATGACCAGCGCGAGCGCGCATGCTGCCAACAGCAGAGCCACTGGCAATCTGTGCTCTCGGCGGCGCATCACAAACGCGGCAATGAACGGCCACACGAGATAGAACTGCCACTCTGTCGCGAGTGTCCACGTATGGCTGGCGACCGGAAATGGTTGAAGGCCATTCATCCAATAGATATTGGATGTGAAGAGGAAGGCTAGAAGCGAAATCGGCCGCGCGGAGCTGACGATGCCCGGAAAACAATAATGCAGCCCCTCATACAGCACGCACATGACGAAGAACGCCGGCAGCAATCTCAGGCAGCGGTTCAGATAGAACCGAAAAATGTCCACGGTGCCGGTGGCGTCGATTTCCTCAATTAGCTTGCTCGTGATGAGGTAGCCGCTCAAGACAAAAAAGACGTCGACGCCAAGGTTACCGGCGGCCGGTTTTCCAAGTGTGTGATAAAGGAAAACAATAAGGACAGCGATGCCTCGCATGCCGTCAAGGTTGTCGTTTCTCTGCATTTTGATTCGTGTGGTGGGGCGTTTTGTTGCGTGCAGTCTACCTCAATTCCACTTAGGCATTTCCCATCGAAGCGTACGGTGCGACCCTAGTTATCTACGTTTAACGATCCGTCGTAATCTGTTGCTGCAACAGCGACAACAAAATCAAAATTGAGAGGCCCTGCCGGCATTCGGTTCGAGGCTGGTCGAAGACCTGACCAAACGGGTCTCTCCGCTCGTGCGGCTAGCCTGCACGATGGCAGCCGTCGCCCTCGCCTATTTCCTTCTTGAATATCGCCGTTACGCGTATTAGCGTGCCGCCGCTTGATTTTCTGCTGTCGCTTGCGGTGATCTCGTGCGTGGTTACCCTAATTGCAGTCGTCCTGGCGACGCTATTCCGGCGGCACACCCTGCACCCCTACTGCTTTGTTGTGGTGTTCGCTGCGACCTACGTGTGGCTCAACGTGAGCATCGTGCGGTTCAAGGTGCCTTGCCAGCTAGTGTTCAGAAAGTAAAGACAAGAAAAAGGCCCCACGTGGCCTAATGCCGTTCAGTGTTAACTGAACGGCATTACGCTCAAGAGCGCCTTTTTCAATGCGTGACAGCAACGGGGAACCCGCATCGCGAGTGAGTTCTAGGAAGCCCGCGTGACGGATGTGACACTACCGACACTACGCAAAGCCGGTGCGGTGGCCGGTTGATATTCTGGCACCCAGCGCCGCAGATCGCGACGAACTTCGTCGTCGCTTAACACGCGATGCTGCATAAGCCACGGCAGCAACTTGTCCAACAGATCATCCGACACTTCTCGCGCACGTGCGGTCCGCAATTTAGGATGCGGTGTGCGTGTCGTCGTTTCGTCGCAAGCCAGTAGCTCTTCGTAAAGCTTTTCACCAGGCCGCAGACCAGTAAACACGATCCGAATCTGCTCCTCGCTAAAGCCGTACAAGCGAATCAAGTCGCGAGCCAGGTCGACGATCTTCACCGGCTCGCCCATGTCGAGGATAAAGATCTCGCCACCATGCCCCATGCTCGACGCTTGCAGCACGAGCTGCGACGCTTCCGGGATGGTCATGAAGAAGCGCGTAATCTCGGGGTGCGTTACGGTTACGGGGCCGCCCTTCGCAATCTGCTGCTGGAACTTCGGAATGACACTGCCGGCGCTACCGAGTACGTTCCCGAACCGAACCGTCTCGAACTGTGTACGCGAGCTGGTCTGCTGCAAAGCCTGACACGCCATTTCTGCCAGACGTTTGCTCGCCCCCATGACGTTAGTTGGGTTGACTGCCTTGTCGGTCGAGATCAGCACGAAATGCTTTACATCGTGACGAATCGCCGCGCGACCCACCCGATAGGTGCCAAGCACATTATTGCGCACGGCCTGCCATGCGTTCTGTTCTTCCATTAGCGGGACGTGTTTATACGCGGCCGCATGAAATACGATATGCGGCGTGTGGCGCGACATCACCTGATCGAGCAGCAGCGAGTCCTTGGCATCGCCGATGACCGGAATTACCGACACGCCTGGAAAACGCTCGCTCAACTCTTCAGTAAGCCGATATATCGCAAATTCGGACAAGTCATAGGCAATGAGTTGAGCCGGCTGGAAGCGCAAGATCTGGCGGCACAATTCGGAGCCGATAGACCCGCCTGCGCCGGTGACCATCACTATCCTGTCATGCAGCAGTGCTTCTACATGGGGCGTATCGATGATGATCGGATCACGGCCCAGCAAATCTTCGAGGTCGATCTGTCGCACGCGCGATAGAAACGCCTGGCCTTGCGTGACGTCGGTTAGCGCAGGCAGCACGAGCGCCCGTACGCCGGCGCGAACGCATAGCGTCGCGACACGCCGCTGCACATCCACCGTGGCGGAGGGGATGGCAATGATTGCGTATTCGGTCTTCAGCGTTTCGGCCAATTGCGGCAATTCGCTTATCGAACCGAGTACTTTGTAGCCATAGATCTCGCGGCCGTGCTTGGAAACATCGTCGTCGAGCAAGCCGACGAGACGCCATTCGCTCGAACGCGACAGCTCGCGCGCGAGACTCGCGCCCGCGTTGCCGGCGCCGAGCACCACTACCGGCTTACCCTGTCCGACGAGTCCACCATACAGATAGAACTCTTTGGTCGCACGGTATAGCGCGCGCGATCCGCCCATCGCAAGAAACAGAAATAGCGGTGATACCACCAGCACCGAGCGCGGCACGATCGGCATAGGCTGGACCAGCACCGAAACAATCATGGCGACGAGCGCACCAGCGACGACTGCTTTCGATATACGTACAAGATCCGGCAAACTCGCAAAGACCCACATACCACGGTACAAGCCGAAGATGCGGAACATAACGCCGTAGGCCGGCAGGACCCAGAGGAGCGAGTGCATCGCTCCGACCCTGAAGTCTTCAGGAACCACGCCATTGAAGCGGATGATGTAGGCAATCAGCCAAGCGGCGGCGACCGCGCACAAGTCGAAAAGAAAAGCGCTGAAAGATAGCCATGTGGCCTTGTTTCTTAGCATCAGCGTCATACCTCAGTTATCGGACAGTGTTGACTGGATCGGACAGTGTTGACTGGAAACGACGCCAGCGCATATCAACCAAAGCGCCTGCTACGCAGAGGACGGCGCCCCAAACGGCCAGCGCACACGACTGAAAAATCACTGAGCGGCCAAGTGCACAAATAGCAAGCATTATGCCAGCTACCATTAGTACATACCATGTCAAAGCTGTCCTAGCATGGCCGATCCCTGAACGCACCATACGCTGATAGTAGTGCTCCCGATGGGCTTGCCAAAACTTTTCGCCGCGCAGCAGTCTGCGAGCAAGCGTCATCGACGCATCGGCGATGAACGGCGCGAACACCAGGATCGGGAACCAGACGGGCCACACTCCTCCGCGCCACCCCCAGTAACCAAGCGCCCCAGCAAGAAAACCCAGCGAGATTGAGCCAGCGTCCCCGAGAAAAATGCGTGCTGGGTGAAAATTAAACAACAAGAAGCCTAACGCGGCACCTGAGATCACCGTCGCTGACCACGCCAATTCCGGCAAGGGATGGTCACTAAAGAGCGCACCGGCCGCGTAACCGGCGAAGCCGAACAGCGCCATACCGCCTGCCAGACCGTCCGCGCCGTCCATGAAGTTGTAAAGGTTAACCAACCATAGCATCAAAAATGCAAGAATTACCAAGATCCACCAGGGGGCATTGGCGGGAAAAAGTACAACCAATCCGACCACGGCGATTAGATGCGCTGCGAACCTGACACGCGCAGGCAATCCGCGCCGGTCGTCGATTTGCGAAATCGCCGCAAGGAACACGGTGCCGAGAGCGGCATACCAGAGGCTCGGCGCCAGCATCAAGGTCGCCGCCGCAGCGACCGGCACGATGCCCCAGCCGCCCACTCGCGGCGTCGGCCGGACGTGTAGCGAACGGTCGTTCGGGACATCGGTTGCCAGACGCCATGCGAGGCCAGTTTTCAGCAATGTGAAGAGAATAGTCGCACACAGGCACGCGGAGACGACGGCCACGATCAATACGATCGTCCATGGGGAAATCTGGAGCGCTTGAATATCCATAGCGGGTTTCAGTGTGTCACCCGATACCACTCGGCCGTGGCGGCGAGTCCGTTCTCGGATGAAATGGGCGCAAGCCAGCCGAGCACTTCGCGAATATGCGTCGTGTCGACGCGCATGCTGCCCGTCAGGCGGTCGATCTGTGCCGTACGGCCAGTCAGATTGCCAGCAAGGCGCAGCAAGCCTAGCGGAACCGGCAGCAGGCGCGCGGGCTTGTTCATATGGCGCGCAAGCGTCCGGACGACGTCGGCAACGGTCGGGTCGGTCGCATCGGCTATATGGAAGCATTGGCCTGCGGCGCGCGGATCGGTCGCGCAATGCGCCAATGCGTCCGCCAGATTGCCGACGTAGACCATGCTGCGCCGAGCGTCGATCGCGCCGAGTGGCAGCGGTGTGCCGCGCCAGACGGCGTCTAGCAGGCGCAGAAAGTTAGCTCGCACTTGCGGGCCATATACCAACGGCGGGCGGGCTATGACGATCTCGAGGCCTGTTTGCTGGCCGAAACGCGTCAACGCCTGTTCCGCAGCGAGTTTCGAGCGGCCATAGGCGTCCTCGGGATGCGGCGGATCAGTTTCTCGGAGCGGCCGCCCATGGTCGCCTTCGGCGGTTGCCTTAATGCTGCTCACGAAGACGAAGCGCTTTGCACCGTGCTCACGGGCCGCGGCGGCCATTCGCAACGCTCCGTCGACGTTCGTCGCACGGAAGGCGGCGTCCGGATTGGCCGCTTTGTCGTTCATGATGTGGACACGGGCCGCTAGATGGACGACGCAGTCCGGTTGCAGATGCTCTGGCCAGGCGCCGGTTAGCTTGTCGAAATCCGTGTCACTGTGAACCCACTCATGTACGCCGTCGACACAACCGCCCTGCTGACGCACCAAGCCTGTTACCGTGTGGCCAGCGTCCACCAGCACGCGCCCTAGCGCGCGCCCGACAAAACCGTTGGCCCCGCTCAGCAACATGTGACTCATAGCCACTTCCAGCCGAAGCGGTTGAAGAACCGATACGCCGAGGTAACGAACATGCGGATATGCGCGGAGCCCTTGCGCGCCGCGCCGCCGCCGTGATGCAGCACGCGCACGGACGGCAGGTATGCGATGCGCGTCACGTCGTGGGTGCGCAGGCTCAGATCGTAATCCTCGAAATATAAAAAGTAGCGCGGATCGAAGCCCGCCAGCCGTTTAAGCACTTTCGTGCGAAAAAGCATGAAACAACCGCTCACGATGGGCGGATCCCAAACGACGTCGCGCTCGTTGATCACGTCGTGCATCTCGTAGCGCGCGAGGCGCCCTGCGAAAAACCGTCGTGCACGCGCCGGCAGAAAGCCGCGGACGAACAGGTCGAGCAGCGTCGGATAGCGGCGGCACAGGTACTGAATACGCCCGGTCTCATCCCCGATACGGGGGGTAAGCAAACCGACGTCAGGATGGCTTTCGAAAAAGTCGACCGCCCGCGTCAGCGCATCCCGATCCAGATCGATGTCCGGGTTCAGAACGAGGTGATAGCGGCTCGCTGCGTGCGCGATCGCGAGATTGTGGCCGCAGCCATAGCCGACGTTGCCCTGCCCCGTAATGACAGAACACCTCGCGCCGCGCGACTCGAGGTCAGCAAACGCCGTTGTCATATCGGGTAAGCCGCCGTTGTCGACCATACATACGTCGAGTTTGACAGCGGGATGGGCCTGCCTAAGGGCATCGTAAGAGCCTGTAAGGCTGCTCAACGTCTGCGCTAGTTGTTTCAGGTCGGGGCGATAGACGACCATCGATACCGATAAGCCTTCGTCCTCGTCACCCAGCTCACGTGTAGTATTCATGTCGCATCAAGAGCGTGTCTTTTGACCGACACTTTTTAGGTCAGGGACTATTCAACGGCGCAATTTTGCTCAAAATTCTTGCGCCGGGCAACCGACTTTTCCTTTTGTTACGCCCAGAAACAACAAGAATTGACCTGAGCGTCGCATTTACGACCGATGTCAACATTGGCATACGACCGAATTGCGGATGCGAATAGCCTAAGAAAACGATAATTGATTTAACCAGTACGAATGGCCTGCGACGGTGGGTCCATTCCTAATATGGAACCAGAACAAATGTAAGCGCCGGCGCATCCTATCTTGAATCTGGCAAACCCGAGTGTGAATGAATTGCTTTCGTGAGGATGGAGCAATGCGATGGAAGGCGAGAACATTAAGGCTGCAACAGCGATGGGCACGCGAAGCCGGTTTATCGGCGCGGTGCGCTCTTCGATGTGTCCTTGGCGTGCACGATGTATGAACAGATCGGCCTGTTGATCTATCGACTTGATCGGGACAAATCGTATGTTCGGTCGCGTAACGGCCTCGCAGATCGCCGCTGCGTCATAGGGCGTCGTTCTTCCAGCGTTTACCAGACATTCAGTACGGCGCGACGAACTTGGATGCCACGAGGCGAACCGTATACCCCAACTTCTGAAACTCTCGCGCCCAATGGTGCGCACCTGAGCAGGCTTCCAGCAGCTTGGCCCGTCGGACTTCCGACGTAGTAATTCGGGCCTGCCCGTCTGACCAACATGATGCAGAGCAAACACGTTCTTGGCCAGATCAATTCCCAGAGTTACGATTGCCATAGACTTCCCCTGTCGAGTGAGCTGATGGTGCGTGAAGACCCTATCGTGGCACCTTGATGCCGTTGCACGCACGGGCGTCTGATTCGGGACGGGGAAGTCCCTTTCATTCGTAGGTCCCCGGCCCGGAATGCCACCCCACGCGACAAACGCGTGGTGGCGCGTGGAACAGCATCTCGTGAGTCAGGAGCAAATAGGCGCGCAGGAAGAGCGCTCGGCCGTGGCTGAGCTTGAACTACGCGACCTGCAGCTCGGTGCACTCGCCATTGATGACAGCCCAATCCTCGCCCCAGTCGAATTGAAACGCTTCACCAAAGGCAAAGGCGAGGGACACAAAGGTACCGCGACCGGCGGTTCTGGCGCGTTCTTGCTGTTCCTGTCGCCAGCGACGCGCGAACGCGGCGACAAGGTCGCAGGAGCCGGTGAAGCCCAGCGCGCAGAGGTCAGCGTGAATCTGCTTCAGGGTTCTGCGCGGCTTGCGCGGGCGGCTAGGACGCGGAATCTTTCGTTATAATCAGTAACCTGATAACAAGGTGCCATGGCCAACTGACATGACGGCAAACATGCAATTCCACGAAACCTCCCCGAAGGATCAAGTCGCTCCAAACGAGCCCCCGAATTCGGACTTGGATTGCGAGCTTTTTCCTTCACGCGGCCAGACTGTAGGCGCAGAGGGACGCGGGGAAAGTCACGCCAAGGCACGTCACGTAAGCACCAAGACGACAGCGCTCGTCAAATCGCACCCGGCTTACATTTGTTCACGCGACGGGTGAAGCGACGAGACACTCACTGCACCGCGACAAACGCACAAGACCGTCCGCCGTGCCAGCCTGGTCGATCCGAAAATTTTTCGGCACGGTCGTACGCCCGGCTTTACCGATAAAAATTTCGCGATCAATCAAAATTACCCATAACAACCGTCCGACGTACAGTTGAACCCATCGCTTCGCGAGGTACGCAATGTGCAGGTAGGTGCATTGAATGCTCAGCTAAGTCGGTGGGACGTCGAATGAGGAAACCTCGTCATGCAAATCAATGTCACAAAGCCGTTTCTCCCGCCACTTGCTGAATACCAAACTTATCTTGACGGCATCTGGCGTCGCGAGTGGCTGACCAATCACGGCCCCCTTTCAAGCGAACTCGAGTTACGGTTGAAAGAGTATTTGTCGCTCGACTACCTTTTGTACGTAACCAACGGCACCATCGCGCTGCAACTCGGCATCAAGGCACTTGGCTTGAGCGGTGAGATCATTACGACGCCGTTCAGCTATGTCGCGACGACCTCTACGATCGTGTGGGAGAACTGCACGCCGGCAATGGTCGACATTTCGCCGGACTCGCTCAATATCGATCCGGAAAAGATCGAGCAGGCCATCACCGACAAAACGTCGGCGATCATGGCGACCCACGTATTCGGCAATCCCTGCGAAATCGACAAGATCGACGCGATCGCCAAAAAGCACGGCCTAAAGGTGATCTACGATGCGGCTCACGCATTCGGCACCAAGTATCGCGGTAAGTCGGCATTCCAATACGGCGATCTGTCGGCAACCAGTTTCCACGCGACGAAGCTCTTTCACACGATTGAAGGCGGCGCCGTGATCTGCCAGACGCCCGAACTGCTTAAACGCGTGGCAGAGATGCGCAACTTCGGCCATCTCTCGCCTACTGAATTTGGTCTGGTTGGCATCAACGGCAAGAATTCCGAAGCTCACGCCGCGATGGGGCTCTGCAACCTTAAATATATCAACGAGATTCTGGCGAAACGTCGTGAATTGCATCGGCGCTACAAGGAGCGACTGGTCGGACTGCCCGTGCGCTTCCAGTCGATCGAGCCCGACTGCGAATACAACCACGCCTACTTCCCGGTGATCTTCGAAAGCGAAGAGATGTTGTTGCACGTCGTTGCAACGCTGAATCTCAACAGCATCAATCCGCGCCGCTATTTCTATCCGTCGCTATCGGAACTGGACTACGTCCGTCAGGCAGAAAGAACTCCGATATCGAACGATATAAGCAGGCGTGTGCTCTGCCTGCCGCTCCACTTCGGTTTGGCCGACGAGGAAAAAAAAAAAATATTGAACAGAAACGTTGCCGGGCAAAGTACGAAGCGATGCTCGTCGTTAAAGTGGACAATATCGAAGTGAATGAAATGAAATGAAAGGAAAGGAAATGTCCGGAATGCCGCATACGGTACCTGGTGGCTTTCGTCCATGTGTTGCGCGGAGGGAGCCTGTGACAAGTCTTCTACGAGCAGCGAGCGTCGCAGAAGCATCGAAAACATCTGCAGCACGCGGCCAACCTGAGCACATACCAAAATGCTGAGAGTCAACGTTCTGCTCGTCACATACAATCACGAGCGCTTTGTTCAGCAAGCACTGGACAGCATCCTGATGCAGCAGTTTGACGGTGAGATCGACATCATCGTCGCCGACGACAAATCGACGGATGCGACCGTAGCCGTGATTAGCACCTACCAGGAAATCGACCCGCGCGTGTCGATTTCCTACTTGAAAGGGGCGAAAAATCTTGGCATCACTCGCAATTACCAGCGAGGCTTTGCCGCATGTACCGCCGACTATGTCGCGGTGCTTGAGGGCGACGATTACTGGACGGATCCCTGCAAGCTTGCCAAACAGGTCCGCTTCCTGGAGAGTCATCGCGAGTGTGTGATGTGCAGTGCAAACTATATTGTTTTTGAAGAAGGTCCGAAGCAATTTACACCGCGCGTTCCTGAATTGGAGGGATGGAACTACCTGACCAGTCGATCGCTTATCAGCGACAACGTGATCGGCAATTTTTCGACATGCCTCTATCGCCTTGAGTCACTTAGACTTTTGCCGCCTTCGCTCTTTACGATCAAAGCCTACGATTGGGCAATGCACATTACGCTGGGCCAATTCGGCCTGATCGGCTTTCTGAAAGAGCCGATGTCGGTCTATCGTGTTCATCCCAAAGGCTCTTGGAGTATTCTAACCTATCAGCAAAAGCTTGCGGAACAACTCGCATTGCTGCCGCAATATGATCGCGCTACCAATGGCACATTTCATGCGGAGTTCAACGAGCTGGCGCGGCATTTGATAAGTGCTGGCGCCATCAGCACAACCACTTTTCGCACGCACACATTTGAAAGACGTCTGCTGATCAAGATGCTCAAATTTGTTGTGAGCGCATGCCCGCCGTTTATCGTCGGACTTGCAAAACTCACCATTCCGCCGGTACTGGTCGGCAGGCTACAAAACATTATCAGGCGTTAAAAATGCATCCCAAAGTATCAGTCATCATGGCCACTTACAACCACGGTCCATTCGTGGCGCAGGCCATCAAAAGTGTTCTTTCGCAGGACTTCACGGATTTCGAGTTCATCATCTCGGATGACGGCTCCACTGACGATACCCGCAACGCAGTCGCGTCGATCGACGATCCACGCATCCAGTTTTTTCCGAACACGATAAATCGTGGCGCATGTGTGGTCACCAATGAGTTGATCAGCAAGTGCAAGGGCACTTATATCGCGCTACTCAATTCTGATGACCGTTGGTTGGAGGGCAAACTGTCCCGGCAGGTGGAGTTCCTCGATACGCATCCGGAAATCGGCGCGGTTTTCGGGCGTGCGCGTTTCATCGATAAGGACGGCGCGCCGATTGCGCCCTCCGATCTGGCGTTTGGCACAGTTTTCGATCAGGCAAACCGATCACGCGGCGAATGGCTTCGGCGCTTTTTCGATGAGGGCAATTGCCTGTGTCATCCGACCATCATGGTTCGGCGGTCAGTGTATGAACACATCGGCGAATTCAATAACCGCTATCGTCAGTTGCCTGACATGGATATGTGGATCCGCCTCGTAAAGCACTACGATATACATGTGACGGATTCGTGCGAAATCGAATTCCGCATCATGCCCGGCGAGAACGCGAGCTCACAAAATAAATTGAATGCTATTCGCACCATTAATGAACATTATTTGATTGCGCAATCGTTCTTTTCGGATATGAATTCAGAGCTTTTAAAGGAAGGTTTCCACGATCGGCTTCAGCGCAAGCATGTTCCGTCCGAAGAGCATTTGGAAATTGAAAAGGCACTCCTGTTCCGCGGCGAGTTTCCCGGACTGACAAAGACTTATGCCCTCGTAGGTCTTGAGAAACTGTACATACTTCTCTGTAACGACACGACTCGCGAGATCCTTCTCAAGGACTACCATATTAGCGACGGCGTCTTTCACGTTTGGTCCTCGAACATCGATACCTTGCGTCCGGACTGGCCGGCCGACAATGCCTCGGCTGACCACTTTCCACATCTCGAAGAAAAACTCGGGCGGGATTTGGCACCCGACCCCAGCCATGTTTCGATGACCACCACGGCCAGCCTTGTCAAGGAAGTCGCTCGACGTGTCAAAGGAAAGTTGCGCGAAAGCATTCGGGGCTGACGCGCCCGACCAGACGCTGCGGACGCTGGACGCAGCGCTTGTGGCTAAAAGACACGTGCGGACCGCGCCGCCTCCTTAGGGCGCGACAAACAAGAAACGGAGATAGCATGAATCGCTATGCAATTTATGGTTGCGGTGGACACGGACGGGAAATACTTCCGATCGTCCGGGATATCTTGCGTGACAGACAGGATAATGACGCGGTCGTCTTTGTCTCGGACGTCGCCGAAGAAGTCGGCACTGTGGTCAACGGCGTCAAGGTGATTGCCTTTGACAAATTGATATCAGCTGGACATCGCGACCGGAAAGTCATTTTGTCGCTTGGCACCTCGGCTGGCCGAAGGAAGCTTGCGGAAAGATGTGAGGCAGAGCACCTTCAGTTCGAATCGGTCGCTGCGGCAAGTCACAAGCGTTTTGATAATGTGACGGTCGGCGAAGGCGCCGTGTTTTCCGAGTTCACGATGTCTACAGCGAACGTCCGAATTGGGCGCCACTTTCAATGCAACATGTATAGCTATGTTGCACATGACTGCGTGATCGGCGACTTCGTTACTTTTGCACCTCGGGTCAATTGCAACGGACGCATTGTCATCGAGGATGATGTATACATCGGATCGGGCGCTGTGCTGCGACACGGCAACTCCGACCGTCCATTAAGGATTGGACGCGGCGCCGTCGTCGGGATGGGCGCAATCGTTACCAAAGACGTCAAGCCCTTCACGACGGTGGTGGGCAACCCCGCTCGACCCATGGTTAAGTCCTAATTGCTTTGTGTGCATGAGCGACCTGAACGGCCGTTCATGCCGCAAGGTATTTTCCGAGTAGATCAAGGCGTGGCTTCATCTGGCGTTCGAAAGAATATTCCCTCAGGACAGCCTGCCTGCCCGCTTCACCAAGATCGCGAAGCGCCTGCCGATCACCGAGGTACCGGCGAAGCGTCGCCGCAATTGCCTCGGCATCTCTATCGATAAGCGTCATCTCGCCAGCCGAAAATATCGGCGTGCCGTCCAGATGACGATTCATGCGCTGGAAATCGGTGACGAACATCGCTGCGGCTTGCAGGCCTGCCTCCATCACACACGTTGTCGGAAAGCCGTCGAAAACTTTCGGCACTGAGGGATCAAGGGCCGACAGTTCGATGTTTGGCGAAAGAATCGCGTCCATCTTTTGATAAAAGCCCTCAAAAAAACTGGCTGGGCGCGTGCCGTAGAAAGTGATATTGCGTGCAGGTCCGATATCGATGATGGTCTCATCGAAACCACCGACGACATGAAAGTTGATATCCGGCGAATTGGCAAAGATCTTCACGACATGTGCGAACACGTCGTAGCCCTTCTCCGCGCCAATTGGGGAATAACGCTGGGCAACGAAGCAGATATTCAGCGCTCCCTCGTTGACGGGCTTAACATCTTTGGGGCGTTTCTCGGCGAAGATGGCAGGAACAATTCCACCGAAGAGATGCAAAATTCTTTCAGAATCACAAAATCCGCCATCGAGAAGATAGCGATAAGAAACGATTTGCGTGGTGATGATTTTCTTTACGCGGTCGTTCTCGCACAGCCTCCTTAGAGACAAATCCGACTTGGGGTTGTCTGGAGCAAAACCGCCACCCGGATATAGTGTAAAAGCCAGATGCTCGGCGGAAGGCAATCCTATCTGTGTGAAAAAGAAGTCTGCCTGGTTGAGGAAGACCGTATAACCCACTTTGGCAGTTGCGAGCGCTTGAGAGTCGAACCGACGCACGCGTTCAGGCACGATTCCTTTTTCATCGAATAGCGCGCGGCGAAGTTCGATAAATTCCTTCGATTCGCCAAGGCGGGAGATGCCTTCATCGGGCCGTACGCACGCGCTGCTGGAATCGAAGCTTTCAAGGTAAGTCGTCAGTTCGCCATATCGGAAAGATGAGAACTGCGACGGGTACGAATTGTCGAGCAGCAACAGATTAGCGTCTAAATTGGGCTTCGCATTTGCGCGTTGTGCTTCGTCGATTCTACGAAGCGCCAAAGAACACCACTCCTGCACATTCGCTTCCAAAACCCCATCAGACGGAAGCGAACGCAGAGTTTTTTCAGCCTCTAGCAATTCGCCGCTTTGATAAAACGCGAGACCGTTCAAGGCATGAAGCAGTTTCGACGACGGGTAAAGCACACGAATGCGCTCTATCAATCGCAGGACATCCCGAATGCCTGCAAGCAGTTCGCCGCGAAGCCATCGCTCGAACATGTTGAAGGCCGCGACTTCGAAAGTAACCCTAAGTTCGTCATCGACCGGCGGCGCACCAAAGATCGAGAAAAATGAATCGGTTGCGCTCTCGACGTTCGAAAAATCGGTCGATCTTAGCAAATGCATGATCTCGAGTTGTCGAGCCATGCGGTTCGTTGGACAGACTCTCAATGCTTCGCTAACGCGATCGAAATCTATAGACTGCGGCGACATCGGATAGCGCCCTTCCTTCCAGCCCCACTCCGTGTAATGCGTCAACGGGTCGGCTCCGACATCGCCGACATCGGGATAGCGGGAAAGGTAGAAATCCGCGTCAAGCAGCGCACGGCAAGATAGCACATGGGAATTGGTCAACGAGGCAGTGCCGGCGTCATTCGTAACGCCGAGTTCACTACCGATGGTCGAGCGACCCGATTCAGAAGGGGGAAATTTTGATTGGTGATTTTGCATACCAAAGTCGCGATCTGCGGGAAGTCGATCAGTATGCTCGGCGGTTTGGTTTTCATCTCACGGGCAAACCTGCGCATCGGCGCGTACGGCCCGCGCACCAATGACCGAGTGACTATTTCCGGCAAGATCCACAGGTTTTTTGCCGCCGTTCCACAGCACAGTTGGCATGTTATCAAGCTTTGTAAAAATTTGTCGAACCGGGTGCGGCAAAATACACCGTTTCGCGGACTGCCGTCGAATTTGGTGACCTTGCCCCTGTCCGACGAATCCCATAACCGACGGAGTTATGCGGTCTCGCCTTGTTGGGCTGTCAGCCAGTTCTTCTCGAACGTCATGGGGCTGGTGTAGTCGAGTATCGAGCGTAACCGCGCGCATTGTAAAAGCCCAGCCAGTTAATCACCTCTATCCATTGCGGCACGCCGCGCGGCGAAGTGTCGTCCATGCACGCGCGCTACCTTCAGCGAACCCCACAAACTGTCCGTCGGCGCGTTGACGCTCCTATGTCAAAGGACAGGCGTCGAATCGGCCAGATCGGCCAAGATGAGCGGGTACAGTTCCCGGACGATATAGCGCTTCAGGTAGCGATGGATTTCCTTGTTCGACATGCCTTCCTTTGTCCGACGATCCACATATGCACGGGCACGCGGATCGCTGCGCATCCGAACCACGGCAATGGTCCATAAGGCGTTGTTTGCAGACCGATCACCGCCCCTATTCAAACGATGCCAGACCGTCTTGCCGGACGATGTCAAACGCACCGTTGTCGTCGCGGTGCAGCTTTGCATCGCTCTCGGCAGCCTGGAGTTGCGCAAGCACGCTACGCGCCCGACTCATCGCTGCCGTCCACACACCGATATCCCGCTGATCGGTGTACAGACATTGCTGGTCCGCTTCTTCGAGCGCGAGCATTGCGTGGTTGAAGTCCATGGTCATTCCGGTATCCAGTTTTGCGTGATGACGTCGGACGCGCCCCATGGCAGTCACCGGGAATGCGTCGACGCCCAGTTCGGTATCGTGCGCGGCAGCGACGCGCGCTGACGTGTAGGCCCGTCCGATCGAGCGCGAGAGCCGGTCGACGGCTTACGGTTTTTTTCGAGAATCTGGACCGCGATGTCCTCTCTTAGGCTTGATGCGTCCTTCTTCGCATCGTCCGATAACGAGAAACCATAATGTCAGCAATCTTTCCCGGAGGGAAGGTTGCCATCGCCTTCTCGCGCCCACGCGATGCGATGCTTCGGAGGTCTATCTCACCGTGGATACAGTCTTCGAGAAGCGCCGCGAGAGCCTCGTGACTTCCGTAGCTAAGCATCTCGTAACCATCAAGAAAGTTGGTCTCGAGGATTTCATTCGGCGCAGCGATGACTACAGCCCCCGCACTTAGTGCTGAAAGCGCGCGCTCGTGAAAGCCGCTATGATGTGGTAGAGGGCAAATTACAGATTTGGCCGACGCCATCATTTTAATCAGATCTGGAAATGACTGATCTCTGACAAACTTCAAGTTTGTGTCTGTGTACACCTCTCTCACATCACGATCCGCAATTACAGTGACCGGTAAATGTTGAATACAGCGTACCAATCTATCACGGCGTTCGAACTTGACGTAATCGACAATTGACGTAACCAGGAAGCGAACATCGGGATCATGCCAATTCACCGGCATTTGTAGCTCTTGAAAAGCCTTCAAGGTATGGACCAAGGGATCGACATTGAGATCGTCCGACGCCCGTTCAGTCACCGCTTCAAAGATCTCTTTGAAAATGCGGCCTTTATATCCGGATGGTTTCGCGTAACGGTCTTTGGTCCATGATGCACTTGACAGGCCAACAGGCAACAAAACATCGATCGGGCGGTCATCAAATGGCACGTTCATGCCACTAAGAGTAGTGGGAAACGTAATACTTGGCACAAAATGGACATTTTCCACGCCAAGCATACGCGCTAAGTGCCCATACGCGTAATCTGTGATGAGAAGGTGTCGGAAGCTTCCTTTTGAGCTCACCTGATGTGCCATGGTTTCATGCACAGGGCAATCGTGCATCAGGTCAAAAAGCGGCTTGTCATGGCATGCGAAGGTTGACTTCAAGTCGCCCGGAGACAAGAAAACCATTAGCTCCGAGCCAAAGCCGTTGAAGCAAATAAAAAATAGGCAAGCTGGGTCTCTTAATGCTTCACCAACCTGTCGCACATCGCGAACATAGTCAAGGCAACGCACTTCGACGCCGTGAGATATCAACCCTGGGGCTAGCTCGTCAGCGAACGTCGAATTATGCCTATGGCGATCGGTATCAAGGCGAGTCAATATCACCACGTAGCCGCGTTCGTGGCCGTCCGTGTCAGATCTATCGCGGAGCGATGGCTCGATATTCTTCATTGCGAATCTCTAGTGCGATGGCGCATGCGCGCAACCATGGTACGCATTCGCATCAAGTAACGCGAACGTAGCAACCGAAGCAGCAACCGTTCGGCACGACCGAACGTCACCTGCTCAACCGGTCCATGCGAAGCCAACTCGATAGATTGAGACGCAATGACCGCTCTCGCGGTCTCGATCTCTCCGGCTCCCGCAGCAAGATTTAAGTATTCATTTTCCAGAGTTCGGTATCCATGCTCGATGTTTCGATATCCGTCCTCTAGATTCCGGTACCCACTCTCCAGATTCAGGTAATCAGCCTCCAGTCCGCGATACTCTCCCTCCAGATGCTGATACCCTTTTTGCAGCTTGAGATATTCCTTCTGTAGGTTGATGTATTCTTTGTGGAGGCTGTCGTATTGTCGCGCATTTTCCCTATATTCGGCATGCAGGGAAAGATCCATCGAACTCATTCGCGCCGATGGACGAACAATCAAAGCGTGATACTTCAGGAGTTCGCGTGTCGCGACCCGAGTTCGGTCCCATAACTGTTGATTTGTATCGAAGACCTCGATGAATTTCAACCAGTTCGCTCGTGCAATACTATAGAGCCTGTCGGTATCTCGAAGGACGGTCGTCAACCTTTCGATGGTTTTCCGCGTATCCAAATCAACGAGCATTACGTCAACATTGTCTTTGAATGCGACGTTCATGTTCAGCGGATCACTAATGCAATTGACCACTCCCCTGAACCCTGCCTCCATGCAGGCTCCAGTGGGGAATCCGTCGAACGCACCGGCACCTTCTGCCGAAGGCCGGTTGACCGAAACGATGATGTCCATCTGCGGATAGAAGTCCCGAAAGAAACTGCTCGGCTTTTTGCCATGGAATTTGATTCTTTCGGCAACATCTCCCAATGGGATCTGGTCGGGCGTGTAGTCGCCTACGACATGAAAACGGACGTCGGCGAATTCATTTGCCAGCGCTTTTGCAATCGCGACAAACTGGTCATACCCCTTCTTTTTTACGTCGTCGCCATAGCGGTGAGCCACGAAGCAGATATCAAGGGTTCGCTTGTCTCGTCCGTAAAGCTTCTTGTCGCGGGAAAAATCGAAGCCGGTGTCCGTGTCATAGACGCCGCCGTATATAAACTCAATCTTTCGCGGATCGCATCCGATGCGATTAAGAAGATAGTCACGAGAAAGGTTCTGGGTAACGATCACCTTCCTGCACAGTTCTGACCGAAGAAGGGTCCGCAGGCGCGAATCGCTTTCCTTGCTATCAATCTCGAATTGCCCTCCGGGATATAACTGAAGGATGAAGGGTATCTTCCGATCGACCAGGTAAGGGTAGATTTGCCACGCATTGGCAAGAAATGTTATGTACGCCAGTTTCGGGACAATCGAAGGGAATGCCGAGAAGGGCCGGATCTTACGCTTTACCGCTTCGGGAAGGCCGCTATTAGCGAGTTGTTCTGCAAAACCGAGATTGGAGTATGCGCCGTGCCAACCCTCGGTAGATAGCAACAGCGATGACTCAAAATGTTCAAGATAATGCGAATATTCGAGACTGCGAAATGGTGAAAAATCGCACGGTAACATCTCATCAATAATCAAAAGATCGCAATACTCAGCTTTATCTGTCTCGGATGTGAGTTCGCTTCCGCGGTTAAATAGGGCGTGACCATCGGCTGCGTTCATGGACGACTCGGGGGTTGTCTCGAAAAGTTGCGCAAGTAGATTCGACTAGCGGCTGCCGGCGCATCTGATTTTCGTAATAAAAAGAGTGCGGTGGCCGCGCTCGTTCGCGATCTAAGCTCAGGGCGCATTCTACATCAAAGTAACACTTGGTAAGGTTGTTACGACTACTCACGTGCTCACTGAAGTAAAAATTGAATCGTCGAATGGCTGCGTGAACGAGACATGAGCTAGGTGTAAGCACACGCATCGCGACGTCAGCTTGGATAGAGACACGGTGGGACGTGCCCGCTTGCGCTGCTTGACGAGCGTCGTCCCGAGAACGAAGCTGGCTAAGTGAGAGCGCCTATCCGAACGCAGCTAATCCTCAATCCCCAGAAGCTGTTGAACGCTATCAGCGTTTCATTGTCAATCCGCTCCAAAGCCCGCCCAACATCCCTCGTAGTGCTTGTAAGCGTTGCGGATGAAACAATACTATGAATACGGCAAGCTGCAGCAAACGAATCAAGTCTACTCTTTTCCATGCCCAACACGGATAGTCGCGACGTTGCAACAGCACGCTATTGCGGAATATATAGTAGTACCGAAACGGCTTGTGAATGGGCACCTCACGCCAACGCCCGAGCCATACGCGCCGGCGAATTTCGCCCAAAGAATGTGTCATGATCGCTTCGCAATGTCCCCACGTAAGATAACCCTTGGCGCGCGCCCTCAGCACCCACTCCGTATCCACTTGGTCAATAAATAGCGCCTCGTCCATTCCGCCAATCGCGTCCAACGTGTCGATTCGAATCAGCGACCCTGATGAAATCAGAAAATCCACCTGTACGTATTTCTGGCCTTGCGGACAAGTAACTCTCTCTATGCGCAGCCTCCCAAACTTGACATGGTCCGACAGTCGTCCACTATCACTGTCTCGAAATCTTGGACCGACGGCTGCTACTTTGTTTCCGCTTCGTTCCAGCGATTCATGCGCCGAACGTAAGCTAACCACCATCTGAGGATCCGGCACACTGTCCTGGTCCATGAGCAATACTAATTCGCCTCCGTAATTTCGCGCCCAGCAAATGCCGGCATTGTGTGCCGCGGCGATACCCAAGTTCCGGTGTAATGGAAGAAAATGTAGGCGTGAGTCGTTCAAAGCAGTGAGTAAGCCACGCACGTCGCGCCGCGAACCGTTGTCCACCACCACGACACTGTCCGTTTGCGAAGCGATCGCTGCAAGCACCCCCGCCAGATGTGCGAGATTCGGCTCATAACTCACGACAATAGCCACTACGCCCGCATTGTTGGGTCTCACGGATTCAAAGGTCATATCGTCACTTTCACTAAAGCCAGTCACCTTTGAGAGCGTAAGGCCATTGTTTGCCTGCAAATGAAAAGTGCGGAACGTCGCCATAACTGCTCGAAAAGATCAGGTACACGCTTGAGGTATCTAGAGTCCGCGTTATGCGACCCCCAACGCCTTGAGAATCACTTCCCTTTGGTTGAACCAACCGTACTTTGAACGAGCATCTTCGCGTGCGTTTTCGATCAGGGTTGGCCACCTCGCACTGTTTTCAATTGCCTCTTCGATCACCGAAAGCCACTCCTGTGCTTGCGCAAGATATCCATTTTCGCCGTCCCGAATCGCGCCCGCATAAGTATAAGAAGGAGAAGCCACGCTTATCGCACCTACTACCGCCGCTTCGAAATACTTGAGCTCGGACTTGCAGTTCGTAAATGCATTCGACTGCAACGGCATCAGATTGAACTCAACGTTACTAATAACTCGCTGCAGATTCACGTAGTCGTGAAAAGGCTGGCGCTTGACCCGGTCGCCAAATTTGCTGAGCGTCGCGCCGGCTTCGATATAACCAACGACCATCAGCTCAATCCGAGGATTGTTCGCTAATAACGCCTCCAGTGCCGGCATAATTATCGCATAGTCCAACTTATGCGACGGTGAACCACTGAAGTAGCCAAGATGGATTTTGTCGTCGCGGGCGAACCCCGAGGCCTGCTTGCGCTTAAAGAGGGCATCCGAATAGTTCAATTGCTCCTTGTTCATGAAGTTCGGGATAACAACGACTGGCAAGCCGGAAAACGTTGCAATCTTCTCAGCCAGGTAGTGGTTTGTTGTAATAGCTCCATCGCACATTTTCAACGCGGTGCCTAGGCGGCTAATATACGAGAACCAATAATCCCAGCGTGCTGGATCACCGACATCTTCATCAAGCGTGTTCATAATCAGGTGCGCATAGCTCGAATCGAACACAAAGTCGTCAATGTCAAACAGTATGCGCTTTCCTCGCAGCCTGAATTTCATCATAAGCTGATTGAGACGATGACAATATCGCGATCTGCAAATCACCAGCACGTCGGCAAGATCGACAACCTCATCGATCCGAGCCCAGTCTTGAAGAAAGAAAAAACTGGCCGAAACATCCCCGCTTTTGTCGTCGTTAAGCACCTGCGCCATGTTGTATGCGCGGTATCGAAACGTACTGTTATTCGGTGCCTCGTAGAAATAGGCGACCCGCCGCCTGCCGCTGGCAAGCAGCTTCATCCGCTCGTGTAACGAAAGATTCCAAGGATCCGAATAGGTTACGGGGGGAATATCAACTTTGAACATTATATTTCTTCGGATATATTCTGGATAATCCCACCGAATGCCTGCTGCCAATCAACGGCAAGTCCATTGGCGCGATAGTTTTGCTCTCGCTGTCGAAGATCCGACGCCAAAGTTACTGCCGATCGAAGCGCATCAACCAATGCATCACGCTCGAGATCCGCGCAAATCAGGTTAGGCGAGTATCCGGACAAATCTTTCTTGTTACCGAAGCGGTTGGTCACTACGACCGCCCCGCTCGCTGCCAAATCCAGAGGCGGATAACTCGGATGCGGCGTGCTCATCAGGCTAAGACCCACATCGATCGTACCCGCGAGCTCCGCGTACTCGGACCACGTAAGATTCTCGAATTTTTCGGGAGCATATCCGCCATCGAAAACCACAGCTGGTATGTCTTTTCCAACCAGACAAATCTCCCACTCCGCAAGATCCAGCACTTCCTGAGCGATGGCTTGTTCGATAACCTTTATTCCAAGATAAAAAAGGTTACGCGCATTGCCCGGCCTCGCATAAAAGAAAAATCGCTTCTTTCCTGCCGACGCCTTCTCCCGCGGGTGAAAAACGGCCTTAGGAAAAGCTGGCTCGAACCATGTGCCTTTAACGGCAATATTACTGAGCCCATCGCCAGTCAAATGATCGAACAAGAGTTTCGTATTGATCAAAAAACGAATATCGTCGTTACGCAATACCTCTTCGCATTTGACGCGGTCGTCTCCGAACGGGTAAAACATACGCTCGTCTTCCTGCAAGAGATAGATGATCGACTCTCGCGGCACGCTAGGCAGCGTGGCCGCAGTCGTCCACCAGGAAGTTGTCACGAAGACATCGCCCTCTTTGACGTCGAGTTCGTATTTCTTATCGAAGAAAGCAGCAAACTTGAATTGCACCTCGTGTTGCAGCTTGATTCCATAAAGCGAAAGGATGTGATCGATATTTTCGGGTTGCGCGCGTTGTGTTCGGGTGATGATTCGAAGTTGCGCGCCCAGTTTGTTCGCGAGGAGCGCCGAAAAGATCAGCGCCGTTCCCACGCCACCAAACAGGCTACCGCTCCCAACACTATCTGTCACGATGCTGACGCGCCGGACATCCGACGCAGGAATCGTATACGTCTGCAAAGGCGCCAGAGACTCGAATCGCGCGCGATACAACTGAGTTGCGGTCTTTTGGGATGTCTTTGCGTCGGCCATCGAGTCGGAGGACGCGCGAAGCCTAGTGGCCAACTTTCTATAGACAAGCTGCTGCAGCGCAGAAGTCCCATGGGTTTTCCAGTAGCAGTAGACCCGATATGCTCGATCAATCATTGGGAATCCTCGTTGCGCTGTTCAAACAGCATTGACCATATTATTTGCCCGACCTTCAATCGAACTCGACGTCAAAAAATCGACAACCCCGCACTTATGGCGGCCATGTGCGTCTTTCACCCGCGCTCAAACCAAGGCTTCATATTCCGAAACAACTTCTTCGGTCGGCCCGAACGCACGCACTCGCCCGCGCTCCATCCACAGAACCTTGTTGCACACTTTGCGAATCTCCGCGTTCGAATGCATGGCCAATACAACGATTTCTGCGCGACTATGAAGATCTGCCAGGCGCTCTTCGGCTTTGTGCATGAACGACGCATCGCCCACGCCCATCACCTCGTCGAGTAAGAGTATTTCCGCGTCAACTGCGGTCGAAATAGCAAATCCTAACCGCACGCGCATTCCACTAGAATAAGTCCGAAGTGGAAGGTCGAGATAATCACCCAGTTCGCAGAAATCCGCGATCGATTGCTGTTTTTCACGGATCTCAGCATCTGACATACCCAGCAACAGGCCCCGCAAGCGAATGTTCTGCAGACCGGTCGAGTTTTCGTCCATCCCAAGACTGATATCGAGCAGCGGCACGATCTTCCCCTCGCTCTCGATTGTCCCGTAGGTCGGAGTGTAGATACCTGCCATTGTCCTGAGCAGGGTCGACTTACCTGCGCCATTGTGGCCAATCAGGCCAATTCGGTCGCCGGTCTCGAAACGTAGATCCACGTTGTCGAGCGCACGGACGACGACTACACCGTCGTTCCCTTCGGCGATGGCATTGCGCCGACCCATGCGCAAGACCTGTTTCTTAAGTGATCGCGCTTGTACGTCGTATATGGGCAAGTCGAGCGTCGCGCTCTTGAGTTCAATGTACGCCATGATTTGCCTTGTCAGACCCAATACGGAATGCGTTTCAAGAACCGCCCTGTCAGGGCGAGCGCGAAGAGCCAGCCAACTATCGCGAGCCCTACAGCAACGCCCCAAGTAGTTGCACTTGGCATCTCACCGATCAGCGGCGCACGAACGAGTTCGATTAGATGCGCAAGAGGATTGAACTCAACGATGAACGAATACCGGGACAATGAATTCGGACGATAGATAATCGGAGTAATGTAAAACGCAATCTGGATAATTGCCGCGATGATTTGCGGCAAATCTCGAAAGCGTGCGGACAAAAGGCCGGCGACCATCGCCATCCACAGCGCATTGGCCATATAGAGCACCAAAGCAGGGATGAAGAGCGGCAGAGTCGCCCAACTCTTGACACCGAAAACGGCTAGCAGCACGACGACAATCACAAAATTGTGAGCGAGGATGACGAGGTTGCGCCATGCCACCTGCAACATGAAAATAAGTTTCGGCGTCGACACTTGCCGGATGTATTGACCGCTACCAATGTAGGCCATGCTTCCCTCAAGAATGGTCGCCGAAAACGCGCTCCACATGACGAGACTGACGGCCAGATACGGAAGATAGTCGCTCATCTTCATGCCGAACAGCGTGCCGTACACCACGCCAATCGAGCCGATCATCACACCCGTGCTGATTGTGAGCCAGAACGGCCCAACGCGCGAGCGCGCGTAGCGTTGCCTCACCTCCAGCCAACCGAGAAGTGTCCAAAGCCGCCAAGAGGCTATGCTTTGCTTTAAATCATAAAGTGCCAGGTTGTACATTACAGACTTTTAGAATTTGTGCGTTTAAAAAAAGACCATCATCGCGTATCAATGCAGACTGAGTCACGTTCGATCCAACGGACCCATGCGATTAGTCAATCCGTGCCAGATACCCACCGAGGCCATTCGCAAATGGCTTAGACGCGGCTGCAGAAACAATCCATAAATAGCCAGTCGAAACGGAAATTTCACTAGCTCCGTGGATTTCCAAGTCCACGGAATGTAGCTCCGTTTGATTAAGGCGACTGCATTTCGAAAAAGATAATAATGTCGCAGGGGGCTATGACTCGGGTATTGCCGACCGAACACCCGCACCGGTTCGCCACCTAGTTCATGCGCAAGCCGCAACCCAGGCGCGCCAAGCACCGCATATCCTTTAGAACGAGCCCTGACACACCATTCGAGGTCAACGAAATCGATAAATAGCGCGTCATCCATCGGGCCAATGTCGCGCCACACAGCTAGATTGATGCACGAACCCGAACTGATCAGAAAATCAATTTCAAGCAGCTGGGTGCCGACGGGCGCGACCCGCTGCAGCTTCAGATAGCCAAAGCGAACAAACGGAGCCACGCCCCCAAGGCGCGCGTCCTCATAAGCAGGACCAATCAGCGCAATGCGTCCTCGCTGACGCTGTTCCTCTTTGAGCAACTGCGGCAACGCTTCTAACAGTTGGGTCGACGGCTCGCTATCCTGATCGAAAATAAGCGCACTGCTACAGCCTGCTTTCAGTAGCAACTCGACGCCCTGATTGATGCCCGTCGCGATCCCACGGTTGGCCCCGTTGGCAACATAGACGATCCGGTCGTCGAGCCCGAGCTGCTCGGCACTCTGCACCCGCTCGGTATTGTCGACCACCACGCAGCGCCCGAAGTCGGCATAGCGATTGGCCCGACGCACGCACGCAGCATCGGGCCGGTAGAACACGACGACAATTCCATTCGCCGCGTCGCCAGGCGACGAGCCGAGATCACCCATACTCATGGTGTTGGATCACTTTCCAGAAATCGATTGGCAATGACCGCGCCATTCGCGGACGCCGGCTACGCACATCGGTTGGCCATGCATAGACGCAACGCGTCTTGCCAATCCGGCAAGTAGAGCCCAAATGTCTCCGTGAGCTTGCGATGAGACATCTGCGAATTCGCCGGCCGCTTTGCCGGAACGGGATAGTCGCTCGTGCCGATCGGTACGACCTTGGGTCCTTTTCCGTCCATTGCGATATCGAAAATCGCTTGCGCAAATCCGTGCCACGACGTCGCGCCAGCGGCCGTCAGATGATAGACGCCTGAACGTTCGCGCCACCAGTCGATATCATTTGCGCCAAGGCCCTGAGCGACGATGTGAGATGTCGACGTCGCGATGGTGTTCGACCAGGTCGGTGCGCCATTCTGATCGGCAACGACGCGCAATTCGGGTCGCTCGGCTCCGAGCTTCAGCATGGTAAGCAGGAAGTTCTTTCCTCGAGCTCCGTACACCCAGCTAGTGCGCAAGATCAGATGCGCGCAGCCGGATTCGGCGATACCTTGCTCTCCCGCAAGTTTGCTCGCGCCGTAGACGTTTTGGGGATTTGTCCCATCGTCCTCAACGTAGGCTTCGCTTTTGGTTCCGTCGAACACATAGTCCGTCGAATAGTGAACCAGCACTGCCCCGCTACGTTCCGCTTCCTCCGCGAGCACGCGAGGCGCTTCCGCATTGAGACGCATGGCGGTATCTACGTCGGTCTCCGCCCTGTCCACCGCCGTGTACGCGGCCGGGTTGACGATGACGGAAGGTTTGAGCTCGCGCACCGTCGAGCGGATCTGCGAGAGGTCGGCCAGATCGAGCGCCGCGCGATCAAGTGTCACTACCCGGCCGAGACCTTGAAGAGTACGCGCCAACTCGAAGCCAACTTGCCCATTGACTCCGGTGACGAGGATGATCGGTTGCTTGCTCATCGGGAGGCCTCAGACAAACAGCTCGGATTCGCTCAGGCGCTTGCCCGCGGCATCCTTTGCCGCCAGCACCGGCGCGAAGTCAATCGGCCATTCGATACCGATATCCGGATCGTTCCAGACGATACTGCGTTCGTGCGCCGGATACCAGTAGTCGGTTGTCTTGTACAGAAATTGCGCTGACTCCGACAACACGACGAAGCCGTGAGCGAAACCAGGCGGCACCCACAACTGCCGATGGTTCTCGACCGACAGCGTGACGCCCACCCACTTGCCGAAATTCGGCGAACTCTTGCGGATGTCGACAGCCACGTCGAACACTTCACCTTCAACCACGCGCACGAGCTTGCCCTGCGCGTTCTGGATCTGGTAATGCAAGCCGCGCAGCACGCCTTTCGCGGAGCGCGAATGGTTGTCCTGCACGAACTCGACGCCCGGCGCGACCTGCTCGGCAAACTCGAGCGCATTGAAGCTTTCGAAGAAAAATCCCCGTGCGTCGCCAAACACTTTCGGCTCGATGATTTTGACTTCCGGCAGCGCCGTAGCGGTTACTTGGATGGCCATGCAACTTGGTCCGTAAGAATGTGTTGCAGATACTGCCCGTAGGCGTTCTTCGCGAGCGGCTTGGCAAGCGCAAGCAGTTGCTCGCCGTCGATCCATTCCTGCCGGTACGCGATCTCTTCCGGACACGCGACCACCAGGCCCTGGCGCTTTTGCAGCGTCGCTATGAACGTAGCCGCTTCGATCAGCGAATCGTGCGTGCCCGTGTCGAGCCATGCATAGCCACGGCCCATGATCTCGACATTGAGCGCGGCGTTGGCCAGATAACGCGAGTTGACGTCGGTGATTTCGAGCTCGCCACGCGGCGACGGCTTGATGTCCGCCGCGATATCGCAGACCTGCTTGTCGTAGAAGTACAAGCCGGTAACAGCGTAGTTCGAGCGCGGCTTGACCGGCTTCTCTTCAATCGACAGCGCGCGGAACTGCTTGTCGAATTCGACGACGCCGTAACGCTCAGGATCGTGAACGTGATAAGCGAAGACGGTCGCGCCTTCGTCTTTCTCATTTGCGCGCTCCAGCTGCTTGGCGAGATCGTGGCCGTAGAAGATGTTGTCGCCGAGAATCAGCGCCGACGGATCGTTGCCCACAAAATCGCGGCCGATGATGAACGCCTGCGCGAGACCGTCCGGCGAAGGCTGAACCGCATACTGAATGTTCATGCCCCACTGGCTGCCGTCGCCGAGCATCGCCTCGAAACGCGGCGTGTCCTGCGGCGTGGAGATGATCAGGACGTCACGAATACCCGCCACCATCAGCGTGGACAGCGGATAGTAGATCATCGGTTTGTCGTAGACCGGCAGCAACTGCTTGGAGACGACGTGCGTAATCGGATACAGGCGCGTGCCCGATCCACCCGCGAGAATAATGCCTTTGCGCGCCATTGCCGTGCCCTTACGCGCGCTGCGCGTAGTTGGTCTCAACCCAGTTCCGATACTCGCCCGAAGCGACTTCGTCAGACCACGCCTGATTGTCCAGATACCACTGAACCGTCTTGGCGAGGCCTGTTTCGAACGTCTCAGCCGGCTTCCAGCCGAGCTCGCGCTCGAGCTTGCGAGCGTCGATCGCATAACGGCGGTCGTGGCCCGGACGATCCTTCACGTAGGTGATCTGGTCGCGGTACGAGGCACCCGCCTTCGGACGCAATTGATCGAGCAGGTCGCACAGCGTATGCACGACGTCGAGGTTCTTCTTTTCGTTCCAGCCGCCGATGTTGTACGTTTCGCCGGGCGTGCCGCGCGCGAGTACTTCGCGGATCGCGCTGCAATGGTCGCCGACATACAACCAGTCGCGCACGTTCTGACCGTCACCGTAAACCGGCAGCGCCTTGCCGCCGAGTGCGTTGGCGATCATCAGCGGAATCAACTTCTCGGGGAACTGGTACGGGCCGTAGTTGTTCGAGCAGTTCGTGGTGAGCACCGGCAGGCCATACGTGTGATGGTAGGCGCGCACCAGATGGTCGGAACCCGCCTTGGTGGCTGAATAGGGGCTATTCGGCGCGTACGGCGTGGTTTCGGAGAATTGCGGATCGGTAGCGGAAAGCGAACCGAACACTTCGTCGGTCGAGACGTGCAGGAAACGGAACGCGGCCTTGTCGGCCTCGCCGAGCGCATTCCAGTACTGACGGGTGGCTTCGAGCAACGTGAAGGTGCCGACCACATTGGTCTGCACGAAATCAGCCGGGCCGTGAATCGAACGATCCACATGGCTCTCAGCGGCGAAGTGCAGCACGGCACGCGGCTTGCGCTCGGCAAAGAGCGCGTCGAGCGCAGCGCGATCGCAGATATCGGCGCGTACGAAGACGTGCTTGGGGTTGGCCTGTTGCGACTTGAGCGTACCCAGATTGCCGGCGTAAGTCAGCTTGTCTACATTCAGCACTGCTTCGTCCGACGCATCGAGCCAGTCGAGCACGAAATTGGCGCCGATAAAGCCGGCACCGCCCGTTACCAGGATCATGAAATTCCCTTGTAGATGTTGGTGGCAGATCGGAATCGGTTCGCCGACCTGCGTACCCCGCGTTGTGGTGTCCGATTCTTGTCAACGCCTGCCGCCACCCCACGCACCGCGGGCAGGCGCTCAAACGCCAATCTTATGAAGCCACGATTATAAAGCCGCCCGGTGCAAAAACTAGCACCCTAACAACTTGAAACAGCTTGACAAGCTTGGTTTCCACTGGCCATCAAGGGAATGATTTGACGCGGCGCTACAGCACAAGATAACGGCAGATGGCTGCAGATGCCGCCGGTTGCGCGAGTTAAGCCGCCAACATCCAACGCAGCGTATCCATAAACGGAATCGCCTCGACCTTCGGCACCAGCGAGCGCAGCTTGGCCGGCGACCCGGCCAGCATCTTCACGTCGGTTTGTCGGACGAAAGCAGGATTGACGCGGATCTCAAGCTCATGCCCGGTCAGATCGCTGGCCGCCGACAGAATGTCCCGCAGCGTGTAAGGCGTGCCGGTACAGACATTGACCGTTTCAGCAGCGGCTTGCGAGTCAAGCAAAGCCTCATAGGCGCTCGCCACGTAGCGCACGTCCGAGAAATCACGCGCCACGTCGATATTGCCGAGCTCGATAGCCGGTTCGCGACGCGCGAAATGCTCGACGATCTTCGGCACGAGGAAGTTCGACGTCTGCCCGCGGCCGGTGTAGTTAAACGGCCGCACGATCAGGATAGGCAACCGGTCGAACCAGGTCCGCACCATCGTTTCCATGGCCGCCTTGCTAGCGGCATAGTGGTTCACCGGCGTGACCGGAAAGGTTTCGTCGATGGCGTCGCTGGTGACATTGCCGTAAACATTCGCGCTGCTCGCGATCAACAGCTTGCGGGGCGTATGGCCGACAGCCGCACAGGCCTCCAGCAGATTCAGCGTGCCGATCACGTTGACGCGGTAAAAGTCGAGCGGATCGTTATGGCCCACGAAGCTGATCGCCGCCAGATGCACGATGTAGTCGGGCCGCGCGGTTTCGATCACGCGCCGGCATGCGTCAGGCGACGTAATGTCGAGCCTGAGGCGCGTCGGCGTTTCAGGCTCGTTGCGCCCGCCCACCGTTTCGATCACGGTATGGCCGCGGCCGAGCAGGTTGTCGACCAGATAGCGGCCAGTGAAGCCACTCGCCCCGGTGACGAGCGTGCGGATAGGTTGCTGCGCATGAAAAGACGACATGCTTTCTCCGTTCACGAGAGTCATCAGATTTGCTCCGAGAAACCCCGTCCCTCAGGGGCGGGGAGTGAAAGGAGCGCAGCCGCGAGGCTGCTTCTCCAGATTTTCAATCTCACACAAACACATGATATTGTGTGAATAATGGACATTAAGCGAGCATACCGATTCCGGTTCTACCCGACGCCCGGGCAAGAAGCGATTCTTGCCAGGACGTTTGGGTGCGCGCGTTTTGCCTATAACCACATGCTTCGGTTGCGTACCGATGCGTGGTATCAGCGTCAGGAACGAGTCGGATACCACGAAACCTCCGCAGCGCTCACGGCGCTCAAGAAAACACCCGACCACGCATGGCTGAACGAAGTCAGTTCGGTTCCGGTGCAGCAGGCCTTGCGCCACTTGCAAACGGCATTTGCGAACTTCTTCGCCAAGCGCGCGAAGTATCCGAATTTCAGGCGCAAGGACGGCCCGCAGTCTGCCGAGTACACGACGAGCGCTTTCAAGTGGGATGGTGCGTCATTGAAACTCGCGAAGATGGATGCGCCGCTTGCGATTCGATGGTCACGCACTATCCCGAAGGGAGCACAGGTAACGACCGTCACGGTGTCGAAAGACGCATCGGGCAGATACCATGTCTCGATGCTGTGCGATGACGCAGTAAGCGCGAAGCCAGAGGTATCCGGCAAAGTTGGCATCGACTTAGGTCTGACGCACTTCGCCATCCTTTCTACCGGCGAGAAGATCGCGGCCCCTAACACGTTCCGAAAGAACGAGGCCAAGCTCGCCAAGCTGCAACGGCGACTAGCGAAGAAGCAAAAGGGTTCCGCCAATCGCATGAAGGCGAAGCTCAAAGTTGCACGAATGCATGCCAGGACGGCAGATTCCCGAAGGGACTTCCTGCACAAACTTTCGAGCCGGCTGATAAACGAAAACCAAGTGATCGCCATCGAAAGCCTTGCCGTCAGCAACATGCAGAAGAACCGTTGCCTTGCAAAGTCGATCAGCGATGCAAGCTGGTCCGAGTTCACCCGGCAACTAGAGTACAAAGCGCAGTGGTACGGACGCACGTTGGTCGGCATCGACAAGTGGTACCCGTCAAGCAAACGATGCAGCGATTGCGGACATACAGTGGTCAAGATGCCGCTGAATATCCGCGCATGGACCTGCCCGGAATGCGGCAGCATCCATGATCGCGACGTCAACGCTGCGCGCAATGTTCTGGCCGCCGGACTGGCGGCGTCAGCCCATGGAGAAAGCGTAAGTCCCATGTCTGTTTGAGATGAAGTTGGGTTGCCTTCTGTGAAGTGGGAATCCCCTTCCTTTTGGGAGGGGAGCAGTCAACCTGTTGTGGTGCAATATTGCGCGCGCCAGCGGCGGCGCTCCTGACAACGCGCCCGCCAGTCCCGGTTGCTGGCGGCTCCTGACAGCGTATGCCGCGATATCCCTGCCTCAAACGAGCTATTATGTCACGCTAGCATGTTGCACCGCCCAACGCGGCATGCCTTGTTCGTAACCGCGTGTATCGAACTGCACCAACTTCTCGATGACATCCTCCACCGCTTCCACCGCCGCTTCTACTACAGCTTCCACTGTCGTCGCGCAGCCGCACCCGCTACCTCTCGCTTTCGGCGACCTGCAAGGCTGCCGCACGTCGTTCCAGCAGTTGCTGGCTAAGGCCGCGCCGCCCAAAGACACACCGCTGTGGTTCGCGGGCGACCTGATCAACCGCGGGTGCGAATCGCTCGCCACACTGCGCGACATCATTGCGTTGGGAGACCGCGCGGTGCCGGTGCTGGGTAACCACGACCTTCATCTGCTGTCGGTGTCGGCGGGAATTCGCAAATCGAAGAAAGGCGACACGATCGACGACATTCTCGCCGCGCCGGATGCCGCCGATCTGCTCGAATGGGTCCGCCATCGTCCGATCGCGCATTTCGACAACGGCATGTTGATGGTGCATGCAGGCGTATTGCCGCAATGGGATGCCGCCCTGACAATGGAACTCGCCGACGAATTGCAGCGGGCGCTGCGCGCGCCGAACTGGAAGGAAACGCTCGCGGGACTCTACGGCAACGAGCCGAATCGCTGGACGCCCGGCATCAAGGGCATCGACCGGCTGCGCCTGACGTGCAGCGCATTGACGCGCATCCGCTTCTGCAATGCCGAAGGCGCGATGGATTTCAGCACCAGCGGCGGCTTGAATTCCGCGCCGCCGGGCAGCATGCCGTGGTTCGACGTGCCGTCGCGCAAGACTGCGGACATCACGGTGGTGTTCGGCCATTGGGCCGCGCTCGGTTTGACCTTGCGCGACAACCTGATCGGCCTGGATTCCGGCTGCGTATGGGGTGAGAAACTCTCCGCCGTGCGCCTTGCGCAAAATCCTGTGGAACGCACGCTGACCCAGGTCGACTGCGAGACTTGCCGCGTAGCAGGCGGCGGTAACTAAGCTGCGCTGCTAAGCCGACCGGCCGGATTGATCGATTGGCTCGATCAGTGCTGGCGAGGCGTTGGAGGCGTCAGAGGAACTGGGCGATGAAATCGACGCCGCGATCGCAGCGCCGGACCTCGCCATACCGCGTTGCATCTCCCGCAATGCCATCCCAATCACGCCTTCAGCCTCCGCCGCCAGCGTGCGCCGATCCGCGCCCGGCGCGAGCGGTGCGCCGACATACACGTGCGCGGTCAATGGGCCGCCACGCAACAGCATGTTCAGCGAGTCCGCCAGCGTCAGGTCGTCGATATACGCAGGCGCGGTAGATTGCCGGCCGTGCGCATCTTCATACATGATGCAAAGCGGCTGCACCGGCGCCGAGGCCGACACAGCTGCCTGGAACATATTCGCGTGAAACGGCAGCAGCGTCAGACCGTTTGACGTCGTCCCTTCAGGAAACACGCACATCAGTTCACCCGCGCCCAGGCGGTCGGACAGTTCGTGCATGATGCGCTTCGCATCGCTGCGCTTCTCGCGCTGAATGAACACCGTGTCCAGTTGCTGCGCCAGCCAGCCGACCACCGGCCACTGCCGGATCTCGGCCTTCGAAACGAACGGCGTGGGCCGCCACGCATTGATCACGTAGATGTCGATCCACGAGATGTGATTGGCGACCACCAGCACGCCGCGGTCGAGCCGTGCGCTATCGTTATGCACGACGAGCTGCATGCCGCATAAGCGCAGCATTTTCAGCGACCATTCGCGGTTGAGCGTGTGACGCGCTTCGGCACTAGCCTTGGGAAAGCGCGTCGCGACGATCCACATGCCGTGCAGCAGATGCGCGATGAGACGGGCCTTGCGTAACGCGAGCTTCATTGTCTGAGCTTTCCGTAACTGGGCAATGGCGCGGAGATTAGCGCTGTTCGAACGCGACGTGACCGGACACGATGGTCGCCCGCACGCGCGCGGGCAGTTCATAGCCAAGGAACGGCGTGTTGTGCCCCTGGCTCTTCAATACGCGCGGCTCGACGCGCCAATACGCGTTGCGGTCGAACACGCAGAGATCGGCGACGGCGCCCACGGCGATGCGGCCTGCCACCTCAAGCTTCAACACGTCGGCCGGCGCCGTGGTGATGCGGTTCAGCGCCTTTGCCAACGGCACGCCCGCTTCGTCGGCCCATTTGACTGTTAGCGACAGAAACAGCTCGAGGCCCGTCGCGCCCGGCGTGGCTTCGGCGAACGGCAGGAGCTTTTCGTCGTCGTCGACCGGCGTGTGGTCGGAGCAGATCGCGTCGATCGTACCGTCGACGAGACCCGCGCGTATCGCTTCGCGATCGCGCTGCTGGCGCAACGGTGGATCGAGCCGGAACTGCGCGTCGAAGTAGCCGATATCGAGGTCAATCAGATGCACGTGGTTCACGGTGACGTCGCACGACACCGGCAAACCCTCCACCTTGGCCGCGCGCATCAACTCGATGCCCGCCGCCGACGATACATGCGACAGGTGCACCCGTGCTCCCGTCACGCGGACCAGTTCGAAGATCGTATGCAGCGCGATCGTCTCGGCCGACACCGGCACGCCCGACAAGCCCATGCGCGACGCCAGCGCGCCGCTCGCGGCCACGCCGCCCTTGCCCAGATACGCATCGACCGGACGCAGCCACACGGTGTAGCCGTACGTCTTCGCGTACTGCAACGCGCGCATCAATACCTGCGTGTCGACCACCGGCACATCGGCTTGCGAAAAGCCGATACAGCCCGCCTCGGTCAACTCCACCATCTCGGTGAGGACCTGGCCTTTCAGCCCGACGGTCAACGCGCCGAGCGGATACACATGCGCCTGGTTCAGATTGCGCGCGCGGAACTTGAGCATCTCGACGAGGCCTGGCTCATCGAGCGTCGGATCGGTGTCCGGCGGACACACGAGACTCGTCACGCCGCCCGCGAGCGCCGCGGCCATTTCGGATTCGAGCGTCGCCTTGTGTTCGTAGCCCGGCTCGCGCAGGCGCGCGGACAGGTCGACCAGGCCGGGCGCGATCGACAAACCTTTGGCGTCGATCGTCTTTGCTGCCTGGAAATCAGCAGGCGCGTTGCCGATGGCGACGATCTTGCCCGCTTCGATAAAAATGTCCTGCTGCTGTTCGGTGCCCGCTGCCGGATCGATCAGCGTGCCGCCTTGAATATGAACCTTCATTCGCTGCCTTATGTTTGGCCGTGGTTTAGCCGTGATTGCCCGCGACGATCCCCATCACCGCCATGCGCACCGCGATGCCGAACGTGACCTGGTTCAGAATCACCGATTGCGGACCGTCGGCCACTTGCGAATCGATTTCGACGCCGCGATTCATCGGACCCGGGTGCATCACGATCGCATCGGGGCTGGCAAGCGCCAGGCGTTCCGGCGTCAAGCCCCAGCTCTTGAAGTACTCCTGCGCCGACGGCAGCAGCGCACCGCTCATCCGCTCATTTTGCAGACGCAACATGATGATCACGTCGACGTCTTTCAGGCCTTCGTCGAGGTTATGGAATACGCGCACGCCCATCTGCTCGAGACCGCCCGGCAGCAGTGTGCGCGGACCGATCGCGCGCACTTCAGGCACGCCGAGCGTAGTGAGCGCATGAATGTCCGAGCGCGCAACCCGCGAATGCAGAATGTCGCCGACAATCGCCACACGCAGATTTGTGAAATCCTTCTTGTAGTGGCGGATCGTGTACATGTCGAGCAGACCCTGGGTCGGGTGTGCGTGACGGCCGTCGCCGGCATTGATCACGTGCACATGCGGCGCGCAGTGCTGGGCGATCAGGTACGGCGCCCCGCTCGATGCATGGCGCACGACAAACATATCGGCATGCATCGCCGAGAGGTTGTTGATCGTGTCGAGCAGCGACTCACCCTTGCTGGTCGACGAAGCATTGATGTTCAGATTCAGCACGTCCGCCGACAAACGCGTCGCGGCGATTTCGAAGGTGGTGCGGGTGCGCGTCGAGTTCTCGAAGAACAGGTTGAACACCGACTTGCCGCGCAACAGCGGCACCTTCTTCACTTCCCGATCGGTCACGCTGACGAACTGGTCGGCGGTATCGAGAATGTGATTGACGATCGCCTTCGGCAAGCCCTCGATCGACAACAGATGTTTGAGCTCGCCGTTTTTCGTGAGCTGCGGATTGCCCTTCAGGAAGCCATAACGGAAGCGCTCGGTGGCGCTGCTGGCTGAATCCTGGGAGGCCTGGCTGGCGGTGTGCATGATGTACCTGCTTCAAATACGGGCTTCAACGTGTTCGGTGTCGATGCTGACTGCGTGTGACGGTTCAAGCGCCGCGTGCAAAGCCGCAGCGTGTGAACCGTTTTGCTCGATGTGCAAAGCCGCGTTCAATCGACGCGTGCTTCGGTGCGAAAGGTGAAACGCTGATTGCCGTCGGCGGCGCCCGGTTCGCGGGCCAGCACCAGCGTCGCATCGGCAGGCACCTGCACCACGCCGCCGACAAACCGCGCCGCCACCGGTAACTCGCGTCCACCGCGGTCGGCCAGCACGGCCAGTTCGACCGATGCCGGCCGGCCGTAGTCGTACAGCTCGTTCAGCGCGGCGCGAATCGTGCGACCGGTGTATAGCACGTCGTCCACCAGCACGATGCGGCGCTTGTCCACGGAAAACGGCAGCGAGGTCGGGCTCGCCTGCGAGTGCAGGCCTTTCTTCGCATAGTCGTCACGATGCAACGCCACATTCACCACCCCGAAGCTCGGCACGTGCAGGTCGCGCGCAAGACGCTCGACTAGCCACGCGCCACCGCTGTAGATACCGGCCAGCACGGCGCCTTCGGCACCATCGTGCCCGGTGCCGAGCCTGTCACCATAAGCGGCACGAATCTGTTCGAGCAAAGCGCTGTAGAGCGCTTCGGCGTCAATGGAACTCATGGTCGTCGGAAAGTCCGTCTAGATATTGCTGGAGGATGATGCTGGCGGCTTCGGCGTCGAGCATGTCGGCGCGGCCGTTGCCGGCGCGGATTTCCGCCTTCGCCTCGACCGACGAATAGCGCTCGTCGATCCACGTCACCGGCAGATTGAAGCGGCCATTCAGTTGATTACCGAAGCGCTTCGCGAGTTGGGTCATTTCGTGGGGCGTGCCGTCCGGGTGCATCGGCAAGCCGACCACCAGCGCGTCCGGTTTCCATTCGGCGATCAGCTTGCCGACCGCCTCGAAACGATATTCGCGGCTGCGGTTCTGCACGATCACGAGCGGCCGTGCGCTGCGGGTGAGCGAATTGCCTACCGCCACGCCGATCCGCTTTTCACCATAGTCGAACGCAAGCAGCGTCGCCTCACGTCCGGCCGGCAGGCTCATGCGTGCCCCGCCTCGCCCGACAGCATCGACAGCGAAATGCCGAGAAGCGCGAGCGCCGCTTCCAGACGCTCTTCAGCGGGCACGTCGAACACGATTTTCGGGTCGGCTTCGACCGTGAGCCAGCCGTTCTTGGAAATCTCTTCTTCGAGCTGACCCGCGCCCCAGCCGGCATGGCCGAGCGTGAGCAGGAATCGCTCCGGACCGGTGCCGCTCGCGACGGCTTCGAGCACGTCTTTCGAGGTGGTCATTTCGAGCCCACCCGGCACCGACATTGACGACGTATAGGCATTGCCGTCTTTCGGATCGTGCAGCACGAAGCCGCGCTCGGTTTGCACCGGGCCGCCGAAATACACGGGCACATGAAGAAGGGGTTCGATCTCGAGCTTGAGATCGATGCGACTGAAGAGCGCTTCCAGGTCGATATCGGTCGGCCGGTTGATCACGAGGCCGAGCGCACCGCGCTCACTGTGATCGCAAAGGTAGACCACCGTTCCTGAAAACGTGGGATCGGCCATGTTCGGCATGGCGATCAGGAACTGGTTGGTCAGATTGATGCGATCGGTACTCTTGGACATAGTTCGAATTTTAGCAAAGACGATGCAGGATGGCAGGCTTTAAGCGCGGAACCGCGATGTGCGCGATGAAGGGCGCCGCGAGCCATCGACGGCGAATCAAGTTGCACTCTATCACGCACGCAGGCCTTGTCCACGGTGCGGCTCAGCGGTGTTTTATGACACGCATGCCGCGTGCCTCGGGGTTCGAACAGGGCGCCTCGCTGCGGCGGGCCGAGAATGCTTGCCCGCGCACAGGACGTGCGGCTGCATACCGCAGCAGATCAGGCGCCGCCCTGCTCGATCGAACGCGTCAATGTGGCCAGCGCGGCACTGCTTCCTGCCGGCGTGACGCCCGCCGCCACTTTGTGCAGCATCGCGCGCAACGCTTCAGCAGTCTGCTCGAGCGTGCTCGCCGCCGGCGCGCCGACGATGACGTGGGAGCGCACTGCCGGCGTCGATACGCCGGCGTGCGCGCGGCGGCGCCACGCCAGCCCGAGCGCGTCGGCCACCAGCGCCACGTGGCCGAGGCCCAGCGCGCACGCGGCGGCGCCGAGCCGGTAGGCGGCGTCACCCGCCTGCAGCGCTTCGCTCGGGTCAGCCTTCTCGGGCTGATCGGCCGCGCGGGCATGCTCGGTTAGCGCTGAAATCGCGGCATCCGCGGATTGCAGGAAGTCTTCGTAGGCGTGCGCGTTGACGGTCAACACACCCAGCTCACGCGTCAACGTGCTGCGGGTCGCGCTGATCGCCTGCGCCTGCACGGCGCCCGCTTCCCAAAGCATTTCGGATGCCTGGGTGCCCGCGACGTGCCAATCGACCGTCAAACCATAGTCGTGCAGCACTTCAACCTGATCAGCGTCTTCCGCCGCAGCGCCGAACAACGCGTAGTCGCGCCACAGCAGCGCCAACGTTGCGCGGACCAGCGAACGAGGCGCGCGCTCGATCCCCCGCGCGTGATCGGCCAGCGTGAGATTGCAGCGCGCATAGAAGCGGCGCGCGTCGGCTTCTCCGGTGGCGCGGCCGCTCACGCGCAGCGCCTTGGCGCAAGCTTTGGCGAGGCGCCAGAAATCGTACGGGTCCGGGCCGGTGAGTTCGGTAAGGACGGCGTCCAGTTCGTCGAGCGCCGCGTTCGTGAACGCCAGCGCAGCACCGCTGCTATCGGGCTGCGAGCGCAACACCGGCAACAGCGCGCGCTCATAGCGTGCCCGCAAATGGGCCAATTGATCTGCGGATTGGGCATACAGCGACACCGGCGGCACCGGGCGGGCGCAGAGCGCGAGATCTTCGAACGCGACGGTCGAACCGGGCGTGTGCTCCGACAGATGGGTACAGAGCGCGCGATAGTGATTGAACAGTGTGGGCGAGCAGGACAGCTCGCGCAGATTGTGGCGCTCGAGCGCCGCGCGGAAATCGTGCAGCGCCGCGCCGAACACCGGCCGCGCACTGTCCGCGTCAGCCGGATCGCCCTCGGCCAAAGGCGAAAGCCGCACCAGCGCGTCCGCGAAGCGCTGCGCGCTCAGCCAGCCGGCCTCGCGCAATGCGTGCGACGCACGCAGCAGCGCCGAGGTGCTCTCGCTGTGCTGCTCGAACGCCAGCAGCGCCTCGGCCAGCGCCAGCTCCGCGGGACGCACAGCACCGCCGCGCGGATTCGGCAAGGCATCGAAGGAATCGGGTGCAGCGGATCGAAGAGTCATGGGCAGGCGACAGGAAGCTGACGGGCCGTCGCTTAGCGTCGCACGAGAGACTGATCGGCTAACGCGCGAACTGGCGAAAGGACAATGACAGACTACCGCTGCGACACGGCGCAACCGGGGACGTTCCGCGTCGACGCGTTGGGGCAGCGTTCCGAGCGCATGAACCGCGTTCGATCCGGCCGACGCCGTCTGCAAAACGCCGCGCCGCAAGCACTCAGCATGGCACTCAGCGGGACACCGCCGCTTGCCCCTCGGACTTCAGATCTGGACCATCTCGAAGTCTTCCTTGCGCGCTCCGCATTCCGGGCAGGTCCAGTTAATAGGAACGTCCTCCCAGCGGGTGCCCGGCGCAATGCCTTCGTCCGGCAAACCGGCTTCTTCGTCGTAAATCCAGCCGCAAATCAGGCACATCCAGCTTTGATATTCCATTCTTGTGTCGCGTCGTAGAGTCCGTGGAAACGGGAGCCATGATGGTACCGTGTTGCCGCCCCAATGCCTAGCGATCAGAAACGCCCAATCGCAGCGTGCGGCGGCCTTTGGCTAGAGGCTTGCGTCGGTTTGGCTGGCGCTTGCGGCATGGGGCTGCGCCCACTTGCCGCTTACGTGCTACTTACGTGCTGCCCGCTTGCCGCAACACGCCGAAGAATGCGAAAAAACGCCTTCACAACGGTTTAGGCCGCATAATTGAGCCGATTGCGCACCCTCTGCGCCTAAATACAGCTCCTTTTTGTAAATCTTCATGCCCAGCGACACGCCTCCGATCGTCCTCACCTTCGGCCTTTCCGATCCCACCGGTGGCTCCGGCCTGCAAGCCGACCTGATGACCCTTGCCAGCATGGGCTGCCATGGCGTCTCCGTGCTCACGGGCTATACCGTGCGTGACTCGGCCAGCTGCGACGAAGTCACCGGGCTCGACCCTGAAGTGGTCGCGACCCAGGCTCGGATGCTGCTCGAAGACATGCCGATCGCCGCGTTCAAGGTCGGCGCATGCACACGCGCGGAGGTGGTGAGCGCGATTGCGGAAGTGGTCGCCGATTACGACGACATCCCGCTGATCCTCGCCCCCGACTTCACGCTCGACGACGAACACGTGCTCGCCGCCGACGAACTACGCGAAGCGATCGCCGACCTGCTGGCGCCGCAAACCACCTTGCTGGTCGCCGATTCGGCCACGCTGCTCGCCCTCGCCCAGCCGGACGGCGACGCCGAAGCGCCTAGCCTCGACGCGGCGATCTCGCATCTGCTGTCGCAAGGCTGTGAATACATTCTGTCGACGGAAACGGGCACGCACCGGCTCGTCAACACGCTGTTCAGCGAAGACGGCCAGCTGCGCCAGGATATGTGGGACCGCGGCAGCCACCGGATCATGGGCATCACGGATACGCTCGGTTCCGCGATTGCCGCCTTGCTGGCTAATGGCCAGGAGCCGGCGGAAGCGGTACGCGAGGCGCAGGAGTATCTGTACCAGGCGATGCGCAACGCATTCCGGCCAGGAATGGGCGCGTATCTGCCAGATCGCTTCTTCTGGGCCCGCAGCAGCGATGACGACACGCCACCCGCGGCCGGCAAGGACGCGGCGCCGGGCGAGGCACGGCACTAAGCTTCGACCGCATGAGCGGCAAGCGCATAGCAAGCATTACAGCTGTAATAGAACAGCATCCAAAAACCCGCATATCTGCGGGTTTTTTCTTTTCAAACAGTCCTCCACCCTCCACTTCAGTGTAAATACACTTTCGAACTTGTAATAAAACGTTACAACGCGCCGCTTATCGTCAGGTTAAACTTTACGATTCGTAATCCGGTCATGTAAACCTATGTCTTCGCCGATTCCAGTTCCCCTGCCCATGGGGGCTTCGGACGATCCCTGCACCTTCCTGCAACGCGTCCACGGCGAAGTGACTACCCGCGACAGAATGCAAATATTCCGCCACAAGCCGGTTACGATCTGGCTGACCGGGTTATCCGGGGCGGGCAAGTCAACCATCGCTTTCCAACTCGAACAGCGACTCGTATCGCTCGGCCACGCGTGCTATGTCCTCGACGGAGACAATATCCGCCATGGTTTGGCATGCGATCTCGGTTTTGACAAGAAAGACCGACGTGAAAATATTCGCCGGGTGGCGCACGTGGCTCAATTGATGAACGACGCGGGTCTTATCGTCATCACGGCGCTTATCTCACCCATGCGCGAAGACAGAGCGATGGCGCGCGAGATCGTCGGGCCCGGCAATTTCATCGAGACCTACCTGTCAGCCTCCGTCGACGCTTGCGCCCGTCGTGATCCGAAAGGCCTCTATGCCAAAGCCCGAGCTGGCGAGATTGCGTCGTTTACCGGGGTATCCGCACCCTATGAGGCCCCGGCCGACCCTGAGTTGAAAATCGACACCGCAATGCAAACGCCGGCCGAAAGCGTAGGGAAACTATTCACCTACTTGCGCGATAACTGTCTGGCGGATCCCCGCTGCGAAGCGCACACGCAATATTGAGCGCCCAACGGAACGACTTACCGCCTGCCCCAAAACAAAAAACCCGCGTTTCTGCGGGTTTTTTGTTTTGGGAAGCACGCCTCGCGGCGCACTTCCCCATGCCTTTCCAACTGAGCCTCAAACGAGGCCCAATGGAAATTACATGTCCATGCCCATGCCGCCCATGCCGCCGGGCATACCGCCGCCCATCGGAGCATCTTCCTTCGGCAGTTCGCAAACAGCTGCGTCGGTGGTCAACAGCAGGCCAGCGACCGATGCTGCGTTTTGCAGCGCCGTGCGCGTCACCTTCGTCGGGTCCACGACACCTGCGTCAACCAGGTCGACGTACTCGCCGGTTGCAGCGTTGTAGCCGTAGTTGCCCGTGCCAGCAGCAACAGCTGCCACCACGACGCTGGCTTCTTCGCCACCGTTCGTGACGATCTGGCGCAGCGGCTCTTCCATCGCGCGCAGCACGATCTTGATACCTGCGTCCTGATCGGCGTTAGCGCCCTTCAGGCCAGCGATTGCCGTACGTGCACGGATCAGTGCGACGCCGCCACCAGCCACGATGCCTTCTTCCACAGCTGCGCGCGTTGCGTGCAGTGCGTCTTCGACACGTGCCTTCTTTTCCTTCATTTCGACTTCGGTCGCAGCGCCGACCTTGATCACTGCAACACCGCCAGCCAGCTTGGCCACGCGTTCTTGCAGCTTTTCACGGTCGTAGTCCGACGTTGCTTCTTCGATTTGCGTGCGAACTTGCTTCACGCGCGCTTCGATGGTTGCAGCTTCGCCAGCGCCGTCGATGATCGTCGTGTTTTCCTTGCCCACTTCGATACGCTTTGCTTGGCCCAGTTCAGCCAGCGTTGCCTTTTCGAGCGTCAGGCCGGTTTCCTCAGCGATGACTTGACCGCCAGTCAGAACCGCGATGTCTTCCAGCATGGCCTTACGACGATCGCCGAAGCCCGGAGCCTTGACAGCAACCGTCTTCAGGATGCCGCGGATGTTGTTCACAACCAGCGTAGCCAGCGCTTCGCCTTCGACGTCTTCCGCGATGATCAGCAGCGGACGGCCCGCCTTAGCAACTTGTTCCAGAACCGGGAGGAGGTCACGAATGTTCGAAACCTTCTTGTCGTGCAACAGCACGAACGGGTTTTCGAGCACAGCAACTTGCTTGTCCGGGTTGTTGATGAAGTACGGCGACAGGTAGCCGCGGTCGAATTGCATACCTTCGACAACGTCCAGCTCGTCTTGCAACGACTTGCCGTCTTCAACCGTGATGACGCCTTCCTTGCCAACCTTGTCCATCGCTTCAGCGATACGGTCGCCGATCGACGAATCGCTGTTCGCCGAGATCGCGCCGACTTGAGCGATTTCCTTGTTGGTCGTGCACGGCTTGCTGATCTTGCGCAGTTCTTCGATCGCGGCCGTCACAGCCTTGTCGATACCGCGCTTCAGGTCCATCGGGTTCATGCCCGATGCAACGTACTTCATGCCTTCGCGGACGATCGACTGAGCCAGAACCGTTGCGGTCGTGGTGCCGTCACCTGCGTTGTCGCTGGTCTTGGAAGCGACTTCCTTGACCATTTGCGCGCCCATGTTCTGGAGCTTGTCTTTCAGTTCGATCTCTTTCGCGACCGAAACACCATCCTTCGTGACCGTCGGGCCGCCGAAGCTGCGTTCCAGGACAACGTTGCGACCCTTCGGGCCCAGCGTGACCTTCACAGCGTTCGCGAGGATGTTCACGCCTTCAACCATCTTGGCACGGGCGGAATCACCGAATACGACGTCTTTAGCTGCCATCTTCTAACTCCTTGAATTCTTTGGGATATGACCGGGAAAAGTAGCGACCAGCGCTTACTTCTGCACCACGGCCATGATGTCTTCTTCGCGCATCACGAGCAGTTCGTTGCCGTCGACCTTAACGGTCTGGCCTGCGTACTTGCCGAACAGGACGCGGTCACCAACCTTCACGTCGAGTGCGATTTGTGCACCCTTGTCGTCACGCTTGCCCGGGCCAACTGCCAGGATTTCGCCTTGATCCGGCTTTTCCGCTGCGGCTTCGGGGATCACGATGCCCGACGCAGTCTTGGTTTCTTGATCCAGACGTTTGACGATCACGCGATCATGCAAAGGACGAAGGTTCATACATACTCCTCTCTTGATTGAGACTGAAGAACGCTGAGAAAACCCGGCTGGCTGAGCCAGCCGGCGATGTTGTTAGCACTCTCGTGCAGCGAGTGCTAATTATATGGACGGGTGGTGACAAATTCAAGAAGGGATGTGGCTGTCGAGATTCGTGTCGAGATTCGCTCAACTTTGAACTTTGTTCGCTTAAGTCTGAACTCTTAGCCGCGCACGATCGCCACGATGACATAAAATGTCTTTTTAAAACAATGACTTATTGTGCCGCCAGCTGTTTCACAGCGTCGCGCGCGCAGTGCAACTGCACGGCCCTCTGTGACGACGTCTGTTCGCAAGTCCTAGTGACTCACGCCAAATTTAGGGAAAACCCCACCAAGGTCGCAATCGCTGGTCTCCTTCAGGCAGATCGAAGAACACGATCCGGCCCTGCGCGTCCGGTGCGGTGACCCCGAGTTCACGTGCTCAATCAAGTCGTCACCGAGCAATGCGATAGCAGCTGCATAAAGATACTGAGTTGAGGCAGGTTCCAGCCAAAAGCTGAGCAGGGTCGCTCGAGGCTTTTTACGAGTGCTCGACTCAAGCCCTTTTCAAGCCGCTGACAACGCTCCCCGCAGATTCAGTGACGATAATTCCGCCTTTCAGGCGAGTTGCTTTCACCGCTTCACGAGCCTTGTCGTGCACCTCATTGGCCGTGACGTCGCCGTCGTAGCGGTAAGTTTTCACGAAAATCTGATTTGAAAATCTGAGCCGAATCCGTCGAGCAGTTTTTTGACCTCGGCATCGATGGTTTCCTTGGTCCAGGTGACGAAGCGGCGCCAGTGATACTTGGCGTGCTTCCA
>NZ_WOEY01000056.1 GCF_013177695.1 Paraburkholderia solitsugae | reverse complement strand
CTGATCGACCGCGCCGTGAATCTCGTCGAGGAGGACATCCACCTCGCGATTCGCGTGGGCCGCCTGCCCGATTCGGCGCTCGTGGCACGCAAGCTCGGCGACGTGCGCATGATCGTTTGCGCCGCGCCGTCTTATATCGAGCGCCGCGGCGTGCCTTGCTCGCCTGACGAGCTGCGCCTGCACGACTGCCTCGTTTTCTCCGACCGGCCTGGCCCCGTCGATTGGCGCTTCAAGTCCGCAGGCATTCGTCATTCCGCCCGCATCGCAGGCCGCCTCTGGGCCAACGCGCTCGACGTGCTCGCGGCCGCGATCGACGGTGCGGGCATCGTGCGCGCCCCGTCGTGGCAAGTGGCGAACGACATCGAGCGCGGCCGGCTGCGTCGCATCCTTCAGGACTACGATACAGCGCCTGCGCCCGTGAATGTGCTCTTCGAACGCGCGTGGCGCACGTCGCCCTCTGTGCGGGCCTTCCTCGACTACCTGGTCGAATCGACGGAAACGGGCCCGCTCGCGAGGATGTCCCGCTTCGGCGAAGCGCTTGGCGCGACAAACGGGTGATACCGTATTACGCCGGGCGCCTATGCGGCGCTCAAGGGTCGCCGTGACCGCTACCGTGCGATGTCGTCGTCCTTCAAGGCATGGAAGGAAATACGACGATTAGTCCACCGCCCCATCAGAGACGGTCGGATGCTCTAAACGGCCGTCCGTTATGTGGTGATATTCGGCCATCGAGCGACCGGTTCAAACCCTCAATTAAGCCAGAATCTGTTCAGCGAGAAAATCACAGGGCGGTCGCCCGGACCGCGCACTGCGGGCAAGGACGACTTCGAGGTCATTCAGTGGCGGCAACCCTTCGTTCTGCGATAGTTGAACGAGGTGTCCCGGTACGCTGCATCTTGATTGTTGCGCTCCGAATTGATTTGCCGCGAGCACGCGAGGTCGGGCATGGTCGGTACAGCGCTACGTCTCACACCAGGTCGGGCCCTTCCCCGGGGACATATTGAACGCTGCGTCTGTATTGGCTGGGTGTCACGCCTTGCTGACGAACAAAGAAACGCGTGAAATTTCCCGGCGAGTCAAAGCCCAGATTGAGCGCGATATTCTGAAGTGCCGTTTCCTGCTGCGAAACACTTTCGATCGACAGGTCCATCCTCAGCATGCTGCTGAAAGTCGCGGGCGTCATGCCTGTCTGCTTGTGGAATAGATGGAAGAAATGCGGACGCGATAGCCCTACCCTTTGCGCAAGATCGTCGAAGTCGGGCCCAATGCCCCTCACCTGTTTCATTGCGTCGATCGCACGACGAATCCTGATGTCGTACGCGATACCTCCAACGAGTCCGGCGGCTGAAAGTGCGTTCCCTTGGGGCGATATACCAACCAGTTCACCGATCATATCGGCGATCAGCCCTTGGACCGCTTGAAGCGACCGGCCCTCGCGGTCGGTCAGAATGTCGAGCAGGTCAGCATGAAGGCGGCTGAGCTGCCCCTGCAACAACGCGGAAGAGCTCGGAAAGAATCGGGGATGAATACTGTACGCGAAACGCTGGTCGACATCCCTCAACCAATCCGGCTCCAGATAAAGTGCGAGCAGCACCGTCGACTGCGATTGTGGGCGATGCTCATAGAAATGCGGCTCCCACGCATTCACCAGTAGCACGTTCTTGTCTGACAAAACATACTCACGATTGCGGACCCCGAACTGGATCTCAGGACCGCCTTCCTTGAAGATGACGTGGGAAACCCGATGCGCATGGAGGACCATGCTTTTGTCCAGCAGCAGCAACGCCACTCTTCCGAACGGCCCATGAATGATTCGTAAAGGTTCCGACATGGTAATCGCCTCCTGCTGTCCCGATGATTTCAAAGCGTTCCCACTGTCTCGGCCGTTTCGCGCAAAAAGCACCATCCGGAATGATAAATCGGCATCGTCTGTGACAAGCCTGCATACGGCCGGGACCACTACAAGTGGGACATTCGCCTACTCTGCGTACAGGCTCTCTTGCACCGCAGCTATCGAAGTGCGGCTCAGCGGTCGGCCAACACGTTTTGAAGTCCGAACGTGAATGGCGTTTGCTGCAATGCAGGATGCCTCTCGCTACATTCGCACACTCAAGGAGACGATCATGGCTGGCGTCGGAAGTGAAAAGGTATTTGAGAATGACAAAGTCATTGTATGGAATTTCGTTCTCGCCCCAGGCGAGGAAACGCCGGTACATACCCACGCGCTTTCATACATGTGGTACGCGATCGAAGGCGCGCCCTTGCATATCTTTGACGAAAACGGCGGGGACCTCGGCATCTTCGAAGTGCCGACGGGCGCGATTTACTCACTCAGATGCGAGAACGGCTATCTGGAAGTGCTGTCCGAGATCGGCAAGGGCGCCAAGGTTCCTGCGACGCACAAAGCACGCAACGAGGGTAGCAAGCCATACCGCGAAGTGTTGGTCGAGTACAAATAGCAGCGCTGCCTGACCAAGTCTGTCTTAGCGGTATCCCCGAACGCCCCTTGATGCAAGGCGGCGTTCGGGCGATGCTGCAACTCCGCAGAAAAACGCGATGCAAGTTTCACGCACCACTTGATGATGTCGCGATACGGAAAACCGGTGGCTCCAGATCGGACAATGGCTTAAGCGCGATGCTGCAGTAGTACGGTCATGTTGCGAGTCTCGAGCTCCGTGAATTGCGCCACGGCATCGGCGCCATCCAGCGACAGATCCGGGTCGAGCCCGTCTGCCAGACGCTCAAGCTGCATGTTGTTCCATGGCAGAAGATGAAACGGATGGAGCGCAGCTTCGGGACTGGACGCATGATCAACTTCACCAGAGAGAATGCGCTTCGGAACTTCAGGATCGGCAATGATCGGACGGCCGAGCCCGATGACATCCAGTTCACCGCGCTCCAGCGATTCGATCATAGCTGCCGTCGTGCGAAACCCACCGACCACCATCACCGGCATCTTCGCCGCGGCACGAACGGAGGCGGCAAATTCCACAAAAAATGCCTCGCGCTTGACGGTACTTTCGCGCGGCGCGTCCTCTCCCTCGTCCTTTAGCGTGAGGCCGGCGATCTTCGGCTGCTCGAGCGAACCGCCCGATAGCTCGAGCAGGTCGAGCGAAGAATCGTTGAGCTTCTTCACGAGTTCGATGCACTCGGCATTGGTGAACCCGCCCTTCTGAAAATCAGATGAATTGAGCTTCAACGCAACCGGAAAGCCGGGACCAACCGCAGACCGAACCGCAGCCAGCACCTCGAGCACGAAACGGGAGCGATTTTCAAGCGAACCTCCCCAGCGGTCTGCGCGCTTGTTGGCAAGCGGGCTAAGGAACTGCGAGATCAGGTAACCGTGCGCCCCATGCAGCGAGACACCAGTGAATCCGGCCTCGCGGACTTTCCCGGCCGCGAAGGCGAATTGCTCGATGGCCTGCTGGATCTGCTCTTCGGTCATTTCACGCGGCGTGGCAAACGAAAAGCCGGCGCCCCGCATCACATCGATGTCGACGGACGACGGCGCGAGCGGCGACGCATTGATCGCGTCTTGCACCTGTCGTCCGGTATGACTGAGTTGAGCCCAGAAATGCGCGCCTTCTGACGTTCCCGCAGCGGCGAGCCGCGCCAGTTGCTCCTGTCCGCTATCGTCAACGATAACGATATTGCCCGGACGCTCGAGGTGCCACCGATCAACCTGAATATTGCCGGAGAGAAGCAGCCCGGCGCCAGAACGCGCCCAGCGCCGGTACAACGCTTCGAGGCGCGGCGTCGAATGATTGTTGGCATCGGCCATGCCTTCGCTCATGGCTGCCTTGGCGAGGCGGTTTGCGAGAATCGCGCCGCCCGGTAGCCGCAAAGATTGTGAAAGAGGGTTATTCATTTAAATGTCCATCAGGAAACAGTCACATGAAAACCGAGCCCTTTCCCTGCAAGGCAAAATCGACCCGGCACACAAACGACATCGATCGCTGTCGTTTGTAGGATAGTGATCGCTGTCGTATCATCCGTCAAGCACATAAAAGGGGGACACTTATGGTCAAGACCTGGTCGGACGACAATCCGAAGGCCGCGTTGATGTCGCGCAAGCGCGCGATGATCGTCGACGCTGCGCTGCGGGCCTTCCTCGAAAATGGCTATGCGGAAAGCTCGGTCAACCGCATCGCTGCTGAAGCCGGCGTTTCGATCAAGACGCTCTACCGCCACTTCGAGAGCAAGGACGACCTGTTCAGCGCCGTGATGCAGGCGGCCTGCTCGACCTCCGGCGCGCAGCCGGTTTCCGCACAAGGAACAGCTGAGGCTGAGGAGCCTGGCTGGTTCAACGAACCTCCGCCCATCGCGTTGCCGATCGCGGGTAGCGAGTACCTACGACACGCTCTTTCGGAAGAACAGTTGGCCCTTTATCGCGTCGTCACGCGAGATGCTCCTCGCTTCCCCGAACTGGCCCGCCGCTATCGCGAGGAGGTGACTGGCACGCGCGACTCGCTGTTCACGAGCTACCTTGACCGATGGCTGCCTGTCACGGGCTGGAAAGTAAGAAATAAGTTCGGCGCCGCAGCAACCTTCGCGGCACTCCTAAAAGCCAGGCTTTTCGACGATGCGTTGTTCGGCGTAAAAAGCCCCAGTGAGGAAGAGATCGCCGAATGCGCAGGTGATGGGGCCGTCCAGATGCTGACGCTTATGGAAGCCGGTCGGCTCTAGCGCCGTTGCTTGCCAGACATGCGCGCTTTTACTGTGCGGCAGTTGTGATTTGCGCGTGGCGCATAGAGGCGGGTAGGCGTAGTAAGCAGCGCACCAATCTGCGGGTCGAGCGTCCAATCAGTGCCCCCCCGGACGACGTAGCGAGAATATGGTGGAGAAATGACCCAGGCCGTCCACGATCGTCGACGAATCAGAGGTCGGCGCTGCCGAGCGACAACGCTCCGAGTTTGGCCACAAATTCGTGTTAAGCCTGTCTGATGGCCGTGTGATCAACTGTATCCCTGCCGACAACAACGCCCGCTTTCTGAACCATGCCTGCGCCGTCAGTTGCGAAGCCATCGAGACGGACGATCGGGTGTCACAATCCGGTTCAACGAAGCAGCGCTGCGAAACGTTAGGGAGAATCGCATCATGAAAGCGCAAAGACTCCGACTTCGGGCGAAACGGTTCCCCCAAGACATGAGAACCAACTCACTGCTGGTGCTGGGATATCGAAACGTGTGCTCCCCTGCCCGGCCGAACGCGCGGGTTGCGCTGTTCGTCAGCAGCGCGCGCCGGACTGTGGCGCGACAGTCTCGATGAGAGACCTCATCTTGGTCGACGCGCGGCACCCGGCCATTGCGCGTGACGGAGAACGTGCAGAAACTGGGGGGCGATTTATTTAGTATTGGTGCCAGTGCCACGAGTCGTTGCACCTTCGCTTTGTCTAATGCGCCATGTTTCCGGCGTTGGCATGCGTGTCATCTGAATCCGCCAACGTGGCGGGAGCTAGCCAATGAAAGGCTGCTAGCGACTTGCCGTCGAACCGGCATTCCACTTTTGCAGGGACGACAGTATTTAAGCGCTGGTCTTCGACCATGCCAGTTACCAGCACGGAGCGGCCGTCAGGCGACGGCTGCTTTTCGCTCACCGAAACGAGCGCGGGTTCTGCTTTGCTTTGCATCATATGCTCGCACTGATCCGCGTTTTTTTCGGCCATGCTCGCGCAACCAGCTAAGGACGCCGCGACGATGGTGAAAGCGATTGTAATAAGCCTACCTTTCTCCATATCATATTCCTCACTACTTCCCAGTTATGCATTGGTTCCAGACTCCTACCCTGGGTCTGGCGAACCGCGATTCTAGCGTTTACATCCGCCTTCAAAACCAAAAGGCGCCTCGTGTGAATACGATTTCCGTCCGAGTCATTCCCGGTTGTTCAATTCGTGCTTTAGCTGGCGGCACACCGCCGACCGTCAGCGCTCCATGGCTGGCCGCACGTTCGTATTCGGCCTGTCTGACGGACGTGTGGTCGACGGCAGCCGTGGTGGCCACAGCGCGCGTCTATATCTGAGCACAGTCTCCTCGCGACACGGCTGTAGACCCCATTGCGGTCGTTTGGCGCGTCGCCGATCGGCAGGCAGGAGCCCATCCACTTCCCCGAGCGGTTTCGTTCGGCGTACCGCTAAGCGGCCCTTCGACTCGATGCGAGCGCTATGGCAGCTTCCAAACTGGAACTGCCAGGGGGTTAGTTCAGGCGATGACCTTCTGCTCCCCGGCAGCTTGCTCGCGCATGCGACGGGCTTCGTCGCGCAGGAACTGCTGGTAATCGTCCAGATCGCCGTCGAAGGGCTCGACGCCACCCTTGGTAACGAGCCAGAACTCGTCACATACCGCGCGCAGCAGCGACCGGTCGTGACTGACCAGCATCACTGTGCCTTCGAATTCGTTGAGTGCCATGCCTAGCGCTTCGCGTGTGGCCAGGTCGAGGTGGTTGGTAGGCTCGTCGAGCAGCAGCAGGTTGGGGCGCTGCCACACGATCATGCACAACACGAGCCGCGCCTTTTCGCCACCGCTCATCGTGCTGACCGCCTGATGGACCATGTCGCCACTGAAGTTGAAGGTGCCGAGGAAGGTGCGAAGCGATTGTTCGGTGCCGCTCTGGCCGGGGGCACGCATGTGCGCCGGCGTGTCCTTGGCAAGGCGGATCATGTGTTCCATCGGCGTGTCGAGAGGACGCAGCACGTCGAGTTCCTGCTGTGCGAAGTAGCCGATGTTCAGGCCTTTGCCTTCGCTGATTTCGCCGGCAATCGGCGCCAGTTCGTGCGCCACCGTCTTCACCAGAGTGGACTTGCCTTGGCCGTTGGCACCGAGAATGCCGATGCGCTGCCCGGCCAGCACGGATCGGTTGATCCCCCGCACGATGACCGTCGGCGGCGTGCCCGGCGGTGCGCCGGTCGGCGCCGGGTAGCCGAAGCTCGTGTCCAGCATCGACAACAGCGGGTTCGGGACGTTGAGCGGCTCCTTGAACTCGAAGGTGAACTCTGCGTCGGCAAGCACTGGTGCGATCTTCTCCATGCGTTCGAGCGCCTTGACCCGGCTCTGCGCCTGCTTCGCCTTCGAGGCCTTGGCCTTGAAACGGTCGATGAATTTCTGCAGGTGGGCGATCTTGTCCACCTGCCTGGCCATCGCGGCCTGCTGCAACACCAGTTGCTCAGCGCGCATGTCTTCGAACTTGCTGTAGTTGCCGCCATAACGCACGAGCTTGGCGTTGTCGACGTGCACCGTCACCTGCGTCACCGCGTCGAGGAATTCGCGATCGTGGCTGATCACTACCATGGTTCCTTGATAGCGCTTGAGCCACGCTTCCAGCCAGACCAGCGCGTCGAGGTCGAGGTGATTGGTCGGCTCGTCGAGCAACAGCAAGTCAGACGGGCACATGAGCGCGCGCGCCAGCTGCAGTCGCATGCGCCAGCCGCCGGAGAAACTGTTGACCGGCTGGCTAAGCTGCGCAGCACTGAAGCCAAGACCCAGGATCAGCGCTTGGGCACGTGCGGGCGCATCATGTGCACCGGCGTCGTGCAGGGCCATGTAGGCGTGCGCCATGCGCATGCCATCGTCGCTGGCCTCAGCGGCGGCTACTTCGGCCTGCGCGGCCAGCATCACGGTATCACCCTCGATTACGAAGTCGGTCGCACTCTGCTCGCTCTCCGGCATCTCCTGCGCGACCTGGCCCATCTTCCATGCAGTGGGAATCGAGAACTCGCCGCCATCTTCGTGCAGCGTGCCGTTGAGAAGGCCAAAGAAGGACGACTTGCCGGCGCCATTGCGGCCGACAAGGCCAATCTTTTCACCGGGGGTGAAGGTGACGGACGCGCTGTCGAGTACGACATTGACGCCGCGGCGCAGGGTGACATTACGGACGGAAATCATAAGGAGCTACTTCGGAGAGGACAGGCATGATAGCCCACCGGACGTACAGGGCCGTCTCTTTTCTGGCCGCACGAGTGAAGAACCGCTTGCGCTTTGCGGCGCCCACCCGCCACAAAGCGAGGCGGGCACTGGCGCACCGGGCGATCCGGCTGCGGGGCCAGCGAACAGACGGTGAATGACGGCTCCTGGCCGGTTGTACTCTCTGAGCTTCGACGCGCGCACGGTAATATATGATCGCTCCCTCCACCTAATGGAGATACCGCGATGCAAGTGCTGGTTGACGCAGACGCCTGCCCGGCTGTCGTCAAGGACATGCTGTTTCGGGCCGCGCGTCGCACCGAAGTGTGCGTGACGCTCGTCGCGAACCAGTATTTGCGCACGCCGCCATCGCCCTATATCAAGGCACTGCAAGTGCCGGCGGGGTTCGACACCGCCGATGCCCGTATCGTCGAACTGGTCGCGGCCGGCGACTTGGTGATTACCGCGGACATACCGCTTGCCGCCGCTACGCTCGACAAGGGCGCGTATGCACTCGACCCGCGTGGAAACTGGTTTAGCCGTGAGAATATCGAGGAACGCCTGACGATGCGTGCAGTGATGGAACAACTGCGCAGCGCGGGCGTCGATACGGGCGGTCCGGCGCCGTACAGCCCGCGCGACAGCAAGACGTTCGCGGGACAGTTGGATCGGTTTCTCGCGCGCCATCGCGCGCCGCCAGGCGCAGCTGTTTGACGATGCGAGCCGCAGTACGACAAGAAGATAGCGCCTATTGACCAGAGATCAGGTTCAACTGCGGCTCGGTCAGAGATAGCTTGTGAGACCACCTCGTGGTATCCCCGCATCGCATGTTCGTGACGTCTACACAGCCTTTTCGGTTCACCCGAGTCGAGAATTTCGCTGTTCCCGCTATGCATTGGAGACCCGCCCCATGACACCCACCGCTTGGGAGCTCGAACGAATCAGCACCGTTACGCTGCGGCACTACAACGCGCACGCGGAGGATTTCCGGGAAGGCACGAGCGACTACGACGTCACGCAGAACATCGATGCGCTACTGCGTCATATCGTCGTCGAGCCGCCTTTTGCGATCCTCGATTTTGGCTGCGGGCCGGGGCGAGATCTTAAGGCCTTCACCTCGCTGGGTCATCACGCGGTTGGTCTCGATGGTGCCGAACGCTTCGTCGCGATGGCGCGCGACGAGACCGGCTGCGAGGTGTGGCAGCAGGATTTTCTGCACCTCGATTTGCCGCTCGCACGCTTTGACGGCGTTTTCGCCAACGCCTCCCTGTTTCATGTCCCGAGTCGGAATCTGGCACGCGTGCTGCAGCAACTGCACTCGACGCTGAAGCCCGACGGCGTGCTATTTAGCTCCAATCCGCGTGGTGCGAACCAGGAAGGCTGGAGCCATGGCCGCTATGGTGCTTTCCACGATCTCGACGCGTGGTGCCGATACATGGTGGATGCGGGATTCTTCGAACTCGAGCACTATTACCGGCCTGCCGGCTTGCCGCGCGAGCAACAGCCTTGGCTCGCCAGCGTGTGGCGCAAGCAGGCCGCGTGAAGTGCCGGGCTAGTTCGCGACAGACATAACCGGCTGCGGTCGGGGAAGTTACCGTGGTCCGGCGCGTTTCCTCAACGCTTTGGTCGAGAGAATATGTTCACGAGATTCCCATCCGGGTCACGCAGCAACAGCGAGCGATTGCCCCACGGCATCAACGTTGTCGGCATAACGATGTCTGTCCCCGACGCATTCATTCGTTCGAACACTGCGTCAACGTCCTCCACTTCAAACTCCAGGATCGCCGACTGATTCGCAGCCGCGATGGCGGCGCCGACATTAAAAAGCTTAATCAGGTGCTCAGACGAAATCGCAAGCGTCGCTCCTTCGAATTGTATTTCAGCAAACCCATCAGCCGGCCGCGCAGCCCCGAGACCGGAAAGCCTTTGGTAAAACTCGACCAGACCTTCAATATCCCGGGTAACAACACGAACAGATGCGAACTTCATTTTGAGCTCCTGGCTAAGAAAGGAAACTCAGTCTAATGGTCGATGCTGTCAGATTCTGGCAGTATTGTGCGGCTAGCTACGTGATTGACCTTACGCCACTCTCGAAGCAGCGTTGACCGACTTTTGGGGTAGCGCTCCTCTGTCTGCTCGACGTTCAAGATTCGATCCGATCGGAAATTCCGAAAATCTGCTCGAAGCTCGCACCAACACATTAGCACCCGGGCCTGGTCGAAATACACCAGAGCAAATGGCCAAACTACGCGCTGCGAGTTAATACCGCTGCCGTCCGCGTAAGTAATATTAAGCTTTCGCTCCGCTCGAACTGCGGCACGTAAAAGGTCTTGCGAGACCTTGTGGGCAGGTCTCTTCAACGGCGCACCGACTAGCAGCGACGATTCCTCCAGTTCTCGACGCAGTTCAGTGGGTAGTACGGCGGCTACCTTCGCAAGCGTGCTCAGCGCGCCGTCCGATAGCGTCTTGTCGCAGCGATCAGCCACCCAGCGCATGCCAAGAACCAAGGCGTCGAGTTCCTCTGAGCGGAACATCATTGGCGGCAGCATGAAACCCGGTTTCATAACGTAACCAACGCCCGGCTCCCCTTCGATCATTGCTCCTTGCGCTTGCAGACTGGCGATGTCCCGGTATAGCGTTCGGATGCTCACGCCAAGCTTCTCGGACAAAGCTTGACCACTTACGGGGCGTCGATAACCCCGTAACACTTGCAAGAGATTAAGGAGACGTTCGGAGCGTGGCATACGCTGATCCTGATCGACACTGCAGTAAGTCGACGATACCATCGGTGGCTTCGAGCCGCATAACAATAGGTTGCTTCCAGATAGAGATTGCATTGTTGACGATCTATAAGGCTCTGTCGAACGTCTCCTGTTGGCCGCACTGACACATTCTCCGAACCGCGTTGGCAGCCCCAGACAAGATCGTCAGGAGCCGCTCCCAGTCAAACCGCAGCAACTCGCTGTCAGACTAGCGATAGTTAATAAAGTTGATGATGTCATTGAGGAACCACGGCAGAATCAATTGCGTATCGGGATAGCTGACACCGACGCTGAGCCTCGGTGGCTTTGACGTGGAGTCACCGGGCGTCGCACCGCCGGTAGTGTGCAGAATGTAGGTATCCGTGTCGGCCGGACTTGGCCGCACGGTCTGATTATTCGCAGGCGACCATGCCGAGGCGCAGCTGGCGGTGAGCATGACGAGGGCCGCTGCGAAGCAAAAGGGCTTCATGATGGTGTGAACTCCAGCAACGTTACTTTGACAGTATGACCGATGACGAATTCGTCCCGATACGTGGCCGGACTCTGCCGAACGCAGAAGGCGCAGTCCTACCCGTTGCAGTCCTTCAGCCTTGCCAGCTGAAGGTCACATATCTGCCGATAAGCAGGCTTTCAAATGTCGTCTGCCCTGGCGCCACGTAGCTAGCGCACCCCGCGCCCAAGGCGCCGGCGCAACAGCGTGCGCAAGGTCGCGCCGTCGGCATAACCGACCTCCGTGGCAATTGCCTCGATGCCGAGGCTGCTCGTGCGCAGGAGATGAACGGCTCGCTCGACGCGAAGGTCCTGGAAGTAAGAAAGCGGAGATTTTCCAAGCACAGCCTCGATGCGGCGCTGCAGTGTTCGCGTACTGATTGCCAGACCGCTCGCGGCTGCATCAAGCGAAAAGCCCTCAGCGAGCCGGCCTCTTGCCCAGCGCTTGACGACGGGATCTGCACGCGCATGCCCAAAGCAGTTCGCACATCGCGCCGCATACCGATCACGTCGATTTCAAAGTGCGGGCCGACGCCGGGCTGCTGGAGCGCGGCCAGATCGTTCGCGGTGATGAAAACGTCAAGCACCGCGGAAAACCCCGTGTCGAACACCCCATCGAGAGCGAGAACCGTTAACTTCATGTCGTGAATGACCTCAAAAATGTCACTTACGACAATAGTACGCACGCGCGTTCCTGTCTACAGTGGTACTCAATCCGAACGCAACCTGTCCGCGTTGCCCGGACGACATCCTGGTGAACGCCGTTTGATGGTGCAGCAGGAAATAGAGCGGTCAAAAGGAACCGGTATGAACCATTCAACACAATCTAGCCTCGATCACCCGATCTGGACGGCCCTGACAACCAGACAGGCGCATCTGCGCCAAGGCGATCTGCTTGCCCGTCGCTACCGCCCCGACGTGGCTCCGTTTGCAGCGGTGGCGTGCGAGACCCCGCCGGCCTACCAGGCGCTCCACCAGCTCCTGCTGCCTCATGAGCAGGTAGCGTTGCTGTCTCTTGATCCTGTCACTCCAATCGAGGCGCTGCGAGCAGAGCGAATGGGCACCGTTCATCAGATGGTGGCTACTCGTCACGAAGCCAGAAGCACGGACGATCAGGACGTGATCCCACTGAGTAACGTCGATGCGAAAGACATGCTCGACCTGGTCCAAAAGACCAGACCTGGTCCTTTCGGCAAGCGAACTCACGAGATGGGCGACTACATCGGAATTCGCGACCGGGGGCGTCTCATTGCGATGGCAGGAGAACGAATGCGCCTCGACGGATACGTTGAGATAAGTGCGGTTTGTGTGGATGACGACTGGCGCGGCAGGGGCCTTGCTGCCCGGCTTGTGAATCGCTTATGCAGGGAAATCGAGCGTCGTGGGGAGACGCCATTCCTGCACGTATTCAGTGACAACCAATCCGCGATCGCGCTGTATGAACGTCTTGGATTCGAGTTGCGGCGCACGTTCCTCCTTACCCTGATCAGACATGCGGATCCAGGCGCGGTGTGATGCGATTTTCCTGTTGATGCATCGAGGACGTGCGGGCGCTCGAAACGCCCAGCCGACCGCCGAATAACTGACGCTCAACGTTTGATATGAGAGCCGACCTAGCCTCGCGAGTCCACCCGATGGAAGGGTTAGGCCTCGGGTTGGTGGCAAACCACTTCGATGTTGTGCCCGTCCGGACCAATGACAAAAGCTGCATAGTAGTTCGCGTGGTAGTGCGGGCGCGGACCAGGCGCACCATTGTCTTTGCCACCCGCCTCCAGAGCCGCGCGATAGAAAGCTTCGACTTGCTGGCGATTCTCGGCCGTGAACGCCAGGTGAAGATGCGCCGGCTTTTCCTCGGTCTGGTACAGGCACAATGAAGCCTTACCCTGTGGGCTAAGCTCGACACCGTACGTCGGCGGCCCCTCCGAGACAACCGCTACGCCGAGCGGTTCGAGTGCCTTGAGGAAGAACGCTTTGCTCGCTGCAAAGTCGCTGACTCCAAATTTGACGTGGTCGAACATGAACTCTCCTGAAGTGTGTGGGCCTGCGCGAGGCCTAACGTGATTTAGAGATCACCGCGATGTTGCCACACGTAGCCACAAGTAGCCACCGGTAGACTTGTTGAAGGCTCACTCGATCACGATCACCGAGTCATCCGCCGAAAAGAGCCGTCGCACCTCATCCGCGCGCAGGGTCGATACCGCCCGTTGATTGACATAGCCCTTGTCGGTGATCTCGCCCGCTTCGAGCGATGGTGCCCCGGACAGAATCACCGCGCGTGCCGCGCGTTGAGACGCACCGGCATCGCTGGCTAGACTTCGTAATCCTCTACATATAGCCTCGCGAACCGCCTCGTGACGACCCAGTTCGATGCCCGTCGCCGTATCGAGCTCCGGCGCAAGCGCGCGCAACGCCGCGGTCGGGAAAATCAGCACGCCGATCTCAGCGCAGTCATGACCGGCGACTACGACGTCAAGCGCGAACGGGGCGAGCGCATTCACTGCATTGAGCCGCAGCGTGCCGACCGATACCCATGTGCCGCTCGACAGCTTGAAGTCTTCGGCGACACGTCCGTCGAACAGCACGCCGGCATTCGGATCGGCGGTGTCGCACAGCTTGCCGGCATCGCCGATCCGGTAAAAACCCTCCTCGTCGAAGGCCGCGGCGCTCGCGTCCGGATCGTTCAGATAGCCTGGAAAGACCGACGGTCCGCGCACCCGCATTTCGAGCTTGCCGCCGGCCGGGACAAACTTCAGTTCATTGCCCGGCGCCGGAACGCCGATATTGCCGGCTATGTCGTGCCGGAAATGCACACTGGTCACGAGCGGTGCGGTCTCCGTCGCGCCCCACGCTGACGCGAAAAAAACCGGCTCGGTGTCGGCGCGGCGATGACGCCCCGCGACACGTTCGAAGCGCTCGCGCAGCTGCGGCGGCAAGCTCGCCGCCGCGTAAAACAGCACCTGCAAGCGGGAGTAGAAGCGCGCGGCAAACGCGTCGTCGTTTTCCAGAAACGGCGCAAGCGCATCGAACCCGCGTGGTACGTTGAAATGGAGCGTCGGCGCGACGTCGCGCAGATTGTCGACGCTGCGTTCGATCAGACCGGGCGCGGGCCGTCCATCGTCGACGTACAGCGTGCCACCATGCCGCAAGATCAGGTTGAAGTTGTGATTGGCGCCGAACGTATGACTCCACGGCAACCAGTCGACGACAACCGGCGCGGTTTGATCGACGAACGTCCAGCACTGCGCGATCATCTGCTGATTGGCGCTCAGCATGCCGTGCGTGTTGATGACGAGTTTGGGACTGCCCGTCGAGCCCGAGGTCAGCAGCAGCTTCGCGATATCGCCCGGCGCAATGCGTGCATGCGCCGCGCTGACCGCGTCGGTCGCCTCGCACGACGTCAGCGTATCGAACCCCAGCCAGCCGGGCCGCAGCGCGTGCGTCGCAACGACAATACAGCTAAACGGCGCGGCGGTAAGCGCCGGGCCGTAGATGTCGCCGTCCTCGACATAGACTACGGCTGGATCGAGCTGACGCAGAATGCGGTGCAGCTTCGATGGGTCCTTCGCGACCCGTGCATAGGCCGACGACACCGTCGCGGCGGGCCGTCCGACATACATCGATGCGAGCGTCATCAGCGCATGGTTGACGCTGTTATCGGACAGCACCGTCACCGGCCGATGCGGCGCGGCGTCGAGATCGAGCAGCACCTGGCCAATCGAGCGCACGCTGCGCAGCGCCTCGGCATAGCTCACCATGCGCCAGCGCGCGGCACCGCCGTCGCGAATCCGTTCGGCGAGAAACGGCGTAGCGGGTGTGTGCGCCGCCCAATGCTCAAGCCAGTCGACGACACTGCGTCCGTACGGCGCCAGCTTCGTGCGCGAGCGCAGCACGAAGCTGCCATCGGCTCGCGTCTCCTGCACGATGTCCGGTTGCGCGAGCGGCAAGCCAGCGTCACTGCCGCGGCGCGCATGGCCCGCAAGCATCGCATCGGTCCATCCGGTCAGTTCAGGACCCATTGCCCACCTCTAACGCCGCCCGGGCCGATCCCCGATGTGAATGCAACATCGCTTGTCTCCTGATGGTTGTGATGAGCGACTAGCGTCAATGCATCGCGAAGTCGGGCCGCGGGCCGTTCTTGCGCGGCAAGCCCATGATCTCGCGCGCTTCCGCGGCCGTTGCCGGTTCGTAGCCCATCTCGCGCACGAGGCGCACAATGCGCTCGGTCAACTGGACATTGGTCGCGAGGTCGCCGGGGCCGTAGTAAAGGTTGTCCTCCAGCCCTACGCGCACGTGGCCTCCGAGCAGCAGCGAATTCATCGCCGACGGCAACTGCGCCGGCCCGATGCCGCTCACGCAGAAGATGCTGCCCTTCGGCAACAGATCGACCATCGATTGCAGCACGCGCGGCGTGTAGGGCATCGCGTTCTGAAAGCCGCGATGCGCGCCGACTACAAGGTTGATAAAGAACGGTTCGTCGTCGAAACCGGCTGCGGTCAAGGCGGCCACGTCCTGCACGATATGGGTCGGACTGAACACCTCCCACTCCGGCTTGATGCCGCGCTTTTTCATTTCCAGCGCGAGATGCATCGAGCGCTGCGGCGACGTGTGCATCAACAGCTCCTTGTCGTCGAAACTGGCGATGATCGTCGTCGCGTCCAGCGTGCACATTTCGGCGCCGGCATCCAGGCCTTTCAACCGTTCTTCCCAGAGGATTTCCCAGTAGCCGTTCGGCGCGCGCCCGATCATTTCGCCGTGCACGCCGCCGCCCGTCGAGTTGTTGATCACAATGTCGCACTTCGCGCGGATTCGCGTATTGATGTCGCGATAGATCCCCGAGTCGCAGGTCGCGCCGTCATCCGGCAAACGGGCGTGCACCGCGACGACGCTTGCGCCGGCGTTGTAGCAGTCGTACACGTCGCCGGCAATTTCAGCGGGCTGCGTCGGCAGGTTGGGGTTCTGTCTTTTGCTGGCCATGCCGCCGGTGGGGGCGATGGTCACGATCACTTTGGGCTTGCCGCTCATGCTTGTCTCCTTCAATTTTATGTTTCGTGCAATTCGTCGATGACCGGGCGTGACGGCCATCGCCTAGGGGATCGAAGTCGACGCCGCTTTGGCGCGCAACATGCCGAGAATCATGTCGTCACGCTGCGTCGCGATCTGGTCAGCGCCGCGGCCGGCAAGCTCTGCCCCGATGCCGTCGATCACCTGTTGTTTCAGGCTGGGCGTGAGCGCCGGTGTGCCGAGATCGGCCCACCAGCTTTCGATGGGCCCGCCAAGATGCTCGAGCAGATGCTGCATGCCGCCCTCACCGCCCGACAGATGCAGGTTCGCGAATGGGCCCATCACGGCCCAGCGCAAACCCGGGCCGTACGCGATCGCAGCGTCGATATCGCTCACGCTCGCCGCGCCGATCGACACCAGATGAAACGCCTCGCGCCACAACGCCGCCTGCAGCCGGTTGGCGATATGCCCTTTGATTTCCTTGTGCGGATTGATCGGCCGCTTGCCGATCGTCCGATAAAAATTCATCGCGCGACGGATTGCATCCTGCGACGTACGCTCGCCGCCGATCACTTCGACAAGCGGAATCAGATGCGGCGGATTGAACGGATGCCCCAATACCACGCGCTGCGGATAACGGCACGCCGTTTGCACGTCACTCATCAGGAGACCAGAAGAACTCGACGCAATGAGCACGTTTTCGGCGAGCGCCGCATCGATACGGGTGAACAACGCCCGCTTCAGATCGATGCGCTCCGGACCGCTTTCCTGGACGAATTGCACGCCTTCGAGTGCGGCCTCGAGCGAGTCGTGGAATGTGAGCTTGTCCTGCGAAGCACCTTCAGCAAGGTCGCCTTTGACAAGGGTCGGCCAATGCCGCGCGATCGCTTCGGCAAGCCGCTCGCGCGCACCGGGCGCGGGGTCTGTCGCGCTGACCTCGAGGCCGCGGACCAGAAAATACGCCGCCCAGCTCGCGCCGATCACGCCCGTTCCGACCACGCCAACGCGGCGGATGATGGGGTTTTCATTCACAACGTGTCTCCTGTTGTTATGGGTGGCAGCGTGGCCCGCCGCTAGCGGCGGCTGCCGTTCAGAAACGCTTCCATCCGTTCGCGCGCGTCGTGGCTGCCTTGCGTCACCGCAGCGGTCAGCGCTTCGGTGAACAGGCCGTCGCTCATTGACATGTCGTGGATGCGCGGTACCGCATTGATCGCCGCCCAATTCGACAGCGACGCGTTGCCCGCCACCTGTGCGGCCAGTTGCGCGGCCATCTGCCGGCCCTGACCCGCCTCGGCCAGGTAGTGCGCGAAGCCCAGACGATGACCGTCTTCGGCGCTATAGCGGCGGCCGGTCAACATCATCTCCGTCATGCGGTCCGGGCCGATCACGCGCGAGACACGCACTGATGCGCCGCCGCCGACGAAGATCCCGCGCTGCGCCTCCGGCAACTGGAAGAACGCGCCCACTTCGACGATGCGGACGTGGGCCGCCAGCGCCAGCTCGAGCCCGCCGCCGATCACGCCGCCCTGCAGCACCGCGACGACCGGTTTGTTCGAGAACTGGATGCGGTGAAACACCTGATGCCAGCGCTGCGAGATACGCAAGGTATCGACGGGGGTACGCACGCTGTTTTCGGCCAGGTCGAGGCCCGCGCAAAAATGCTCGCCCGCGGCCGACAACACCACCGCGCGGACTTCATCGCCAAAGCTTGCAAAAGCCGCATCGAGGGCGTCGATCAATGCGTCGCTGAGCGCGTTGCGCTTCGCGGGCCGGTTCAATTCCACATGGGCCACCGCGCCGTTTAGCTGCACATCAAGTAATCGGTCAGTCATCCTTCCACCGGGGGTCGTTCGATGAAAAATATCTTATAAGATATTTTTTGAAGCGCAATCAGAATCTGAGAATTCGGCGTATACCCCTATTTTTTCCCATATTTTGTGATACGGTTCACCTATTACGGTTTTTCTACCGCATCAACATATCTTATAGTATAGTTTTTGGTGCGAGCCTGTGTCATGCGGGACACGCATGACGGCATCGGCCGCGACGGAAACGATTGGAACGGGGGCTCGCGTAAAATGCAGCTTTCCCGTCAAGAACAGATATGGCGACTCAGAATCCCAAACCCGCGCCGTCAACTGCCGCGAACTCCGCGCAGGACACCCTGCTCGCCAGTCTGGCGCGGCGCGTGCGCGTCCTGCGGGCGCAGCGCGGCATGACACGCAAGCAGCTCGCCGCGCAATCGGGCGTGTCGGTACCTTATCTGGCGCGAGTCGAGGGTGGCGAGGGCAATGTATCGGTCGCGTTGCTGCACAAACTGTCCGTCGCGCTCAATGTGCCGATGCAGGACTTTCTGTCCGATGGCGCGGCGCAAAACGCCGATCTGACGATGCTTGTGCAATATCTCAAACAGCAACCTCCCGCAACGCTGGCGCGACTGCGCCAGCAACTGATCTCGGCGCCGGGATTTGCCGGCGTCGGCCCAGGCGGGCGAGTTGCGCTGATCGGTTTGCGCGGCGCGGGCAAATCGACGCTAGGCGCCCTGCTCGCCGCACGGCTCGATGTGCCGTTCGTCGAACTCGACAAGCTGATCGAACAGGAGGCTGGTATTGCCATCGGCGAAGTAATCACGCTCTATGGACAGACAGGCATGCGGCGACTGGAGCGCCGTTGCGTCGAGCAGATCATCGATACCTATCCACGCGTCGTGCTGGCGCCCGGCGGGAGTATCGTCGCCGAGGCCGCCACTTATGAACTGATGCTGCGCACGTTTTATACGGTGTGGCTAAAAGCACGGCCGGAAGTGCACTTCACGCGAGTGATGGCGCAGAACGACGCGCGCATCGCGACGCCGGCATTGCAACGCGAGGCGCTGGAGCACATTCACCGCATGCTCGATGCGCGCGAAAATCTGTATCAGTTGGCGAATATGACGCTCGACACATCGGACCTGACGCCCGCACAGTCTATGCACCAACTTACCATCGACCTTCCTGAGCAGGTAGCGCTGTCGTGAGCTAGCAGCCTGTCGATACCCATGTGGCCTACTCCCAAAAGGAAAGTCTGCTGAAGATTGATGTTCTGCCACTGAACCTGAGCAGTCGATCGAAAAGCACGGGGCTACATCGACAACGACATGGGTGACGGGTTGATGGCCTTGTTTGGACTCGGCTACGGCAGCGGGGGCTCGCCCGTTCTTCGTGTGCTTCAAGGAACCTTCTCGTTCGGAGAGGTGTGTTTCAGGCGGCTGCCGGGATCGCGAAGTTCGCCTTGGCCCATGCGGCAAACTTCGTCGGCTGCTGGCCGGCGACTTTGTTGGCGAGCGCGATCGCGTCTCCCGAATCCGAGCCGAGGTACGTGTGCGCTTCGAAGTAGGCGAGCATCGCCGCGATACCGTCGGCGTGCGGAAACCAGCCGGCAAAAACCTCGCGCGGGACTTGCTTGAACGAGAGCGTGTTTCCTTGTTGATTCAAGGTGGCGATGATCTCGTTGAAGCTCAGGAAATCGCCGACCAGCGGCAAATGTTCGCCGTGCCCCGCGAGTTCCGGCTGCGTGAACGCACCAACCACGATGCGGCCGAGTTCAGTGATGTCGCCCATGTGGATGACCCGCCGCTCGGGATCAAGCGGCAGCGCCCAACCCGCAGTGCCATCCGGTTGTTTCTGCGGGGCCATTAGGCCGATCAGGTTTTGGTAATAGAACGGCGCGATCACGAACGTGTGGTACGTAAATCCGGCCTCGCTTACGATGGGTTCGACTTTCGCCTTGGCCGTGAAGTGCGGGACATTGATCGTGCCGCCGCTGATCGCCTCCACATTGGGAAGCGTCGACCAGATGAAGTGCTGTACGCCGGCGTCTTTCGCCGCGCTGATGGCCGCGAGCGCCTGCTTGGGCTCGTCTGCTTGTGCTTCCCAGGAATTAGTCACCAGGAAAACGCCGTGTGCTCCGGCAAATGCGGCTTTAAGCGTTTCCGGACGATTGAAATCCGCCAGCACGACTTCGTCACCCAGCTTCGGATGCCTGGCCGGATTGCGCGTCAACGCGCGCACTTTGAATTGACCGCTCGCCTGCAGCGCGCGCACAACAGCGCCGCCTTGCTGGCCGGTTGCGCCCACGACGGCGATGAGCTTCTGGGTGTTCGACATGGTTGTGCTCCATGGGGTATTTTGTTAGGGCGGTGCTACCTCACGCAGCGAGCGCGGCGGTTTCTTTCTTCGCCGAGGCGATGGCCCCGCTGCGTGCCTCCGGACCCATTGCCACACCTTCCGCGCGAATGAAGGTGATATCTGTGATGCCCAGAAATCCGAAGGCCGCTTTCAGATAGGTTTCCTGATGATCGAAGACGGCGGCGGGCGAGCCTTCGCTGTAGACGCCGCCGCGCGATGAGGCGATGACCAGCTTCTTGCCGCCGCACAGTCCGAGCGGACCGTGCTCCCCGTAGCGGAACGTCTTCCCGGCGACGGAGATGCGGTCAATCCAGGCCTTCAGTTGAGAGGGCACGCCAAAGTTGTACATCGGCGCGCCGATGACCACGATATCGGCTGCCAGGAACGCCTCAAGCGCGGCCTGGCCGATGGCAACGTCGGGCTTCAATGCATCGTCGACCGGAGCGCCTTGCGCGGCCGCGAGGTGTGCTGCCGTCAGATGACCGATCGGTGTGGCGGCAAGGTCGAGACGAGTGACCGCAAGGTCGGGATGGCGGCCCCGGAAGGTCGCGACGACATCCGCTGATAGATCACGGCTGACGGAGCCTTGCCCGAGGATGCTGGAATCTACGTGTAACAGTTTCATGATACTTACCTCCGAACGGGATTACTGCTTCAGTGCTTCGGCGGAGATGAGCAGCTTGGTCTCCATACTGAATGACATCTCAAGTATGGGGACTAAATACACTTCACACTAGATGGTAAAATAGGATTTGATTAATCCAATTATGGATAAATAGCATGCTTGATCTGAATGATCTGGCGATGTTCGTCCAAGTCGTCCGCGCCGGCAGCTTCTCCGAGGCGGCGCGGCGTCTGGGCATGCCGCCAAACACGCTGAGCCGACGCATCGATCAACTCGAAGGGCAACTCGGCACACGTCTATTGCATCGCTCGACTCGCAAACTCGCGCCGAGCACGGAAGGTCAGGCGCTGTTCGAGCGCTATGCGCCAGCGCTTGACCAGATCCTCGAGATCGGGCAACTCCATGCAGACGAGCAGGCACCGTCCGGCTCGGTTCGCGTCACCGCGATGGCCGGCCTGTTCGCATTCTTCCGCATGGAATGGTTGGTCGAGTTCTACGGGCGCTATCCACACATCAGCATCGACTTCCTGCTCGACGATACGCCGACCGATCTGATCGCCGAGCGCATCGACCTGGCCTTGCGCATGGGCATCGAGACCCGTAGTGGCCTTAAGGTGCGTCGGCTGGCGCCGAGTGCAATGATCCTCGCAGCGAGTCCGGCCTATCTGGAACGGCGCGCTGCACCACGCACGCTGCGTGAACTGGCCGAACACGACTGTCTGACGATTTCCAATCGCCAGGGTCGCAACACGTGGCGTCTGCAGGGTCCACGCGGTAGTCAGGAAGTGTCGATCAACAGCCGGTTCGCGGTCAACGACATGCGAGTGCTGGCGCAGGCTTGTATAGCTGGACTGGGCATTGCGTTGCTGCCGCAGTTAATAGCCGAGCCAATCATCGCGCAGGGGAAACTGGCACGCGTGCTGCCGACCTATCGGCGTGCCAGCAGCGACCTCGGCCTGCAGCTCGTCTACACGAGCCGCCCACCGGTGCCGCCCGCAGTAGCGGTCTTCGCCGAGTTTCTTTTGGAGAAGCTGGACAAAGCGATGACAAATCCCTCACGGAACCCTGCCAGCCGATAAGTTCGTCACCTAACCCCAAGGCGGGCGAAGCGTAAGAGCCGGTTCACCGCCGAACAGATCATCGCGCGCTCATGTCACCACCACGTCCATGGAAGCTTCAAATTCATTACGGGTATAGCGTCCACGTAATGCAGACCATAAATAAGTTTTACTTTCCGATTTTCCGTCGCGCCGCCATTGTGTGAGCCAGACAGCCAGTCTATAGCCACAATTCATGCGCTGCGCAGCCGCATCCATGGGAAACGTGGTTATCTCTTCGGACGACCATTTCTTAAGATTCCTTAAGAAATCGTTCGTTGATCGTCGTCGTTCAGGAGCGGGATAAATTTCAGTACTCGAGCCGATCCCTGGACCGACGGCCAGGCCAATAAACGGAAAGGAGACGAATCGATGGAAAAGCGCATGATGACCTTGATGTTGCTCGCTGCGGCCGCATTGGCCGGCTGCGGAGGTGGAGATAACGTCAGCGCACCGACACCGCCAAAGCTACTGGCGAACATCGCCGTGCCCAATGCTTCGAGCCCACCATTCAGTTTCGACATCAGCTACGTCGAGGCCGGCAAGTACTTTCTCGCCGACCGCAATAACAAAGCAGTCGATGTCGTAGACACCCAATCGAACACGTTGATCGCACAGATCCCGGGGCCATTCATCGGTGCCGGCGCCACGACAGACGAGTCCGGTCCAGACGGAATTGTAGGTATCACCGGCACGAACACGATCTATGTCGGCGACGTCGACTCAGTTAAAGTGATCGATACAGCTGCGCAAAAGACGGTCAACACAATCGTCATCAGTAATTCCGGATCGCGCGTCGATGAGGGCTGCTACGATCCTGACGATCATCTTGTGATGTTCGCAAGCCCCGGAGACTCGCCGCCGTTCGTCACGTTGATTTCCACGCTGACACAAAAGGCGGTGGCAAAGCTTCCTTTCAACGGCTCGTCGGGGCTCGAAGCGTGCACCTATGATCCTGCCTCGAAGAGCTTTTTGATCAACAATGACGGGACGTCCGCCAATCCCGATGGCGAGCTCGATGTCATCACCGCCAGCTCCGCGGTAGCGGGAAGTCCTTTTGTCAGCAAGTCGTTTCCACTAGGGAAGTGCGGACCGGCGGGAATCGTGCTCGGCCCGAATAACGACGTGCTCGTTGGATGCGATCCGCCGGCGGGCGACCCGCTCATCACGCTGATCCTCGATCGTGCGAGTGGCGCAATTCAAGCCAGCCTGCCATTTGGCGGGGTGGACCAGGTCAGTTACGATCCGGCTTCCAACCGCTATTTCCTCCCGGCCCGGCACTACGTCACGAGCGGTACCGCTGCAGCGTCGGGATTTAGCCCACAGATGGCCGTCATCGATGGCGCCTCACGGCAGTTGCTCTTTAAGATTCCGGTGGGCACAGGGGCGCATTCTGTCGCCATCGACAGCACGCTTGGGCAAGCTTATGTGCCGTTCCAGGCCGGCGCGGCAGGATTCCCCAACGGCGGAATCTCAGTGTTCTCGACTCACTAGTCTTTCCGATGTGAGTCATAGGCCAGCGGGCCGGATTGGATGACGATTGCCACAGACACGTTTCGACACTGGTTGGATGGGCGGCTCCCACCAAACGCTCCACGATCCGGTGGGTTACGGGTCTGGAGCGCCGGTGGTGACTGTCTTTCATCGTAGCTGGAACGGTCGATCGCAGGCGCATCCTACATGGCTCACCTTGGCCGCGCTCAGGCAGATGATGAGCGTCCCAGACCGTTAAGGGTTGTTCGGCGCCTGCCCTTGTCTGCTGCCGTGCGAGCGTACAAGGAAGCATGCGGGTAGGCGCTGGACAAGCAATCAGACCACTACTCGATCCTTGTCGTGGAACTGCTGCATCCAGTATGGATAGGGAAGCTGCGGCTGCGAAACCTGATTCAGACGTTCGGTCTGCGCTGCGCTAAACGCGATTTGCTGAGCGTCGAGGTTAGCGCTCAGTTGGTCGGGCGTGCGCGCGCCTACGATGACGGAACAGACTTCACGGCGCGCCATAATCCAGGCCAATGCCACCTGAGCCGGCGACGCGTTCAATTCCGTAGCGATGTCGCGCAATACATGCACGATAGGATCCGCCTTCGCGGGATCGATCGGCGGAAAATTCAGCCTGGTTCGACGCCCGGTTTCGCCGCTGCCTCCCTGCATGTACTTGCCGCTCAGGTACCCGCCCGCGAGCGGACTCCACACCAGAAGCGCAACATCATTCGCCTTTGCCACGGGCGCGATCTCATGCTCGACGTCGCGGCTCGTCAGCGCATAGTGAACCTGATTGCTGACGATGCGGGCCCCATGCGTACAGTTGGTCATTCCCTGTGCACGCTCCAGATCGCCCGCGCTGAAATTGCACACGCCGATGTGCCTCACCTTTCCCTGCGTGACAAGATCATCCAGCGCGCGAAGCGTTTCTTCGAGCGGCACGAGTTCGTCACGGTCGTGCAACTGAAAAAGGTCGATATGGTCGCGGCCGATACGCCGGAGGCTCCTTTCCACCGACCGCATGATGTGCGAGCGGCCGAGCCCGATGTCGTTGTGGCCAGCTCCTGTGCGCAGCCGAACTTTGGTCGCGACCAACATGCGCGACTCGTCGAGTCCAAGGTCAGTCAACGCCTGACCAACGACCACTTCGGACTGCCCTTGCGAATAGGCGTCAGCCGTATCGATCAGGTTGATACCCTGCTCGACGGCGATCGCGACAAGCCGAGTGGCCTGGGCGCCGTCGAGGCCGGCAATTTCGCCCCAGATTCCGGTACCGGCACCAAAGGTCATCGCGCCAAGACAAAAACGGGAAATGCGCAGGCCTGACCTGCCGAGTGTGCTGTATTCCATAGCGAACCCCTTGATATGAATCCCTTGATGAACGACGAGCGGAAAGCACCCGGCGACGCGGCATCCTGCACGCGTCACCGGGTGTGCCCGCGTTAGCCCGCCTGCGAGACGAGGCCTCGCAAGACCGTTTCCAGCTCCACCTCGCCCTTGACGATGTGGGCTTCATCGCCTTCGAAGGCAATGAAGCCTTCATTGAACCCGTCGATCATGCGCATACGGGGCAACGGGTCCTTCGTACCTTGGGACCGGAACAGCTCGCCCCATGTTTCGCGCGGCACAACCTCCGCACGAACCGGACGGCCGAGCACCTGGGCCAATGCCTCGGCCAGATCGTTCGGGGTCACACGGTGCGGCCCCTCCAGCTCGACCACACGCACGCCGCGCCAGGTTTGTTGAAGCAGTTGTCCGGCAACGCGACCCACATCCGCGGTCGCGACCATCGGAACGGCCTTGTCGAGCGGCTGCAGAAAGCTGGGGATCACCCCCGTGTCCCGGGCCGGCGCCACGTCCCATGCGGCGTTTTCCATGAACCAGCCGGGACGCAGGAATGTCACGGGCATCGGTAACTCGCGAAGCGCCTGCTCCATCAGCGTACGTTGCGTAAGCAGATTGATCTCGGTGGCCTGCGCGCCGATCGTCGACAGGCAGACAACCTTGCCAGGCGCCGCCGACTGCAGCGCCCCACGCACGGCGTCAATGACAGCACGTGCCTCGGGAAAGCCCGGCGACGGATCGAACTCGGACGGCGGCAGAATGAAGACGCCTTGCGTGCCCTCGAAAGCGGCGGTCAGGGACGCCACATCGTCCATGTCGGCTGTCACCACTTCACACCCGCGCTCAGCCCACGAACGTGCCCGAGCGGCATCGCGTACAACCGCGCGTACCGGCTGGCCCGCTTCGAGCAACGTGCGCGCCACCGCGCCGCCGACCTTTCCTGTTATCCCTGTGATTGCATACATTGCAGTTTCTCCTTGCTTATTGCGTAGATAGAAGTGTCACGATCTGTGATTGGCACTCAGGCGTGCTGCAGCCCGCGATACAGCCCCTGCTCGAACTGTCCATACAGGTCCACCACCCGTGGGTCGTAGAACGGCAGGATCTGCGTGAACAGCGTGCCGGCCACCTTCCTGACCGGATCGACCCAGAAATAGCTGTTCAGCAGTCCCGCCCAGCTGATGCTGCCCGCGCTGCGGCCATGCGGACCCGGCTGTGTGTTGATGTCGAAGGAGAGCCCCCACTTGTGAGGCATCCCTGGAAACTGGTCGAAGCAGTTCGACCACGCCGGCTGCGCCGTCTTCATTTCGGTTACCTGAAGATCTCCGATGTGGTTCTGGAACATCGCCGCAACGGTATCGGCACGCAGGACCCGCTCGCCGCGGTACGTGCCTCCGTTCACAAGCATCTGTAGGAGCGCCATGTAATCGCGCGGCGTGCTGAATGCGCCGCCACCGCCCATAAAGAACTCCGGCCGCTGGTTGATCTCGAACGGAGCGGGCTTGAGCGATCCGTCGGGTTGCCGGTTGTACATCGTCGCCACGCGCCGCTTCTGCGCGCTGCTGATCAGAAAGCCCGAATTGCTCATGCCGAGCGGCGCGAAAATGCGCTCCCGGAAGTAGACCTCCAGCGACTGATCGGTCACGGCCTCGACAAGCTTGCCGACCCAGTCCATCCCGATGCCGTACTGCCAGCGTTCGCCAGGTTCGAACTCCAGCGGCGCCTTGAACGCGCCGTTCATCGAGTAGCCAATATCCGGCATGCCGGTCACTTTTTCGTACCGGCTGATGTTTTCGCTCCAGATGCTGTACGTGAAGCCGGACGTGTGAGTCAGCAGATGACGCACCGTGATTGTGTTTCGCGCGGGACGTAGCTTCGGCTGTCCGGATGCATCGAAGCCCTCCAGCACTTGCGGGGACTTCAGCTCCGGGAGAATGTCGCCCGCGGGTTGATCGAGCGAGAGCTTGCCTTGCTCGATGAGCTGCATACAGGCCGTTGCTGTGATCGCCTTGGTCATCGATAGCAGCCAGAACACCGTGTCGGGCGTCATTGCCGTACCGGTCTGGGGATCGGCATGGCCAGATGCGCCCTCGTAGATGAGCCCGCGCTGCGTAGCGCCCATCGCCACCACACCGGCTACCGTGCCGTTGTCGACGGCCTGCCGCAGGGAAAGGTCAATCGCAGCAAAGGCAGGGTTGCGGACCAGAACACGATGACGCTCCTGATGAACCTCCGCAGCCTCTGTTCCGATGCTAGTCAATCCGCCCACTGCGGCGACCGCCAGGAGGCCGGAGGCCCGCTTCAACAGGTCGCGGCGGGTGAGTTGAACGGTCATCTCCTACTCCTTGGAATTGGAATGAACAATGATTGGTGTGACGCGCCGATCAGCGATGTGCGTAAAGCGAGTTGAACGGTGCATTCACGGGGGCCGCCCCTGCGGTGACGCGGTTGCCCGAGGCTGACGAACCGCTGTGTACACCGCCCATGCCGCTGGCGACGTTCGACTCGGCACCCTTCTGCGAGGCCACCGCTGCTTCGGCTGCCTGAATGTCGGCGGGGTAATGCGGATCATTGGCGCGGCCGGGCCGGTAGCCCACGCTTTCCAGTTGGACGAGCTCTGCGCGCACCTGCGCACGAGTGACGGTCGAGCCGGATTCCTGAGCGTATCCAGCGACCGGAAAGGCGATGGCGGCTGCGACGGCAAGTGCGAGATAACGGGTATTCATGGCAATGCTCCTTTGGATCGTTGCGGTCGAAACAGACCGTTGGGATGCATTGTGGGCAAACGCGACGAGAAACTAAATGACACGAATGACACTTGAGAGATGACTAACAGTTACTAATGAGTCATAGTGCGGTTTTTGAAGCACTGTGCGGGGAGCGCCAATGAGATCGTCCAGCGAGAATCTCTCCAGCGGTATCAGCGTATTTGCGGCCGTCGTCGATGCGGGGACGTTCGCAGCCGCGTCCGAAGTGATGGGTATGTCTCCACCCGGAGTTAGTCGGGCAATCGCCCGACTCGAAAGGCGGCTGAAAATACGGCTCTTCAATCGGACGACCCGCGCCGTTTCGCTTACCGAAGAGGGTCGACGGTTCTACGAGCAGGTCATGCCGCACTTACGGGGCATGGAGGAAGCGGCCGCAGCCGCGTCAGGAGGCTCCGCGACAGTGCGCGGGAAGCTGCGAATCAATCTTGATCCGGCTTTTTTGCGAATCGTTCTGGGCCCGAAGCTCGACGAATTCATGGATGCGCATCCTGAACTTGAACTCGAGTTCATTGCGAGAGATCAGCTTGGCGACCTCATCGTGGACGGCTTCGATCTGGCCTTGCGATTTGGCGAACCTCGCTCATCCAGTCTGATTGCGCGAAAGCTTCTGGACACCGCAGTTGTCACCGTCGCAGCACCCTCGTACCTCGCTCGCCGGGGGCGGCCAGCGGAGCCTCAAGAGCTGGGTCGCGGGGTGCACCGGTGCCTCGAATTCCGGAACCCGGAAACCGGAAAGCCGTATCCGTGGGAGTTTCATCGCAAGCGCAAAAAGCTGGTTGTCGAAACGAATGGACGGCTTACGGTGAACGATCCGAGCGCACTCCTCAACGCGTGCCTGGCCGGCTCCGGCGTCGCGCAGATGCTTCTGCTCGGAGCGGAACCCCTGATCCGGGAGGGGCGGCTCGTCAACCTGTTCCCAGACTGGCCTGATGAGCGCTTCCCGCTCTATGCGTACCATCCATCGCGGCACCACACGCCGGCCAAAACAAGGGTATTCCTTGACTTCATCGTCGCTTTGACGAGTACGAGTTAGCCAGTCGAATTAGGCGGGTCTTTGAGATTCAGTGCGAATCTGGAACGATGCTGACGTCGACTGTTGAGGTAGTGCTTATCGCGCAACAAGGTTATTCTTCGATACACCACACTACCCCGGAGCGTCCCATGCAGACAGTCCGTCGTTTCGCGTTCGTTGCGTTGGCATGCAGTGTCATCGGTTTGTCCCATTCATCGAACGCCTCGGCTGATTCTGCCGGTCCGCAACGAAGCCCCATGCAGGTTGTCTCGTTCGGGGACAGCCTTTCGGACGTTGGCACCTACGCGTACGCCCGGCAATTCGGCGGCGGCACCTACACCACTAATCCGGGCGCTATCTCCGTACAGGTTATCGCGCAACATTATGGGTCGGGCCTCACGCCCGCGTTGACGGGTGGCTTCGGGCAACCGAGCGTCGTTCATCCGGAAGGATTTGGCTACGCCCAAGGGGGCGCCCGGGTCGCAGGGCCGCCGAACCCCGGCGATGCAACGGGCGACACCGGCGAGTTACAGACTCCACTCACCTCACAGGTGGCCGCCTATCTTCATTCGCATACACGCTTCACCGGCCAGCAACTCGTACTGATGCAAGGCGGGGCCAACGACGTTCAGGATGCCTATGGCGCATGGGCGGGAATGGTTGCGAACGGCGGCGATCCGGGCGCCTCTTTGCAGGCGGTGCTACCTTCGCTGAGACAGGCAGCGCAACAATTCGCGGGATTGGTGCATAACGTGCAGCAACACGGCGCCACTCATATCGTTGTCCAAAACGTACCGGACATCAGCAAGGCGCCGATCGCGAACCTTCTCGACCAACAACTGCCGGGCTCCTCAAAAGTGCTTCGGCGTCTGGCCCAGGTATTCAACACCGCGCTGGATGACGCGCTCCCCTCATCGCCGGCCGTGCTGCGGATCGACGCGTTCAGGTTCATTGATGAAGTATCGGCGAATTATCGCCAACGTGGTTTTCGCTTCGACGGCAGCATCGGCACCAACGTAGCATGCGCGCCGGCAAACCTGCCCCCGGCATTTCAAGCCGATGACACCAGCGCGCTTTTCTGCTCGCGCTCGACGTATGTCTCCCCCGATGCTGACAACATCTACATGTTCGCCGACGCTTATCATCCGACGACTCACCTGCAAAAACTCATAGCGGACTACGTCGTGGTCCGGATCGACGCGTGGTTGCACGGATAGCTCATTGCCCTAGCCCTTCGTTGCCCCGGCGAGGCCCGTCAGCGTTCATGGAAGTCGCTTCGCCCCGACTGCCGTGCTCATAATATTTCACGAGAGTAGTGGTTATTGTGGTGAACCCGTAAGGCGGTAGTCTGGGGTCCGTCAAGGCATGGAAGGAAATGCGACGATCCTCGCACCAGCGTTCAAATGCAAGTGCGTGCTGCGCCAGTTGGCATACGTAGCTGAGCGCGTATTGCTGCTTGATCAGCGAGCCAACGAACTCTACAAGGGGTTCCGCAGTTGCGCTTCGGACGGCGCGGACCAGCGCGTCCGCGTTCTCGTAAGAATGTTCCACGAGCTTCTCCTTTCAGGCAATGTGCCTACAAGGGAGAATGCCAATGTCTAGCGACCATGCCGCAAATCCAGTATGGGCTGACGCTTCCACCAATCACGGGACATAGTTCAGCGCGGGACATAGTCCAGTTTGGTATGGCCGAGGAGCAATTGCACCGCCCTGAGATTCTTGGTACGCCGGTAGATCAGCGACGCCTTGGTGCGGCGCATGGTGTGCGTTCCATAGGCTGCATCATCAAGTCCAATTGACGCGACCCAACGATGTACGACACGCGCATATTGCCGTGTTGAAATATGTGGCGACTCGTGAATTCGGCTGGGAAAGAGAAAATCCGAACCCGCCAGCTTCGCTACCTTGATCCATGCCTCGACGCTTTCGCGGGTTTGCTCGGTGATTTCGAACTGAACCGGCCGTTGCGTTTTCTGCTGCATGACAGTTGCCCGCGGCGAAACATGTTGGCCGTGACATACGTCAAGGACCCGCAGCTTGGTCAGATCGCAAGCTCTCAACTTGCTATCGATTGCCAAGTTGAACATCGCAAGGTCGCGAGGCTACCTGGATAGCTGGAGCCGGACACGAATCGCCCAGATTTCCGGCAGTTTGAGTGGAGGTTTCTGCCCTGTGAGCTTACCCTTGTTCCACGGCACTCTCGCCGTACGAGTGACTTTAGCGGTTTCCACAATCCTCTCCTTTCACGTGAAGGGAGGATTAGTCTGCGCCAGATGCCAACGGTCACTACCCGTTAAGGGTTATTCGACGCCTGCCAACACGCGCAGAGACACCGTCTCATTCCTGTGGCCGATGGCAGGCATCGAATAACCCTTAACGATCTCTGTCCACCACAGCGGCCGCCTTACGGCACCGATTCCACTTCGCACATGACGGTGAAAGACTGTTCCGCATCGTCCAACCCCTACCTCGTATACCTTACCGTCCAACCTTCCGCTGCGCCATGTATGCAAGATAAGCGACGATCAGATCGATCTCGCGATCGCTCAGTTGATCCGGCGGGAAAGCGGGCATGGTCCGACCGGGCCAGTCTCGAACCGATGCCGGATTGCGAATGTAGCGGTGCAATGCAGCGGGCTGGAAGTACTCGACTGGATTCATCGGCACGTTGAGGTCGGGGCCGGTGTCCGCGCTGCCCGCGTGGTTGAGCCGATGACAGGCGAGACACTGAGTGATGAACAGGCTTTGGCCCGCGCGGACCGGGTCGGTTGCCGGCAGCGCCGGATCGACGCCGAGCACCGGCCAACGCGCGGCTGGAGACGGTTGCGTAGCAAGTTGCGCGATCTGGTAAGGCCACTGCTCGCTGCGCACGGATGCCGCTTCCCTGCCGACCCAGACCAGGTAGAACGGTCCCGCGCTGACCGGTTTGCCCGGCAGTTTCGGCCACGGCTGCGCCGGGTCCTCGACCGCGAGCCATGCGACGGCTGTCGCAGGATCACGGTTGCGCACGAGGTCCATCGGCAGTTGCGCGACGAAGCCGTCGGTCGCACGTGCCTCGAGCACGCTGTCCGCAGGTAGCGCCGCACCGCCGAGCAGGTCGGCTAGCGGCACTGCGCGGTAGGTCGTCGAAGTACCGTAGGCGACATCTCGCGGAACGTGAATCTCGGCGGCATCCGGGCGCGCCAGCAACGCCCCTTGGCTAAACGACTGGATCTTGCCGCCTATCCTGAGTTCAATCATGGGCTGCGCGGCCGCGCAATGCCCGATCACGCCAAGCGTCAGCAGCAAAACCGCAAACAACACGCGTTTCGACATGTGTCCTCCGTGCATTGTTGTTGCCGGCGACGTCGGCGGCAACATCGTCAAAGCTGCCGGGAAAGATAAGCCGCCAATTCATTCGGCACCGTTGAGCGGATTATGTCAGCAGTGGTGAATCGCAGGTAGCGCGCGCCGTCTGTGCGAGCCGATAGGCGCATGGAGCCGTGGGTTGCGAATCCCGTCACGGGTCTATATGAATATTGAATCTGCGCTGCGGTCATCCGCGCAAACTCTCTGCCTTCCGGTGGACACAATGGACTAAGGTCCAATATCGGCATTTCCTCCTGCCTCGTAGTCTATTGTCTGGGGAGTGCGCTTACCGGTCGTCGCCCCGGCCTTTTGAAAGAAAGAAATCCGACGCTGCGCAGATGTCGTCGGGCGTCAATGGCCGTGGAGGCAACGGCGCTTTCAGACCCAAAAGGCGAACATCGATGAGTAGCCCGACGCGCCGGCTAGCCTTGGCTGTCAACGCTCTGCTGGGTAAAGCGAGGGGGCGATGCGGCCAGTCCGTCCCAGGCAACGCCCGTCTGGTTGCTCTCCTGACCGTCGCGCGGCTGTTGCTGGTCGGCGCAACCATGACGGCTGCGTTGGCGCAAGGGGAGCCTCCCGGCGTTCGTTCAAACGCTGACTTGACCATCGAACAGGTACGACGCACAGCCCGGGAAGCAGAGGCCCGCAAGGACATCGACGTGCCCACCAAGGCACGCATAGCCGAGCTGTCCCGCGTCGCGCTCGCGGATCTGGAGCGTGTACCCGAGCTGCGTGCCCAGGCGGAGAACTATCGTCAGTTGATGCGCGATGCGCCGGACCAGATTCGTGACCTGGAGCGGACGCTGGAAAAACTGCGCTCTGAATCATACCAGGTGGTTGCCGGCCCTTCGAGTTCCGGCGGCACGCTCAATGAGCTGGAGCAGGCGCTGGCCCAGGCTGAGACTCGCCAGGCCGCGGCGCGCGCCGAACTCGCGGAGCTAGACCTGGAAATTGAACGTGTCGACACGGAGCCTGCGCAGTTGCGAAACACGCAGCGCGAGGCGCAAGCCGGTCTGGAGCGGTTGCGCGAAGACATCCAGAATGCTGCAGGTGCGTCACGTCAGACGTTGCTCGCACAGACTGAGTTACAGGCGAAGCGGGCCGCGCTGCTGGTTCGCCAGGCTGAGGCTGAAGTCTTGCGCGACCGCATCGATGCGCAACCTGTGTTGGCGCGTCTAGCGCAACTGCGGCAGGCAGTTATTCGGGCGCAATTGCAGCGCGGCGATACTGACCTGAAGCAGCTGGTGGCGCTGGTCGATCAACGTCGAGTAGATGACGCACGGCGGGCCGAGGAGGACGCGGCCGAGCGCCAACGGCAGTTGGTGAGCCGCAGTCCCTCCTTGAGTCGATTGGCGGCAGCCAATGTGCAAACCTCTGCACAGCTTGCCGGGACGGCCAAGGAAATCGAGTCATTACGGCAAGCTCGCGATCAGCGCGCTGCAGAGGCGCAGAACCTGGAGGTCGATTTTCAGCGTGCGCGCCTGCGTCTGGAGCGCAGTAAGCTCACGGAATCAATGGCCCGGGTCCTCGCGGAGCGCGCTGCCGCGCTGCCTGAAGCGGAGCAGTTCCGTCGTGCGCGCGGCGAACGGGCGCGGGCCGCCGAGTCGATCGCCGCGGCTGCCTTCCAGGTCGAGCGTGAGCAACGTCACCTCGCAAACCCGGACCTGGAGCTCGACACCATCATGCGCAACGAGGCTGCGCGCACGCAGCCGGCCGAAGTGGTGACCCTGCGCGACGAGGCTGGTGTCCTGATTGCTGACCGCAAGGAACTGCTTGATCGGCTATCGACTTCGCAGCGAACCTATCTGAACACGCTGGACGAACTTGTCACTGCGGAGGACCAGCTCCTGAGCACGGCGCAAGACTATCGCAGCCTGATCGACAAAGCGTTGTTCTGGGTGCCTGTGGCCCCCCTGTCCGAACGGTCCTTCAGTGATCTGCCGCAGGCGCTGCTGCTGCTGGCCTCGCCAGAGGGCTGGCGCGAGGTGGGCGAAACCATTGAGGCCCAGGCGCAGCAACGCTCGCTGCAAGTGCTGGTCCTGTCTGGCGCGGTGCTCGCCATCGTTGCCGCGCGAAAGCGGCTGCTTGCGCGGCTGCAGCGCCTGGACGAGTGCAAGGATGCGGCGGGCGATCGCAACGTTGCTGCCACCGTGCAGGCCCTTGGGACAACCCTGCTTGTCGTCGCGCCGCTGCCGCTGGCGATCTGGACGATCGGCAACCTGATCGTCGCCTCGTCCACGGCTTCGGAATTTGCCAATGCCATCGGCGAGGGGCTCGGCCTGACTGCCTGGGGTGTACTCGTAGGGATGTTCTTCTCGAGGCTGTTTCGTCGAGATGGCATTGCCGAGCGGCATTTCGGACGCGACGCCCGATCAGTGCGTGTGTTGCGCCGCGCATCGCGCGTGTTCACGTTCCTCGTGGTGCCGCTTGGCTTCGTTAACCTGAGCGCGTCCCACTTCGATGATCCCATCGTGCGGGCCTCGCTGGGGCGGCTAAGCCATATGCTGGCGCTTATCGTATGCACTGCAGTGATCAGCCTGACCTTCCGGCCGGGTGGCCCCGTTCTGACGCGGAATTTCGGTCCAGGCGCAGAGGACCGGGGCGCGATAGTGAAATATGCCGCCTACGTGTTCGCCTGTATGGTGCCGCTATCACTAGCGGTACTGTCAGCGGTTGGCTTTTACGATGCTGCGCAGGTCTTCGGCCGGCTCACGCTGATCAGTTGCCTGACTGCGGCAGCGATCGCGCTGTTCCATACGCTAGCAGCGCGCTGGTTGCGCAACCAGCGCGACGAGCTTGAGCGTGCGCGGACTCAAGGCAAGGATCGCGCGGTAGAAGTCGTCATCGACGGCGTGCGCAAAAACCTGGATCGACCTGACCTTGCGTCGATCGGAGCCCAGGCGACGCGGCTGTTGCGGGCCTTATCCGCGATACTGCTGCTGATTGGCGTGCTGGTGGTCTGGCGCGGCGCATTGCCGGGCTTGAGCCTGCTGAACGAGATTTCTCTCTGGACCTATGCCGATGTCGAGGAGGGCCAAACGGTCGAGCGCGCCGTCACCCTCGGGGGCGTGATGCTGGCCCTGTCGATAGGGTTTGTCGCAGTCATTGCGGTCAAAAACATCGGGGGCTTCCTTGAAATTGCGTTTCCGGAGCGGGTGCAGCTGTCAGGCGGCAGCCGCTATGCCATCAGGACCGTGGCCCGCTACGTCATTGTGGGTGGGGCGGTGATGACGGTGTTCAGTGTGCTGGGTGGCAACTGGTCCCGGATTCAGTGGCTGGTCGCGGCCATGGGCGTAGGCCTCGGCTTCGGCCTGCAAGAGATTTTCGCGAATTTCGTCTCCGGTTTGATCATATTGTTTGAGCGGCCGATCCGCATCGGCGATACCGTCACTGTCGCAGACGTGACCGGCGTCGTGACCCGTGTGCAGGCGCGTGCCACGACAGTGACCGACTTCGATCGCAAGGAGGTGGTGATACCGAACAAGACCGTCATCACCGAACGAGTGACCAACTGGACTCTGAGCGATCCCGTCACGCGGGTCGTGCTGAAGGTCGGCGTCGCCTATGGATCCGATACCGCGGCCACCTGCGAATTAATCCTGAAAGCTGTGCACTCAGTGCCCTACGTCCTCGCGGATCCCGCCCCCAGCGCATTCTTCCTCGCTTTCGGTGACAGTTCCCTCGATTTTGAGGCGCGTTTCTTTGTCGAGGGCGTGAATCAACGAATTCCCGCCAGCCACGACGTGCTCACGGCGATCGAACGTGAGTTGCGGCAAGCGGGAATTGAAATTCCGTTCCCGCAGCGTGACGTTCATCTCAAGTCCGCACTCCCGGCGCTTGCGGCGCACGACGCGGTACCGCGCGCGGAGGACGGAGCTGCTACGGACGGTACGGCCGCGCGCAAATCATCCACCTGATTCGCGTGGTGGCAAACCGGGCCACGTTTACCCGTAAATTGGCAGCAGCAGGAACAGCTTGATGACGATCGCATTCGCGATGTCGATAAAGAATGCGCCCACCATCGGCACGACCAGAAAGGCAAGATGGGATGGACCGAACCGATCCGTGATGGCCTGCATGTTGGCGATCGCAGTCGGCGTAGCCCCCAGACCGAAACCGCAGTGCCCGGCAGCCAGCACCGCCGCGTCATAGTTGCGCCCCATGACCCGAAAGGTGACGAAAATAGCGTATCCAGCCATAGCGATCGCCTGCACGACCAGGACTGCGAGAAGCGGTAGTGCAAGTGAGGCAAGGTCCCCCAGGCGCAAGCTCATCAACGCAATCGCGAGAAATAGCCCGAGGCTGACATTGCCGAGCAGGGACACCGCGCGTTCGAAGACCTGATACCAGCCTAACGCGGCGAGTCCGTTGCGCAGAACGACGCCCACGAACAATACACACACGAATGCGGGTAGCTCGAAAGCCGTGCCGTTCAACCACGATGCAAGCGTCGAGCCGACGGCGAGGCAAACGGCTATCAGCGCCACTGTTTCGATGACAGCGTCGACCGTGATCAGCCGGACAGCTTTGGGTTGCTCGAAACCAGTCACGGCTTCGGCATCGGGTTCCGCTTTGGGGACAAGGCCGTAGCGCGTGATCAGGAAACGCGCGACCGGGCCGCCGATCAATCCCCCGAGTATCAGGCCGAACGTGGCGCAGGCAATCGCGATTTCCGTCGCCGCTTTGAGCCCATGGCGCTCGGCAAACACCTTGGCCCACGCCGCGCCGGTGCCATGACCACCTGAGAGGGTCACCGACGCCCCGAGCAGGCCGAGAATGCGCTCCTGCCCCAACACCCAGGCAAGGCCGATGCCGAGCGCGTCCTGCATCACGAGCAAGCCGACCACGGCACCGAGAAAGACAATCAGGGAACGCCCGCCCGCTTTCAGGCTGGCCAGGTCTGCGTTGAGACCGATGGTGGCAAAGAAAGAAAGCATCAGCGGCGCCTGAAGTGCCGTGTCGAAGCGCACGTCGATGCTTAAGGTACTGCGTAACGCAAAAGCCAGCAGTGCTACAAGTAACCCGCCGATCACCGGTTCGGGGATGCTGTAAGTCCGCAGTACGCGTACCCGGGCAAGGATCTGCCGCCCGAGTAGCAGAACGAGGGACGCGGCCATCAGCGTTTCCAGCGTGTCGAGGCTCATGATGCCCATCCATACCTGAACGAACGGCTAGTTAGTCCCGTTCGATGAGGTTGTTCCCGCATGACCCCGCACGAACCTGAGAAGGAGATAGCCCATCACGCCCGACAGCGTTGAGCCCGTGATCACGCCCAGCCGGACGGGAGTGAAATATTCGGGACCTTCGAAAGCGAGAGAGCCGATGAACAGACTCATGGTGAAGCCGACACCACACAGTGCAGCGACGCCAAGCAACTGAGGCCAGTTAGCGCCCTCGGGTAGCCTTGCGAGACCGAGCCCAACCAGCACGGCGCTCGCCCCGCAAATGCCGACGAGCTTTCCTACGAAAAGACCTGCGGCGATGCCAAGCGGCAGCGGCTCTGCCAGCGCCGTGAGTGTCACGCCAGCGAACGAGACGCCGGCATTGGCAAAAGCAAAGATCGGCAAAACGGCGAAGGCCACCCAGGGGTGGAGTCCATGTTCCAGCTGGTGAAGCGGAGAGTCGCCTTGCGCGTCCTTCGTCCTCAACGGCACGGCGAAAGCGAGCGCAACGCCTGCGAGCGTTGCGTGAACGCCGGACTTCAGCACGCATACCCACAAGATCACGCCGACAATAACGTAAGGTGCAATTCGTGTAATTTTCAGCAGGTTCAAGGCAACCAGCACGGCAATTGCCACGGCCGCGAAAAGGAGCATCGGGATGGAAAGATCGGCTGTGTAAAACAGCGCGATGATGACGATCGCGCCCAGATCGTCGGCGATCGCCACAGCAGTGAGGAATATTTTCAGCGACACCGGCACCCGGTTGCCGAGCAGCGAAAGAATGCCGAGCGCAAATGCAATGTCTGTGGCCGTTGGAATGGCCCAGCCATTCAAGGCCGCGCCCTGCCCACGGTTGATAAGGAAGTAGATGAGTGCGGGCACTACCATTCCGCCGACTCCTGCGACGACGGGCAGCACGACCTGTGCGAGCGTGGAAAGCTCTCCTTCAATGACCTCGCGTTTGACCTCCAGTCCGACGAGGAGAAAGAAGATGGCCATCAACCCGTCGTTGATCCACAGTAGCAGCGGCTTCGCAACGATTAGCGATCCAAAGCGCACCTCCACGGGGATCTTCAGCAGATCGTCGTACGCGTGTTGAAGCGGCGAGTTGCTGCAGACCAACGCGAGTACTGCGGTGGCCATGAGCAGCAGTCCGCCCGCCGATTCCAGTCTGAGGAACTCGGAGATCCCATCGGCCGCCTTGCGAATCGCGTTGTCGATCACGATGCCCGTCCGTTGTCAGCGCATGAACTCGTGAAGGTATCCGGGTCGCACGGTCAGCTATGGTGGCATGGGGCTGTCCCGCGACTGCTTCTGGAACAACCCAGAACACATGGTATTTTTAATGAAATTCACAGGCTATTGGCCTTTGGTCCTATATAGGGAGACATCTCACCGCCCATCACCTACAGTGAAAATCATCGATACCTGACGCGATGGCTGTGTATCATCAGCCGCCCACCGCATAGGGCTTAACTCGCCGAATCCCACCAGAGCCGTAAAGATCATGCAAGCCGCACATGTGCTGTTGCCCGACGCGCTGGTAGTGCTCGCGATCGTGATCGCCTCCCGGGTGGGAGACTTCTGCTCCGAGGCAACGAACCGGCGTCTTACTTACCTCATCGCGCTCCTGTCGTCGGCCGCGGCGAGCGTGGGGTTCGCGATCCAATCATTCGACTCGCAGCAATACTATTTCTTCTCGCGGATGATCGTGATCGATTCATTCGCCAGCGTGATGAAGGCGACCGTGTCGCTTGGCTTCGCTGTCTCGCTCGTCTATTCGCGTAGATATCTCGAAGATCGCGACATGTTCCGCGACCACGTGTTCCTGCTCGGCATGTTCTCGCTGCTCGGCCAGCTGATCATGATTTCGGGCAACCACTTCCTGATGCTGTACCTCGGTCTCGAACTGATGTCGCTGTCGCTGTACGCCATGGTCGCGTTGCGCCGCGACGTCGCGCAATCGAGCGAAGCGGCGATGAAGTACTACGTGCTTGGCGCACTGGCTACGGGTTTCCTGCTGTACGGCATCTCGATGCTCTACGGCGCGACGGGCTCGCTCGAACTGAACGAGGTGCTGAAGGCGGTTGCTTCGGGCCGCATCAACGATGCCGTGCTGTTGTTTGGCGTGATTTTCATCGTCGCAGGCGTTGCATTCAAGATGGGCGCGGTACCGTTCCATATGTGGGTGCCGGACGTCTATCAGGGCGCGCCGACCGCAATGACGCTCTTCGTCGGCGGCGGTCCGAAGGTCGCGGCGTTCGCGTGGGGCCTGCGCTTCCTCGTGATGGGTCTGCTGCCGCTCGCAGTCAGCTGGCAGGGAATGCTCGTGATTCTGGCGGCGCTGTCGATGGTCGTCGGCAACATTACCGGCATCGTCCAGCCCAACGTCAAGCGGATGCTCGCGTACTCGGCCATTGCGAACATGGGGTTCGTGCTGCTGGGCCTGCTGGCGGGAGTTGTCGACGGCAAGACCGGAGGTGCGGCCAGCGCGTACGGTTCGGCGACGTTCTACAGCATCGTGTATCTCGTTACGACGACAGGCACGTTCGGCGTGATCATGCTGCTGGCGCGCCGCGATTTCGAAGCGGATACGCTCGAGGACTTCAAGGGCCTGAATCAACGCAGCCCGGTGTTCGCGTTCGTGATGATGGTGATGATGTTCTCGCTCGCCGGCATTCCGCCGACGGTGGGCTTCTACGCGAAGCTCGCGGTGCTCGAAGCCACGATGAACGCCGGACTGACATGGCTCGCGGTGCTGGCCGTGATTACGTCGCTGGTCGGCGCGTTCTACTACCTGCGCATCGTCAAGCTGATGTACTTCGACGCACCGCAGGACACGACGCCGCTCTCGGCCGGCGCCGGCAACCGCACACTGCTTGCGCTGAACGGCGTGGCCGTGCTGGTGCTCGGTATCGTTCCGGGTCCGCTGATGACAGTCTGCCTGCAGGCGATCTCGCATACACTGCCGCGCTGATTTCGGTGGCAGGCTGATTCCGCTTCGCCGGCTCGAGCCCGAGCACTCTGCCGCCTTCAAGTCACCGGGACGTCCCGGATTCACCGGCTTGTTCAGCACATCCATAGGCGATAGAAGACGGGGAGCAGCGATGTTGCGATACGTTTTCTATCATGAGCCAGTGAGCTATGAAAACGTTGCTACCCACGCGGCCGACAAATCGGTCCACCGGACGGGCGACCGGACGCGGTGTCCGCATGCATTTCATGCCTAACTCAGTTGGCGACGAGCCGAGATGTCTCACGAACTCTATATCCAGGTACTTAGCGCGATGTTCCTGTTCTGGAATGGGGCGCGCATCCTGACGTACCTGCCGACCATCGGCAAACTCCTCGCGAGGGAAGCAGACGTGCGCAGCCACAGTCTGCTCAGTTGGGGAAGCTGGGCGCTCAGCAATGGCACGTTCGCACTCATGCTCCTCGAAATGAGCCGGGGAATTCCGAATGGGATGTTCTGGATGAATCTGGCCAACACGCTAATGTGCGTGATCGTTTCGCTCATCATTCTCTTCAGGAGGTTCCCTCGGCTGTACACAAGTGTGAGCAAAGTCTATCGAAAGATCAGACGAAATGAGCCGAGGGCTAGCGCCGTGTCCGGACAGCCGGGGTTGCTGCATCTGGGTGCAGGCAGCCTGGCTGTGGGCGCCAATCTTGCAGTTGATCCAGTAGCGGCCGCACCGCCTACACGGTTCGGACGCCCCGAGCTTTGGGTTGCGTCGGCAAGCGCACTGGCCTTCGGGGTCGTGGGTGCCGTCACGTATGATGTCTGGCCCAACCATGATCAGAGCGCAGACGTCGAATCGAAGGCGAGCACACAGCAGGTGCTCGGGATAACCGGACCGATATCACCGACGCAACAGCTGTCTTCGTCCGGTCCGGTCACACCATCAACCGCACCTCCTGCTCGCGCAACCACAATCGCCCGTACCGAACTCGCCCCGCCTACGCCTTCAACTTCGTTCGAACGCCGCGCGGCACCTTCCCGGGGTTCCGCTGTACCGCGGCCACCTACAGGGCGGCCTGGCAAAGCGGGCAACGGCGCGCTCCAGAATCGCGGGAATTGGGCTTCGCACTTTGTGGCGAGTGTGCGACAGGCGCTCGGCATCACCCGATCGACATCGCCCAAGCGACAGACGTCTTCGCCCGGTCGCGGTGCGCCATCATCGTCGGCTTCTTCTCGTGGAACTGCGGTTTCCCGTGCTGAGATCGCCCGGCACGCACCTTCCCCTCCGTTCGATCACGGCGCCGCGCCTTACCGGGATTTCGCTGCACCGCCGCTTGCTATGGGGCGGCTTGGTCGTGCAGACGATTTTGCCACGCAGGATCGCCTCCGTTCGGCGCGGCACGTTCCGGTGTATGAAGCGCCGCCAACCGTCGTCTTTGAAGCGGCTCCCGTCGTATATGAGGGACCCCCAGTCGTGTATCAGGAGCCTCCCGTCGTGTACGCGCAAGCGCCCGTTGCCTACGGCCACAGATATGAGGACGACTACAGGGACCGCCGTCAATGGCACGACAATGGCTGGCACAAAGGCTGGAAACATCGTCAGCATGAGGACGACGACGATTAATGCCGGCCTCCCCAGCAAACTGCCTGCGCGTACGCTAGCTGGTACCTTGACCTCCAGGAATTTATGCTTGTGGCTCTAGTGCAACGCCGACGAAAATCGACGGGCGCTCCAGCTGCTTCAACCTGGAAACGCGGTGAGGCAAAAGAATTCTGCTCGAGAAACGGGTGGAGAATCACGCTCGATAGATCGTCTGCGAATGCTGAGTTAAAGGCCAATTTGGTGGTCGAGCGGCACGCGTGATATGATCGCGACACTTTCAAAACGCCCTCGCGGTTCGCCGCGAGGGCGTTTCTTTTTGGTTTCCAACCCCAAAAAGGAACACGTTGAAATGATCTCACATGACTCCCTGACCCAAGCGTCGACTTCGGGTTTAGGCTACGAGCAACACGGAGCCGGACCTGAATGCGTGCTCGTCATGCATGACTGGCTTGGCGACCACACGAGCTACGAATCCGTCATGCCCTACCTCGATGGGGCGGCCTTTACCTACGTTTTTGTGGACCTGCGCGGGTATGGAAAATCCATCCATATGCGCGGCGACTATAACGTCCAGGAGATTGCCGCTGATTGTCTGAAACTCGCTGATAAGCTTGGCTGGCATCGTTTTCATCTGATCGGTCATTCGATGACCGGAATGGCGACACAACGCATCGCGGCCGACGCACCCGATCGTATCAAGAGTGCGATTGCCGTATGTCCTATCTCTGCCGCCGGTAATCAGTTGAACGAGGAGGCGTTGCGTTTCTTCTCAAGCACGTGCGAAAACGACGACGCGTTCCGCCGGCTAGTCAGGTTTGTGACGGGTGGCCTTTCAGATCAGTGGGCCAACGTGAAGCTGCGCCAGAACCGCGAAAGGGTCGCGCCTGAATGCCGCTCGGGTTACCTGGAAATGTTATCCACGACTCACTTTGTCGAGGATGTTCGCGGACTGGAAACCCCTTATCTGCTCATCATTGGCGAGAAGGATCCGGGACTCGATGAGCATGCAATGAAGAACACATTTCTTGCATGGCACCCCAATGCAAAATTATTAAAAATTCCTAACTGTGGGCACTATCCCATGCAGGAGTGCCCGCCGTACTTTGCGATGGTCATAGAGAACTTCTTGCGCACTCAGGTCCGCTGATTGGCGACGCAGTCCTGGGATATCGCGGGGCCGCGTCGTTTTCTGGATTGCCGTGATGCCGGGCTGGCAACCGTCAACTCATTCGCCCGGCACCCTCACCCACCCTTCCATCAGCACCCGCGCACTCCGGCTCATGAT
>NZ_WOEY01000055.1 GCF_013177695.1 Paraburkholderia solitsugae | reverse complement strand
CGCCCCGTGATTTCAGCACGCAGAAGTGGTTGCTTTCGACGGTTAGCAGCGAGCCAGAAACAATGCTTTCATCCACAATCTTGACCGCCACGCCCTTGGTGCCCAGCATATCGGTACCGTCGCGCTGGAGTGATGTGATGACCTGCCGTGCTATTGCCATGTCTTGCTCCTCGTCTTGATCTCAATCGTTGAACTGCGGGAGTGGTTGCGACTGTTCGGACAATGGACTGGCCTGTCGGGAACGGCGGGTTCACGTCCGTCTGCGTTCCTGACTTTTGATGGTATGAAGGATATCGGAATCGACGGGGCCTGATTACAAAAATCGTTACGTGACTGATCGCCAGGGCGCATACGAGCGTAAAACCGATCCAGCGGCGGGTTCTGCGTGTGAATCCAGTGCGCTGGCTTGACGAGAGCAGTCTGTCGACAAGCTCCCGATCAAATCAAACGCTAACGCCTGCAATGGCCGATCAACCGCCTTTCATGTAGCGTTAGTAATCGGCAGCTCATCGCCGCCTACGGGTTTCTCCCGATCTCAACCGATGTCGATACCAGCGTCGCCGAATCGTCGTAGGGGTATGTCCAACTTCTCCAGTGAAAGGCAAGCACACCATGACTACCGGAACCGTCCATCTCCAACGCGTCTTGCGCGCAACGCCCGAACGTATCTATCGAGCCTTCCTCGAACCCGATGCAATAGCGAAGTGGCTGCCCCCCTACGGGTTCACGTGTCAGGTCCACCACATGGATGCCCGCGTGGGTGGCACTTACAAGATGTCCTTCCGTAACTTCGGCACCGGCAATAGCCACTCGTTCGGCGGCGAGTACGTCGAACTGGTGCCGTTCGAGAAGATCCGCTACTCGGACCGATTCAACAACCCGAACCTGCCCGGCCAGATGCACGCCACCATTTCATTGCGGCAGGTGTCTTGCGGAACAGAACTCACCATTGTGCAAGAGGGCATCCCCGAGGTCATTCCTGTGGAGATGTGCTACCTCGGCTGGCAGGAGTCGCTGTTTCAGTTGGCAAAGTTGGTTGAGCCCGAGATCCCTGACTGACGACACCGGCACAGGCGTGCACACCGTTGCGTGAGGTGCCGTCATCGGCGGTGTCGGCTGGCTCCGGCATAAGTGGCAAGCCGTGTTACCGGCCTGTTTGACAGACGAGCTTGCGAACCGCTCAAAGTGTCGGACCTCGCATGCGATCGATCTGATCATTGAGCCGGGCGACCGAATTGGCGAGAAACGCGGCTCTGGCATCGAGGCGGGAAAGAAGCAGCGTCACGATGAGAATCACGAACGCAAACGGAATGACGGCGGCAGCGAGCCATAGCGGCTTGATGCCGTTCGCCGCGCCGCAAATCGATCCAACGGGGAAATTCGCCGCGGCCATACCGGTGTAGTGCATACCTGTGATGGCAATGCCCATGACACAGGCCGCACCAATGCGCTTGCGCATCACATGTTTCTGATCCGCTCCGCGAAGTGTGTTCGCGACCCACAGTGCCGCGGTGGAAGCCGCGATTGCAATGAGAATTGACGCAGCAAAGATACTTGGCTCGTAGCGAATCGCGGGGTTCATCAGCATCGCGGCCATGCCCATGTAATGCATGCTGGCGATACCCAACCCCATCAGGACCCCACCTGCGAGCACATGTACCAGCTTCAGACGTTGCCGCGTGACGACATGCAACGCAAACCAGGAGACGAGTACGGCGATAACGAGCGAGTAACAGGTTAGCGCGAAATCGTAGCCAATCGGGATGCTCAGAGAGAACGAGAGCATCCCGATGAAGTGCATGGACCAGATGCCGACGCCCATCGCCAACGCGCCCGCCGCTAGCCATAGGTGCCGGGCACGAGCGTAAGCCAGTATGGAAAGCCGGTCTGCGAGATCAATTGCCGTGAAGGAAGCAAGCGTCGCGACGATAAGGGAAACAGCGACCAACCAGAAGTTATAGTTGCTTTGCATAGGTCAGCGGCTTTTCACAAAAGCTCGATTATTGGTTATTAACAGCCTCGCACGGCCTCTCTGCCGACGAAGAACTGAGCGCTACACATCGCACTGGCCTGTGCGGTAATGCATTCATTCCGAGTCTCTTCCGCCACCGAATCACGTCGGGCAGATTACGGTAAAGCAGTGGTGATTCTAGTGCAAGTTGCCTGGGCGCTCATTGACGAATTGAAGCCGGATGAGGGCTGTTTGCGGCACGTTGATGCCGGATGCATCGCCTGTCGATGCCGGCGCGCGAGGCCACCCTCCCCGACTTCGAGGTAGCGGCGCCTACCGATCGCAGGATGTGGCATGTCAATATTCGCCAGCCGACGTCGTCCTCAACTCGGGGATCCCTTTCGCATGTCTTGTTCGGGGCGTACTCAGGTGTTGCCCTGGTTTTGAGCTGCCTTCTCGATGGTGCGACAATCGAACACGGATAAGCCAGCTCAGAACACCGTACGCCCATGGTCCACTCAATCAGAAAGGACAAGAACATGCGTCGATACTTCTACCTCGCGGCATTGCCTGCCGCCTTTGTTGCCGGCATGTTTGCAGCCCATCTCGGCACACCGGCGCAAGCCCAGACGTCAGACGTACCGCTGACGGCGCAGATCATTGACCTTGCGGCCCTAACCGATGCCGATCTTGGCGCACAGATTCCGAACATGGGTACGTTGCGTTCGAAAGGCCTGGTCGTCACGCCGAGCGGGACCATCGCAGTGCAGACCGGTAACGTACCCAAGCATACGCACAAAGGTTCTGACGAAATCCAGTACGTGATTTCGGGAAGCGGCACTTTCTGGCTAGGCGACGAACAGCGTCAGATTCACCCCGGCGACCTGATCATTATCCCGAAGGGAACGGTACATGCGGGCGCCGTGGCGACCAGCGGCGAATTCAAGGTCATTTCTATCAAGCTGCCGCCGCAAGCTCCGGGCGACATGCAGATGGTTCCCTGACGTGTCGTCGATGTCCGGTGTTCCCTGATCCACGCCAGACAGACACCGGCGAAATCGCCCGATATCTCAACCGGATCGTCGCTCGATTTCCCGACGATCCGCCTCATGCTCGCCAGGCCGGCCCCGCAGGAAAGTCGTACTGATCGAGCGACGCCGCATGCATTTCGATGCTGTAACCAGCACGTTGCGGCGGCATATAACGGCCGTTGCGAATCACAACCGGATCGACGAAATGCTCATGCAAATGATCCACGTACTCGAGCACCCGGTTTTCCAGCGACGCCGACACGCAGATATAGTCGAACAGCGAAATGTGCTGCACATACTCGCACAATCCGACACCGCCCGCGTGCGGGCACACGGGCACGCCGAATTTCGCCGCCATTAGCAGAACGACAATCACCTCGTTCAGACCACCCAGACGGCAGCTATCGACCTGACAGAAGTCGATGGCCTGCGCCTGCAGCAACTGCTTGAACATCACGCGGTTATGGCAGTGCTCGCCTGTTGCTACGCCGATGGGCCGAATCCGCTGGCGGATGGCCGCATGGCCGAGAATGTCGTCGGGACTCGTGGGTTCCTCGATCCACCACGGATCGAATTGCGCCAGGCGCCGCATGTTCGCGACTGCTTCATCGACATCCCACACCTGGTTCGCATCCATCATCAGCTTGCGGTTTTCGCCGATTTCTTCACGCAGGATGCGGGCGCGGCGCATATCTTCGTCGAGATTGCCGCCCACCTTCTGCTTGAAGTGCGTCCAGCCCTGCGCGACACCTTCGCGTGCGAGCCGGCGAATCTTGTCGTCGTCGTAGCCGAGCCAGCCGGCCGACGTCGTGTAGGCCGGATAGCCGTGCGCGAGCATCTCCTTCTCGCGCTCGCCCCGGGTTTTGGCATGACGGTGCAACATGGCGATGGCTTCCTGCGGCGTGATCGCATCGGTCACGTAGCGGAAGTCGAGACAACGCACAAGTTCTTCGGGGCTCATGTCGACAAGCAGCTTCCACACCGGCTTGCCTTCCGCCTTGGCCCACAGGTCCCAGGCCGCATTCACGACAGCCGCCGTCGCCAGATGAATCGCGCCCTTGTCCGGGCCGATCCAACGCAATTGGCTGTCTGACGTCAGCGCGCGCCAGAAAGCGCCCATGTTTGCTGCGATATCCTCGAGCGTTTTGCCGACGACGAGGGGGCTAAGCGCCTGCACCGCGCTCACGCAGATCTCGTTGCCGCGTCCGATCGTGAACGTGAGGCCGTGGCCTGTGAGCGCCTCCGGCGAATCGGTTTCGAGCGTCACGTAGGTGGCGGAATAGTCCGGCGCGGCGTTCATCGCATCGGAGCCGTCGAGTGAACGCGAGGTCGGAAACCGAATGTCCCGGACGGACAGCTTTGTGATCGTGGGCATCTGAACACCCTCTTCTGCGACAGCTATCGAGTTGAGCCTAGGCGCAAAGAGGGCCGTGCGTGCTCCGCTGGCCTCTTTGCGGCCACCGTCTCTCTCCGGGATGCGATGCGAGGTGAGAAAAGAAGAGGAAGCATTGTGCCCCCTCCTCTCACGTCACACCCTGGCGGCAACGGTCAATCGTAGAGCACGGCGGCGATCTTGGGATCGCTCATATTGCTCTTGTCGTACCAGTAGAAGCCTGTGTCGACTTTCTTGGGCAGCTTCTCGCCCTTCAGCGCCTTCACCGCGGAATCGACGACACATTTGCCGATCCCAACCGGATTCTGCGTGATAGCGCCGGCCATCAAGCCCGAATTGATGTCCTCCTTTTGCTCCTTGCCGGAGTCGTAGCCAATCAGAACGAGCTTTTTGCCCGATTCCTTGACGCCGATCGCAGCCCCTTCCGCCGAGCCTTCATTCGCGCCAAAAATGCCCTTGAGATTGGGATTGGCCTGGATCATCGTCTTGGCGATTTCCGCCGACTTCAGATGGTCGCCGCCGCCATATTGGACTGAGACGATCTTGATGTTCGGGTGCTTCGCTTTCATCTCATTCAGGAAGCCGTCGCGGCGATCGATGCCGGTGCGGCTGGTCTGGTCATGCACGACCAGGCCGACCTCGCCGGCATTGCCGATTGCCTCGGCCATCTTGTCGGCGGCGAGTGCGGCCGCGGCAATGTTATCCGTCGCACACGTCGTCAGCGGAATGTCGCTGTCGACGCCCGAGTCGAAGGCGATGACCGGTATTTTTTCGGCCTGTGCCTTCCTCAACAGCGGAATGGCCGCTTTGCTATCGAGCGCGGCGATGCCGAGCGCCTGAGGCTTCTTGGCAAGCGCGGCCGAGAGCATGTCGATCTGCTTATCGACCATGGCCTCGGTTTCCGGCCCCTCGAAGGTGATCCTGACGTTGTGCTCCTTGGCCGACTGTTCCGCGCCGGCTTTGACGGCCTGCCAGAACTGGTGCTGGAAGCCTTTCGAGATCAGCGGGATGTAGGTGTCCTGCGCGAGCGCAACACTCGTCCCGCCAATGAGCGCGCCAACGCCGACCACGACACCGATTAGTCTTCTTTTCAACATGGGGTTTCTCCTCCTAAGTTGGCTATCAACCTCCAGCCGTTCGGGGAGCCTTTGGCGCTCCCTTTTCTTGATCTTGTTCCGCGTAGCGTCAACCTTCGTCAGCTTTTCTTGCGCCGCAAAATATCGGCATAGACCGCAAGAATGATGATGAGGCCAGTCACCACGATCTGCCATTCCTGAGCGACGGACATGATGCGCAGGCCGTTGGTCAGCACGCTCATAATAAACGCGCCGATGATCGTGCCCAGAATCGTGCCCGCACCGCCGCTGAGCGAGGTCCCGCCGATAACCACGGCGGCGATCGCTTCGAGTTCGTAACCTTGGCCTAGCGCCGGCTGGGCCGAATTCAGGCGCGAGGCGATGAGCAGCCCGGCGACACCGCAAATTGCCCCGGCCAGACCGTAAATGGCGATCTTCCACCGATCGACATTCACGCCGGAAAGGCGTACGGCTTCTTCGTTGCTGCCGAGCGCAAAGGTGTAACGGCCGAGCGCCGTGCGATTAAGCGTGATCGAACTCACAACCGCCAGGAAAAACAGGATCAGGACCGCGTTCGGAACGGGCAGGCTAGGCAGCACATAGCCGATCAGCGAATCCTGAGAGATCCGGTAGAAGTTTTCGGTGTCGCTGAAATAGATCGGCTTGTCGGCCGAGACGACCAGCGACAGCCCTTTCAGCAACAACATCATGCCTAAGGTGGCAATGAACGGCGGTATTTTCATTTTCGCCGTGAGCGTTCCCGAAATGGTCCCGCAGATCGCGCCCGTCCCAATCGCAGCGACGACGCCTGTCCACATCGGCAAATGCCAATAGGTCAGAAACACGCCGCAGATGACCGCCGTGAAGGTCATCAACGTGCCGACGGACAGATCGATCCCGCCGGTGATGATGACGAACGTGCAGGCGATTGCCAGCACGCCGTTGACCGCCGTCGCCTGCAGAATCCCGAGCATATTGTCCATCTGCATGAACGCGGGAGACGCGAAGCTGAAAAAGACCAGCAGGAGGATCAGACTCCCGAAGGCGAGCAGCTTTTGCAGAGCGGCCGGCGCGAACACGCGGGCTCTAAGGCCGGACGGCCGTCCCTCATTCGCCAACGCCGACGTATCCGATGGCTGTGTCATAAACTGGATCTCTCCTCTCGAAGCTCACGCTGCTTTTAAGGTTTCGCGCTGCGTCGCCAATTGCATGATGCGCTCTTGTGTCGCCTCCACGGCCGAGAGTTCGCCAGTAATGCGGCCCTCGCACATCACGACGATACGGTCGCTCATGCGCAAGATTTCCGGCAGTTCCGACGAGATCATCACGATCGCCTTGCCTTGCTCAGCGAGCGAGCGCAGGAGTTTGTAGATTTCGCTCTTGGCGCCGACGTCGATGCCGCGCGTCGGCTCGTCGAAGAAGAGCACGTCGCAGTCGCGCTCGAGCCATTTCGCAACGACAATTTTCTGCTGATTACCCCCCGAGAGAAGCCGCACCTCCTGCGTCGCGGAAGGCGTACGAATGGCGAGCAGATTGATGAAATGGGAGGCCGTCCGCCGTATCTCGGCGCGGCGCAAGAAAAAGTTGAGCGACAGGAATTTGCGCAAGTTGGACATCACGATGTTCGATTCGACGTTCATTCCGGTCGCAAGGCCGAAGCGCTTCCTGTCCTCCGAAAGATAGCCGATGCCGCGTGCCACCGCATCGCTCGGATTCCTGATCATCGCCTTCACGCCTCGCACGATAATTTCGCCAGATTCGATCGGATCGGCGCCGAACACCGCCCGTGCGACCTCGGTGCGACCGGCGCCCATCAAGCCAGCAAAGCCCAATATCTCGCCTTTGCGCAGCACGAAGCTCACGTCTCTGACCAGCGGGCCGGCGTTTAGATTTTTGACTTCGAGTGCGACCTCGCCTGTGTCCGCTACGCGCTGGGAAGGCGCGACGTCGGTCAACTTTCGCCCGACCATCATGCCGATGATCGCTTCGACGCTGGTGTCCCTGGCACTAACCGTGGCCACATATTCCCCGTCACGCAACACGGTGACGCGGTCGGCAATCTGCTTCAGCTCATCCATCTTGTGCGAGATATAGATGATGCCCACGCCCCGGTTTCTTAGCTCGCGGATGATGCGGAAGAGCTCGGCGATCTCGGCGTCATTGAGCGCCGAGGTCGGTTCGTCCATGATCAAAACGCGCGAGTCGAAGGACAACGCCTTGGCGATCTCGACCATCTGCTGCCTCGCGACGGTGAGCGTACTGACAACCGCGCGCGGGTCGAGATTCACATGCATGCGGGCAAGAATGTCGCGCGCTTGCGCATTGAGCTTGTCTTCGTCGAGGAACAGACCGAGGTGTCCGCGTGGCTCACGGCCGATGAACATATTCTGGGCGACGGTCAGATGATTCATCAGTTGGAGTTCCTGATGAATGATGCCGACGCCCATGGCCTGCGCCTCGCGCGGGCTCAGGAACTCGACCGGCTGGCCGTCATAGAGGATTTCGCCCGTATCCCGGGTGTACACGCCGGCGAGGATTTTCATCAGCGTCGATTTGCCGGCGCCATTCTCGCCCATCAGCGCGTGGACCTCCCCCGCCATGAGCTCGAACTGGACTTCGTGAAGCGCCCTCACGCCGGGAAAGCGCTTATTGAGCCGTTTGACGGAAATGAGCGGGATCATGGCGCGGATCGAACGGCAATTCCACGACCGCCGCCAGCCTCATCGCGAGGAGCGGGTCGAGAAAGCGTTGAGCGCCACTGCGCGGGGCGCCGCTGTGCCGGGTGTCGCCGGGTATCGCGGCTGAAATCGTAACGAGAAGCCAGACACATTGCTGGGCCCCCAAACCGATGTGCCACCATTTTACGACGCCGAACGGCAGCGGCTCAAGCGTAGGCATTCCCTAGTGCCGCGCGCAAAGGTACCTCTCGCTTGCTTCCCACTATTTGATTTTTCGCTCATTTCAGGCCGGTTCGCCGGCCTCCATCCCGCGCAAACTCAGGCACCCGGGTGGCGGCTCGTGGCTCACGTGCCGCGCTATTTCGAACCGTTCCGCGAGCCAGTTGACGAAGGCAAGCACGCGCGGCGGCGCACGGCGATGACGCAGATACGCGACCGATACCGGCATCGCCGCAGGCCTATAAGACGGCAGCACTTCACGGAGCCGCCCAGAGTCGAGGTAGGGCTGCGCAAGCGCCCGCGGCGGCTGGATCAGCCCAAGTCCACGCAGTCCGCATTCGAGATAGGCATGCTCGTCGCTCACCTGCACGAAGCCCCCAAGCGGCACGTTGACCGTATCGCCTTCGACCTGGAAATCGAAATCCGCCGCTCGCCCCGTCTGCGCACACGTGCAATTCACCACGACGTGATCCGTTAGCTCGTCAAGCCGTAGCGGCGTGCCGTACCGCGCGAGATAAAGCGGACTCGCACAGGTCACACGCTCGAGCGCGCCCAGTCGGCGAGCGGCAAGGCCCGCGTCCGGCAATTTTCCAGTCAGAACGCAGCAATCGATCGCTTCGCCGATCCGTTCGACCTGCCGGTTGCTAACGCCGAACTCGAGCAGAATATGCTCGTAGCGCGCGTGAAAGTCGTCGAGCGCCGGAAACACGATCGCGTTCGCGACGACCGCCGGCATCTCGACGCGCAGCCGCCCACGCGGCCGGTCGTCGGGATGCCGCAGGCTCGCCTCGACGTCGTCGATGTCGGCGAGAATCTGCACACAACGCTCGTAATAGGCAGCCCCTTCCGCAGTCAGATTGAGGCGGCGCGTGGTGCGCACGAGCAACTGGATGCCGAGCATGGCCTCGAGGCTCTGCACCAGCGTTGTCGCGCTGGCGCGCGGAATCCCGAGGGACTGCGCGGCACGGGTAAAGCTGTTAGCGTCGACGATGCGTACGAAGGTCTGCATCGCCATGATGCGATCCATCACGGGCGTCTCTCCTGGAGAAGTCGAGGCGCTATGGAACACATCACCCGCCTCGTCCTTGTAGAGCACACTAATGCCGTGCATCGAACGGTGGGAGTGACAAGTGTGGCGGGATTCAGTATGCGGTCAATGAACCCAGCTCTCGCCTGCAGCGGCGCTCAATACTGCCGCGACGATCGAGATAGTGCTGGGCCGTCGTTTCGTGCATCCACACGTGTGAGCCGAGCAAATGACCCGTTGCGTGAAACGGGTCGTTTGCCCGGCGCTGACCACGCTACGCTTCGGCCAGAATCTGCTGAATGACTTGCTCGAAGGTTTCCACGGGTTGTCCGCCGCTCACCAGATAGCGACCGTTAAAGATGATCGCCGGCACTGATTGAATGCCCTTCGCCTGATATTTCCGTTCTTCGGCACGAACGTCGTCGGTATAGAGTCCGCTTCGCAGTACCTCATTCGCTTCCGCGGCGTCGAGCCCCACGGATTGAGCCGCCTCGACCAGGACTGTGTGATCGCTTGGGTCTTTGCCCTCGGAATGATAGGCCCGCAGCAGCGCCAGCTTGAGTGGCAACTGCCTGCCTTTGATACCGGCCCAATGCATCAGGCGGTGCGCATCGAAGGTGTTATAGACGCGCGTACGCGGGCCGAAGGCAAAACCAACGCTCGCCCCACGCTCGCGGATCATGGCTTGCGTTTCGGCGATCTGCTCCGGTGTACGTCCGTACTTTTTGCCGAGATAGTCGACAATCGCCTCGCCGCCCGGCCCCATCTCCGGATTCAGTTCGAAGGGATGCACGGCGATTTGAGCGTCGACGGTATCGCCGAGGCGCGAGAGCGCAAGCTGGAGCGACGACAGGCCGATTGCACACCACGGGCATGCGATATCGGAGACGAAATCAATAGTTAGCTGTTGAGTCATTGCTTTCCTGACGGGAATAACCTGAGGCGCGGCCGGCTCGGTGTGACACAAAGACGGCCAACAGGGTAGCCTAGCCTGAATCGCCAATATTTGCAGGGCCGCGCTCCGGACATCAACCGAAGCGGTCGTCCGCCTAGCCTCAGTCCGGCATTCCGTTATGGTCTCCGAGCGGTCTGGTGGGCCAGTCCACCCAGCGGTCCGCACGGGTCCGTTCGTGCGCTTCGTTGAGCGGGTAACGAATGCGGTTGTCGTCGCGCGGACGCTCGCCGATTACCATCAGCCTGACTTCGTCCTTCGTATTGTTGATGAAGGTATGGCAGATTCCAGTGCCTGCCGGAAACGCGACGGAATCGCCTTCAGCAATGGGGTGAAGCACGCCGTCGATCCAGACATCGGGTTTGCCTTCGAGCACATAGACAAACTCCTGCTCGGTACTTTCGGCGTGCGGATAGGACGTCCGCCGGCCGGGCAGAAGCCTCACATGATGGATGCCAATACGCGTAATGCCGAGTGCGGCGGAAAGCGGCGCGTCCAGCGCCATCTTCTCGGTATCGCCGCGATAAGAATGCGCATCCGGTTCTTCCAGCTCAGTCCAGTGCTTGATGAAATCGGGTCGGGTCATCGGCTGTTCTCCTTTAGGGACTTCGATCGATGATAGCCGCTTGCACGAGGAACGAAACGCATTCGGGCCAGCAACGGAAATCGGTGTCGACTCCAAGTCATTTCGGCGCACGAATGTTGAATGGTTTTCCCGGTACCCAGGCCCAGGTCGCCAGAACCTTCGCACCCTCAGGCCCCGCGGTGGTGACATGAATGACACCGGCGGGCATCCGGTAGCTCTCGCCCGCGTGTACGACGCGTGTGGCTTGACCATCGACCTGCACCGTTACCTCGCCCTCGAGCACGTATGCGACCTCAGGCCCGGTCGCCTTATGTCGCGGCTTCGAAGCGTTCGGAGGAAACTCGGCAATGCCCATGCCCATTTCGCGATCGGTTCCTGGAACCGGGACCCGTTGCAAAACGACGGTGTCTTTCGCCGCCGGTGCGCTCTCAGCAGCTTCGACTGGCTGAACGCATACGAGTGTCGAAAGGATAAGCGGAAGGTAGCGAGCGCTTTTCATCGATGGGGGCCCTGCTTATTGTTCGTCGTTGGCCAGTGACGTGAGAATCCGGTATGCAACGCTTACCCGTTCATCGATGGGGAAATTCTTGTTGGCAAGGATGACGATCCCGAGCCGCTTCTGCGGAATGAATGCGACGTACGCGCCAAAGCCGTTGGTCGAGCCGGTTTTATTGATCCAGACGTCTTCACGAGGCGGCTGCAGTGGCGTTATTTGAGTGACCGGCGTTGCATTGAAGATCATCGCCGACGAATTGCCGTCCAGCAGCGTCTGCAAATTGACGGGATACGGATACTGTTCCCATATCAGGTCCTGGGTCATCGCCCCTGCCTTGAAGTATCCGGTGTGGGTATCGGTGACCGCGCGCTGAAGCTTCCGGTCCAACTGGATCAGATTCATGTTGGCTTCCACGAAGCGAATCATGTCGGCAGCCGTGGTCCTGATGCCGTAGGCTTCAGCCCACAGCACTCCAGGTGCCATTCTGATCGGCGCACCTTCTTTCGTGTAGCCCTCAGCGTAGTCGTTCAATTTCCCAACGGGAACGTTGATGTAGGTGCTCTTCATGCCAAGCGCGGGGAACAGATGATTTTCCATCAGCCCGCCAAAATCCTGACCCATGCTCTTCGCCGTGATCAGGCCGAGCGCACCGATGCCGGGATTCGCATACGTCCGATAGGTTCCCGGCGCGTAGGTGGGCTGCCACTGCTTGAAATACTGCATCAACTGATCGTCGTTGCGGATGTTGTCCGGCACCTGCAATGGGAGCCCTCCGGGCGTGTGCGTGCCCAGATTAAGAAGGCTGACATTGCCGAACTTGCTATTTTGTAGAGACGGGAGGTACTTGCCCGACTGATCCGACAAAGATAGATAGCCACTCACCTGCGCATAGGACGCCAGCGTCGCCGTCAAAGTCTTGCTGACAGAACCCAGCTCAAACAAGGTGTCGCTCGTGACCGGTTTTCTGGTTTCCGTCGACGCCAGGCCATAGTTGAATACGTAGTGCCTGTCACCGTCGATGATGCCAACGGCCATTCCGGGGATAACATCCTTCGCCATGACCGGTTGAATGGCGCGGGTCACTGTACTGCCGATTCTGTTTTGCTTATCGTCGGCCGCGTGGCTAACGACTGTGATCGCACAGGCAAAAAAGCCCGTTGCTACAAGACCGATGGTTCTGAGATTCATGTTCCAAAATCGTCAACTTTGACGTAGGTGGATTACGGGCGGGTGTGCTGCGCAAGGAGTATGCATGCGCCCAGATTCATCGACTATCGACGATATCTTGTCCATGGCGAAAGAAAATCTTTCGCGTGACACGCGATATCCCTCCACCGCTTGCCGGTCATTCACCATCCAAGCGTAGCGCCGAGCCGGGGCGAACAGCGGCATGCGAGCCGGACGGCTGACGCCGCTGAAGCGACCGCCGTCCGGTGGCTCACCCGGCCCGCGCGCCGACGATCAGTACGATCCCATGTAGTCGCGCTTGCCAATCTCGACGCCGTTGTGGCGCAGAATTGCGTAGGCCGTCGTCACGTGGAAGAAAAACTGGGGCAGACCATAGTTTTGCAAATAGGCGCTGCCGACCAGTTTCTTCTCTTTCGGCGTGCCCGGACGCAGGACGATTTCCGTGTTCTCGCTACCGTCGAATTGAGCGGCGTCGAGCGCGCCGATGTGAGCCAACGCCTTGGCGATAAGCGCTTGCAGGTCTGCAAACGTGACTTCGGTGTCGGGCCACGACGGCACCTCTACGCGGGCGAGACGCGAGCTGATGCCCTTGGCGAAATCGGCGGCGATCTGTACCTGGCGCACGAGGGGAAACATGTCCGGGAACAGGCGCGCCTGCAGCAGCGCGTTCGGATCGATGTTCTTTTCGGTGGCGTGGGCTTCGGCTTTCTTCAGCACGTCGGACAATGCAGTCAGCATCTGCTTGAAAACGGGAACGGATGCGCTGTAGATGGAACTCGTCATGATCACTCTTTCGGTCGATGTGGGATACCGGCGCGGAAAATACCGCACCGGCCGGCTTAATATTTGGCTGGTGGTCGAACTTGTTGGCCAGAACCGGGGGAAGGTTACCATCCTCCTACCGCGAATACCTATGCGAAAACGCTGCGCGCCTGCGACAGGAGGCAGTACTGGCGGGTCATCAAGCGAAGACGAACGAACAAACAGGATCGAAAATCATGAACGACAAGCGAGAGGTAGCGCCAGACAGCACAGCAGCGCGCGTCGCCTTGTGGCGTGCGCTGCATATCGAGGCCGATTCCCTGCCGCATGTGCTGGAAGACGAAATCGGGCTTAAGTTGCTGGCCCCGGACGAGGGCTGGCGCAGCCGCGGCGACATGGATCCGCAATTCACGCGACCCTTTCGCGCTTCAATCGTGGCGCGTGCCCGCTTCATTGAGGACCTGGTCGTGGACCAGGCCGCCAGCGGGTTGAGTCAATACGTCATCCTCGGCGCCGGCCTTGACAGCTTCGCACAGCGGAGGCCGGAGATCGCGTCCCACCTCAAGGTGTTCGAGATCGACCAGCCAAGCCCCCAGGCATGGAAGCGTCAGCGCCTGATCGAGCTCGGCTTCGGCATCCCGGACTGGCTGCGCTTCGTGCCGGTCGATTTCGAGGCGGGCGGATCCTGGCGGGACTCGCTCATGACTGCGGGCTTCGATGAGAGCAAGTCGGCAATCGTGGTCTCTACGGGCGTCAGCATGTATCTCACCAAGGAGGCGAACGCGGCCACACTGCGTGAAGTCGCTGCGCTCGCGCCAGGATCGACGCTCGCCATGACGTTCCTGCTCCCGCTGGAGCTGGCGGACCCCGAAGTACGTCCCGGGCTTGAGATGGCGGAGAAGGGAGCACGAGCCAGCGGGACCCCGTTCCTCAGCTTCTTCACGCCGCCGGAGATCCTGGCGCTGGCCCACGAAGCGGGCTTTAGAGAAGCGCGGCACGTCTCGGCGGCCGATCTAACCCAGCGCTACTTCATGGGCAGAACAGATGGTCTGCGCCCGCCAAACAATGCAGAGGAACTGCTGGTAGCGAATACATAGGTGCCCGGCCTGAGCTGGTCCATCTCGCCGATCGTGCAGAACTACCTGATCCGTAGTGCGCCGGATCAAGCCGACGTCAGCGTGAACGCGTACCAGACAACTATCCGATACCCAACATCGCTTTCATCACGTAACCCGCAATACTCGGATTCTCTTTGATTCGACGCGTACTGTAGCCGTACCAGTCCCGCCCGTAGGGCACATAAATGCGGACGTTGAATCCCATACCGAGCAACTTGTCACGCAATGGCTCGCACACGCCAAGCAACATCTGAAATTCGAATTTCGTTCGATCCACGCCCTCGCGACGCACAAGCGCGATGATTTCCTCAATGAGCACTGTGTCGTGCGTCGCGATGCCGACGAACGCCCCCACTTTAAAACAGCGTGATACATGGTTGATGAAATGCACGTTGATCGCCGTCCTATCGTTGCGCGCACCGTCAACAAGGTGTACTTGATCCTCCACATAAATTCCCTTGCAGATACGCAATGTGCTCTTCTTGCGCAGAAGGTGGTCGATGTCTTCGTAGGTGCGTTTAAGATAGGCCTGCAAGGCCAAACCGACGTTACCCACGTTACGCTCCACCCGCGCGAAGAGGTCAATTTCCTTTTGCGCGCAGCTGATATCTTCCATATCAACGCAGGCAAAGTTTCCATCAACTGCCGCTACTTCCAGAATATGTCTAACCAGGCGCTCGCATTCTGCCTCGTCGACAAGTAGCCCGAGCGCGGACGGCTTGATCGATATTTCCGCGTTCAGACCATGGGCCCGGATGGCATCGAGTACTTTCACGTACTCACCAGCCATGGTTTCGGCCTCGGCCGCGGATGAAACGGTTTCACCCAACACGTCGAGGGTCGTGCTGAACCCGCAGGCGTTTAGCATCTGGACTCGCCCGACGGCGTCAGCAAGTGAATCGCCGGCGATATAACGACGCGAGATTTTCTGGATCAGTGCACGAGGGATAAACGGAATGGCGAGCGCCGCCACCGTATTGAGAATACGCATGTTGTCATCCATGACGAAGAACAGTTAGCCCACCCGGCGCGTATAGATATGCGTATGGGTAAAGCAACCCCGCCGTCTCGAGTTCGTCGAGACAGGCGCAGATAGCCGTACTCCCGCCAACCAAGCGACGGCAAGTGCGGCCTGGTTCAGAGGTTCGTCAGTGGAGGCCAGGCAGCTGCGTACATTTTTTTCTGGAGTGAGATGGCTTCGATGCAGCGGCGAGCGTCTGCTCCCGTCTGCGATACGGCATCGTTAGATGCTTCGAGAGGTCGAAGGATAGTATCACGAGCTTCGCATGACAGTCGGCCCGCCACGTGTTGATGTCCGTATTTTGGGGGCGCTCCGAAGGTCTCTAACCGGCCCGGACTGCGACTGATGTCGACCGTCCCAGTTTGTTAAGGGTTGTGCGATGCCTGCCCTGAAGCCGCATGCATGTGAGCGCGCCGGTGAGCCAGCGGGCAGGCGTCGCACAAGCCTCGATGGAGGAAACCGCGGAGTGCTCCGATGCGGTGGGA
>NZ_WOEY01000054.1 GCF_013177695.1 Paraburkholderia solitsugae | reverse complement strand
CTGTACCGCGCCGTCGACAAGGCCGGTAACACCATCGATTTTCTGTTACGGGCCCATCGGGACAAGACCGCGGCGCGTCGGTATTTCGAAGAATCGATCGCCCAGAATGGCGAACCCGAGACAGTGACTATCGACAAAAGTGGCGCCAATCTGGCGGCGCTGGAAGCCATCAACGCCGAGCGAGATACACCCATCAAGATACGCCAGACGAAGTACTTGAACAATATCATTGAGCAGGACCACCGCGCGATCAAGCGGCGTATCAGACCCATGCTCGGGCTCAAGAATTTTCGTTGCGCCCGCATCCTGCTTGGCGGAATCGAGGTGATGCACATGATCGCCAAGGGGCAGATGAAAAACAACTGCGCCCGACAGACTCCCGCCGAGCAGTCCTATTCCTTGGCTGCATAAGCATTCCTATCCATATCGGGTTTCGCTCGCGCTGGAATCGTTATCGCGACAAAACCCCTCGTTTCGCTGCGCCGGTTCGTCCACCACGCCCGGCTTCCATCACGTCCTCAAGGTAGCGCTCTACCACGCGCTGGAACTCCAGGATCGCCGCGTGACGGTCAACCACGCTGGCATCGTGGCTCAGCGTGACGGCTGCCTTCATAAGATGCTGCACGACCACGGCCCGGAACAAAGCTTCGTCCACGGACAGTCGCGGCGCGAGGGCGGCCAGCACGGATGCGATTCCTTTGCGCAATCTTTCGCGCACTCCGGTGGCGCCGGGCAGTGCGACATCTTGCGCGTCGACCAGCACCACGAAAGCGGGGTGCGTCGTGCGAAACGCCACGAAAAACGTCGTCAGCCGGCTCGCAACGACCGATACATCAAGCAGCGGCACCTCCTCGCTCAGCCGGACTAACGCTGCTTCAAGCTCGGTCACGTATTGCTCGATCAGCGTACCTGCGACCTGGTCTTTCGTCGGAAAGAACTGATAAAGCGAACCGATCGACGCTCCCGCGCGCGCGGCGATCGCTGTCATCGTCGTTGCTTCGTACCCTTTTTCGGCAAATTCCGCACTTGCGGCTTCCAGTAACGACGCCACCCGCGCATGTCCGCGGGCGCGGCGCGGCGCCTTCGCTTCGCCCGTATTCGGCGTTGACTTTTGTGAGGCCATTCTCATATACTGTTTGTGAGCACCCCCTCACAATACACCAGCGGCTCGCCGCTTTCAACGGAAGACCATCATGTTGCAAAAACTTGACCCCAAGACTACCGCTCTCGTTCTGATCGATCTTCAGGAGGGCATTCTCGGATTCGGGAAAGCGCCCCGCCCAGCCGCAGCCGTGCTGGCTACCTCGGCAACGCTCGCAAAGCGCTTCCGGGAAGTGAACGCGCCGGTCGTCCTGGTCCGGGTGGGCTGGAGCGCCGACTTCGGCGATGCACTGAAGCAGCCCGTCGATCAGCCCGTCGCGCTTCCCCCCGGCGGACTGCCCTCGAACTGGTGGGACTTTCCCACCGAACTGGCGGTGGAGGAGCGCGACATCAAGATCACGAAACGCCAATGGAGCGCTTTCTACGGCACCGAGCTCGACCTGCAATTGCGGCGTCGCGGCATCGAAACCATTGTGCTCGGCGGGATTTCGACGAACATCGGCGTCGAGTCGACGGCTCGCACCGCGCACGAGCACGGGTACTCGCTGGTGCTCGTCGAGGACGCAATGAGCTGCGGCGCGCCCGAGCATCATCATGCGTCGCTGAATTACATCTTCCCAAGGCTCGGTCTCGTGCGGCGATCCGCCGACGTACTCGAGGCGCTCGCCGGCTGATGACGCCCGATGGACAAGCACAGCGTGGCCGGAGAGAGGCGATGAGCAGCGAACGTCACACCGGAGCTTCGTCGCTCTTGCGCCGCGTCGAAACCGTGTTCGACAGGCGGGCGTTGGGTCGCGCCATGTTTGCGCTCGTCCCGCTGCTCCTGCTTGCAGTCATATCAGGCAAATCCGAGTGGCTTACCGCGGCAATCGTGCCGGTCGCGATGCTCATCGCGCTCGACCACTCGCAGCTTGCGCCGCTCGGCGTCTTCGCGCACGCTTTGGCGATCAGCGCGGGCTTCCTGATCCTGATGGCGTCGCTCGCGCACCCGCTGCTCTTTGTCGTAGCCACCGTCCTGCTGGGCATGGGATCCGTGCTGGTGACCGCGGGCGGCAGTGCCTTGCGCTCGCTCGGCAACTTCACGTTCATTCCTTCGCTGTATCTTGCTTGCGAAAGTGGGGAAGCGGTCACGCGGCAGGCGCTTATCACCCGCAGCGTTGAGGTCCTGCCGTTCCTGTTGATAGCGGCGTTGCCGATCCTGCTCGTTGCGTCAGTCGAGCACTTCCGCTCGCGTGAAACCGGCCAGCCGACTCTTGCGCATTTCGCAAAGTGGACTCGCCTCTCCCCAAACAGCAAGCGCAACGCATATATCGAGTTGGTGATCACCGTCGCGCTCGCGGTCGCTTGCGCTGCCGCACTTGTCGAATGGCGGCACGTCGATCATGGTCAGTGGATGATCTGGTCGGCCGCCAGCGTCGTTACCGGAAATGCAGCAAGCGCCCGGCAGAAGTTTCGCAGCCGGCTCACCGGGGCCGTTGTCGGCGTTTCCTTCGGAGTGGTCGTCGGGTTGATGATCCCTCATGCGTTATTTATGCGTGTGCTCGTTGTGTTCGCCGCAATGCTGACGCTCATCTGCATTCGTCCGTACACGCTCGCATTCGGCGTCCGGTGCGCCTGTGCGGCAATAGCTTTTGTATTGGCGGGAAAGCCGTGGATTTTTGGAGGCGAACGCCTGCTGAACGTGGCTGTCGGCAGCGCCATTGGGCTGCTTTGTGCGCTCACGGCATCCGCCATTGCGGCGCACATGAAAGACACGTGCCACTCCACGTGTGACTCCCCAAGACCCCGGCAGGACTGAGCGGGACTGCGCAGTCGCCTCTGATTAAGGGCGCACGAGCGTGCGGGCAGATTCGGTGTTTTAGACATTTGTATCGGCGAATTTCGCTGGCTGAGGAAGAGCGGCATGTCAAGAGTGCTTACGATCGAAGACGATGAAACTACCGCTAACGATATCGCAGTGGAGTTGCGGAAAGGCGGTTTCAGCGTCGATTGGGTCGACAACGGACGCGAAGGAATTGCGCGGGCAATGAGCGATGAGTACGACATCATCACGCTCGACCGCATGTTGCCCGGCGTGGACGGCTTGAGCATTGTGACTGCCATTCGCAGCGTGGGCGTGCACACACCTGCGCTGATGGTCAGCGCGCCAGGCGACGTTGATGAACGCATTCGCGGCTTGCGTGCGGGCGGGGACGATTACCTGACGAAGCCGTTCAACCTCGCCGAGATGGCGGCTCGTCCGGAGGTGCTGCTGCGTCGCCAGCAGGCGTCGGTAGCTCAAACAGAGACGACGCTGCGCGTTGGCGCTCTCGAGCTCGACCTCATCGCCCGCAAGGTGAGGCGTGGCAACGAGGAAATTGCGCTGTCGCAAACAGAGTACCGCGTGCTGGAGTTCATGATGCGGCATGCGGGCAGGACGATCACCCGCACAATGTTGTTCGAGGCAGATCGGGGTTACCACTTCGATCCGGGTTCGAAGCTCATCGATGTTCATATCGGACATCTGCGCAAAAAGATCGATCCGCACGACGCGACGCCGCTGATCAAGACTTTTCGCGGTGTCGGCTACGTCCTGAGCGTGAATTGAGAAAGGCCACTTCGCTCACGCAAACCCTCGCGTTTGCTCGACACTGGCACTCGACGTCCGTCCGGCTGCTGCTTCTCCATGCGGCTATCTTTTCGCTGTCGGTCATGGTGTTGCTCGGGCTTATCGGCTGGGCCGTCACAGGCAACATGGAGCGCGAGACGGACGCCATCATGTACTGGCAATTGGTCTACTTCGACTCCGTGGCGGACAGCGACTTAAGCGCGGTCGTACGCATACGGGTCGAACGCGAGCGCATGCACACCAACTACTACGGCCTCTTTACGTCGGACCACCGTTATCTCGCAGTCGACATGATGGCGCCTGGACGTGCGCGTGCAGGTGTCGAGCTATGGTGCGATCGTGAAACTAGTTGCATCTGGTGCCGGAATTGGCATCGTCGCGCGCTCGGCCATCGAGAGCGACTCAGGCAGCAACGTCGTGGTGCTCAAGCTCGCGGAACCCTGGGCTCGCCGCGACCTGTGCGTATGCGTATTGCGCAACACTGCGGTATTGAATCCGTTTCGGGACCGCTTGCGCGAAGTGCTGACGGACACGGAGGCGTTGCCGCCTGAGGGCGCTGCGCACCACAAGACTTAGCGCGAGACGACGTTCCAGCACTTGGAGATCACCAACGTGCAGCTCGTGTGGATCAACTTCGCGTGCACCGGTGCCCTCCAGGCGGCGCAGTGCCGGGCCGCTTGTAAGCTACGGTCAATTGAACAAAAAAGAAGAATGGGTGAAGGGAGGGAAAGGCTATCTGCGTGTCGCGTCGAGGCACGCGGCACACAATGGACATGCGTTCGTAAAGCCAGGTATGCTTCTCGCAGGCGAGCCTCGTGGCCCGTCCATTCGAGTCCAGACTCACTTCCCGGTGTGTTATCCCATGCATTTTGGCCTTGTCGACCTTCAAACCTTCGTTGCCGTCGCCGAAGCTGGCAGCCTTACGCACGGCGCAACCCGCGTCAACCTCTCGCTCGCGGCGGTCAGTGCGCGTATCCGGCAGATGGAGGAGGCGGTAGGTGTGCCGCTGCTGGAGCGTCGGCCTCACGGCATACGCGTCACGGAGGCGGGGCAGACCTTCCTGCGCCACGCGCGGGCCACCCTCGGCGCGCTACAACGCATGACGGACGACCTCGCACAGTTCTCCCAAGGGATGCGGGGGACCATCCGCATCCTCTCGAACACGAATGCACTTGTCGAGACGCTGCCTGGCCCGCTTAGCCGCTTTCTCTACGACAACCCCAACATCAACATCGAAATCGAGCAGCGTCCGAGCGATGAGATCATCGCGGCCATTGCGGAAGGAGTGGCCGATATCGGCATCATCGCTTCGCCGCCCGAGGGCGTGGCGCTCACGACGTTTCCCTTTGCCACCGACCGCCTGTGCGCGGTTGTGCCCGCAGTCGACGAACGTTTCGCGCTGCAGCGGGAGATCGCCTTTGCCGATCTTATCGAAGCCGATTTCGTTGGTCACGAACGCGGCTCGTCGATTCAGGTGTTCCTCGAAAGTCAGGCGAAGCGGCTGCATCGCACCTTGCGGCACCGCATCCAGCTTGGCAACTTCGCGTCGATTTGCCGCCTGGTCGAAAACGGTGTGGGCGTCGCGATACTCCCTGAGTCGGC
>NZ_WOEY01000053.1 GCF_013177695.1 Paraburkholderia solitsugae | reverse complement strand
CGGCAAGGTCAGGGTGCGATTGCGCGTAAATGCGGTGGGAGAGCGACGCACGCGCTCGGCGAGCGTCGGATCGAGCAGGAAATCGGAGAACTCAGCAAGAAGCCGCGAGGACGCTGGTATTTGAGTTGTATCCGTCAGCGCATCCCGTCTTGAATGCACGTAAGCGCGGTGCGAAGGTGATGCCATCGTAACGACGGAGCAATGCGATGGACGACGCAACGGGAGAGGCCGTACCGACGGGCGCACGACGCCCCCGGCAAGGCGAAGCATTCTGGCGCGAGATGGTCATGGCATGGACCACAAGCGGACTGGGCCTTCGACGTTTCTGTCGTGAGCAGGGGCTCGCCGTCAGTACCTTCGGCCTGTGGCGCAAGAAGCTCTCGAGCGAGCCACGTGCAGAGGCGTACCCGCTCGCGGTCACACCAGACGCTGCATTTATCGTTTCCCATCCGGACGCCGCACCAGTCACTCCGACGCCGTCACTGGCGCTGGACGCTTCGTCGTCTTCACGTGATCACGTGACGTTGTCGCTCGCCGGTGTTCGCATTGAACTGACCGGTGCTCATGCCGAGCGCATCGTGCGTTTCGTGCTCGGACAGCTCGGCGGTACACGGTGCTGATCGCAGCCGATGTTCGTGCGTATATCTGTCGCGACCCGGTCGACATGCGCAAATCGATTGATGGGCTGTCGTATCTGGTCGAACCACTACTTGCCCAGAACCCTGCCTCGGGCAATCTGTTCGTGTTCGTCGGCCGGGACCGCTCGAAAGTCAAATGCCTATACTGGGATCGCACCGGCTTCGCGCTCTGGTACAAGCGCCTTGAACGGGGCCGCTTTCCGTCACCGTTGGCGCTCGCGCAACGCGGCTTCACGCTCGCCGAACTCAACGCCTGGCTCGAGGGCATTGAGATCCCGGCGCGCGAGCCGCATCGCGCCGTCGCGGTGACGCGCGTGAGTTGACTTTGCTCTCGCCTGCGCAGATACAATGCACCCCGATCTTGTAAACGTCGCGCGAGTTGGGCATCATGATAGCCATGCCGCCCACCGCCATCACTGTCGCGGAATTGCCGGTCGAGCCCGATGCGCTGCAAGCCTTCGCGCTCGAACAGAACCGGCTGGCATGCGTGCTGTGGGAACAGCTGGAAGCGCTGCAGCACCAGATTGCCCAGGCGAACCGCGCGCGCTTCGGCGTCAGTTCCGAGCGGCTGGCGGGCCAGGCGGAACTGTTCGATGCCGCCATGGAGTTACCTGTTCCGCCCGAGCCGGCCGAGACTCCGGTCGCGGGCCATACCCGCAAGGGGCGTCCGGCCCTGTCGAAGGACCTGCCGCGCACGCGCATTGAATACGATCTGAACGACGAACAGAAGGCCGCATTCGATTCGCTCGAGCGTATCGGCGAGGAGCGCAGCGAGACGCTGCACTACGAGCCGTCGAGGCTCACCGTCATTGAGCATATCCGCTTCAAGTACGCGGCGAAGAAGGATGGCGAGTCGACCATCGTGACCGCAAGTGCCCAGCCTTCGCCGCTGCCGAAGAGCAATGCGAGCGCGAGCCTGCTGGCCAACATCCTGGTCAACACCTACGTCGATCACCTGCCTTTGAACCGGCAGGAGATGCGCTATGCACGACGTGGTGTGCATCTGCCCCGGGCAACGCTGTGCGAATGGAAGCTGGCGGCAGCCGAACTGCTCGAAGTGCTGCTGCCACCGCTACGGGCTCACCAGCTGCAGGCACCCCGCATGCACGTGGATGACACGACACTGCCATTGCTCGAGAAGGGTCGCACGGCGACGCGCACAGCACGATTATGGGGATACCTGGGCGCGGGCCAGCGCGAGGAGAACGGCGTCTGGGTCGACCACCCGCCGGCGGTCGTGTTCGAGTTCGCGGAATCGCGCTCCGGTTCGCATCCGCTGCGGTACCTGCAAAAGTACAAAGGTTATCTGCAGGCGGACGCGTACAGTGGGCATGACGCGCTCTACGACAGCGGCGACATCGTCGAGGTCGGGTGTTGGGCCCATTGCCGCCGACGCTTCTTCGAAATCGCGAAGGCGCAAAGCAAGCCGGGACTTGCGGCGCAGGCACTGCAGTGGATCGCCCGCCTGTATGCGATCGAGTCGCGGATCAAGGACCAGACGCCTGACATCAAATATGCGGCGCGGCAAACCGAGGCGCTGCCGGTGCTCGCACAGTTCCGGCAATGGCTGGAGGGCAACGTCATCGGTTTGCTCCCGCAGGCGCCGCTCGCCAAAGCCTTCGGTTACGCACTACGCCACTGGCAGGCGCTAATTCGCTATACCGGGAATGGCATCCTGCTGCCAGACAACAACGCGCTGGAGCGCCAGATCAGACCCATTGCAATCGGAAGGGCCAACTGGATGTTCGCCGGCTCGCCGCGTGGCGCTCGAGCGGCAGCCACGATGTATTCACTGATCGGCACGGCTCGCCTGAACAGAATCGAGCCCTATGCGTGGCTTGAGCGCACGCTTGAGCAGTTACCATCGTATCCTTTCAACCGCGTGCACGAACTGTTGCCGCTCGCCCGATAAACACCTTGTCGCCCATGGACATTCTCGACTCGCTTCGGCAGGCGCCCAGCGCCGAGTTGTATCGCCTCTATCTCGCCATCGGCAAAATGCTGGACGACCCGCGACGTATTCTCGAAGTACGTCAACGCTTGCATTTGGGAATGGAGGTCAGTTATATCGGGAGCGATCCGCTCGCACCACCTTCGCATGGAACGGTGGTGGAGTTGCGGCAAACCCAGGTGGTGATCCAGGACAACCAGAGCCGTCAGCGTTGGTCGGTACTATACGCGGCGGTTATCCCCGGCACTGCAAACGGCCCAACTCACACTCCTCCTCCGCCGCCGCGAGCACAACGAGAGGAATTCTTCATTGGCGATACTGTTGGCTTCACCGACAAACATCTGAGTGAGCGAGTCGGCATCATCGTCAGGCTCAACGCGAAAACTGCGTCTATCGCCGTCAATGAATCGGAAGGCCATTGGCGGGTCTCGTACGCTCTATTGCGAAAAATTGTCGACATCTAACCGCGCGATACCGTCAACACGGGTTCCGCTGACGGATACTTTGAGTTCATATCGTTGATTTATCAGTGAGTTATGCGATGAAGTTTACAGGGGCAATGCCTCGTTTACAAGCTCTTTGAGGGCTTAAGTTGAGAGCATTGCCCCGCACAGGGGCAACGCTAATAAACCAATAAAAATTCAAGGAAAGGCCAACGCCGCAGGCAAACAGATACAGGGGCAACACTAATAGATCAATCAGAAAATTAATGAAGAAATCGAGTAAATCACGGCAACAAAAAAACAAAAAACAGCCAAATAATATAAAAGAAACAACAGTCAAAAAAACCCCACAAATCCAAGCCCCGCAGGGCCTAATTGCGGGCAGCAATCACATTCCTCCACATAACGCCAAAAAAATCCAAATCCAAATCAAAATCCAAACCACACTGCATGAAATGCAAAAAACAACACATTTTCCCACTTAAAAACAACATCAAAAACCCAAATGCCACCCAGACAACCAATAAAAACGATTTCAGCTATAGTCGCCATTTTCCAGCCGCCCGCAGGGCAAAAAGAGCCCCAATAAGCCCGCCACCAGGAGTAAAAAAATTGAACGCCCGCGAACCCGCTTTCATCTTCGCTTCGCGCAGCGCACGCCTGCGTCAGATGCTCGTCAGTAACGAACTCGAATTCATGATGGAGGCCCATAACGGCCTCTCCGCCCGTATCGTCCGCGAAGCCGGCTTCAAGGCGATCTGGGGTTCGGGCCTCGCCATCTCCGCCCAATTCGGCGTGCGCGACAACAACGAAGCCAGCTGGACGCAAGTCGTCGACACCCTCGAATTCATGGCCGACGCCAGCGATCTCCCCATCCTCCTCGATGGCGATACCGGCTACGGTAACTTCAACAACGTGCGCCGCCTCGTGCGCAAACTCGAACAACGCGGCATCGCCGGCGTCTGTATCGAAGACAAACAATTCCCAAAAACAAATAGCTTCATCAACGGCGAAGCCCAGCCCCTCGCCGATATGGACGAGTTCTGCGGCAAAATCAAAGCCGGTAAAGACTCGCAGTCGGATGAAAATTTCTCGATCGTCGCCCGCGTCGAAGCACTCATCGCCGGTTGGGGGATGGACGAAGCCCTGCGTCGCGCGGAAGCCTATCGGCAAGCCGGTGCGGACGCGATCCTGATTCACAGCAAGCTCTCGCGCCCCGATGAAATCCTCGAGTTCGCGCGCGAATGGGCCGGCCGCGGGCCGCTCGTCATCGTGCCGACCAAGTACTACAGCACGCCCACCGAAGTGTTCCGCGAGGCCGGCATCAGCACGGTCATCTGGGCGAATCATCTGATCCGCGCAGCGACCTCGGCCATGCAAGCCGTCGTCAAGGAAATTCACTCGAGCGAAACGCTCGTGAACGTCGAAGACAGCATCGCCGCAGTCAACGAAATCTTCCGTCTGCAAGACGCCGACGAATACTCGGAAGCCGAAGACCGCTATCTGTCGAGCGGTCGCGCAGCCGGCGCGGCCGTCGTGCTCGCGGCAAGCCGCGGCAAAGGCCTCGAAGCCGTCACCGAAGATCGTCCGAAAGTCATGCTGCCGATCGCGGGCAAGCCGCTCTTGCGCTGGCTCGTCGATGCGTTCAAGAAGCAGAGCGTCAACGACATCACCGTGGTCGGCGGTTATCGCGCCGATGCGATCGATACGGCCGGTATCAAGCTGGTCGTCAATGAACGTCACGCGCAAACCGGCGAACTGGCGTCGCTCGCCTGCGCGGTCGACCGGGTCGCGGGCGACAAGCTCGCAGGCGACACGGTCATCTCGTACGGCGATCTGCTGTTCCGCAGCTACATTCTGCGCGATCTGGTCGAGAGCGAAGCCGCGTTCAGCGTAGTGGTCGATTCGTCGCTGACCGATGCGGAAAACGCCAGCGTGCGCGACTTCGCATGGTGCTCGGCAGCCGATGATCGCGGCCTGTTCGGCAACAAGGTCACGCTGCGTCACGTGTCGAGCGGGCAGGAAGCAACGTCCGTCATCGCTTCGCAAACGCCGCACGGTCGCTGGGTCGGTCTGCTGAATGTACGCGGCGAGGGCCTTGAGCGTCTGCAAGCGGTCCTCACCAGGCTGCAAGCGCGCCGGGATTTCGATTCGCTCGATATGCCCGCGCTGCTGAATGCGCTGATCGAAGCGGGTGAAGCGATCGAGGTGCAATACGTGCACGGCCACTGGCGCGGCGTGAACGATCTGGAAGACTTCCGTCGTGCCGGCGATTTCGCGCTCGGGCAAGCGCCGTTCGCGGCAGCGGTCAGCAACCCCACGGGCGCAACCCGCGGAGCCGCGCAATGATCGAGGCAGCCGAATTCGTCGAGGCGGCGCGCGAACGCGGTTTCGACTGGTACGCCGGCGTGCCGTGCTCGTATCTGACACCGTTCATCAACTACGTGTTGCAGGACGAATCGCTGCATTACGTCTCGGCGGCCAATGAAGGTGATGCGGTCGCATTGATCGCGGGCGTCACGCTCGGCGCGCAGAACGGCCGGCGCGGCATCACGATGATGCAGAACTCCGGCCTCGGCAACGCGGTGAGCCCGTTGACCTCGCTCACGTGGACCTTCCGTCTGCCGCAATTGCTGATCGTGACGTGGCGCGGGCAACCCGGCGTCGCGGACGAACCGCAGCACGCGCTGATGGGCCCGGTCACGCCCGCGATGCTCGATACGATGGAAATTCCCTGGGAGACCTTCCCGACCGAAGCCGACGCGATCGGCCCGGCGCTGGATCGCGCCATCGCTCACATGGATGAAACCGGCCGCCCTTACGCGCTCGTGATGCAAAAGGGCAGCGTGACGCCGTACGAGTTGAAAGAGGGCCACGCAGGCCCGCGTCGTGTGCCGGTGGCGCCGCGTTCGCAATTCAGGAACGTCGCAGCGAATGAGCTGGCTTCACGTCACGACGCGTTGCAGAAAGTCATCGCGCACACACCGCTCGAATCGACGGTGGTGCTCGCGTCGACCGGATTTTGCGGCCGCGAACTCTATGCAATCGATGACCGTCCCAACCAGTTGTACATGGTGGGCTCGATGGGGTGCGTGACGCCGTTCGCGTTAGGGCTTGCGCTCGCGCGTCCTGACCTGCACGTCGTCGCGCTCGACGGCGACGGCGCCGCGCTGATGCGCATGGGCGCATTCGCGACGCTCGGCGCGTACGGTCCGTCGAATCTCACGCATGTGCTGCTCGACAACGGCGCGCACGATTCGACCGGTGGTCAGGCGACGGTGTCGTCGCAAGTGTCGTTTGCGGGGGTCGCCGCGGCTTGCGGTTACGCGTCGGCGGTTGAAAGCGACGACGTCAAAGTGATCGACGAGCTGTTCGAAACAGCGCCGTCGCCCCATGGTCCGCGCTTCGCGCGACTGGCGATTCGCCGCGGTACGCCCGATGGCCTGCCGCGTCCCACTATCACCCCGCCCGATGTGAAGACGCGCCTGATGCGCCACATCGGCGCCGCTTAAGGAGTGTACTCATGCTGCTGCTCAATCCCGGCCCGGTGACGCTCACCGAACGCGTCCGCAACAGCCTGTTGCAAATGGATCTGTGCCACCGCGAAAGCGAGTTTTTCGACCTGCAGGAAGAGGCGCGTAGGCGTCTGGTCGATCTTTACGGCCTCGACGCCAGCGAATGGCAAGCGGTCTTGATGACCGGCTCGGGCACGGCTGCGGTTGAAAGCATGACCGCCGCGCTGGTGCCGCAAAACGGCAAGCTGCTGGTCGTGGAAAACGGTGTGTACGGTGAGCGTATTTCGCAGATCGCCACGCAATACGGTATCGCGCACGAGTCGCTTAAGCACGACTGGATGCAGGCGCCGGATCTCGCGAAGATCACCGAACGCCTCGACGCGGACAAAGCGTTCACTCACGTCGCCGTGATTCATCACGAAACGACGACGGGACGCCTGAACGATCTGCAGGCGCTCGGCGCGCTGTGCCGCGAACGCGGCCTGCGTCTGCTGGTGGATGGCGTCAGCAGCTTCGGCGCGGAAGCGATCGATTTCGCCGACACCAGTCTCGACGCTGTCGCGGCGACCGCGAACAAGTGTCTGCATGGCGTACCGGGTGCGTCCTTCGTACTGGTGCGGCGCGCGGCGCTCGCGCAGGCGGCGAGCCGCACGTATTACCTGGACCTCGGGCGCCTCGCGCGTTTGCAGGACCAGCGCAATACGCCGTTCACGCCGTCGGTCCATGCGTACTACGCGCTGGTCGAAGCGCTGCGCGAACTCGCTGACGAAGGCGGCTGGCGGGCACGACACGCGCGTTACGCAGCGCTTGCCGAACAGGCTCGCGCGGGTCTGGCTGAGCGAGGCATCGGTAGTGTGTTGCCGCCGGAGCAGTCGTCGGTGGTGCTGCGCGCGTATCGCTTGCCGGACGGCGTGTCGTATCCGCAACTGCACGACTCGCTGAAGGCGCGCGGTTTCGTCATTTATGCGGGTCAGGGCGGGTTGTCGGCCGAATTGTTCCGTATCTCGACGATGGGCAACATCCACGCCGCCGACATTGACCGTCTCCTGCAAGGCTGTACCGAGCTGACACGCTAAAGCACGCGCTCACTCACACGCTCATTCACGCGTCCGGTGACAACCGCGGCGGCGTCACACCGGGTCTTTGTCCGGCGGCCCATCGGGCCGCTGCGGCTCCTCGGTGTGATGACCGGGCGACGGCGGCACAAGCGGATCGGCTTCCGGGTCCCGGTTCGGATCGGCATTCGGGTCGGGAATCGGGCTGGTATGCATGTCGTAGCTCATTGCGTTACCTCTTTGAGTCAGGAATAGGGCTCAAAAGCGGGCTCAAAAGCGGGCTCAAAAACGGGCTCAAAAACGGACCGAAAAGCGGGCCTGAAAAGTGGGTCGAGGCGCGGGCGGTACGCCCGGTCGAATGCGCATAAACGCCGACCGTTTCCTTCTAGCGTAGGCGATCCAGCACGCTGTGCGTCCCTTACTTTTTCCTGCGGTGGCCCACGCTCAATTGCCAGTAACGTTCGGCAGCGAAAACATCGTCGTAATCGCCCGCGCCGAACGCGCGCAGTTGGCTTTCGTAGGCGTTGACCGCTTCGCGTTTGAGCTGCGTGCGGCGCGGGAGGTCAATCGTATGGCCTGCGCTCGGATAGGCCGGCGTCGCGACGATGCCGCGTTGCGCGAGGTCGGCGAGCCGCGCCTCGACGACACCCGCCGTGCGGCGGTGAATCGCGTCCTCATAAGCGAACCACGTGAGATGCGACAGGCGCGGCAGGATTTCGCAGCAGGCTTCGAACACGCGTACGTGATCTTCGTGTTCCAGCCCGAGCGGCATCAGCAGCGTGTTCGCGGTCGTGCGGTAGATGGTCTCTTCAAGCGCCGCCGCCAATCTGGCGATCGACGGCGAGTCCATATATTGGCCGTCGCGAAATGGCATGCGCAGCGGAATCGCGTCGAGCACCTCTAGCGCGAGGTTGTCTTCGACCGTGCGGGCGTGGATGGCCTGATGGGCGCTCGTGAAACCCGACTTTTCATCCCATTCGGTCTGCATCTCCTGCTCGGGCGGTGCGGCAAATACCGTGCAGACTGCGGCGTCAGGATGGGCGGCGAGTAATGCGCCGCAACTGAAGACGGCGTCGTCGAAATGGGGCGAGACGATGAAAAGGCGTGGGCTGGTTTCGCTCATAGGGCGTGGGGTGGTTTCGAAACGCTCGGGGCCGCCCTCGAAGCTTCGATATTGCGCGAGACAATCTTGCTGGATTGGCGGCGTCACATCAGCTTAGGTGGAATTGGCGCGGCTTGTGTAACCGTTTTGATCGACGCAAACCACATGCCTGGGTGGGCTGATTCTGCCGTGGCTTCCCGCAGAAGCTCACCGCTATGCATTTGGCCTATCCCGAACTTGCTCACCTTTGGCCGGCGTGCTGTCGGGCGTGCATCGCGCACTCGTCACCGCTCAGATACGAGCGGTTAGCCTGATTAATCGCTCGCCTGTGAGCGTTACGTTTTTGCTCATGCTGGCTACGCGCCGCCGGCCGCCAGCACCGCCGCGCGGCTGAACGCCGTCGCAATGGTCGCTACGATGTCGTCGCGCAACCTCGCGTCGGCCGTTCTTAGCGCATACGACGGATGCCAGGTCGGTACGATCAGGCGCCCGTCGAGGGCGATGGTTTGACCGAGGTATTCCGACAGATTGACGTGCGCGCCGGCCAGCGCTTTCAGCGCGGTTGCGCCTAGTGTGACGACCACGCGTGGCGCAATCCGCGCCAGTTCTTTATCCAGCCAGTATTGGCAAGCCTCGACTTCGCGCCGCACGGGGGTGCGATGGACGCGCTGCTGGTCGAACGTTTCCCATTTGTAATGCTTGACGGCATAAGTCAGATACAGCGCCTTCCGCTTCAGGCCGGCGCGCGCAAGCACGGTGTCCAACAGTTGGCCGGCAGGGCCGGTGAAGGGTTCGCCATGCTGGTTCTCGTACTCGCCCGGCTGTTCGCCGACCACCATGATCGCCGCATGGGCGGACCCGGCGCCCGCAACCGCCTGTTTCGCGTTGCGCCATAACGCGCAGCGCCGACAGGTGGCGAGCGGGCCAGTGGGTTCCTGCAAGGGCGGTGTCATCGCCGAATACTCGACTGGCGGCGTGGGTGGGACGGTGACGGGAGCGCTTTGCGCGCCGAGACGACTGCGCTCGCGTGCGAGCCGCGCGGGCAACGGTGGACCCGCAGGCGGCATTCTCCAGTAGCGCAGCGGCACGGGCGACGGCGCGCCATTGAAGGCGCTGGCGTAATACGCGAGCCAGAGCGCTTCGGTGGGCGTGCTGGTGATCGCTTCGCCGGTCATGGCGCTTTCCGATAAAGCGTGCGCGGCTTGCTCGTGTTCCTCCGCTGCCGGCCGGCCGATGCGCAGCAGCATGCCGTTCCAGAACGCCGCGCCGTGCGGCGTGGCCAGCATCCACGTGGAATCGCCCATGCGCTCGGCGAACCGCGCGGCGGCGCGCTCCAGCAGGTCATGATGCGGCTCGTACCAGCCGACGAATTCCGGCAGACCCATCGACGGATCGCGCCGCCTGAACAGCGTGAGTATCACCAGGTCGTCGGTTTCGTGTTCGACCGCCTGGATGCGTTGATCGAGCAACGCGCCGTCGGGGTCGTTCAGGGCGAGAACGTGGCGTTCGCCGTGGGTCCAGCGCCACAGGATGCGGTATAGCAGCGCCCAGCGGTCCGGCGCGCGGAAGCAGGCAGCCGTCTTCAGCCGGAAGAGGAGTTCACGGGGAATGGCGGGCGCGGCGAGGGCGGCAGGGGTGCCTATGTCGGAGGCACTTGCCGTCGCGGGTTCGGACTCGCTCTCGGGCGCGCCTCGCGCAGCCACGCTAGACATGCCTGCAGTACCTGATGTTGTCGAAAACCGCGCATCTTGCCCGACGGCCGAATCGTTGTCGTTGCCATTGTCGGCGTTGCCATTGCAGACTGACGCTTCGCCTTGCCCCTCGGACTCAACCCACTCGATCTGCGACGGCTCGACACCTTGCCGCAGCAGCGCCCGCGCGGCGCGCCGCCATACGGCGAAAGACGGTTCGATTGGAATGCGTTTCATGCTGACGCGCCGTGGATGCGCGCAGCGTCATGCCGTCATGCGCCAATCCACGCGTTCAAAAATACTGTATGGATATACAGTATGCGCCCAAACGCCGGCCTGGATCAAGCCCGCCGGTTCGCAGACGGCGCCGTCCCGCTCAAGCTACACATTGCGTAGATCTTCCGGCGTATCCACGTCGCGCAGAATCCCGGGGTCGTCGACGTCCAGCCGCATCACACGCTGCGACATCAACAACGCGCGCGCGCCGGTGTCGCCGTCGAGCGTCATCAGTGCGTCCCGATGCTCGATGCCGAAGCCCACCGGATGGCCGCGCTGTCCCTGATAAAACGGCGCGACGATTGAAGCGCCGCCGTCGAGCGCACGCGCCACCGCTTCAATCGTCGTGGTGGCGATGCGCGGCATGTCGGCGAGCGCGACGATCCAGCCTTCAGCGTCTTCGCTGGCTTCGATGCCGGCGGCGAGGCTCGCGCCCATGCCGCGCTCGGCGTCCGAGGCGAACATGACGTCACAACCGGCGTCGTTCAGGAGGCGGGCGAGGGCGTCCGAGCCCGGCCGCACCACCGCCAGCACATGCGAGACGACCCGCAGTAGCCGGTGCGCGGCTTCGTGCGCGACTGGCGTGCCGTCGGGCATGAGCGCGAGCAGCTTGTTGTGCCGGCCGTCCGGGTCGAAGCGCGAGCCGAAGCCGGCGGCGAGCAACACGCCAGTGGCAAGCGAGGCGTAGGCCATGGGCGGGCACCGGTAGAAAGAATGAAACCGATTGTGCGATGCAACGCACTGGCAGGCAAGCGGCAATGTATCGGCCGAGGCGTGCCGTCATGCGCGGCAGTGCCCGTACAATGAGCCGCTTACCTCATATCAAAGGGGATTTTCATCGCCATGAAGCGCCTCGACGAAAATGCCGCGTTGATCCTGATCGACCTGCAAAAGGGCATTCAGTTTCCGAAGCTCGGCCGCCGCAACAATCCCGACGCCGAACACCATCTCGCGGCCTTGCTCGCCCACTGGCGCGACACCGCTCGGCCTGTCGTGCACGTGCGCCACATTTCCCGTGAGCCGGACTCGGTATTCTGGCCGGGGCAGAGCGGCGTCGAGTTTCAAGCGGCGTTCGAGCCGAACGGTCACGAGCATGTCGTCGAAAAGAACGTGCCCGATGCGTTTGTCGCGAGCGGACTCGAACGCTGGTTGCGCGCCCGGCAGATCGATCAGGTGGTGATCGCGGGCGTGATCACGAACAACTCGGTCGAAGCCACCGCGCGTACGGCCGGTAACCTCGGCTTCACCACGCTGGTGGCGGGCGACGCAGCCTTCACGTTCGACATGCGCGATCTGAACGGCCGCATGTGGGCCGCCGAGGATATTCACGCCCTGTCGCTCGCAAACCTCGCGATGGATTATGCGGAGATCGCTACCACCGCCGAGATCGTCGGCCGCGCGTCACGCGCTTAGCGCGTAAGCAGCGATTCGGTCCACGCAGGCAGCGCAACCGCACCGCATGCGCGGCGGCGCTTATCCACGTGCCCCATCACACCTGCATCGTCCCCATCACCTTATCGAGCGTCACCGGCAGATCGCGCACGCGCACGCCGGTCGCGTGATACACCGCATTCGCGATCGCCGCCGGCACGCCGGTAATGCCGATCTCGCCGATGCCGCGCACGCCGAGCGAGTTGATGTAGGGATCGGGCCGATCGATGAACGTGATGTCGAGCGAACCGATGTCGGCATTCACCGGCACGTGATACTCGGCGAGATTCGCGTTGGTGAAGCGCCCATAGCGTGTATCGAGCGAGGTCTCTTCCTGTAACGCCGCCCCCACGCCCCACACGATGCCGCCCATCAACTGGCTGCGCGCTGTTTTCTCGTTCAGCACGCGCCCCACGTCATACACACCGACTACGCGTGGCACGCGAATCGTGCCGAGGTCGGCATCGACATGGACTTCGGCGAACACGGCACCAAACGAGTGAAGCGAGTACTTCTGCCTCTCGTCGCCGGGTTTGACCGTCGAGGTGGCTTCGATCGGCTTGCCGCCTGAGCGCGCGATGATCGCCGCCGCCGGGTCGCGCTTCGCCGGTTGTGAGCGGCTGATGACCCAGCCGTTTTCCACCGTGATGTCGTCGAGCGCGATGCCGTGCACCGGCGAGGCCTCGTCGGCGAGTGCCAACGCGATCAACTGGCTGCGCACCTGGGTCGAGGCATCGCGCACGGCCGGCGAGACGCTCGCCGCCGATTGCGAGCCGCCCGAGCCCGGGGCTCTCGGCAACGACGAATCGCCGAGCGCGAAGTGGATGTTTTCCGGCGCGAAGCCGAGTGCATCGGCGGCAACCTGGGTCATCACCGTATAGGTGCCGGTGCCAAGATCCTGGGTGCCGGAGGCGACCATGGCGCTGCCGTCCGGCAGAATCCGCGCGATGGCCGCGGCTTCGCTGCGGTTGGCCGGATAGGTGGCAGTGGCCATGCCCATGCCGATCAGCGTGGTGCCGTTGCGCATCGAACGCGGCGCGCCGGTTCGCCGCGACCAGCCGAATTTCTCCGCGCCGATCTGATAGCACTCGCGCAAGGACTTGCCCGACCACGGCTTGTTTTCCTGCGGATCGGACTCGGCGTAATTCTTGATGCGCAGCGCGAGCGGGTCCATCTTTAATGCCGCAGCGAGTTCGTCCATTGCCGATTCGAGCGCGAACGAGCCGGTTGTCTCGCCGGGCGCGCGCATGAAGGTTGGCGTGCCGAGATTCATCGGCACGATCCGGTGCGTCGTGACCTGGTTAGGCACGGTGTACAACATGCGCGTGACCATGCAGCAGGTCTCGGTCCAGTCTTCGAACATCGACGTGTTCGAAATGCTGTCGTGGCGTATCGCGGTCAACGTGCCGTCGTGCCGCGCGGCAAGCGTGAGATGCTGCTCGGTATGCGGACGCGCGCCGACGGGCCCGAACATCTGCGGCCGTTCGAGTACGAGGCGCACCGGACGCCCGGTCTGTTTCGCCGCCATCGCGCACAGCGACACGTGCGACCACGACGATCCCTTACAACCGAAGCCACCGCCGATAAATGGCGAAATCACGCGCACGTCGCCGGGTGACATGCCGAAGGTTCGGGCGACCGCCTGCGCCGCATTGCTCACACCTTGCGTCGAGTCGTAGAGCGTGAGTTGCGGGCCGTCCCAGCGCGCCATGGTGGCGTGCGGCTCCATCGGGTTGTGATGCTCGATCGGCGTCGTGTAAACGGCGTCGACGTGGACCGTGCCGCTGCGCATGCCGTCCTCGAAGCTGCCGCGTTGCGTGTCGGTGATGCGGCCTTGCGGTCTATCGGGCGCATGTCCGTTCGGCTTCGCCTGCGCGAAATCGAGTGTCGCGGCGCTGCTCTGGTAGGTGATGCGCAACTGATGCGCGGCATCGGTGGCATGTTCGAGCGTATCGGCGACTACCACCGCGACCGGTTCGTTGTTGTATTGAATCTGGTTATCCTGCAACAGCGACAGGTGCCTGCCGCCCGGCGGCGCCAAGCCGGGCTTGCCGCCATTCGGCAGGCGCGGCGCGTTCTGATACGTCATCACCAGCAGCACGCCTGGCAACGCCTGCGCGCGGCTCGCATCGATCGACGTAATCGTGCCGCGCGCAATCGTGCTGGTGACGAGCACCGCATGCGCGAGCCGCGCCTCGGGGAACTCGGCGGCGTAGCGCGCTTCACCGGTGACTTTAAGCAGACCGTCGATGCGGTCCATGGGTTGACCGATCAGGTTCACGCGACACCTCCAGTGCGGCCTGCGGCCTGGTTCACTGCGCGCACGATCGCGCGTTGCGCGAGCTGCACCTTGAAACGATTGTCACGCTGTGGCCTCGCATCGCGTAACGCGGCGGCCGCGGCGTTGTGCAGCCTCGTCTGCGTGAGCGGCTGGCCGTTGAGCATCTGCTCGGCGGTGCTTGCCCGCCACGGTTTGTGCGCGACGCAGCCCAACGCGATGCGCGCAACTCTCACGTGGTTGCCGTCCATCTGCAATGCAGCGGCCACTGAAACCAGCGCAAATGCGTAACTGGCGCGGTCACGCACTTTCAGATAGTGCGAGTTCGCGCTGAACAAAGGGGGCGGCAAATCGACGGCGGTAATCAACTCGCCCGGCTGCAAGCTTGTATCGACATCGGGCCGGTCACCGGGAAGCCGATGAAACTCCGCAAACGGAATCGTCCGCTCGCCCGCGGGACCAGTGACGCGCACGACGGCGTCGAGCGCGGCGAGCGCCACGCTCATGTCCGACGGGTTTACGGCGATGCATTGCGGACTCGCACCGAAAATCGCCTGCATGCGGTTGTGGCCTTCGAGCGCCGCGCAGCCGCTGCCTGGCATGCGCTTGTTGCACTGCGTGAAGGCGGTGTCGTAGAAGTAGCCGCAGCGGGTGCGCTGCATCAGATTGCCGCCCACGGTGGCCATATTGCGCAGTTGCGGCGAGGCGCCGGCCAACAAGGCTTGCGACAGCAGCGGATATTGTTCGCGCACCAGCGAGTGATTGGCGGCGTCGCTGTTGCGTACCAGGGCGCCGATGCGGAGGCCGCCGTTCGGCAGCGTGGTGACCGTATCGAGTCCGCTGATGTGCGTGATATCGATGAGCCGCATCGGCCGCGCCACGCCGCCTTTCATCAAGTCGAGCAGATTGGTGCCGCCGCCGATGAACATCGCACCCGGTTGCTGCACTGCGCGCACGGCGCCGGCGACATCGCCGGCGCGTTCGTAAGAGATCGCATCCATGCTGGTCGCTCCGTCAGGCGTTGACGCGGTTATTGCTGCTGCCGTTGCTAATGGCGCTGCTGCCGCTGGCGCTATTCTGCCCACCGCCCTCATGCACGGCGCGCACCGCTGCGACGATATTCGCGTACGCGCCGCAGCGGCAGATATTGCCGCTCATGCGTTCGCGGATTTCGTCGTCGGAAAGTTGCGCCGGACGGCGGCGGACATCGGCGGTCACGGTGCTGGCCGTGCCGTTGCGGAATTCGTTCAGCAGGGCAGTCGCGGAACACAACTGCCCGGGCGTACAGTAGCCGCACTGGAAGGCATCGTGTTCGATGAAGGCTTGCTGCAATGAACTTAGCGCGCCGTTGCTGGCGAGTCCTTCAACCGTCGTGATGGCCTCGCCTTCATGCATCACGGCAAGTGTCAGGCAGGAATTGATGCGGCGGCCGTCGGCGATCACCGTGCAGGCGCCGCATTGTCCGCGGTCGCAGCCTTTCTTCGTACCCATCAGGCCCGCGTATTCACGCAACGCATCGAGCAAGGTCACGCGCGGTTCGAGTTGCAGCGTGTAAGCGCGGCCGTTGACGGTTAGTGTGACCGGGCGCGCCGGCACCGGTGCATGCACCTCGGCGGGCGGCGGCGCGGCCGGCGTTTGGGTTTGTGCGCGCAGATGCGGCGCCGCGCCGACGGCGGCAGCAGCAGCGGCAGCCGATTGCAGGAAGCGGCGGCGCGAGGGTTGGGGTGGGGCGGCGTCGGGCTCGTCGGCCGAATCCTGACGATCGTTCTTCGTGGACATGACGGTTTGCTGGCTCCATTGAAAGGTCAATGCAGGCATGGCGACATGCGGGTAACCGACACGCGGGTAACCAACGTGCGGATCCCTGATGCGTCGGTATCCGAAGCGTCGCCGTCTAGCTCATCACACTCAGCAATTTCGATGCCGTTGCGAATGCAACAGGTTGTCGACACAGCGCAACGGGGCCGCCGAGACCCGCCAGTGAGTCACGGCGTATCGGATCGAATCGGGGAGAGCGCAACTGAAAACGCAGCAGCGCGTGTCAATTACCGACGTTGCACTTAACGAACGAGAAAGTAAAGATGCGGAGGCGTCTTCTTTCCAGGCGAAAAAAGAAAGACTGTTTTGCGTGGGACGATGAGTCCGCCCAATCAGACGTCGGCCCAGCGGCGCAGCAGATTGTGATAAATGCCGGTGAGACTGACCACGGTTGCATCGTTCGAACCTTTTTCGGCGGCCAAACGTTGCACGTCGTTGTCGAGTTGAAACAGCATGGCGCGTTCGCCGTCGTCGCGCACCATGCTCTGAATCCAGAAAAACGACGCGACTCGCACGCCACGCGTCACCGGGCTCACGTGATGCAGGCTCGAAGCAGGGTAGAGCACCATATCGCCGGCCGGCAGCTTCGAGCGATGCACGCCATAGGTGTCTTCGATGCAGAGTTCGCCGCCGTCGTAGGACTCCGGCTCAGCGAGAAATAGCGTGGCCGACAGATCGCTGCGGATGCGGAAGTCGGTGCCGCGCAACTGGCGGATCGCGTTGTCCACATGCGTGCCGAAACCGTCGCCGCCTGCGTAGCGGTTAAAGAGCGGCGGAAAGACTTTCAGCGGCAATGCCGCGGAAAAGAAGTGCGGATTGCGGCCGAGCGCGTCCTGAATTGCATCGCCCATCGCGCGCGCGGCGGGGGACCCTTCGGGCAATTGCTGGTTGCGCTTGGCCTGCGCCGACTGTTCGCCGGAAGTCGCATTGCCGTCGATCCATGACGCCGCGTCGAGGACTTCGCGGCATTGCGCGACCTGTTGTTTGCTGAGTACGCCTTGCAGATGCAGCATCATGCGCGCACCTCTTCATTGATTTCTTCAGCCAACACACGAAATGCATCAATCGACGAAGCGGCCAGCCACGCCTGCATCTTCGCGATAAACGCCGCCGTCGCCGTGTGGGGCACACGCCGCAACCATGGCAGCGCGGCTTCGATCTCGCCACGCCCGGCCAGTAGCCGTGCATAGTTGAACTGACCGCGAAAATCGCCGCCTACCGCTGCGCGCCGGTAATAGTCGAGCGCGATGCTTGCGTCGGCATCGACTGCCCAGCCGTCTTCGTAAAAGCTGCCGATATAGTTGAGCGATTTCACGTGACCCATGTCGGCGGCGCGCCGGAACCACTGCAGCGCCTGCGCACGATCGCACGCCACACCATTGCCGAGCGCCAACGCCGACGCGTAGTTATACATGCCCCAATCGAGTCCCGCCTGCGCCGCGAGCCGGTACCAGTAGACCGCCACCGGCGCGCACGCGGTGATTCCCCAACCGTGTTCGTAGCAGCGGCCCAACATGTTCATCGCCATCGGATGATCCTGCCGGGCCGCATGCTTGAACCAGGTCAACGCTTCTTCGGCATTGCGTTCCACACCGTGACCGTCGAGCAGATACTGGCCGTACACCGCCTGCGCTTCGACGATGCCGTTGTGCGCGGTGGCCGCCACCCATGCGGCGGCTTGGGCGGGCGGCCCGGAGAGAATCGCGGCCAGTTCGTCATGCGAGACGCTCGCCAGCGCCTTCAGCGTCACCTGTTCCATCATGCCGTGCTTAGTAATGCGCGTTGAGCGTCAGGAAGGCGGAGCGCCCGGCTGCGATCGACGCATAGTGCGCCGGATACGCCTGGTCGTAATACGTCCGGTTGAAGATGTTCTGCACGTTCAGTTGCAGGTCGACCTTCTTGTTGATCCGGTACATCGCCATGCCGTCGAAGCGCCAGTACGACGGCACTGCGCGCAGATTCGCCGTGTCGCCGTACACTTGCGACATGTAGAACGCGCCGCCGCCGATCGTGAACTTCGGCAGGACGTCGTAGTTGGTCCACAGGCTGATGCTGTTCTTCGGCGTGTTCGGGAACTGGTGGCCGTTATCCGACGTGGTCTTGCCGTTGTCGCGCAACTGGCTCTTCATGTACGTGTAGCCGCCGAACACTTGCCACTTGTTCGTTAGTTGCCCGGCCACGCCGAATTCGAAACCTTGCACGCGCTTGTTGCCAACCATCGCGTATTCGTTGTTCGGCAGCGTGACACGTGCGTTGGTCGTGTCGATCTGGAACAGCGCGCCCGTCAGCGAGAGGTGGTTGTTCAGCACATTCCACTTGGTACCGAGCTCGATGCTGCGGTTCTTTTCCGGGGCGAGTTGATCCGCGTTCGCACCGACACCGCCACGGCCCGGCGTCAGCGATTGTGTTTCGCTGCCCTGGCCGAGCAGGGCACCGGCCGGCGTCGACGAGGTCGCGATCGACGCATACACGCTGCCGTTCGAAGCCGGCTTGAAGACGAGGCCGAACTGGTAGTTGAACAGCGTGTCGTCGCGCGAGGTGCGCTTGCCGCCGTTGGCCACCGTGTTGCGGAGATCGGTCGAGTAATCGTCGACGCGCAAGCCGACGTTGGCCTGCCAGCGCCTGGTAAGTTCGATCGTATCGAACGCATACAGTGATTTGGTGGTGGTGCGCTGCTGGGTCGGATCGTTTGTCTGCTTGACCGAGCCGGCCCGCGGATCGTTCGGATTCGGCGACCACAGGCTCGTGCAGTTATAGCCGGACGCCGCACCGATACCCTTGGTTTTGCAGATTGCGCCGGTGGCAGCGGCCACGGTGTACGAATCGTTCACGCTGGATTCGCGCGATAGTTCGAGGCCTGTGGTGAAGCTGTGCTTCAGGACGCCGGTCTTGAACTCGCCGAACAGTTCGGTCTGGTTCGCGAGGCTGTAGACGTCGCTGGCGCGCGTATTCGCGCGGCGCCATACCATGCCGTTGACGACGTTGCCCTGGCTGTCGTCCGGCTGCGTCCAGATGTAGTCCTGAGTGGACTTCGTATAACGCGTGGTGTTGCGGATCGTCAGGTTGCTGTTGATGTCGTGTTCGATGCGCACCGTGCCGACGTCCGAGGTCGTCTTGCGGAAATCGCGGTCGATCAGGCCGTAAAAGTTGTGACGGTCCACGTTCGCCGGATAGATCGTGTCGACATTGGCCGGCTTGTTGGTGGTTGTGTAGAAGTATGGAATACCGCCATCCGGCAGGTCGTCGGTCGTGAGGTGGTAGTAGCTCGCCGTGACGCGGGTTGGCGTGCCGAGACCGTAGGTGAACGACGGCGCGATGCCCCAGCGCTCGTTGTTGACCGCGTCGCGGCCGGCCACGTCGTTGTTGTGGCTCATCACGTTCAGCCGGAATGCGGCGTGATCGGCCATTTGCCAGTTGCCGTCCGCGGTGAAGCGGCGATAACGGTCGGTGCCGAGCCCTGCGCTGCCGTCGGCGGAATTGCCCAGATGCGGCGTCTTGGTGATCAGGTTGATGCTGCCGCCCGCGCCGCCGCGGCCGCCGTAGGCGCCGTCCGAACCCTTGGTCACTTCGACGCTTTCGACATTGAACACTTCACGGGTGGTCGCACCGATGTCGCGCATGCCGTCGACGAAGGTGCTGCCCTGGGCGTCGTAGCCGCGAATGAACGGCCGGTCGCCGAGGGGATTGCCGCCTTCGCCGGCACCGAAGGTGATGCCCGGCACCGTGCGCAGCGCTTCCGTCAGCGTTGAGGCGCCCGTGCTCCTGATCAACTCCTGCGGAATCACGGTCACGGATTTCGGCGTATCGACCAGCGGCGCGGTGAATTTGACCGAGGCTGAGTGGTCGGTCTTGAAGCCGTCGTCCGCCTGGCCTTGCACGGCGATTGGCGCGAGCTGGCTTTCCTTGTCGGGCGGTGGCGTGCCGGGCGTGCCCTGTGCGAGGGCGGGGCCGGCCGCCAACATGCTGCACAACGTCGTGCTGATTTTGCCGAGCTTCGGTTCGTCGGACCGCAACTTCATTTCTATCCCCGTTCTTGAGTGCTGGTGACCGGGCGCGCAACGCGTTCCTTACCCAGGTATTCCATGTTTATTACAAAGTGTTTTCGGCGTGCATTCTATGCAATCCAGTTGTAATTGAGAAGCGTTCTCATCAAAAATCTTAAAATGTGACGCTGAGATGAATGTGTCAATTGGGTGGGTTAGCGTCTGAATCGACGAAAATGGGCGGCGAAAGGGTGGGGTTGGCGACTTCTGGGTGCGCGGGGGGCTGTGCGCCTGTCGCTCGATTGGTTCTTGCGGCGCGTGATGCGCCTTTGCTGAGCGAAGGGCGGACTGAGTCCGCCCCCACTTCTTACTGTGCCGCCAACTCGGTCAGCGTTTCCCGCAGCCACACGAGTGCCGGATCGGCCTGGTTGCGCGGATGCCATCCCGCGTACAACGTGAAGCCGCGCGCGTCGAACGGCAGCGCAAAGATATCGAGTTGATCGATGTAGCGTGCCGCGAAGCGCGACGGCAGGGTCGAAACATAGTCGGTTTTCGACAGCAACTCCGGCACCAGCGTGAAGTGCTGGACCGACAGCGCGACGCGCCGCTCGCGGCCGAGTTCGTCGAGATGCTCGTCCATGAAGCCGTGAAAGCTGCCGCCGCTGGTCGACACCAGGACGTGATCGAGCGCGCAGTAGCTGTCGAGGTCGAGCGGGGCCGTGCCGCGCGGATGGCCCTTGCGCTGGACGAACACGAAGTGCTCGTCATAGAGCTTGCGGGCTTTCATCGACGGCGGAATCATCCGGTCGGAACCCAGCAGCAGGTCGATCTCACCGCTTTCGAGCCGCGACGCGGCGGTGGGCTGATCGCCGATCACGAACGCGACGCGCACACCCGGCCCCGCAGAACTCGGCAGGCGCTCCATCAGGCGCATGCCGAGCACCACGGTGGCGTTGTCGTGCGCGGCGATCACAAAGCGCCGAAGGTCGGTCAGAGGATCGAAGGCGGGCTGGTGGCGCACCACCGCTTCGAGATTCTTCAACGCTGCATGCAGCGGCGCCATCAACTCCAGCGCCCGGGCCGTGCGCGTCATGCCGCGCCCGGTTTCGGCGGGCAGCAATAGCGGATCGCCGAAGATCTGTCGCAAGCGCGAGAGTTGCGTGGAGACGGCCGGTTGTGTCAGATGCAACCGCTCGGCCGCACGCGTGACGTTCGACTCGGCGAGTAGCGCGTCGAGCGAAACCAGCAGATTCAAATCGATGCCGCGTAAATCAATCATGTTGATGGGTCGCATATGAGTAATTGATTTCTAGAATACGTACCACGCTTCTATAGTTCAACCACCGAAACGAACTGAGGAACATCAACATGAAAGCCTGGATGCTCGATGAACCCGGCAAGCCGCTGGCCTTGCGCGACGTAACCCAACCGCAGCCGCGCCGGAATGCGGTGCTGGTGCGGATGGAGGCGGTGCCGCTGTTGAGTTACACGCGCGACTATGTCGAAGGGAAGTTGGGGTATGCGTGCCCGCCGGGACCGTTTTCGCCTGGTACCAATGGCGTTGGCCGGATCGTCGCGGTCGGCGAGGGCGTGGTGGCGTTTCGTGCCGGTCAGCGGGTCGCCGTGAATCCGTACTGGATTGCCGACGAAACGGTGCGCGAGCCGGCGCAAGGGCTGTTAGGGCTCACCGCCATCAGCGCCGACAGCGCTGCGCTGCTGGCTGAGTTTCCGCACGGCACATTGCGCGAAATGGCCGAATTCCCGGCGTCGACGCTAATCGCGCTGGACGGTCTGGAGGACGTCGATGCCGCCCGGCTCGCAGTGCTGGGCAAATTCTCGGTGCCGTTCGGTGGTTTGCGACGCGGTCGTCTGTCAGCAGGCGAAACGGTGGTGGTCAACGGCGCGAGCGGTTACTTCGGATCGGCGGCTGTGATCGCAGCGCTGGCGCTCGGCGCGAGCAAGGTCGTCGCGCTCGGCCGACGCCCGGAACCGCTGCAAGCGCTGGTCGAGCAAGGCCGTGGGCGGGTGGTGCCTGTCGTGTTGACTGGCGACGTCGCGCAAGATACAGCGGCGATTCGTGCCGCAAGCGGTGGCGGCGTGGACCTCGGGTTCGACATGGTCGGCCACGCCACCGACGCGAACGCGACGCTGGCCGCATTGCGCAGCCTGCGCCGCGGCGGGCGGCTCGTGCTGATGGGCAGCATGCAAGTGGACTTGCCGATTACGTACCAGGAGATGTTGTTGAACAACTGGGAATTGATCGGCCACTTCATGTACACGCGCGCTGACTATCTCGCGCTGGTTTCTCTGGTGGCGTCGGGGCAGATTCCTCTCGAGGCCGTCGAATTGAAGTCGTATCCGTTTGCTGAACTGGAGACGGCAATCGACGCGGCCGGCCGTATGTCGGGTCTGCAATGCACGGTCGTGGAAGGCAAGTCCCGCGAGGCGTGGGGTTGAGTGCGACGCGCTGCGCTATAAGTCGGGCGCGCGCTCCGGATGTCGAAGTCGCGAATGATTGCGACCGTAGATCCCATAGATGGCGAGCCCGATCACGAGCCAGACGAAGAGCCGTAACCACGTGATGAGTGGCAGCCCGACCATCAGCAGCAGGCAAAACAGAATCCCGAGGATCGGGATGACCGGCACGCCCGGCGCGCGGAACGGCCTCGCGGCGTCCGCGTCGCTGCGGCGTAGATAGATCACGGCACCGCAGACGAGCACGAACGCGAACAGGGTGCCAATGCTGACCATCTCGCCTAACACGTTGATCGGCGTGAACGCCGCCACAACCGCGACGATGGCGCCGATCATCATCTGGCTCAGATGGGGCGTTTGCAGACGCGGATGAACTTGCGCGAACAGGTGCGGCAGGAGGCCATCCTGTGACATCGTGAAGAAGATGCGGCTCTGGCCATACAGGAGCACGAGTATCACGGTCGTCAAGCCGGTCAGCGCGCCGATCTTGATGAGCACGGAAAACCAGGTGACGCCGATCACATCGACGCCTTTCGCGATCGGATCCGGGACGTTGAGCTCGGCATACGGAACGAGTCCGGTCAGCACGCCCGCGACCGCAATGTAGAGCACCGTGCAGATCACCAGCGAGCCAAGAATGCCGATCGGCATATCGATTTGCGGCTTGCGTGCCTCCTGGGCCGCGGTGGACACCGCATCGAAGCCAATGAAAGCGAAGAACACGACGGCCGATCCGCGCAGAATGCCGCTCGCGCCGAAATTGCCGAATTGGCCGGTATTCTGCGGAATGAACGGATGCCAGTTAGCCGGATGGATAAAGAAGGCGCCGATCGCAATGAACGCCACCACCACGGTCAGTTTGATGGCCACCATGATGTTATTGAGCCGCGCCGACTCCTTGGTGCCGAGCACGAGCATGGTGGTCAGCACGGCGATAATGAAGACCGCCGGCAAATTGACGATACCGGCCACCGTGCTGCCATCGGCGCGCGTGACCGTGGTGCCGGGTGCAGCCGCCAGGGTGGGCGGAATGCTGATCCCGACGTTGTGCAACAGGCTCACGATGTAGCCCGACCAGCCGACCGCAACGGTCGCCGCACCCATCGCATACTCGAGGATCAAATCCCAGCCGATGATCCATGCGAATAATTCGCCGAGCGTGGCATAGGTGTAGGTATAACTGCTGCCGCAGACCGGCAGCATGGCAGCCAGTTCGGAGTAGCAAAGTCCGACAAAGGCGCAGGCAATCCCGCCGAGGACAAACGAAAGAATGATGCCCGGCCCCGCAAATTGGGCTGCGGCCGTGCCCGTCAGAACAAAGATGCCGGCGCCGATGATCGCGCCGATACCCATCGCCGTAATGCTGAGCGCGCCCAGCGACTTCGACAGATGGCGTTCACCGCCCTCAGCGCTTGCGACAATATCCGCGACGGACTTGCGCGCCATATAACTCGTGTCGGCCATGATAAGTCGTCCAGTTCGTATGTTGGTGAATCCGGAATCGCATCGATTCGTGACGCACTGCAATAAGCGACTGCGTTTAAGGCGACTGCTTTAACGGCGACTGACACTGTTGGTGTTGCGGTAGAGGAGGGAACTGACGAATTCAGTCTAGTCTGGATTTAATCGGGTGTGGGCTGAAGTTCGGTGCTGCGCTGACCAAAACGGCCTTGCGGGCGAGCCGCAAGGCCGTCTTTTTATGATCGTCGAATCCTGATCAATCGATGCCGTGAAACACCGCATCGTCCGGCCCAAGATAAGCAGGCGGGCGCCACGCGGCATCGCGCATCGAATGCTGGACCAGCTTTTCCACCCCCAGCAGCACCGCGAAAATCGCCATCCGCACCGGGATGCCGTTATCGGTTTGCCGGAAAATCGCGAGGCGCGGATCGTGATTCAGATCGACGCTCAGATCGTTCGCGCCCGGCCGGCTGTCGCGCGGCAGCGGGTGCATGATCAGCGTATCGGCGCCGCATACGCTGTCCATCAGCGCCTGGTTGATCTGGAAATCCGGGGTATAGCCTTCGAACGATTCGTCGGTGAAGCGCTCTTTCTGGATCCGCGTGGCGTACACCACATCGGCGCCGCGCAGCCCGGCGGTCAGATCGTGGGTCTGCTCGATCACGTGGTCGTTGCGCGAAATCTGCTCGATGATGTAGCTCGGCATTTCGAGCATGGGCGGCGAGATCAGCGTGAACTTGATGCCGCGATACAGCGCCAGCAGCTTGACCAGCGAATGCACCGTGCGGCCATATTTCAGGTCGCCGACCAGCGCGATATGCGCACCGTCGACGATCTTGCCCAGCCGCGAGAACTCGCGCTGGATCGTGTACAGGTCGAGCAGCGCCTGGCTCGGATGCTCGCCCGGGCCGTCGCCGCCGTTGATCACCGGCACGTTGGTGGCGCGCGCGAATTCGGCCACCGAGCCTTGTTCCGGATGGCGGATCACCAGTGCATCCACATAGCCGCTCATCACGCGACTGGTGTCGTAAATCGACTCGCCCTTGGCCATCGACGAGAACGTGAAGCCGGTGGTATCGCACACCGAGCCGCCGAGCCGGCAGAATGCCGCGCCGAAGCTCACGCGAGTCCGCGTGCTGGCCTCGAAAAACAGGTTGCCGAGCACCGCGCCTTCGAGCACGCGGGAGATTTTCCGGCGCCGCGCGATCGGCTGCATGATGTCGGCCACGCGAAACAGCGCCTCGACCGAGTCGCGCGAGAACTGATCGACCGACAGCAACTGTGGCTTGCCTTCGAACAGCATCTGGCTAGCAAGCGACTGCGAATCTACGCTTTGCGTATACTTTTCGCCCGGTTCGCCGTGCACCACGATTTCCGACACGAAACGCTCGACGATCTCCGGCATGGCCCGCGATTCCTGCGAATCGTCCGGCAACAACCACGTGTCGAGCGCGCGGCGTGATACGCCAATGCGGCTCGCGAACGTCTCGCGGGTCATGTTCATGCGACGCATCGCATCGCGCAGGAAGGCTTGTTGTGGAACGCTCATGCGGTCACCTTGTCGGAGTGGGTTGCGTACCGGCTATGTACGCGGTGCGTATATTAGTTTCCCTGTCGTAGAAGTCAAGCAATTTTGCGCGTTTGGCCAACCGTTTGGCCAACCCGCTTTGCAAACCTTGGCCGGACGCGGTTACACTGCGTTGCATGCATTCCGGCCAAACGCTCCGACTCCGCCCGTCAACCACTGCACGTCTCGCTTTTGCGAGCGTCGTGGCCGCACGCGCGAATCTCGCGAACGTTAGCGCTAAAGCCAAAAAACAGCCGCTCATCTGACCGGAGCCGCTGTTCCGTCAGATGTTGCGACGGAACAGCCGGTCAACGCCCTCTGCGGCATTTCCTGTTTTTCCTCCCTCGCACCGCTGATCGGAATCGATACGGTCGTCATCGAGGTAAAAACATGTCTATTTTTTCGGGTATCTGGGTTCCGCTCATCACTCCATTCGCCGACGGCGAGGTCGATCATGCCGCGTTGCGCGCGCTGGTGCGCCGCTATGCCGACGCGGGCATTGCCGGGCTGGTTGCGCTCGGCACGACCGGCGAGCCGTCCGCGCTCGACGACGCCGAGCAGGACGCCGTGCTGGCGACGATTCTCGACGAGGCGCAAGCCGCCGCCCGCCATACACCCGCGCTGCCGGTGCTGGTCGGCGTGTCGGGCAATCGCACGGCGAGCATGGAGGCGCGCATCGAGCAACTGAACGCACTGCCGATCGCCGGCGTGCTGATGGCCGCGCCGTACTACATCCGGCCTTCGCAAGCGGGCATCGTCGGGCATTTCATGGCGCTTGCCGATGCGAGCGACAAGCCCGTCGTGCTGTACGACATTCCGTATCGAACCGGCGTGCGGCTCGAACTCGATACGCTCGTGACGCTGGCCGCGCATCCGCGAATTCAGGCGGTGAAGGATTGCGCCGGTTCGCTCGACACCACGCTCGCGCTGATTCGCGACGGACGCTTGCAGGTGCTGACCGGCGAAGACATCAATATTTTCAACACCTTGTGTCTGGGCGGCAGCGGCGCGATCGCGGCCTCGGCGCATCTGCGGCCGGAACGGTTCGTCGCGCTGTATCACGCGCTGTCGACGGGCCGGCTCGATGAAGGGCGGCGTATTTTTCATGAGCTCGCGCCGCTGATCCAGGCGCTGTTCGTCGAACCGAATCCGGCGCCCGTGAAGGCGTTGTTGGCCGCGCAAGGGCTGATACGCAACGAGTTGCGTATGCCGATGACGTGTGCCGGCGATGCGCTGGCCGCGCGGCTCAGGGAACTGGAAGGGCTTGATCGGATGGAACCCCACGCGGCGGCATTGTCGGCGTGAGTACGGATTCGCTTGCCGTGCGCATCGTCGCATGACGCACACGGCAAGCGCGCGGCGTTCGGAACCGCATCGGGTAGGCGACGTCTGGCACACGGCACACGGCACACGGCACACGGCACACGGCACACGGCACACGGCATCTTGCACCGCCATTGGTATTTGAGATGATGGTTCGTGATGCTAGGCGATAATCGGCGCCCTTTGTCCATTATCGCCACCGGCTTTGTGTCCGGTTGATGCCGCATCCAGTTAGTCTTGTCCGCCGATCTCCTGTGCTTCTTCAGCATGCCCAGCGCGCTGGGTGCATTCAACACGCCGAACCTGTCGACCGTGTGTTGTGCCGCCCGTGCGTGGCCTTGCACGTGCCGCATGGCACGCGCCGGGCGCCGCTGATGTCCTCCGTATTTCGCGTCGGCAGTCAACTGTCCAGCGGCTCGGTCAGCTTCGTCACGCGCCGCACCGCGCTGACCATCGCGGTTGCCTCGGCGTTCGGCGCAGCGGCGCTGGCGCTTGCCGCGGGCATCGCGATCGGTATGCATTGGCCGGCGCACGGCGGTGCCGGCGATCAGGCTGCGAATCGTGTCGAGCACGACTATGCGATCGATCAACTCGGCAAGCTGAACGCGTCCGTGGCGCAGATCGAACCGCGCATCGCGCGCCTGACGATGCAGGTCGGCGCATTGCGCGATTTCGAAGCACGTCTGAATACACCGCGGCCGGCGCCGCGCGCACCGGCCATCCCAGCCACGCCGGGCGCCGCCTCGGAGCCCGACATGTCCGCCACCGACAGCGAAGGCGAGGGCGGCCCTTCCTTACCGCCGCGCCGCTGTACGGATGTCATGCCGCCCCCCGCCAATCTTGCCGATGCCGCGCGCACCCGGCAACAGCTGGATTGCATCGCCGCGACGTTATCCGCGCTCGAGCAACAAACCGCCGACCACGCGATCGCGTACGCCGCTTTTCCCGGCCGCATGCCCGTCGACGGCGCGCGTTCTGGCTCGCCGTTCGGCAATCGCACCGATCCGTTCACACATCATTTGAGTTTTCATCCGGGTCTCGACCTGGTCGCCAAAACCGGTACGCCGATTCTTGCGGCGGCGGGCGGCCGGGTGATCTTCGCCGGCGAGAAATCGGGCTATGGCAACGCGGTGGAATCGATCACGGCAACGGACTCGTGACCCGCTACGGCCACGCGTCGCGCATCGTCGTGCATGTCGGGGATCTGGTGCTGCCGCGCCAGTATGTCGCCGATGTCGGCTCGACCGGCCGCTCCACCGGCCCGCATCTGCATTTCGAAGTGCTGGTCAACGGCGCGCCGGTCGATCCGGCTGCCTACCTCGCACTATTCGCACCCACGCCCCATGGTTGAGCGACGGTTTTCCCGCGATGCGGGCAGTCTGGCGCACCGCGCCTATACGTTGCAGCCCGCGCGGCCGCTCGTCCTTCGCGTGACGATGTGGGTGCTGGTGTGCGCGCTCGGCGCGGCAGGCGGCGCGGCGGCCGTTGCGGCCTGGCATGCGCAGCGCGCCGGCACACCGGCTGATCAATGCAGCGCGGCGCCGGCCGATGAAACCGCCGATCAGGCTGAACTCGCCCGTACACGGCTTGCGCTCGCGCAGGAATCGGCGGCGCGCGCCGCGGTGCAGAAAACCGCGGACAGCGCCGCCACCGACGTCGCGCGATTGAACGCCGAATTGCAGTTTCTGCGCGGTCAGAGCAAGACGAAGCCGCCGGGATAGCATCACGCGGCGAACATTTTCATTTCAAAGAGATACTTATGTTCAGCAAAAAAAACACGCGGGCATCCAGCAGACCAAGCTCGCCACCCTCATCGCACACGACGTGCGGATCACAGGCGACCTTCTGTTCAGCGATGGCCTGCGCATGGACGGCCACGTGAAGGGCAACGTCAGCGGCGAGCCGGGCACCCAGACGCTGCTGGTATTGAGCGACCGCGGCTCGATCGAAGGCAACGTGCATGGCTATGACGTGGTGGTCAACGGCCGGATCGTCGGAGACGTGATCGCCGATCATTTCGTCGAGTTGCAGAGCAACGCGCACGTGACCGGCAACATCTACTACCAGCAATTGCGGATGGATTGCGGCGCCTCGGTAGACGGCAAGCTCACCAAGCGTGACACCGCTCAGGCGGCGACGCCGATTCTCGTGTCGGTGGCCGATCCCGCACACGAGGCGCGCAAGGCCGGTTAACCGGCCGCGTTCTGCGTCAAACCGGCCCCCGGCAGCGACTGGCATCGTGCGGCCGCGTCGTGGCCGAGCGCATCGCTGCGCGGCGGCCGCGATTCGCTCAGTGCGCGCATTTCCCGTGCTTCGGCGAGACGCTCCAGCGCGCCGCGGTCGAGCGTGGCGAGCATGTCGCGTTCGACGATCAGATGGTGCAAGGCCAGCACGATCAGGCCGATGGTCAGCAGCAGATCACCAGCAAACACCACTGCATAAACCACCGAGGTAGTGCGAGGATTGCCGTACAGCAGTGTCGTGTTGGCGCGGTCGAGCAGCACGAGCACGAGCGGCACGATGGCGTTGAGCGTCGCGATACCACTCCCCACCGCTACCAGCATCCGTGCCGGTCCGAGTTGCGGACTGCGCCGGCGGTACACTTCATAGAGCGTCGCCGCGCGGCACGGCGCGAAAAACAGCGCCAGCAAGCCGGCCCGCACCGCCAGTGGAGCATGCCATGCCAGCGCGCTCCCATACAGCAGGCAGAACACGGCAGTGACGACGAGGCCGGCGCGCCAGCGCGCCGATGCACCGAACAGATCGCGCGTACCCGACCAGATCAGAATGCGGCTTTGCAACGCCAGGGTCGCGGTGGCCACCAGCAGCAGATCGTTGGGCCAGATCTTATGCAACGTGAAGCATGCCGTGGCGGTTGCAAGCAGGTAAAAGCCGACGGCCCAGAAACGGAAGGCGGCGACCTGCGCAAACATGCGCGAGAGTGCTGTCGTGATCAGGGCGCTGCACAGAAACGTGATCAGCCACACCGTTTGGAACGTTGCTACATCAATCTTCATGAAGTCTCCAGCAGCCAATCTGCCTGTTCCTGCTTATCGGTAAAACGAGGCCACGCAGCGGGGCGGGCCATCAATGGACGCACTGAGCCGCATAGAAACACGCGTTTCAAACAGATCCTGATGCTCATGCGGCCACCATTCTTCCGCGGAGCATCGCGCCGAAGCCGTCGGCGGTGAGCGGCTGGCCTAGCAGGAAGCCTTGCATCTCGTCGCACATCATCGACTTGAGCATATCGCGTTGCGACTCGGTTTCGACGCCTTCCGCCACCACGTCCATGTCCAGCGAGTGCGCGAGCGCGATGATCGCGGCAACGATCGCGCTGCCTTCCGGTCCGTGCTCGTCGAGCCCGTTGGTGAAGAAGCGGTCGATCTTCAACTGCTTGACGCGAAAGCGTTGCAGGTAGGCGAGGCTGGAATAGCCGGTGCCGAAATCGTCGATGGCGATTTCAAAACCACTGGCGTGGAAGGCGCGAATCATTTCGATGGTTCGCGGGGCGTCCTGCATCGCGACGGCCTCGGTGATTTCGAACATGATCTGCTCGCATTGCACGCCTTCGTCGGTCACGATCTTGAGCATCGCCGTGACAAGGTTCGGTTGCGACAATTGGCGCGGCGACAGATTGATCGCCACTTTCATCGACGGCAGGCCTTGCTCGATCCAGCGGCGAATCTGCCGGCATGTTTCGCGCAGGACCCAGTAGCCGATCTCTACAATCTGGCCTGAGCGTTCGGCAATCGGAATGAACTCGAGCGGCGCCAGCGAGCCGAGCAGCGGATGATTCAAACGGATCAGCGCTTCGGCACCCGCCAGCGAGTCGCCGCGGCCGCGGAACTTGGGTTGGAAGTGCAGTGAGAAATGGCCGGCGGTGAGTGCTTCGTGCAGCGCACTTTGAATGTGCAGCGTGCGCGTCGCGGCTTCATTCATGCTTTGTTCGAAGAAGCGATAGGTGCTGCGGCCCGCGCGCTTGGCTTCATACATGGCCGCATCGGCATGTTTCAACAGCGTGTCGACGGTATCGCCGTCGTAGGGGTAGAGCGCGATGCCGATGCTCGGCATCACCTGCAGCGGTTGCGAATCGGTCCATACGCCCTGACGCATCCGCTCGAGTACGTTCTCGGCCATCGCGCCGGCGTTTTCGCGTGAAGCCAGGTTCTCGGACAGCACGACGAATTCGTCGCCGCCGAGACGCGCGACGGTGTCGCTCGCACGCACGCACAGCAGAAGGCGCTGGGCGAACGCGGTCAGCACCTCGTCGCCGACCGAGTGGCCGAGCGAATCGTTGATGGTCTTGAAGCCGTCGAGATCCATGAACAGGATGGCGAACAGTGAGCGTTGCCGGCGCGCGTTATGGATCGCGCGTTCGATGCGTTCGGTCAGCGTGCTGCGGTTGGGCAGGCCCGTCAGCGTGTCGAGTGTGGCGAGCCGCACGATCTGACCGTTCAGGTTCGACACCGCGCCGGTCAGAAAGCTGGTGCGCGCATCGAACCGCGACAGCAACAGCGTGACGATCAGAATGGCAAACGTAAACAGGATCACCGAGGTGGCGAGCCACTCGGCGTTCACGCCTTTGGCCGCGCCGCACACGGCGCCCAGCGGAAACTCGGCGGCCGCCATGCCGGCGTAATGCATGCCGCTGATCGCGACGCCCATTACCAGCGCCGCGCCGAAACGCTTGCGCACCACGTGGCGTTCATCGTCGTTGCTGAGTGCACGCGCCATCCACAGCGCGGCGGTCGACGCGCCAATTGCGATCGTGAGCGAGCCGGCGAACCAGGCCGGCTGATAGTGGATGGCCGGGTCCATTTGCATCGCTGCCATGCCGGTGTAGTGCATGCCGGCGATGCCGAGGCCCATCAGCACGCCGCCGGCCACCAGCCGGGCCGGCGTGAGTCGTGCATGGGTTGTCGCGACCAGCGCCAGATACGACGCGCCGATCCCGAGTCCGAGCGAGTACGCGGTCGTCGCGAAGTCGTAGCCGAGCGGAATCGACAACGAGAAGGCGAGCATCGCGACGAAGTGCATCGACCAGATCCCGACACCGAGCGCCGTGGCGCCGCCCAGGCGCCACGCGTGCCGCAGACGTGCCGAAGCCAGCAGGAAGATGCGGCCGGTCAAATCGAGCGCGGTGTAGGACGCCAGCACCGCGACGGCGAACGAGATTGCGACCAGCCAAAAATTGTATGAGCTCTGCATGTTAAGTCCAACCGCAAAAGGGAAGCGGCTGAACTTGTTATCGACAGTTGGTGGCGTTTATTGAGTTGATTTTCAATATGTTAGCCATGGGGGTCGAGCATCGCGCGATTGGCTGTGGCTTATGCCAGGGTGAACCCTTCATCCAGCCAGCCCGTGACGCCGCCCACCATCAATTTGACGGGCCGTCCCAATTGCGCGAGACGCAGTGCGCCGCGTGCGGCGCCGTTGCAGGGTTGTGTCGCAAGAGACAATGGCTGAACGAGGCATCGCGGTCGATCATTCAACCGTGCATCGCTGGGCCATCAAGCTGTTGCCGGTGCTGGAGAAAGCGTTTCGCGGCCGCAAGCGCCCCGTTGGCAAGAGCTGGCGTGTCGACGAGACCTATATTAAGGTCAAGGGCCAATGGAAATACCTGTACCGCGCCGTCGACAAGGCCGGTAACACCATCGATTTTCTGTTACGGGCCCATCGGGACAAGACCGCGGCGCGTCGGTATTTCGAAGAATCGATCGCCCAGAATGGCGAACCCGAGACAGTGACTATCGACAAAAGTGGCGCCAATCTGGCGGCGCTGGAAGCCATCAACGCCGAGCGAGATACACCCATCAAGATACGCCAGACGAAGTACTTGAACAATATCATTGAGCAGGACCACCGCGCGATCAAGCGGCGTATCAGACCCATGCTCGGGCTCAAGAATTTTCGTTGCGCCCGCATCCTGCTTGGCGGAATCGAGGTGATGCACATGATCGCCAAGGGGCAGATGAAAAACAACTGCGCCCGACAGACTCCCGCCGAGCAGTCCTATTCCTTGGCTGCATAAGCATTCCTATCCATATCGGGTTTCGCTCGCGCTGGAATCGTTATCGCGACAAAACCCCTCGTTTCGCTGCGCCGGTTCGTCCACCACGCCCGGCTTCCATCACGTCCTCAAGGTAGCGCTCTACCACGCGCTGGAACTCCAGGATCGCCGCGTGACGGTCAACCACGCTGGCATCGTGGCTCAGCGTGACGGCTGCCTTCATAAGATGCTGCACGACCACGGCCCGGAACAAAGCTTCGTCCACGGACAGTCGCGGCGCGAGGGCGGCCAGCACGGATGCGATTCCTTTGCGCAATCTTTCGCGCACTCCGGTGGCGCCGGGCAGTGCGACATCTTGCGCGTCGACCAGCACCACGAAAGCGGGGTGCGTCGTGCGAAACGCCACGAAAAACGTCGTCAGCCGGCTCGCAACGACCGATACATCAAGCAGCGGCACCTCCTCGCTCAGCCGGACTAACGCTGCTTCAAGCTCGGTCACGTATTGCTCGATCAGCGTACCTGCGACCTGGTCTTTCGTCGGAAAGAACTGATAAAGCGAACCGATCGACGCTCCCGCGCGCGCGGCGATCGCTGTCATCGTCGTTGCTTCGTACCCTTTTTCGGCAAATTCCGCACTTGCGGCTTCCAGTAACGACGCCACCCGCGCATGTCCGCGGGCGCGGCGCGGCGCCTTCGCTTCGCCCGTATTCGGCGTTGACTTTTGTGAGGCCATTCTCATATACTGTTTGTGAGCACCCCCTCACAATACACCAGCGGCTCGCCGCTTTCAACGGAAGACCATCATGTTGCAAAAACTTGACCCCAAGACTACCGCTCTCGTTCTGATCGATCTTCAGGAGGGCATTCTCGGATTCGGGAAAGCGCCCCGCCCAGCCGCAGCCGTGCTGGCTACCTCGGCAACGCTCGCAAAGCGCTTCCGGGAAGTGAACGCGCCGGTCGTCCTGGTCCGGGTGGGCTGGAGCGCCGACTTCGGCGATGCACTGAAGCAGCCCGTCGATCAGCCCGTCGCGCTTCCCCCCGGCGGACTGCCCTCGAACTGGTGGGACTTTCCCACCGAACTGGCGGTGGAGGAGCGCGACATCAAGATCACGAAACGCCAATGGAGCGCTTTCTACGGCACCGAGCTCGACCTGCAATTGCGGCGTCGCGGCATCGAAACCATTGTGCTCGGCGGGATTTCGACGAACATCGGCGTCGAGTCGACGGCTCGCACCGCGCACGAGCACGGGTACTCGCTGGTGCTCGTCGAGGACGCAATGAGCTGCGGCGCGCCCGAGCATCATCATGCGTCGCTGAATTACATCTTCCCAAGGCTCGGTCTCGTGCGGCGATCCGCCGACGTACTCGAGGCGCTCGCCGGCTGATGACGCCCGATGGACAAGCACAGCGTGGCCGGAGAGAGGCGATGAGCAGCGAACGTCACACCGGAGCTTCGTCGCTCTTGCGCCGCGTCGAAACCGTGTTCGACAGGCGGGCGTTGGGTCGCGCCATGTTTGCGCTCGTCCCGCTGCTCCTGCTTGCAGTCATATCAGGCAAATCCGAGTGGCTTACCGCGGCAATCGTGCCGGTCGCGATGCTCATCGCGCTCGACCACTCGCAGCTTGCGCCGCTCGGCGTCTTCGCGCACGCTTTGGCGATCAGCGCGGGCTTCCTGATCCTGATGGCGTCGCTCGCGCACCCGCTGCTCTTTGTCGTAGCCACCGTCCTGCTGGGCATGGGATCCGTGCTGGTGACCGCGGGCGGCAGTGCCTTGCGCTCGCTCGGCAACTTCACGTTCATTCCTTCGCTGTATCTTGCTTGCGAAAGTGGGGAAGCGGTCACGCGGCAGGCGCTTATCACCCGCAGCGTTGAGGTCCTGCCGTTCCTGTTGATAGCGGCGTTGCCGATCCTGCTCGTTGCGTCAGTCGAGCACTTCCGCTCGCGTGAAACCGGCCAGCCGACTCTTGCGCATTTCGCAAAGTGGACTCGCCTCTCCCCAAACAGCAAGCGCAACGCATATATCGAGTTGGTGATCACCGTCGCGCTCGCGGTCGCTTGCGCTGCCGCACTTGTCGAATGGCGGCACGTCGATCATGGTCAGTGGATGATCTGGTCGGCCGCCAGCGTCGTTACCGGAAATGCAGCAAGCGCCCGGCAGAAGTTTCGCAGCCGGCTCACCGGGGCCGTTGTCGGCGTTTCCTTCGGAGTGGTCGTCGGGTTGATGATCCCTCATGCGTTATTTATGCGTGTGCTCGTTGTGTTCGCCGCAATGCTGACGCTCATCTGCATTCGTCCGTACACGCTCGCATTCGGCGTCCGGTGCGCCTGTGCGGCAATAGCTTTTGTATTGGCGGGAAAGCCGTGGATTTTTGGAGGCGAACGCCTGCTGAACGTGGCTGTCGGCAGCGCCATTGGGCTGCTTTGTGCGCTCACGGCATCCGCCATTGCGGCGCACATGAAAGACACGTGCCACTCCACGTGTGACTCCCCAAGACCCCGGCAGGACTGAGCGGGACTGCGCAGTCGCCTCTGATTAAGGGCGCACGAGCGTGCGGGCAGATTCGGTGTTTTAGACATTTGTATCGGCGAATTTCGCTGGCTGAGGAAGAGCGGCATGTCAAGAGTGCTTACGATCGAAGACGATGAAACTACCGCTAACGATATCGCAGTGGAGTTGCGGAAAGGCGGTTTCAGCGTCGATTGGGTCGACAACGGACGCGAAGGAATTGCGCGGGCAATGAGCGATGAGTACGACATCATCACGCTCGACCGCATGTTGCCCGGCGTGGACGGCTTGAGCATTGTGACTGCCATTCGCAGCGTGGGCGTGCACACACCTGCGCTGATGGTCAGCGCGCCAGGCGACGTTGATGAACGCATTCGCGGCTTGCGTGCGGGCGGGGACGATTACCTGACGAAGCCGTTCAACCTCGCCGAGATGGCGGCTCGTCCGGAGGTGCTGCTGCGTCGCCAGCAGGCGTCGGTAGCTCAAACAGAGACGACGCTGCGCGTTGGCGCTCTCGAGCTCGACCTCATCGCCCGCAAGGTGAGGCGTGGCAACGAGGAAATTGCGCTGTCGCAAACAGAGTACCGCGTGCTGGAGTTCATGATGCGGCATGCGGGCAGGACGATCACCCGCACAATGTTGTTCGAGGCAGATCGGGGTTACCACTTCGATCCGGGTTCGAAGCTCATCGATGTTCATATCGGACATCTGCGCAAAAAGATCGATCCGCACGACGCGACGCCGCTGATCAAGACTTTTCGCGGTGTCGGCTACGTCCTGAGCGTGAATTGAGAAAGGCCACTTCGCTCACGCAAACCCTCGCGTTTGCTCGACACTGGCACTCGACGTCCGTCCGGCTGCTGCTTCTCCATGCGGCTATCTTTTCGCTGTCGGTCATGGTGTTGCTCGGGCTTATCGGCTGGGCCGTCACAGGCAACATGGAGCGCGAGACGGACGCCATCATGTACTGGCAATTGGTCTACTTCGACTCCGTGGCGGACAGCGACTTAAGCGCGGTCGTACGCATACGGGTCGAACGCGAGCGCATGCACACCAACTACTACGGCCTCTTTACGTCGGACCACCGTTATCTCGCAGTCGACATGATGGCGCCTGGACGTGCGCGTGCAGGTGTCGAGCTATGGTGCGATCGTGAAACTAGTTGCATCTGGTGCCGGAATTGGCATCGTCGCGCGCTCGGCCATCGAGAGCGACTCAGGCAGCAACGTCGTGGTGCTCAAGCTCGCGGAACCCTGGGCTCGCCGCGACCTGTGCGTATGCGTATTGCGCAACACTGCGGTATTGAATCCGTTTCGGGACCGCTTGCGCGAAGTGCTGACGGACACGGAGGCGTTGCCGCCTGAGGGCGCTGCGCACCACAAGACTTAGCGCGAGACGACGTTCCAGCACTTGGAGATCACCAACGTGCAGCTCGTGTGGATCAACTTCGCGTGCACCGGTGCCCTCCAGGCGGCGCAGTGCCGGGCCGCTTGTAAGCTACGGTCAATTGAACAAAAAAGAAGAATGGGTGAAGGGAGGGAAAGGCTATCTGCGTGTCGCGTCGAGGCACGCGGCACACAATGGACATGCGTTCGTAAAGCCAGGTATGCTTCTCGCAGGCGAGCCTCGTGGCCCGTCCATTCGAGTCCAGACTCACTTCCCGGTGTGTTATCCCATGCATTTTGGCCTTGTCGACCTTCAAACCTTCGTTGCCGTCGCCGAAGCTGGCAGCCTTACGCACGGCGCAACCCGCGTCAACCTCTCGCTCGCGGCGGTCAGTGCGCGTATCCGGCAGATGGAGGAGGCGGTAGGTGTGCCGCTGCTGGAGCGTCGGCCTCACGGCATACGCGTCACGGAGGCGGGGCAGACCTTCCTGCGCCACGCGCGGGCCACCCTCGGCGCGCTACAACGCATGACGGACGACCTCGCACAGTTCTCCCAAGGGATGCGGGGGACCATCCGCATCCTCTCGAACACGAATGCACTTGTCGAGACGCTGCCTGGCCCGCTTAGCCGCTTTCTCTACGACAACCCCAACATCAACATCGAAATCGAGCAGCGTCCGAGCGATGAGATCATCGCGGCCATTGCGGAAGGAGTGGCCGATATCGGCATCATCGCTTCGCCGCCCGAGGGCGTGGCGCTCACGACGTTTCCCTTTGCCACCGACCGCCTGTGCGCGGTTGTGCCCGCAGTCGACGAACGTTTCGCGCTGCAGCGGGAGATCGCCTTTGCCGATCTTATCGAAGCCGATTTCGTTGGTCACGAACGCGGCTCGTCGATTCAGGTGTTCCTCGAAAGTCAGGCGAAGCGGCTGCATCGCACCTTGCGGCACCGCATCCAGCTTGGCAACTTCGCGTCGATTTGCCGCCTGGTCGAAAACGGTGTGGGCGTCGCGATACTCCCTGAGTCGGCGGCGCGGCGGTTTCGACGCTCGATGCGGGTGCGTCTGCTGCGCATCACCGACGCGTGGGCCGTGCGCAAGATCCTGATCTGCGTAAACGACCTCGAGCGGCTGCCTTCCTCCACCCGGCGGCTCGTCGAACATCTCGTGCGCCTTGGCGCCGCCACCGGCTGATAAAAAAGCACAAGAAGCGCCGGTTTCGGTTCGGGTTGAGTCTGGCTTCGCCAATCAGCGATTGTTCAGGAGCCGATGGGGACAGAGAATGAACCCCGTTGGCAATCGAACTTCTGGAGGTGAAGCAATGAATGCTCGCGACGTCGAGACGAAAACCCGGTCCTGGCTGTTCACTCCTGCGACGCGCCCCGAGCGTTTCGCCAAAGCCGGCCCGGCGGGGGCCGATGTGCTGATCGTGGATCTGGAGGACGCCGTGCGTCCCGAAGAAAAGACCATCGCCCGCCGCCAGCTGGGCAACCTGCTCAGCCAGCCGTTCAGTTCTACCGCCGCGCTCGCGGTGCGCATCAATACGCCGAACTCGCGCAACGGTCTGGATGACCTGGCCGCGTTGCTCGACGCGAAATTTCAACCGGCTTTCATTGTGATCCCCAAGGTGGAGGCCGCGCAAACGGTCCTGCAGGTCGAAGCGCTGCTGCGCGAAGTCGCGAGCGACGCACGCGTGGTACCGCTGGTGGAATCGCGCCAGGGCGTCGTGGTGTTGCCGGAGCTGCTTGCCACCGCCTCGCGTGTCGCGGCGGTCATGTTCGGCGCGGGGGACTATGCCGGGGACGTTGGCGTGCAGCCTGCGTCGTTCGCACTTTCCGTCGCACGCGTGCAGATTTCGGCCGCCTGCGTGGCGAGCGGCATACGCGCCATCGACGCGCCATGCTTCGAGATCGGCAATAGCGCCGCACTCGAGCACGAAATCGGGTTTGCCGCCGCGAACGGGTTCGACGGCAAGGCGGCCATCCATCCTTCCCACATCGGGCCCATCAACGCGGCCATGACACCGGACGCCGCAAAGATCGACTGGGCGCACCGCGTGATCGAGGCCGCACGAGAAGGTGCGGCGGTGGTCGACGGCCGTATGGTCGACGAGGCGATCGCCCGTGAGGCGCTGCGCGTTCTGTCGCGTGCCTAAGCGCTTTTTTTCAATTTCAACCAGGAGTATGTCATGAGCGAATCCATCGCTGCCTACCGCAAGATCGCGGAGAACCGCTTTCGCGAGGTCTCCGGCCTTTACTACGAAGACTTCGAGATCGGAAACACCTACGAGCATCGCCCGGGCCGGACGATCACGGACGTCGACAACATCTGGATGACCCTGCTCACCATGAACACGCAGCAAGTGCACTTCGATCAGGCCTACGCGAGTCACACCGAGTGGAAGAAGATGCTGGTGGACAGCACCTTCACGCTCGCGCTGCTGACGGGCATGAGCGTTCGCACCGTGAGCGCCAAGGTGGTGGCCAATCTCGGCTGGAACAACGTGCGCGCGACGCATCCGGTCTTTGCGGGCGACACGCTTTATGCGGAATCGACGGTGCTGGAAAAGCGCGAATCGAAAAGCCGTCCCACGCAAGGCATCGTGACGGTTCTCACGCGCGGCATCAATCAGGACGGGAAGCTGGTGATGTCGTTCGAGCGCACGATGCTGATCTACCGGCGCGGACATTCGCCGGAAGCGGAAGCCAACTACTAAGGAGCATGGCTATGAATAACGAATCCGTCTATTCCTCAAAATTTCGTACACCTGAGGAAGCAGTATCGTCGATTGCAAGCGGTTCGACTGTGGCGCTGGGCATGGCGATGTCCCAGCCGCCTTCGCTGCTGGCTGCGCTGGCGGCGCGAGCGAGCGCGGGCGATGTCGATGCGCTGAAGGTCTATTACTTCCACGCCGAATCGTTTCTCAGCAAGACGCTGCTGCAATACGAACTGATGGGGCGCATCCAGCCGCACTGCATGTTCCTCGGCGAGCCTGAGCGCAAGCTGATCCGCCAGGGCGCCGAAGACGGCGACCGCAAGGTCGTATTCTTCGTGCCGAACACCTTCAGCCAGTCGCCGCGTCTTTTCAGCGACCATATACCGGTCGATACGATGCTGGTGATGGTGTCGCCCATGGATAGCAACGGCTATTTCACGTTCGGTACCAACAACGATTACACGAGCGCCGTTGCGCGCTCCGCTCGCCGGCTTGTGGTCGAGGTCAATCCGAACATGCCGCGCGTGTTCGGCGATTCGCTGCTGCACATTTCCGAGGTCGACGCCATTGTCGAATCGGATCATCCGCTGCCGCAACTGCTGCCGAAGCCGGCGAGCGAAAAGGATCATGTGGTCGCGGATCTGATCTCAAACCTCATTCCCGACGGCGCCTGCCTGCAGATGGGTATTGGCGCGCTGCCCAATGCCGTGTGCGGCGCGCTGTATGGCCACCGCGACCTGGGCGTGCATACCGAACTGCTGACGCCTGGGCTCGTGGACCTGATCCGGCGCGGCGTGGTGACGAACCGCAACAAGGCCGTGAATCGCGGCAAGTCGGTCTTTACCTTCGCCATGGGCGATCAGGCGATGTACGACTTCATGAACGACAACCCCTCCATCGAGAGCTACCCGGTGGACTACGTGAACAATCCGGCGGTCATCTCGCAGAACCCGAAGATGATCTCGGTGAATTCGACTGTGGAGATGGACCTGACCGGCGCCTGCAATTCCGAGCATGTGAACGGGCATCAGTACAGCGCGACAGGCGGCCAGCTCGACTTCGTTCGCGGTGCCTACGGGTCGGCAGGCGGCAAGTCGATCATCGCGTTCCATTCCACGGCGAAGGGCGGCGCGCTTTCGAAGATCGTGCCGAAGCTCTCGGGGCCGGTGACCACGCCGCGCACGGACACGCACATCGTCGTGACCGAGTACGGCGTCGCGAATCTCAAGGGGTTGTCGTCGACGGAGCGGGCACGGGCGCTGATCGGGCTCGCGCACCCCGATTTCCGCGCGACGCTCGCGGACGAGGCCAAAGCCCTTCATCTGATCTAATCACAGGAGCACGATCATGACAGGACAAACCATTGCCGATTACCTCACGAACGCGCTTGCTGCCGCGGGTGTCGAGCGTATCTGGGGTGTGACGGGCGACAGCCTCAACGGACTATCGGACAGCTTGCGGAGGCTCGGCAAGATCGAGTGGGCCCATACGCGCCACGAAGAGTCGGCAGCCTTTGCCGCGGGCGCCGAGGCGGCGCTGACCGGGAAGCTCGCCGTGTGTGCGGGAAGCTGCGGACCGGGCAATCTGCACCTCATCAACGGGCTGTTCGATTGCCAGCGCAACCACGTGCCCGTGCTGGCCATCGCCGCGCATATTCCTACCTCCGAAATCGGGCTTGGCTACTTTCAGGAGACGCATCCACAGGAACTCTTTCGCGAATGCAGTCACTTCGTCGAACTGGTGACCAATCCGCAGCAGTTTCCGCGCGTGCTAGACCGTGCCATCCGCACGGCGCTGGAATCGCGCGGCGTGGCGGTCATCGTGCTCCCGGGCGACGTTGCGCTCGAAAGCGCGCCTGACGACAAGCCCGGCGTGCTCTCGTTGGACGCTTCGGTAACGATTCCCGAAGCGGGTCAGCTCGACAGGCTGGCGCAACTGCTCAATCGCTCCGAGGCTGTCACGCTGCTGTGCGGCAGCGGCTGCGAGGGCGCGCACGACGAAGTGGTGGCACTGGCCGACGCCCTGGGCGCGCCGATCGTTCACGCCTTGCGCGGCAAGGAACATGTGGAGTGGGACAATCCGTTCGATGTGGGCATGACCGGGTTGATCGGCTTCAGTTCCGGCTATCACGCGATGAAGGCGTGCGATACGCTCGTGATGCTTGGCACTGACTTCCCGTACCGGAACTTCTATCCCTCCGAAGCGAAGGTTGTCCAGATCGACCGCAACGGCGCCGCGCTCGGCCGCCGCGTGCCCCTCGAGCTGGGGCTCGTGGGTGACGTCAAGGCCACGGTGGCCGCGCTCCAGGGCCGCCTCGAGCGCAAGCCAGACCGGCGCTTCCTCGAAGCGGCGCGCAAGCACTATGCCGAAGCGCGGGCCGGTCTCGATGCATTCGCGAGGCCGTCGCCGCCGGGCAGCCCGATCCACCCGCAATATCTCACGAAGCTCGTAAGCGATCTGGCGGAAGAGGATGCGGTCTTTAGCGTCGACGTCGGCACGCCGACCCTGTGGGCCGCGCGCTATCTGCGCATGAACGGCAAGCGCAGGCTGCTGGGGTCCTTCAACCATGGTTCGATGGCGAATGCCTTGCCGCAGGCGCTGGGCGCCCAGGCGGCTGCACGGGATCGTCAGGTGGTAGCCCTTTGCGGCGATGGCGGCCTTTCGATGCTGATGGGCGATCTGCTCACGGCACGCCAGGAGGCGTTTCCGTTGACGGTCGTCGTGTTCAACAACAGCTCGCTTGGCTTCGTGTCGATGGAAATGAAGGCCGGCGGCTATCTCGACGACGATACGCAGCTCGCTTCGACCGACTACGCCGCGATCGCGCGTGGCGCGGGCATCGAGGCGATACGCGTGGAGGACTCGGAAGAGCTGGAAGGCGCACTCGCGCATGCACTTTCGCGGCCATGGCCGGTGCTGGTCGACGTTGTGGTTGCAAAGCACGAAATTGCCTTGCCGCCCAAGATCGAGTGGGCGCATGCGAGGGGCTTCAGCCTGTATATGCTGCGGGCCGTGCTCAATGCGAAGGGCAATGAAGTCGTGGAGCTGGCCACAACCTGGCTGTGCTAATCGTCCCCTCGGTCCGGGAAATAGTCGCGGCGGCACCCTGCAGAGGGGGCCAGCCGGACAAGACCGTCTCCCGCGCTGCCTTTGTATATGGCGCTTCGCAACGAAGCTGTTGAGATTCGCTAATTTTTCTACTGGGTGCGCCAATTCCGCTAACAGAGCCTGTGCCAGGAGATGTAAAGGCCGATGCCAACATTGGGGCGCTGGCCAGGATGAGACCCGTCTTCCAGCAGGAGAGCGATCAGGTCGCCAATCTGGCCATGACACCGCACACCGAATGAACAATGTGTAGAAATCCAAATTAAATCTAGAAGACGTGCGACCCGGCAACTGCTAGCGTCAAACCTAGGAGGGTGTCAGGTATGCCCTGATCGGAGATTGTCTCGAGTCGAATGGCTTGTTTAGAACGTGTCTTAGAGGCCAGCGCTCTTCGGCCAAAGATGTCTTGCAACGGTTAGTCGGACATATAACACCGCGAGTCCACGGAGACTTCGATCGCTATGGCTGCGGCGACTATGCTTGCTGAGCGCGGGTAGTGTCAGGCGCTGGCGCTGCTGCGTACCAGTTGCCCCATCCGCAGTAGGGCGCCCAAGAGGAGCCCTACTGCGAACCATAACGCCACATCGTGCATCAGTCTGGTTGCGAGCCCCCCGAACACAGCACCGGCGAAGAAGCTGAATCCTGCCGCTCCAAGCAGCGACGCGTCGTGAAGAGCCGACTTGTCGTATCTTGGGATCAGTCCTTCGAGCAATTTCTTCGCTGCGCGGCGAAGGTTTCCGGTTGTCATCACAGACGTGTACGTGAGATTCTCGATGTGCGTGAAGGACAAGGTCTGCAGCGTAGCGACGAATGTGATACCCGGGATTAGCCAAAACTCTGAGCGTCCACACACACCGCTAGCCGCTACAGCCAGAAAAAGAATTTCAAGCAAAAGGCAGACAAGTGCGGGGCGCGGAAGCGAGTTCGCGACGGCGTCGAGGCGCAGCAGGTGAACCATAAATACCGCGAATACAAAGGCGACAAGCGGGGGAATGTGCAGCCGCGCCTGGGTCCAGTCACCAGCTGCTATCTGGATGCCGAGGAGTGCCACGTTTCCCGTCATCGTGTTCGCGAATACACCGCCGTGGCCAACGTACGTATACGCGTCGAGAAAGCCTCCGGACAGCGTCAAGAGTACGGCGACGCCGCGGTTTCTACTTGCCGCATCGAGATCCATCGTGTTCGCTCCTGCGCAAGGTACCTCGGCGCATCTTACCAGCCAGAAATAGGGGAAGGCGGACGAGGCGGCTCGCAGTGAAATCAGGGGGACACTCACATCGAGACTCCCCCGTTTAGACTTTCGCGAAGTAACGATGCTCGGATTTGCTGTTCGATATGCCGTCTATTTCGGTTATATCGAACACGAAATCGGTGAAGTTCCGCACGTTGGCAATGCTGCCAACAGGGCAGGTCAAAGACCGGCTGCGTAGGCCCGCAGACCCTGTGGCTCCGTAAGGTTCCGTAAGTGGCCCATCACCTTTGCGGCGAGCTTAAAGAGGTCATGTCCCGAGATTTGATGCCGCTCGGCGAGCTCGAAGACGGTGTCGTGTTCGGCCTTATGTGAAGCTTTCCATAAGGCCGACCTTGCGACGTTTGTACAGCACTGCAACAGGTGGGGACGCATCGCCGGTAAAGGAACGGCAAAGATCGGACCTACTTGGGGAAACTGGACGCCAGTGGAGAATCGTCATTGGTCAAGACGACAAGCAGGCGAACAACGCTTAACACTCGAGGTCAGTTGTGGTTGGCGTGTCCAACGACACGGTAGAGCGCGAGGGCGATCGGCGTGGCGTGATGTTGCCGGAATTTGTCAATTGCGCCGCTAGCCAGTTGTGTGTGTAGAACGGGAAAATGTGTCATTGATACACGCACGAGGAGCTTGATATGTCCGCCGTTTCAGCCGTTCCGTCTGCAGACAGTGCTGCAGCGCTCGCTCACTTCGGTACTTTGCTTTCGTTCGAAACCGATTGCGCTGACGTACACGCTGCACTTGCAAGCGACGGCGCGATTCCCCTCGATTTTGTACTGCTCGACGTGCGTAGCTCCGCACTTTACGCGCGCGGCCATTTGCCTAGGGCCGTGAACCTCCCGCACGGCAAGATTGTGGCGTCTAAGCTCGCTGAGTATCCGCCTGGTACGCTCTTCGTCACTTACTGCGCGGGTCCTCACTGCAACGGCGCAACGCGCGCCGCAATGAAACTTGCCCAGCTTGGCCGCCAGGTCAAGGTAATGATTGGCGGCATCACGGGTTGGATCGACGAGGGTTTCCAGCTAGCTGTTGGCAACGAGTAGCGATTCCTAAACGATTCGCGAGGCGAGCAGGTTTGAACCTTCCGAATAGCATGTCGTGACGCGGTATCGTGTATCTGCGTTTAAGCAACTTGCTAGTAGCAAAGGCCGTGTCTCTGTCTAGTCGACTTTTGAGCGGCAGGTGGGCATCATAGTGTCACGCGGCTCGAACTGGGGAGGGAGAAGAACAGTGTAGAGACTTGGCAAATGTCGGCAAAGACATCCGATGGCAAACCTGAGATTGAGTGGAGGACAATCCGGGGTTGGTGCCAAAGCATACATTTTCATTTCATTTTTTTGAGTTTATTGTTAGCCGCCAGCAGATTGTTTCCCAGTCTTTTGCATTTTTTCTCTCTTCTATTGTGCAGGGACAGCTATAGCCGTCATTGTCGCGACGCGGCACGCGTCGGGTAAGTGGCGTAATCGTCAATCTCCGGTAACATCACGCCATGCACAATCATCTTGTCGTTGCACTGGCTTACGACCGGCTCTGTACGTTCGAATTCGGCTGCGTGACCGAGCTGTTCGCGCTCGAACGTCCCGAGCTCGGCGTGGACTGGTATCGCTTCGCCGTATGCGCGAGCGAACCCGGTCCGATTCGCGCAGCCGGCGGCATCACCGTCGCCGCGCCGTATACGCTCAGGCTGCTGGATCGGGCTGACACGATCGTCATCCCTGGCTGGCGCGATGCCGGCGAATTGCCGCCCGAGCCGCTGCTGAAAAAGATTCGCGCCGCCTACCAGCGCGGCACGCGCCTCTGTTCGATCTGCTCCGGCGTTTTCGTGTTGGCCGCCGCGGGGGTGCTCGACGGCAAGAGCGTCACGACGCATTGGCGCTACGCCGACACATTGCAGCAGCGTTATCCGCAATTGCGCGTGCAGCCGGATGCGCTCTATGTGGACGAAGGACAGATCATCACCTCGGCGGGATCGGCGGCAGGGCTGGACATGCTGCTGCATCTGGTGCGGCGCGATCACGGCAGCGCGATAGCCAACCGGGTCGCGCAGCGGCTCGTGGTGCCACCGCATCGCGAGGGCGGTCAGGCGCAGTTCGTGCCGCGGCCGATGCCGCAAGGCGAAGGCGGGCGTCTGGCGAAACTGATGGACTGGGTGCGCCGCCATCCCGCGTTGCCGCACACCTTGCGCTCGCTGGCCGAACGGGCGGCGATGAGTCCGCGTACGCTGCAGCGGCAGTTTCACGACGCCACCGGCATGGCGCCCTACGAATGGCTGGTGCGCGAACGCGTGGCGATCGCGCGGGAACTGCTTGAAGCGCCGACCCCGTTGCCGATGGCGCGCGTGGCGGCGCTGGCGGGCTTCGGTTCCGAAGAATCGCTGCGACGGCACTTCCGGCGTATCGCATTGACGAGCCCAGGCGCGTATCGTAAGAAGTTCGGGGTGCAGGCCGAGGTGCGGACGATCGGGTAGAGGCGCGTCGCTTTTCGTCTTGCCGTGCTCGCATGCGTGGACCGTTTCAAACGAACGCTTGCCGATGTGCAAAATCACAGCGCGGCTCGTGCATGACAAGCGGTTTAATGCGTGCCGCATGACGTGTCGAATGTGTTTGATGCAAACCTCGATGCCTGCTCGAAAGTCACGGAGCACCGCGTGCCGGGCGTTGCGGCTGGATCGCACGATCGGCCGCTCGCTTTGGCGGCCTGCAAGGGTTCGCGCAAGCGCGGATTTTCTGTCAGCATCACGGCCAGCGTCCGTGGCAACTCACGTCAAACGTGCGGCGCATACGGCTACTTGAAGCGCGTCGTCGAAACGCGTCATTGCCACCGTGCTCTCTTTCTTATGAACGTCAAAACCGCCGTCACTGCTGCTGCCGTTGTCGTCACTACTGCTATTGCGGCGTTCATGCCCGCGCTCGTCGCGGCGCAAACGGAAGCTGCCGATTCGCGTGCCGATCTCTATCGCCGCAACCTGCTGGCGGGCAAAGACGTGCCGTGCCGCACGAACGCGTCATGCGCGGCATTGGGCGTCGCCGCGCTGGAAGCCGGGCGCATCAAGGAAGCGCAAACGCTGGTCGCGATGGAGGCCGCGCTCGCCGAGGCCACCGCCATGCAGGCGGACGAGCAGAACTCGCCGAAAGCAACCAGTTCAGCGCGGGCCCGCGTGGCGATGGCGCTGGTCCATCAGGGCGACGTGCAAGTGAAGCTGGGTGCGTTGCCGGATGCGCGCGCGTACTACCGAACTGCGGTGAGCCGTGGCAACGACTATCCCAACGACGCGCTGCTCGGCCGCGCCGTGGCGGCCGCGCGTCAGCGTCTCGAAGCGATTGACGGCAAGGCGGTGGTGGCCGGTGTGCCGCCGAACGGTGCGCACTTTGCCAGCTATATGTTCTTCGGCGCCTGGAACAGTATCGAAGTGAAGCCGGTGAAAGGGCGTCACGGCGTCTACCGGATCGATGGCGACTTTATGTATCCGACCGTTGGCGCCGACGGTCAGCCGAGCGCGAACATGGGCAGCCTGTCGGCGTACGTGCGCTTTTACGACGGCGTGGCGCGCGTGCCGATGACCGAAGACGGCGGTGATGCGCCGCTCGACGCCACCGCCAGGATCACCAACCTCGCGCCTTATGACAAACCGGCGGACAAACGCGCGGACAGATGCCTGATCGAGTTCAAACTCTCCGCACCGGAGACGCTCGACGTACAGACGCATGGCTCACCGACGGAATGCGGTTTCGGCTTCAACGTCAGTGCGGACGGACGTTACTACCTGATGACAGGCTCCTGACGGTCGGCCTGCCACAGGCCGCGCGCCTGTTCACCGCTCACCCGCATGCTTCCCGACCCGCGCTGTCTCTCTTATGATGCAGTGGCTGTGCACGTTTAACCGCCGTCCAAAACGTTCCCGCTAACAAAACCCTGATAAGAACAACGCTCGCCCATGCAAAACCTCCTCGACTATCCGGCACTCGTCTTCATCATCTGCTTTGTTGTGATGTGGCTGTCGGCGCGCATCGGCGCGTCGCTGCTGCGGCGCTTCAGAAAGATCGACGAGGATGCACGCGACGACTTCAGCGTGATTCAGGCCGCCACGCTGACGCTGCTCGCGCTGATCATCGGTTTCACTTTTTCGATGGCGGTAGGCCGCTACGATCAGCGCAAGAACTACGAGGAAGAAGAGGCGAATGCGATTGGCACGGAATACGTCCGCGCCGATCTGTTGCCCGCCGCCGATGCGGCGACCGTACGCAGCTTGCTCAAAACCTATCTGGATCAACGCGTGCTGTTCTACACGACGCGCGACGCCGACGAGCTCGCCGAGGTCAACGCCGAGACATCGCGGCTGCAGAACGCAATGTGGTCTGCGGTGAAGAATGCCGTTGCCGCGCAGCCCACGCCGGTGGCCGCGCTCGCTGTTTCCGGAATGAACGACGTGCTCAATACGCAGGGTTACACTCAGGCGGCGTGGTGGAATCGCATCCCCTTCGCGGCATGGGCGCTGATGGTGCTGATCGGGATGTGCGCCAACCTGCTGGTCGGCTACGGCGCGCGCGGTTTGAAAGCGGGAGCCGGATTGTTACTTATCGTTCCGCTGATCGTGTCGCTCTCGTTCATGCTGGTCGCCGATATCGACAGCCCGCGCGGCGGCGTGATTCGCGTGAAGCCGCTCAATATCCATGCGCTCGCGGATTCCATCCGTTCGCACTGAACCCGCATTGAACCTGTATGGAACCCGCATTGCATCAGCATTGAACCGAATGAAGGAGAAACACGTGTCCGATATCGCACAGACCATCGCCAGCTTCAACGCCGGCCGCGATCCTGAACGGCTCGCGATGAAATACAAGCTCATGCGCAGCTCGCCGTTCGTGTTTCTGCGTGGCACCTGTCATCTGTTTTACGCAGGTCTGCCGCGCGACAAGGTGCTCGACGATGCGCCGCCGGTGTGGATTTGCGGCGATATGCATTTGGAAAATTTCGGCAGCTACCGGGGCGACAACCATCTCATCTATTTCGACAACAACGATTTCGACGAAGCCTGCCTCGCGCCGAGTCTTTACGAACTGGTGCGGCTTCTCACGAGCGTGCTGGTCGGTGCGAGCGATCTCAAACTGAGCCGCGCGGAGGCACTCGCGCTCTGCCATACCGCGGTCGATGCTTATAGCGCGGCGCTCGCCTATGGCAAATCGCGCTGGATCGAAGCGGAGACGTCGACCGGCATGGTGCGCGATCTGTTCGACGCACTGGCGAGCCGCACGCGCGCCGCGTATCTCGACCGGCGCACCACGCTCAAGGGCAAGACCCGCGTGCTCAAAGTGGACGGCAAAAAAGCGCTGGCGGTCAGTGACAAGGCGCGCGCCGCAGTCACCGCGTTCATGGATCAGTTCGCCGCTGGTCAACCCGATCCGGACTTCTATCGCGTCATCGACGTGGCGCGGCGGATTGCCGGCACCGGCAGCCTGGGTGTGGACCGCTATGCGATTCTCGTCGAAGGCAAAGGCTCGCCGGACGGCAACTATCTGCTCGATCTGAAAGAGGCGCTGCCTTCTTCGGTGACGCCGCATGTCCGTACACCGCAGCCGAAGTGGCAGAACGAGGCGCAGCGGGTGGTCGAAATTCAGCGGCGCAATCAGGCGGTTTCGCAGGCGTTCCTGCATGCAATCGAATTCAATCAGCGCTCGTATGTGCTGCGTAGCCTGCAGCCATCAGAAGACCGTGTGGCGTTGAGCGATTGGGACGGCAAGCTGCCGCGGCTCGAAGCAGTGATCAACAGCATGGCCGAACTGAGCGCGTGGGGGCAACTGCGCAGCGGCGGCCGGCAGAAGTCGTCGATTGCGGACGAGCTGATCGCGTTCGGCAATCGCAAGGATTGGCAATTGCCGTTGATCGATCTTGCGACGCAATGCGAGGCGCAGGTGGGGGCTGATTGGAAGGCGTATTGCGAGGCGTATGATCGCGGGGCGTTTGATCTGCCTGCGCGTAAGTCTTAACGGTTTGTCGCGCTGGGCACTTAACGCGGTGCTCAGCGCCTTGTATCGCTCTTTTGGGGCGGCTGCCGCCGCACCCCGTCTTTTTCCTTCTAGCTGTCTCAGTTCGGACCCTCGGTCTCCGTCCATCTTCATGCAGGTATATCTCGCGTCCAACGGAACAGTGTGTAGCTGGTTCACGTCTGACATTCTGGTTTTCTTACTGCGACGCGTTGATGGCTGACGGGCTCCTGCGTAATTTCATACGGATTACGTAGGAAGTCTGAAAGAATCGTGTACGGGAATTCTAGAAATTGTAATTTTAGGAATTATTGGATAGTGGGGATGGAATGCTCCTTATAAGGTGCTTGTGATTAAGCCAAGTAAAACCAATAAGGATGACTATGAAAAATAATAGATTTGCCGAGGCAGTGGGCATGGCGGCTCGCCTGCTGGCCGCATTCATGCTGCTCATAGTCGCGTTTGGCGCCAACGCGGCTGATTACATGCAATGTATGCAGGCATATCAGAAGTCTTTCGGGACGCCCGGGACCCCGACCTGCGCTATCCAGGTGGCAGGCACGACACCTATGTCGAGGGGCGCAGACGATCCGTACAGCAGCATTGATTACCGAAACTGTCCTAATGTTTCAGACTGGATAAAGGACTATTGTGGTGGCGCACCGGCCGCCCCTTCGCCAGAAGGTTCCTGCCTTGCGGCGGACCCAATATTGCCGGCAGAGGGCATCGTCACGCTTTTCGAATCTGACTTTGCGAGCGGCGATGCACTCCCACTAGTCTTTGGGCGCACGTATCTTTCGAGGCCTTATGACACCTCGCAGACAGCGATGGGCCGCAACTGGGTCAATAACTGGCAGCGAAGGATTGATCTGACGGCGGTTAATGCGAGCGCGCCGCAAATCGTTGCTTATCGAGGTAACCAACAGCCTCTAACGTTCAAGTGGAACGGCAAGGTGTGGGCCATGCTTGGAAATCGCGGGCTCTCCCTGACGAAAGCTGGCGACGGATACTACTACCTGAAAGACGAACTGATCGGTACGACGGAAGCCTACACGAGCACCACCGGCAATATTTTTTCCGAGACAACCCGTACGGGTATGCTCCGCAAGTTTATGTTTAACTCCAGACAGCGGATGGTGCAGATCAACCAGTGGCCGGTCGATCAAACAGGATCGAACGGATTCAAGATCGATCTTGAGTATGACGATAGCAATCGCATCGTTGGTATGGTAAATCCTTTGGGTAAAGTCACACGATATGCGTACGACGTGAAGGGGAATCTTGCTTCGGTCACCTATCCAGACGGCTTCATGCGTCAATATTTGTACGAGGATGCCCGCTTCCCCAACGCGTTGACAGGAGTAAAGGACGAATCCGGATCGAGAATAGCGACATGGACTTACGATGCCAAAGCACGCGTGATATCTGTTGCCCATCCCGACACGACGCGTAATACATCATTTAGCTATGACTCCGGCAAGACGACACTCAGCGACATGTACGGCACGAGCACGTACAGTTTTAGTTTTGCAGACGCCTGGCGCCCAGGTTCAATTGGCACACCGGAAGGAACGATATCGCGCAGGTGGGATATAGCAGGGAATCTGACGCAGAGAACGACTCCCGAAGGAGAGACGGAGTACACGTGGGACAGCGCCAACCGGCCAACGAAGGCGATTGCGACAGTCGCCGGAAAAAAGATGGTAATAACGATTGAGTATAACGATGCCAGTTCGTTGCTTCCGCATCTGGTCGCTACAGCGGGCAAGATCCGCGCCTTCGTTTATGACTCGCGCGGCAACGTCATGGGTTACGCAGAGCGGGAAACGACTGACCTGACCGGCGAACAGGGGCTGCAGGCGGTCGGCACGGGCAGCCAACTGACAGTCGGCGCTCGCTACGATGACGCGGGGCGTCTTCTGTCGGCCGAGATCGCCCAGAATGGCACGAAGATTGAAGGCTGGTCCTATACGTACGATGCAAGAGGCAACATCGCGATGACGCGGGACGCCGTGTCGGGTTGGTCGCTGCAAACGCTCGCTCGCGACGCCGCGAATCGTGCAACAGCTATAGCAGGCAATAGCGGTCAGGCGGACATCACATACGACGAGCGCGGGCGCGTATCTGTTTTTCAGTACGACGAGAAGGCCGGTGTGGTCAACGGCGGACTCGCCCGCAAACTCGTGGTCCGATATGGCTATGCTGCGAATGGCAGGGTGTCGACGCATACGGCGACAGTGGCAACGAATGGCGGTATTCCGCAGCCGATCCGCGATGCTGAACTGGGTGTGTGGCTCGCCAACTGGGAGTTGGGTGATGATCCGGTTTCGCCACGCGCTAACCTCACAGGTCTCCAGTCTGACGCCGACGTTTTGGTTTCAGGAATCTGCGTTGAATGCTATATGGCGTGGAAAGCCAAATTAACGGGAAAGCTCTTTGATAGTGAGCTGAGCGATAGGCTTCCGAGGTGGGGTGAGACGACGGAGTTGATGGTGAGCGATCAGTTGCAGTGTTCCTTATCCTGTCCTCGTGCCGGACCTGACGGACACTGCGAAGAGATCAATGCTTTACAGCAGTTTCTTCGGAGTTGGAAGTGGTGTTGGGGGAATGGTTAAGTGCGGTGGTGGTGGGCGATGGTGAGGCCGAACTTGATTGCGCTGGGCCAGCCTGACATCAAGCAATACATGACCGTCACGCAAATCAATGCTTTCGCAATGTCAAAGCCGATGCCGTTGTTCCCTCCGGTCACAACTGCGACTTTCCAGTCAGATCAAACATTGAGATTTCGTAAGAGGATGGATATTCGGGAAATCGTACATGAGGAAAGCGGGTTGAATTCGCTACGGTCGGATGATTCAAGCGCGATATTTTTGCACGGACGCCATGCAAATTTGTCCGCTTTGGCGGCGTGTATGCAGGCGTACGAATCGATTCCGCGATGGACAACCCTCGGTGTTTGATGACCTCCATCAGGGAAGGTCTGTATAAGTCCTGCAGATACGTCGACCTGCACTTCAAGCTTCAACATGCCTGTTAGGCATGTCCCCATGCGCGGCGCATCGCGGCGCCGCGCATGCCAGCAAGCTCTCCAGACAAACCCTGATTGCTGCGGTGAATCGCGCACTGCTATCGTTCGCTGGCAGGTGTGGAAGCGCTTCCACTTTAACTTTCTGGCGCCTTCCAGACAGCATCCACATCGCGTTCCGCCGTACCCGGTTCAACGACCTCAGCGCAGGAGAATCCGTGGCAAACGACGCATCCGCTGTATCCGACGCAATATCCCGCAACCTCGGCGCACTCACCGACCCCTTCACCCCGCCCGCGGACTCTACGCTATGGCGCAAGAACTTCCTGCTTGGCGCCGCCACAGCTTCGTATCAGATTGAAGGCGCGGTGGATGAAGACGGCCGCCTGCCGTCGATCTGGGACACATTCTCGGCAACGCCCGGCAAGGTGCTGGCCGGCGACACCGGCGCCGTTGCCTGCGATCACTATCATCGCTGGGAAGCGGACGTCGAGATGCTGGCCTCGCTCGGCCTCGAAGGTTATCGGCTCTCGATCGCATGGCCACGCGTCATGGACGCGGCAGGCCTGCCCAATCGCAAAGGGCTCGATTTCTACAAGCGGCTCCTGAACCGCCTGAAAGAGAAAGGCATCACGACCTCCGTGACGGTCTATCACTGGGACTTGCCGCAGCATCTGGAAGATCGCGGTGGCTGGCTCAATCGCGACACCGCTTACCGTTTCGCCGACTACGCCGACCTGATGAGTCGCGAACTGGCCGGCACGGTCGACGCATGGGCGACGCTCAACGAGCCGTGGTGCTCGGCGTATCTCGGCTACGGCAACGGCCACCACGCGCCGGGCCTCGCCGATGGACGCTTTGCGACGCAGGCGATGCATCATCTGCTGCTCGCGCACGGCCTCGCGATGCCGGTATTGCGCGCCAACGATCCGACTTCGCAGAAAGGTATCGTCGCCAACATCGGCCGCGGCACGGCCAATAGCGACAGCGCTGCGGATCAGCGTGCGGCGCATCTGTTCGAAGTCCAGCACAACGCATGGATTCTCGATCCCTTGCTCAAGGGCGCGTATCCGCAGGACCTGTTCGAGTTGTGGCCGGGCACCGAGCCGCTGGTGCTCGACGGCGACATGCAGACCATTTCCGCGCCGCTCGATTTCCTTGGCATCAACTATTATTTCCGCACAAACGTCGCGAGCGACGGCGCGCATGGATTCCGGGACGTGCAGCTCGAAGGCGTCGAGCGCACGCAGATGGGCTGGGAGGTGTATCCCGACGGCTTGCGCGATCTGCTGACCGGTTTCAAGCGCACGTATCACAACCTGCCGCCGATCTACATCACCGAAAACGGCATGGCCTCGGACGATAAGGTGATCGACGGCCACGTCGACGATACGCAGCGCATCTCGTTTCTCAAGCGCCATCTTGCGGCGGTCGATCAGGCGATCAAGGCCGGCGTGGATATTCGCGGCTATTTTCTGTGGTCGCTGATGGATAACTTCGAGTGGGCGTTCGGGTATGAGCGCCGCTTTGGTGTCGTACACATCGACTACAGTACGCAGAAGCGCACAGTCAAACGGAGTGCGGAATTAGTGGCGAAATTTTTGAAGGAGCGTAAAGCACGGGTTTAACGGCAGGTGAAGCTGGTTTGTATGTCGACTTGAAACACAGGCGCAAAGCCTTGTGCAACTATGTTGCATGGGACTGGAGTAAGTGCTGAAGCACTAACTCCAATCGACAGGAGACGGAATGAACAGCAGAAAAATGGCCTTACGAGGCGTGGTTGCGGCACTGGCGTTGGTTGGCGCCGTCGCGCATGCCGCTGAACCCTTGAAGGCCAACGTGATTCACTGGTGGACCTCGGGCGGCGAATCGGCCGCGATCCGCCAGTTCGCCGATGCGTATAACAAGGCAGGTGGCCTGTGGGTCGACAACGCGGTGGCCGGCGCTGATCAGGCGCGCTCCACCGCGATCAACCGGATCGTCGGCGGCGATCCACCCACCGCCGCGCAGTTCAATACGTCCAAACAGTTTCACGACCTGATTGACCAGGGCCTGCTGAACAACGTCGACGACGTTGCCGCGAAAGAAAACTGGAACGGCGTGTTCCCGCAATCGATCATCGACAGCATCCGGGTCAAGGGTCACTACTATGCCGCGCCGGTCGATATTCACATGCCGGCCTGGTTTTTCTACTCGAAGCCGGTGTTCCAGAAGGCCGGCATTGCAGCCGAGCCGAAGAGCTATGACGAATTCCTCGCCGATCTCGGCAAGCTGAAGGCTGTGGGCGTGATCCCGCTCGCGCTTGGTGGTCAGCCGTGGCAGGAAAAGATCACGTTCGACGCGGTCTTCGCCGACGTCGGCGGTCCCGATCTTTATCTGAAGGTGTACCGCGACCGCGACATGAACGCGGTCAAGTCGGATGCGTTCAAGAGGGTGCTCGCGCAGTTCAAGCGCTTGCATGATTTCGTCGATCCGGGCTCGCCTGGCCGCAACTGGAACGATGCCACCGCGCTGGTGATTTCCGGCAAGGCCGGTGTGCAGATCATGGGCGACTGGGCCAAGGGCGAATTCTCGGCGGCCAACCAGATTGCGGGCAAGGATTTCGGCTGCTTCCCGGGTTTCGGTCCGCACTCGCCGTATCTGGTCGCGGGCGACGTATTCGTGTTCCCGAAAACCGACAATGCCAACGCGATCAAGGCGCAGAACCTGCTTGCCACGGTGATGACCTCGCCGGCCGCGCAAGTCGCATTCAGCGCGAAGAAAGGCTCGATTCCGATTCGTCCCGATGTGGACGCCAGCAGTCTCGACATCTGCGCGAAGGAGGGCATTGCGATCATGAAGGACAAGTCGCGTCAGTTGCCGAATCCGGAAATGCTGCTCTCGCCTGACACACAGGGCGCATTGATCGACGTCATCACGAACTTCTGGAACAAGAACCAGTCGGTCGACGATGCGCAGAAGGCGTTTGCCAGTGCGTTGAAGGGCTAGGCGCTCACCATGCACGCGCTCAAGCTGCCAGCCACTGATTCGAGGCATGGCAAAGGGCCGCTGAAAAAGCCGCTAAAGAAGCGTTTGCCGATAGCGGCATGGGTGGCGTTGCTGCCGATGGTCCTGACCGTCGTGTTCGCGTATCTCGGCACGATGGTCTGGACCGCGCGCGTGTCCCTCAGCAACTCGCGCACGTTTCCTTCCGGCGACTTCGCGGGCCTCACGCAATACACGCGGCTTTTCAACAACGATCGTTGGCTGCTGTCGCTGCAAAACATCGTGATCTACGGTGCGTGCTTTATCGTCGCGTGCATGGTGATTGGCTTGCTGCTGGCGATTTTCATCGATCAGCGCGTGGTGGCCGAAGGCGCGTTGCGCACGGTGTTTCTCTATCCGTATGCGATGTCGTTCGTCGCAACGGGTTTGGTCTGGCAGTGGATTCTCAATCCGGAACTGGGCGCGCAGGCCGTATTGCACAAGCTCGGTTTCGTGCATGCGCGTTTCGACTGGATTGTCGATCAGGACTGGGTGATCTACACCATCGTCATCGCGACGGTGTGGCAGGCATCCGGTCTCGTGATGGCGTTGCTGCTGGCCGGCTTGCGCGGTATCGACGACGAACTGTGGAAGGCCGCGTGTATCGACGGCATTCCGCGTTGGCGCGTCTATGCGAGCATTGTTGTGCCGATGCTCGGACCTTCGATGTCCACCGCCTTCGTGCTGCTCTTCGTGATGGTCGTCAAGCTCTACGACGCCGTGGTTGCGATGACGCAAGGCGGGCCCGGCACAGCGAGCGAAGTGCCGGCGAAATTCATCATGGATTACCTGTTCGGCCGCGCGAATATCGGCTTGGCGTCAGCCGCATCGATCGTGCTACTGGCAACGGTGTTGGCGATTCTCGCGCCGTTCTTCTATGCACGCAGCCGCGCTGCGTTGCGCAAGGAGGTGTGATGAACACGCTCAGTCCTCCACTGAAGGGCGGTACGCCGAGCCGTACGCGCCGCCGCCGCCGTGCTTTTACACCCGCACGCCTCGGTGTCTATGCGTTTCTGCTCACCGCCGCGTTGTTCTTCCTGCTGCCGTTGTACGTGATGCTCGTCACATCGGTTAAGCCGATGAGCGAGATCCGCCTCGGCAATCTGCTCGCTTTTCCCACGCATTTCACACTCGACGCATGGAGCGCCGCGTGGCAGTCCGCCTGTACGGGGCTCGATTGCAACGGCATTCAGGTCGGTTTCTGGAATTCAGTGCGTATCGTCGTGCCCAGCACGGTGTTGTCGATCATGGTTGGCGCGGTGAACGGCTATGCGCTGTCGTTCTGGCGGCCGCGCGGGGCCGGGCTGCTGTTTGGCGTATTGCTGATGGGCGCCTTCATTCCCGTGCAGGTGATGGTCTATCCGCTCGTGCACGTGCTCGCGAGCGTGCATCTGTTCAGTTCGCTGCCGGGTATCGTGGTGATTCACACCATCTTCGGCATGCCGGTGATGACGCTGCTGTTTCGCAACTACTACGCGTCGATTCCGCAGGAACTGTTCAACGCGGCTCGTATTGACGGCGGCGGCTTCTGGCGCATCTTTTTGCAACTGATGCTGCCGATGTCCACACCGATCATTGTCGTCGCGGTCATCATGCAGGTGACGGGCATCTGGAACGATTTCATTCTCGGCCTGGTGTTCGCCGGCACGAAGAACCTGCCAATGACGGTGCAATTGAACAACATCATCAACACGACGACCGGCGAGAGGCTCTATAACGTCAATATGGCGGCGACCATTCTGACCTCCATGGTGCCGCTGGCGGTCTACTTCATTTCGGGCCGCTGGTTTGTGCGCGGCATTGCGTCTGGCGCCGTCAAGGGATAGGTCTAGGAATAGGGCATGGCAAACCTGGCTAATGAGGTGGCAAACGCGATGGCAAATGCGGTACCCAATGCGTTGACGGACGCGTCAGACGTGGCGGACCTCGGCAAAGTGGCGGACACGGCGGGGCTTTCGAATCCGGCCAACGTATCGGTGCGTAATCTGACGATCCAGCTCGGCGCGAATACGGTGATCGAGAATCTCGATCTCGACGTGCGAGCGGGCGAGTTCGTCGTGCTGCTCGGTCCATCGGGTTGCGGCAAATCCACCTTGCTGCACAGCATCGCGGGCTTGATCGACGTGACCGACGGCAGCATCGAGATCGCGGGCGTTGACATGACATGGGCCGATCCGAAAGATCGCCGCATTGCACTGGTGTTTCAGTCGTACGCGTTGTATCCGACCATGAGCGTCGAGCGCAATCTGTCGTTCGCGTTGCGCATCAACGGCACGCCGAAGGCGGAAATCGAGCGGCGCGTCACGCGGGCGTCCGACATGCTGCAACTCGGTCCGTTGCTCAAGCGCAAGCCGGCGCAACTCTCGGGCGGGCAACGGCAACGCGTGGCGATCGGCCGAGCGATCGTGCGCGAGGCCGACGTGTTCCTGTTCGACGAGCCGCTGTCGAATCTCGACGCCAAGTTGCGCACCGAATTGCGCCGCGAACTCAAGCAACTGCACCAGCGTCTGGGCGCGACGATGATCTACGTGACCCACGATCAGGTCGAAGCCATGACGCTCGCCACGCGCATGGCGGTGATGCGCGGCGGCGTGATTCAGCAGTTCGGCACACCCGCCGAAGTCTACGCGCGGCCGAACAATCTGTTCGTCGCGACGTTTCTGGGCTCGCCCGCGATGAATCTGCTCAAGGGCACACTTGTGGTGCGCGACGGCTCGCTAAACTTTTGCACAGCGCATTTGCGGCTCGATGTGTCGCACTATCCTTTCAAAAACCTGCCGGCGGATCGTCTACCTTGCGTACTCGGCGTACGGGCCGAAGACGTGCACGTGGGTGAGCGTTCAAGCACAAAAATGAGCGAGCACGCGAACATTTCACTGATCGAGCCGATGGGCAACCACCGTGTCATCTGGCTCGACTATCATGGAGTGCAAATCGCGTCGATTGACCAGACGAAGACGCCGGTGGCGATAGGGGGTGCCGCGGCGTTCTCGTTCGATGGCGCGCATATTTCGCTGTTCGAGGAAGAAGGCGGCGCGCGTCTATAGTGATCGGATGCAGCGTCATGGAGTACAACAGGCTTGACGGAGAACCGCGTGGCAACACTCAAAGATGTCGCGGCATTGGCCGGTGTCGGCATGTCGACTGCCTCACGAGCCATTTCCGGTAAGGGACCCATTTCAGCCGATGCCGCCGCGCGCGTGAAAGCGGCTATCGAAGCGCTGAATTTCCGGCCGTCGTCCATCGGCCGGGCGATGGCGACGCAATCGCTCGGCATGATCGGCATTTTCGTGCCGACCTTCTTCGGCTCCTACTACGGCACGATTCTCAAGCAGACCGACACCGAACTGCGCGCGGTGCGCCGCCACGTGGTGGTGGCGACCGGCTGTGGGGAAGTGTCGCCGCGCGAACAGGCTATCGAGGCGGTGCGCTTTCTGATTGGCCGCGATTGCGACGGCGTGGTGGTGATCAGCCACGATCTGCACGACGAAGATCTGGACATGCTGCATCGCATGCATCCGAAGATGGTGTTTCTGAATCGTGCGTTCGATCAGTTGCCGGAGGCGTCGTTTTGCGCGGATCATCGGCGCGGGGGCGAGCTGGCGGCACGCACGCTGCTCGATCATGGGCATCGGGACATCGCGGTGATTTCTGGGCCATTCAGCGCTTCGGACAATCAGGCCCGGCTCGAAGGGTTCTTTGCCGAATTGTTGCGCGAAGGCATCGCGCGCGAGGACGTCACACTGATCGAATCGGACTTCTCGCCGGAAGGCGGCTACGCGGCCACGCAAAAGCTGCTCGATTCGAAACAGCGCTTTACAGGCCTCTTTTGCGCGAACGACACGATGGCGGTGAGCGCGCTGGCTCGCTTCCATCAGGTGGGCATTGCCGTACCGGACGAAGTCTCCGTGATCGGGTATGACGATGACTATTCGGCCGCCTATGCCGCGCCTGGACTCACCTCGGTGCATATCCCGACGGCGGAGTTGACGCAGAACGCGGTGCGCTGGCTGGTCAATCAGTGCTACCGGACCTCGTGGGAGATCTTTCGCGAGTTTCCGGTGAGTGTGACGATGCGGGAGTCGGTGGGGCCGGCACCGGGCGTGGCGGCTTCGTCGATCAAGGTCAAGACGGTCAGTTACAGCAGCGCATCGTAGCCTCTTCTCGAAGCGGCGCGTGGGTGCACAAGGTCTTGCTTACTGACCGTTTACGCATTGCGCGGGCGGCGCTGCTTATCTCCCACTCAGGTCCCGCTGCGCAGCGACTGTTCGTAGCGCAGACGCGCTTCTTCGTCGAGCCGTGTGTCTTCGAGTTCCTGGAGCACGCCTTCGAGATCGATCGGCGTGGTGTCCAGTTCGACACGGCCGGTCAACTTGGCATCCACGTGCAACGCGCCCGCTTCGTACAGTGACCAGATCTCCTTGCCGTAGCTCGTATCGAGCAGAGCGGGCGCGAAGCGGCCGAAATACGTGGCGAGGTTGTTCACGTCGCGCTCCAGCATGGCCGGCGCTTCCAGATTGCCGGCGGCATCCACGGCTTGCGGCAGGTCGATGATCACCGGGCCGTCTGCAGCGAGCAGGATGTTGTATTCGGACAGGTCGCCGTGAATCATGCCGGCGCACAGCATGCGCACCACCTGGTTGAGCAGCAGCGCGTGCAATTCGAGCGCGCGTGCTTCGGTCATCTCGACGTCGTTCAGACGCGGCGCGACGTTGCCGTCCGCATCAGTCACCAATTCCATCAGCAAGACGCCGTCCGTGCAGATAAAGGGCTGCGGCACGCGCACGCCTGCGTTGGCGAGTTGGAACAGCGCATCGACTTCCGCGTTCTGCCACGCCTGTTCCTGCACTTCGCGGCCATAGCGGCTGCCTTTTTCCATGGCGCGCTGCTGGCGGCTGTTCTTGACCTTGCGACCCTGCTGATAGGACGCGGCCTGGCGGAAACTGCGCTGTTTGGCGTCCTTATAGACCTTCGCGCAGCGCGTGGACTCGCCGCTGCGGACCACGTAGACGGTGGCTTCCTTGCCGCTCATCAACTGCGAGATGACTTCGTCGATCAGGCCTTCTTCGACCAGCGGGAGCAGGCGTTTGGGTGTTTTCATGCGGCCGCCGGAGAGCGGTGGGCGGCTGAACGGCGCTGTGCGGCCGGACGTGAGGGGATAGGGTGCGAAATTCGGATCATGCCGGATTATAAGGGGTGACGGGGAAGCGGCCTGTGTCAGCGGCAGAACAGACGAGTCCAAACTGTCGCGGGTTGTCCAATACTTCAGGCAAAGACGTCTGTTTTGCCTGAAGTATTGGACAAAAGAGGCGACTCATTTCGTGCGAGCACGCTCCTTAAACGCCTTCCTGCCCCACTGGCCTCTTCAACAGCGGCCCAATCGCCTGCTCGATGCAGTGGACGAAATATTCCGCCGGCCGTCTCGCGGATCGCATGCCGCGTCGCTAGACTTTGCTGTACGCGGCGTCGTTAGTGTCGCTGGTGGTGGAGCTGCCGGCGTTTCACGCGATCAAAACCTGGCCGTCGATCTGCACGGTGGTGCTGGTCGTATTCGTGTTGAGCGGCTTGATGACGCTTTCGAGCCCTGCGGGGTTCGTGCTGATTCTCGAAGCGTTCAAACCGGAAGTGCGGGCAACCTCGCTCGGCATCATCTACGCGTTGGGCGTGACGCTTTTCGGCGGCTTTGCGCAGTTGATCGTCAGCGCGTTGTGGCGCATGTCGGGTAGTTTTTACGCGCCGGCGTGGTATGTGCTGGCATGCGGGCTCGCGAGTTTCGCCGGCGTGGTGCTGTTCAAGGAAGCGAAATAGGGCTGTACTTTCATGGTGCGGGCGACGCGGCTCGCGCGGGCGGTCCATCTTGCGTTTGATGGGCCGTTGCGGGATGGGCAAAGCCTGCATCGCCGTAAGTGCGCAGCACCTCCGAGATGATCACCTGATAACCATCGAGCCAGTTTGCCTGCGCCGCTTTCGCTTCCAGATGCGCGGGGTGCTGCATCAACGCTTGCAATGCGTCGAGCGACGCCCAGTAGTACACATTCGACGTCAGTCCAGTCGACGCGTTTTCCCACGCCTCTTCGCCAAGATAGCCGGGAATGGCCTTGGCGGCGGTGGCGATGGTCTCGTCGAGCCGGTAGAAGCGTTCGTCTAATTGCTTGGTCGCGAAGATGAAAGTTGACGTGTACATGGTGTAACCGGTTTGTAGGCAAGCAAAGGTTTGCGCATCATAGCGCGTTGAGTTGCGCGCGCTTTTTTCTCCGCTATTTGCCGCGTTTTCAGGTGCATTTCCACGAGCCGCTTACCGTGCGGCAGTAACGATGTCGTAATACTCCGCAACAGTGTTTTGCGTTTTCCCTCATTCAATTCGCACGGCAATCGCTTAAACTTGGCAGTAACAATTTGTTACGGGGTGCGAGATGTTGGCCGTGTTCATCATCGCCTGTCCGATCTGCATCGCCGCGTTGTTCGGTTTCGCGCGGCATGTGGATCCGCTGACAGGGCAGTTCAAGCGTTAAGCCAAAGTGGGGCGGTTCCAGTGGCGGGGTCGGCGCCATGGCCGGTTTTAACCATTTTCTTTAGCCGATCAAAGCCGCAATCCTTGCCTTTGTGTGCCGAGTCACGGCACGATGCGCGATAACCTTAGTTCGGGGCACTATCGCGCATGCGAGATTTTCTGGCAAATATCACCACACGCCTTGGCGTACTGAAGGGCGTCCTTCCTTTGAGCCGTGCCGCGGCGGCGCGCGATGCGCTGGCCGGCGTGCAACTGGCGTCGATGGATATTCCGCAGGTGCTCGGCTACGCGCGCATCGCCGGCATGCCGGCCGTTACGGGTCTTTACACCGTCTTTCTGCCGCTTATCGCGTTCGCATTCTTTGGCGCATCGCGGCACCTCATCGTAGCGGCCGATTCCGCCACCGCCACCATTTTCGCCAGCCGGCTCTCGACCATGGCGCCGGCATCGAGTGCCGAGTATGCGGCGCTCGCCGGGATGGTCGCCTTGCTCACCGCCGCGCTCCTGTTCATCGCGCGGATCTTCAAGCTCGGTTTTCTCGCTGACTTTCTCTCGCGCACGGTGCTGGTCGGCTTCCTCGCCGGCGTTGGCGTGCAGGTCGGTATTGCCATGCTGGGCGACATGTTCGGCATACCCGGGCATGGCGCGAGCAGCGTCGCTCAACTCGCGCTCGTGGTGCGCGAGTCGGCGCAGATCAATCTGCCGACGCTTGCCATCTCTGTGCTGGTGGTGGTCTCCATTCTGGTTTGCAAGCGCTTTCTGCCACGTGTGCCGGTACCGTTGATCGCGGTGGTGGCGGGTATCGCTGCGAGCGATGTCTACGGCTTCGCGGCGCACGGTATTGCCATACTGGGGCCGGTGGCAGGCGGGCTGCCGCCACTGCGCATGCCCTCGGTCACGTGGGAGCAGATGCTCGAACTGCTGCCGGTCGCCGCCTCGTGTTTCGTCATGATCGTCGCGCAAAGCGCCGCCGCGAGCCGCGTATTCGCCGAGCGTTATCACGAAACCGTCGATACCAATGCCGATCTGCTGGGTATTGCCGCCGCCAACGCCGCGGCGGCGTTTTCCGGCGCCTTCGTGGTGAACGGCAGTCCGACGCAAACCGCCATGGCCGATCGCGCCGGTACGCGCAGCCAGTTCGCGCAGATCGTATTCGCGCTAGTGGTGGTCGTGGTGCTGCTGTTTTTCAGCCGTTTTCTGCAGTACCTGCCGCACTGCATTCTGGCCAGCATCGTGTTTACGATCGCCATCGGCCTGATCAATCTGACGACGTTGTTTTCGATCCGCCGCGAAAGTCCCGGTGAGTTCACGTTGGCCGTGTTTACGGCGGCGGCCGTGGTGCTGATCGGTGTCGAACACGGCATTCTGGTGGCGGTGGCGTTATCGCTGCTGCGGCATGTGCGGCATAGTTACGAGCCGCACACCATGATTCTCGTGCCGGGCGAAGGCGGCATCTGGGTGCCGGTGCCGGCCGCGCCCGGACTCCAGACCGCGCCGGGGTTGATCGTCTATCGCTTCGGCGCCGATCTGTTCTACGCGAACGACCACTTTTTCGTCGACGACGTCCGCAGCCTGATCGATCATGCGCCGAGCGCGGTGCGCTGGTTAGTGATCGACTCCGGCGCGATCACCGACCTCGACTATTCGGCGGCGCGTTCAGTCGGCGAGTTGTGCGAGACGCTAAAACAGAGTGGCGTCGACGTGATCTTTGCGCGTGTGAACCAGTATCTGCGCTCGGATATGGATCGGCATGGAATCACGCCGATCGTCGGCACAAACCGCATTTTCAGCACCTTGCATGAGGCGCTGCTCGTGGCAGGCGTGGAGCAGCCGGGTACGCACAAAGAGGCGTCGTAAGCGAGCGGCTATCAGGAGGCGTTATAAGCGCCTGTTTGGTCAGACGCGGCGGGTCGCTTCAGGTGTCGGGCTCCTCGTCGGCAAAGAAGTAGCCGACGAAAAAGCATGCGCCCGCGAGCAGCGCGCCGAGCACGGCCACCGTATACGCGAGCGCCGTGCCCTGCCAAAGACCGTCGAACCACTGATGAAGCTGCGCCATCAGCACTTCCGCGGTGCCCCCAATACGCTGCAATTCGATCTGATAGCGAGGGTCTGCGATGCCGTACTGGGAGACGGCGCTATCTGGCGCCGGCGCCATTGCATAGATGATCACCGCGGCGACCAGGCTGGCGAGCAGCACGATCGCGCCCGCCAGATAAAGCCGCTTTTGTAATGGCGAGCGCTTTGCTGCCGGATTCAGGTCGTTGCCACCGCTCATCGTGTCCGCGTGTCCGCTCGAGTCATCAGGGTGACAGTATCGCAGAGCGGGCGCGCCCCGAAGACGCGGCTAGCTTTTCGAAGTCAGCAGCTTGATACCGGCAATGCCGAACATGATTGCCAGCGAGCCATCCAGCCAGCGACGGATCACACCGATCACACCGGAAACTCAGCCTGGTCGCACTACTCCAGCCCCCGCCGCCGTACCAATGCAGTCGGCCAGTGCCTCCGCTACCGCCTGACGGCTATGCCGCGGACGCTGAACGAGCCCGATTTCACGATGAAACGTCGCGTCGCCGAGTTCGAGCGCGGCGACATTGGCGGGCCACTTGCCCAGTCCCGCCGTATTCGGAATCAGCGCTACGCCGATGCCGCGCGCGACCAGTTGCGCGATACCCTGTAACTCGTCCAGCTCGATCACGTCGTGCACATTCAGCCGCGCGCGCCGCAGAAAGCGGTCGACCAGCCTGCCGCCGAACGACCCGCGGTCGTAGCGGATGAACGGTTCGCTCACGAGCAGCTCGCGCCAGGACCGCTTGTCCCGCAGAAGCGCCTTGGGCACCAGCAGCACGAACGGCTCGGTGACGAGCGTGCGCCATTCGATTTCTGACGGCAGCGCGAACGGCGGTTTGATGATGACGGCGAGATCGAGCTCGCCTGAGTCCACCTGCCCGAGCAAACCCAGCGACACGCCGGGCACGACGCGAATCCGCCAGCCGGGGCGGTCGTCGCGAAAGCGGGCCAGCGCGTCGGCGAGAAACGACACTTGCGCGGACGCGATCGCACCCACCCGCAGCATGCCGCTTTCGGCCGCGCCCGCGCCGCGTTCCGAGAGCCGTGCGTACAGCGTCATCATTTCTTCGGCGAGCGCGAGCGTGTCGCGGCCGGCGTCGTTGAGCGTGGCGGAGCGGCCCGTGCGGTCGAACAGCGCGAAACCGAGCTCCGTTTCGAGCCGCTGCATCTGCGCGCTCACGGCGGATTGGGTCAGGCCGATGCGCGCGCCCGCGCCGGAAAACGTGCCGTACTGGCTGACGGCGATAAAGGTCTTGAGTTCGCTGAGCATCGTCGATTGATCGATTTTGGTGTTGGTCAGATCAAATATATATCGTTTTTCACCATTTTTAGTCATGGTTAAAATTTGCCTCACGCGTGCGCCTTCATGGACCGCTTCATTGGCCGACACGCGAGCCCACTTTCCTTTCTGCGAGTTTTCCCATCATGAGCGTTGCCGAAACCGTTTTGCCGCCGTTCCATCTGGCGTTTCCTGTGCATAGCCTTGCCGCCGCACGCGAGTTCTATGGCGAGTTGCTCGGCTGTCCGGAAGGGCGCAGTTCCCCGGACTGGGTCGACTTCAACTTCTACGGCCACCAGATCGTCGCGCACCTCGCGCCCGAGGAAATCGGCCACCGTCAGACCAGCAAGGTCGACGGCGACGCGGTGCCGGTGCGCCACTTCGGGGCGGTGCTTTCGATGGAACAATGGCAGTCCGCCGCGGACAAGCTGCAGAAGGCCGGCATCGACTTCATCATCGAACCGCACGTGCGCTTCAAGGGTGAGGTTGGCGAACAGGCGACGATGTTCTTCCTCGATCCGTCGGGTAACGCGCTGGAATTCAAGGCGTTTGCGGATATGTCGTCGTTGTTTGCGAAGTAATATCGGCGCAATGACGTTGGCAACATAAGCCGGCGGTTCGAAATGCAAAAAGGCAGGCCAACCCTCATGGTTGACCTGCCTTTTTGCTTGACGCCCAAGCTCAGCGATTCACCAGCCGGGCCGGAATGAACACCAGAATGAGCACGGCGGATAACGTCAGCGTGCACGCCGTCAGCACGAGCCCGGACGCCAGCGTATGTGTGTAGCCCTTGAGCCAGCCGATCACGGTCGGACTGATGAAGCCCGCCAGGTTGCCGGTGCAGTTGATCAGCGCGATCCCCGCCGCCGCGCCGCTGCCGCCGAGAAACGCGGTGGGCAGGGCCCAGAACATCGGCAGCGCGCTAACCACGCCGGAGACGGCCAGTGTGAGCCCGATCATCGACAGCAGTGAACTGTCCCCGTTGGCCGCGCACAGGCTGAAGCCGCACGCCGCCACCAGCGCGGGCACGACGACATGCCAGCGCCGCTCGCGCGTGCGGTCCGCGTGGCGGCCCACTGTGATCATCGAAATCAGCGCCACCGAGTAGGGAATCATCGTCAGCAAACCGATCATCAACGGATCGTCGATCCCTGTGCCGCGAATGATGGTGGGCTGCCAGAAGCCGATCGCGTACGAGCCCATGACCACGCCGAACAGAACGAGGCACAGCAGCCAGACGCGCGCCGAACCGAACACCGCGCGCACCGAACCATGCGTGCGCACCACGGCGTCGGCATCGATTTCATCCTGAATCAGGCGCTTTTCTTCGCTGCTGAGCCACTTTGCATCGGCCACGCGATCGTCAAGGCAACGATAGATGACGAAGCCGAGCACGAGCGAGGGCAACGCTTCGACGATGAACAGCCACTGCCACCCTTCGAGACCCCACGTGCCGTTGCAGGCGTGCATCAGATAGCCGGACAGCGGGCCGCCGAGCAAACCGGAGACCGGAATCCCGGCCATCAGCAACGCGGTCATCTTGCCGCGCCGGTGTGAGGGAAACCAGTAGGTGAGGTACAGGATCATGCCGGGAAAGAAGCCCGCTTCGGCGACGCCGAGCAGAAAGCGCACCACGTAGAACATCAAGGGCGTGTGCACCCAGGCAGTGACCATCGAAAGCAGCGCCCACGTAATCATGATGCGGGCGATCCAGCGCCGCGCACCGAAGCGATGTAGCAGCAGGTTGCTCGGCACTTCGAACAGGAAGTAGCCGATGAAAAAGAAACCGGCGCCGAGGCCGTAAGCCGCTTCGCTGAAATGCAGGCTGCTGAGCATTTGCAGTTTCGCAAAGCCGACGTTGACGCGATCCAGATAAGCGACCACGTAGCCGACGAATAGCAGTGGCATGAAGCGCCACGCGACGCGCCGGAATAGCTGATCGGCCGGGTTCGCGTCGACTGTGGCAGGGTAGGACGTTTGGGTCAGCAAGGGTAGTCTCCTGGCCCGCCGTGCTGGTTGTTTTGAAGGCTGGGGCGGGCGAACGATGTGAGAGTGTACGGGCAGGTGAGCCGCGCTTCCATGGCTAGGCGGGGCTGGTCTCCTGAAGGTCGGCTGCGAGCGCCGACGCGTTTTCGATTTCGAAGCCGATTTGTATGAGCGCCTGTCGGAGTTCGTGTTGTTGTGCGTCGTCGAGTTCGATCAGTGGCGGGCGCATCGTGGTCCATTGCGGATCGCCCGATTGCCACGCGATCGCGGCCTTCATCGCGGCGATGATCGGGTAACGCTGGAATATCGCGCGCGTGTCGTTGAGCCGTTGCTGCTGATCGGTGGCATCCGCGTCGCGCCATGTCTGCGCAAGGCGCATGATTGCGGCCGCGTTGACGTTGCCGGTCGCCGTGATGCAACCTGCGCCGCCGTGCTGCATGGTCGGCAGCAGCAGCGTTTCGGTGCCGGCGAATACATCAAAGCTGGCGCTCTGGAATTCCTGCAGCAGCGCAGTGGTGTGATTCCAGTCGCCGGAACTGTCCTTGATACCGGCGATCACGCCGGGATAGCACATCAGCAAACGCTCGATCAATCCGAAGCTGATACCGACCTGAGAGACGGGCGGGATGTGATACAGGTAAACGCGCAGGCGTGCATCGGCTATCGCTTCGATGACTTCGGCAAAGCCGCGAAACAGACCTTCGTCGCTCACGCCTTTGTAGAAAAACGGCGGCAACATCAGCACACCGGCGCAACCGCTGTTCACTGCGTGGCGCGTCAGTTCGATCGCATCGGGCAGCGCGCAGGCGCCCGTACCCGGCATCATTCGTTCGGGCGGTAAACCGGCGTCGAGCAACGCGTCGAGTAGCGCGTGCTTTTCGCTCACTGTCAGCGAGTTCGCTTCCGAGTTGGTGCCGAATACGGCCAGCCCCACGCCTTGGCGCAGCAGCCAGCGGCAATGTTTGACGAAACGGGCGGGCGAGGGCGAGCGGTCGGCGTTGAACGGCGTGAGTACCGGCGATAGGACGCCGCGTAGGCCGGGCGTGGGCGTGCTCATGGGAATGTCTCCTTCGATGTCCATGTAGGTCGCATCCTTGAATGCCCGGCAGGCCGGTGCGAAGCATTCAGGCGCCGACGCAGTATTGCGTGACCTGGAACCTCGAAGAAGCGCGAGCCGCTTGCTTCAAACGTTAATTATTTTTGTGTCTCGCCGGGCGTGGCGTTCACTTCCTGAGCGGCCTTGAGGAATGCGTGGACGAGCCGCATGCGTGCCGACGAGCGGCCCCACAACAAGCCGACCACACGCTTTGGAAACGCATGCGGCAACGGCCATTTCGCGAGCGACAGCCCGGAGAAGCGCGTCATCAACCAGTCCGGCACCAGGGAGACGCCGAGCCCCCGGTCCACCATTACCGCGATGGCATCGAGCCCGTCGAGCTCGCAGCGCTGATGCGGCTGGATACCGTGCTGCCGCAAATATCCATCGGCCAGCTGCCCGCCGACCACATTGCGGTCGTAACGCACGAACGGCTCGCGTTGCAGCACGGCGTGTGGATCGTCGACCTGCATCGACGCGGGCGTGAGCAGCACCAGCGGTTCTTCACGAAACGTGTGCCAGTCACAGCTTTTCGGCAGATCGAAGAGCGGCTGAACCAGCATCGCCGCATCGAGATCGCCGCTCACCACTTTGCGGAAGAGATCGACCGAGTTACCCGGTTCCAGATAGATATCGATCTGCGGATGCCGCGCGAGCAGCCCGGCCAGCACGTCGGGAATCACGCTCGTCATCATGGTGGGCGTGCCGCCCAGCCGCAGTTGACCCGCGAGTACCGATTCGTCGTTCAGATCGGACTTCAGGTCGCGAATATCGTGCAGCACCGCGCGGGCGCGCGCCAGAATGCGCTCGCCAGCTTCGGTCGTGCCGACGGTGCGGCCCGAACGGCGCACCAGCTTCGCGCCCAATTCCTGTTCGAGCATCTTCACGCGCTGCGCGACCGCCGCGGCCGTCAGATCGAGCCTGCGCGCGGCTTCCGCGATCGACCCGAGTTCGACCACATAGACAAAGCTCTGCAGATAGCGCGAGTCCATCGAATAGAATTTTTATCTTTTGAAGAAGCCAAAGGATACTGTTTCTGACGCCTTGCGGCTATCACACTTCGATCTCACCGAACGCGCATCATGCGCGGACGGCCCGCAAAAATGGAGGAGTGTGGAAATGCCAAGGATTGAATCGGTATCGGTTTGCGCGGCGGGTGTACCGCTCGATCGCGTGACCTCGTTTGCAACGCGCACGGTCTCGACGCGTCACTATGGTCTGGTGAAAGTGCGCTCGACCGATGGTGTGGAAGGAATCGGCTTCTGTTATGTCGGCAGCGCGGGTGGCGAACTGCTGCGCGTGGCCGTCGAGCAATTGCTGGCGCCGGTGTTGATCGGCAAGGACTCTTATGCGGTCGAAGGTCTCTGGCAGGCGATGTATCAGGAGGCGTTACTGCAAGGCCGTGCCGGCACCGTGATGCGCGCAATCAGTATTCTCGATACGGCGTTGTGGGACCTGAACGCACGCAGCCACAACGTGCCGCTGCACAAGTACCTCGGTGCCGTCGAACTCGATACTGTGCCTGCGTATGCCAGCGGTGGCTATTACCTCGACGGCAAGTCCGCGGGCATGCTCGGCGAAGAAATGGCGAGCTATGTCGAGATGGGTTTCAAGGCCGTGAAGATGAAGGGCGGCCGCCTGTCGCCACGCGAAGAAGAAGCGCGCGTGCGCGCCGCGCGGGAAGCGATTGGCCCGGATGTCGAACTGATGATCGACATCAACAACGGCTGGACCGACACGACCCAAGCCTTGCAGCATCTGCGGCGCATCGAGCAGTACGATCCGTACTTCGTGGAAGAGCCTTTTTCCCCTGACGATATCGACAACCACGCGCGTCTCGCCAAACTCACACGCGTGCCGGTGGCGACCGGCGAAATCGGCTATGGCCGCTGGTATCACAAGGAGCTGCTCGACAAGGGCGGCGCGGCGATCCTGCAAACCGATGCGGTGGTGTGCGGCGGCATCAGTGAATGGCGGCGGATTGCGGCAACTGCCGCGAGCTACGGCGTGGTGATGTGCCCGCACTGGTTCCATGACGTGCATGCGCCGTTGGTTGCGGCCACACCTAATGCGCGTTACGTCGAGTACTTCTGGGACGACCAGGTGCTCAATTTCCGCCGCCTGATCGATCGTCAGCTCGACCACAAGAACGGGCGCATCGTGTTGCATCAGACGCCGGGTCTCGGCTTCGATTTCGACGAGCATGAGGTAGCGAAGGTCGGCAAGTGGACGGTGATTACCTAGGCTCGACTTGAATGCAATGTATTTGAAATAATAAAAACAAAGCGTAAGGTATTTGCATCACGCAATTTAATCTAACGGCATATCTCGCGGCAGTTCGACGAGATATGTCTTTAGCCATACCCTTAAAAGCGCCTATCTCGCTCTAACCAAACGTTTGCGCAGCCTTAGCCTGCGCGCGTTTGAAGCGTCGCCTATCCTTACATTAGCCTTCCTGACAATTCCGCCATTTTCGTGCCATGCAGGCGTTGGTACTATCGATCTAGCATACGAGTTGATTCACCTATCCCTTACCTGCATTCTCTCGGGCGCGTTTCATGTGGATCGTTAACGTTGCGCTTAAGCGGCCATACACGTTCATCGTGATGGCCATTTTGATCTTGCTGGCGACGCCATTCGTGCTGTTGACCACACCGGTCGACGTGCTGCCGGAAATCAATATTCCGGTGGTCAGCATCATCTGGAACTACACGGGCTTGTCGGCCGAAGACATGGCCAACCGCATCACGTCCGTCAACGAGCGCAGTTTGACCACCACGGTCAACGACATCGAGCACATTGAATCGCAGTCGCTGGCGGGCATCACGATTCTCAAGGTGTTCCTGCAGCCGAACGCGAACATCCAGACCGCGATCGCGCAGACGGTGGCCGTCGAACAGGCGCAGCTCAAACAGATGCCGCCAGGCGCCACGCCGCCTTTGGTGATCAGTTATTCGGCCTCCAGCATTCCGGTTATCCAGCTTGGCTTGTCGAGCCCGAAGCTCTCCGAGCAGGCGCTCAACGACACCGCGCTGAACTTCCTGCGCCCGCAACTGGTGACGATTCCGGGTGCCGCCGTGCCGTATCCGTACGGCGGCAAATCGCGTCTGATCTCGGTCGACCTCGACACGCGTGCGTTGCTCGCAAAAGGCCTGACGCCTTCGGATGTGGTCAGCGCGTTCAACGCGCAAAACCTGATTCTGCCGACCGGCACGGCCAAGATCGGGCCTAAGGAATACACGATCAATATGAACGGCTCGCCCGCCACGGTGGAAGGGCTCAACGATATTCCGGTGCGCACGCTCAATGGCGCGACAACGTATCTACGTGAAGTCGCTCATGTGCGCGACGGCTTCTCGCCGCAGACCAATATCGTGCGGCAGGACGGACACCGCGGTGTGTTGATATCGGTGCTGAAAAACGGCAGTGCGTCGACACTCTCGATCGTCAATACGTTGCATGCCCTGCTGCCGAACGTGCGCGCCGCGTTGCCGCCGGACCTGAAGATCACGGCCTTGTTCGACCAGTCGGTGTTTGTGAAGGCGGCAGTGCAGGGCGTGGTGCGGGAGGCGGTGGTCGCCGCCGCATTGACCGCTGCGATGATTCTGCTATTCCTCGGCAATTGGCGCAGCACCTGCATCATTGCGATTTCGATTCCGCTGTCGATTCTGTCCTCGTTGATCGCACTGCACGCGCTCGGGCAAACCATCAACATCATGACGCTGGGCGGTCTTGCTCTGGCGGTCGGGATTCTGGTCGACGATGCGACGGTGACGATCGAGAATATCGAACGGCACCTGCATATGGGCACGAATCTGCACGATGCGATTCTCGACGGCGCCGGCGAAATCGCGGTTCCGGCGCTGGTCTCGACGCTGTGTATCTGTATCGTGTTCGTGCCGATGTTCTTCCTGACCGGCGTCGCGCGTTATCTGTTCGTGCCGCTTGCCGAAGCGGTGGTGTTCGCGATGCTCGCCTCGTACATCCTGTCGCGTACGCTGGTGCCGACTCTGGCGATGCTGCTGATGGGCCACGCGCACAAGCCCAAGGCCGATGCCAGGCCGAGTCTGTTCAGGCGCATCTATTTGCGTTTTGACAGCGGTTTCGAGCGCATGCGGGCTGCTTACATCGTGATTCTCAGCAGCGTGCTGGTGCGCCGCGGTATGTTCGGCAGCGTGTTTCTCGGTTTCTGTGTCGTCTCGATGAGTCTTGTTTTCGTGCTCGGCGAAGACTTCTTCCCGAGCGTCGACGCCGGCGACATTCGTCTCCACATGCGTGCGCCGACCGGCACGCGCATCGAGGAAACCGCGCGTTTCGCGGACGAAGTCGAGAAGGTGATTCGCGAGGTCGTGCCGCCTCAGGAACTCGCCACGATTCTCGATAACCTCGGCTTGCCCTATAGCGGTATCAATCTCTCATATAGCAACGCGGGCACGATCGGCACGCTCGACGGCGAAATTCAGGTGGCCTTGAACGAGGGCCACAAGCCGACGCAACGCTACATCGACAAACTGCGCGCGATCCTGCCGCAGCGCTTTCCGGGCGTCGAATTCTTCTTTCAACCGGCCGACATTGTCACGCAGATTCTCAACTTCGGCCTGCCCGCCGCTGTCGACGTGCAGATTGCCGGCGCGGACCAGCAGGGCAACTTCGACATCGCACGCAAGTTGCTGAAACAGGTGCGCATGATTCCCGGCACCGTCGATACGCACATCCAGCAGAAACTGGACGAACCGGCGATCAATCTTCAGATGGATCGCACGCGCCTGCAGCAACTCAATCTGAGCGCGAGCAACGTGGCGCAAAATGTGCTCATTTCACTGTCGGGCAGTTCGCAGACTTCGCCGGGGTTCTGGTTCAACAATAAAAACGGTGTGGAATACAGCGTCGCGGTGCAAACTCCGCAATATCAGGTGTCGTCGATCGATGAATTGTTGCGCACACCGGTTTCAGGTGCCGCCAACGGGCCGACGCAACTGCTCGGCAACCTGGTGCGGGTCTCGCCGCAGACTCAGTTCGCGGAAGTCACGCACTACAACATCAGGCCGGTGATCGATCTGTATGTGAGCGTCGAGAAGCGCGACCTGGGCAGCGTGGCGAATCAGGTCGACAAGCTCGTCGATAACGTGCGGGCCTCGCTGCCGCGCGGCAGTCAGATCACGGTGCGCGGCCAGGTGCAGACCATGCGCAGCTCGTTCTTCGGTCTGGGCCTTGGCGTGGCGATGGCGATCGTGCTGGTGTATCTGCTGATCGTGGTGAATTTCCAGTCGTGGGTTGATCCGCTGATCATCATCAGCGCGTTGCCCGCGGCACTGGCGGGTATCGTCTGGATGCTGTTCCTGACCGGCACGCATTTGAGCGTGCCCGCATTGACCGGCGCGATCATGACGATGGGCGTCGCCACTGCCAATAGTATTTTGATGGTGTCGTTCGCGCGCCAGCGGCTCTCCGCCGGCGCACCGCCGCTCACCGCCGCGCTCGAAGCCGGTGCAAGCCGGATCAGGCCGGTGCTGATGACCGCGTTCGCGATGATCATCGGCATGATTCCGATGGCGCTGGGACTCGGCGAGGGTGCCGAGCAGAACGCGCCGCTTGGCCGCGCGGTGATCGGTGGGCTGCTGTTCGCCACGGTCTCCACGCTGTTTTTCGTGCCGCTGGTGTTCGCGGCCATTCATACCCGACTCGCGCGGCGCCACCGCGACGATGACGACACAGACACGATGGGCGGCCATGGCCATGACGGCCCCACGCTGGACCACGGCGGCGATGGCAAGCCCGCGTAACGTTAATTGACGGCTGACTGAGATAGCTGACTGAGATGACCGAAAAAACTCATGCATCGCTGGCGATTCCCGCGCGAGAGACCGAAGCTGGCCACGCCTTGCCGCCGCGCAATCGCGAATGGAAGCGCGCCAAAATCGCTGTCTGGATCGTGCTGGTGCTGCTTGCTCTCGGCGCATTGCGCACCGTGATCGCGGATGTTCTGCAAAGCCGTTCAGTCGCTGAAACGACGAAGCTGAACGCCACGCAGTATGTGACCGTGGTGAGCCCGTCGCAAACAGAAGGCAGCGGCAACACCTTGTTGCCGGGCACCTTGCGCGGCAATGTCGAATCGCCGATCTACGCGCGCTCCACCGGTTATCTGCTGCACTGGTACGTCGATATCGGCGCGCGGGTGAAGCAGGGGCAACTGCTCGCCGATCTGGATACGCCGGAGATCGATCAGGAGCTCGCGCAGGCGTTGGCGCAGCGTCAGCAAGCCAGTTCGAGTCTCGGCCTTGCCAAAAGCTCGGCGGAACGCTGGCAGCAATTGCGTCAACGCGATGCGGTCTCGCAGCAGGAACTCGACGAGCGGCAGAGCACCTACACGCAGGACGTCGCCAATCTCTCCGCCGCCGATGCCAACGTGAAACGCCTGCAGCAACTCGAATCCTTCAAGCGCATCGTCGCACCGTTTGCGGGCGTGGTCACGCAGCGCAATGTCGACGTCGGTGACCTGATCGACGCGGGCAGTGGCACGAGCCGCGCGCTGTTCGCGCTGGCGCAGTCGGATCCGCTGCGGGTCTATGTGCAACTGCCCCAGGCGTACGCGGAGAACGTGTCGGTCGGACAGAAGGTGGTGGTCACGCAGGCCGAATTGCCGGGCCAGCAGTTCCACGGCACGATTACGCACATCTCCGGCGCGATCGACGTGCCGACCCGTTCGCTGCAGATCGAAGTGACCTTGCCGAATCCTGACGGCACGCTGCGGCCCGGCGCGTATGTGCAGGTGGCCGTGCCGGCGGCCGCTCATGCGCAATTGACAGTGCCGGGCAATGCCTTGCTGTTTCGTGCCGAAGGTCCACGGCTCGCGGTGGTCGATGGGAAGGGCAATGTGGCGTTGCGCAAGATCGTGATCGCTCAGGACCTGGGGCAGTCGCTCGAAATTGAAAGCGGAATCGAGGCGAACGATAAGATCATCATCAACCCGAGCGATTCGATTGCGGACGGCGATCACGTGCAGATCGCGCAGCCGCAGAAAAGCGTCAAGGGGGCGTCGTGATCGCGAAGCCGGCGGCCGCTTATCGGGCACGAACGACACGAACGGCGCTTGCGGCCACCGCGAGCGCCGCGTTGCTGGCCGCGTGCACAGTCGGTCCGGATTATCAGCGGCCGCAAGCCGAGGTGCCGCCGGCCTGGCAAACCGATTCGTACTGGCGCGTCGCGGCTCCTTCGCATGCACCGATCTCGCCGGATTGGTGGAGCGCCTTCAGTGATCCAACACTCGCCGCGCTGGAAACACAGGCGCTCGCGCAGAATCAGACACTGGTTGCGGCAAGCGCGCATTATGAGCAAGCCAAAGCGACGCTGGCGAATACCCGTGCGCAGCAGATTCCTGAAGTCGATCTGGGGGCGTCCGGGTCGCGCTTCAGAATTTCGCATGATCGCCCGCTGACCAATTACGGCACGCCGACCACGTCGACGGTGCAGAACAATCTGCAACTCGGCCCGACGATCAACTACGACACCGATCTATTCGGCCGGATACGCCGCGAAGTGGAAGGCGCCGCGGCCTCCGCGCAGCAATCGGCCGACGACCTCGCCAACGCACGGCTAGTCCTCACCACCGATCTCGCCACCGACTATTTCTCGCTGCGTGAACTCGACGCCGAGATCGACGTGCTGAATCAGTCGGTGAAGCTGCAGCAAAAGGCGCTCGATTACGTCACGAGCGAGCACGATCTCGGATCGGTGTCCGGGCTTGACGTGTTGCAGCAAAAATCGCTACTCGATTCGACACGTGTGCAGGCGCAACTGCTGCTGAATCAGCGCGCGCAGGAAGAACACGCGATTGCCGCGCTGGTCGGCGTGCCCGCGCCGCAGTTCGCGATCGAAGCCAAAGTACTCGACACGCAGGTGCCGCCGATTCCGCTCGGGCTTCCGAGCGACGTCTTGCAACGCCGCCCGGATATTGCATCGGCGGAGCGCGCCATGGCCGCGGCGAACGCGCAGATTGGCGTCGCCAAGGCGGCGTTCTTCCCGAGCCTGACGCTGATGCCGGGCATCGGCTGGGAAAGCACGCAGTTCGCGAGCCTGCTGAGCGCGCCCACGCTGATGTGGACGCTCGGTGCGACGGTCGGCCAGGTGCTGTTCGACGGCGGCCGCCGCGCGGCCAACGTGAAGTTTGCGAGCGAGGGCTACCAGGCCACCGAGGCGAACTACCGGCAAACCGTGCTCACCGCATTCCAGCAGGTACAGGACGGTATCACCGGCCTCTCGGTGCTGGACGGCGCGGCGAAGCAGTCGCACGAGGCGGTCACCGATGCGCAGCATCTGCTGGCGCTCGCCAACGACCGTTATTCGGGCGGTCTGGTCGCGTACCTCGACGTCATCACCGCGCAGCAGTCGCTGCTCACCAGCGAGCGCCAGGATGTGCAGATCCACGGCCAGCAGATGACGCTGTCGGTGTCACTGGTGAAGGCGCTGGGCGGCGGCTGGGACGCGAGCACGGGCGTGTCGGGCGCGCCGCGGCCTGGCGACCCAACGAACACAACGGGTGCGACGAATGCAACGGACATAGCGAACGCAACGAACGCAACGGACACGAAGGAGGCGATGGCTCCCGCGAAGTGAGCCGCCCGGCAATGACACGGCCAGACAGGAAAGAGGAAATCGAGGCGTTTCGTATAATGCAGATTCAAGGGGATGCGCATGAAATTGCTGATCGTTGAAGACGAGCATAAGGTGGTGGACTACCTGCGCTCCGGTTTGACAGAGCAGGGCTGGGTCGTCGACGTCGCGCTCGACGGCGAGGAAGGCATGCATCTGGCTACCGAATTCGATTACGACGTGATCGTCCTCGACGTGATGCTGCCCAAACGCGACGGCTTTAGCGTGCTGAAGGCGCTGCGCATGCGCAAGTCGACGCCGGTCATCATGCTGACCGCACGCGATCACGTGAACGACCGTGTGCGGGGCTTGCGCGAAGGCGCCGACGACTACCTCACCAAACCCTTTTCCTTTCTCGAACTGGTTGAGCGGCTGCATGCTCTCGCGCGCCGCACGCGTTCGCAGGAGTCGACGCTGATTTCGGTGGGCGATCTGTTCGTCGATCTGATCGGCCGGCGCGCTACCCGCGATGGCGTGCGGCTCGATCTGACCGCCAAGGAATTTCAGTTACTAAGCGTGCTGGCCCGCCGCCAGGGCGATATTCTGTCGAAGACAGCCATCACCGAGCTGGTGTGGGACGTCAATTTCGACAGCCATACGAACGTGGTCGAAACCGCAATCAAACGATTGCGCGCCAAGCTCGACGGCCCGTTTCCCTCGAAGCTGCTGCATACCGTGCGCGGCATGGGCTACGTGCTCGAAGTGCGTGAGGAGGCAGAGCAATTATGAATCGGTCGATAGCCCGCCGCCTCGCGTTAATGTTCGCGCTTGTGGCGCTGTTCGTCTTCACGCTGGTCGGCACCTGTCTGTTTCTGGTGTTGCGCACGCAACTCGAACACCATCTGCGCGAATCGCTCGACGCTCGCACCGAGATCGCGCGCATCATCGTCTATCACGCGGTGACGCCCGAAAAATGGCGCATGGCCCGCGAAAAGCTCACCGACATGACGCCGCACGACGGCAGTACCGTGTATGCAGTGTCGAGCGCCGATCCGTATTTCCACTATGGCAAGCCCGTCGAGGGGCCGGTCGTGTCGAATTGGCAGGGCGGCTACGCGAAGATTTCGCCGGTCGGCGGCGGCGCGGATATGCTGACCGTCAACGTGACGATACCGGCTTACGGCGCCCGCCCACCCGTGCAATTGCAGGCCGCCGCCAGTTGTTCGCCAAACGCCCGCACGATGCGCGTGTTCGGCTCGACGCTCGCCGCGCTGTCCGCGCTGGGCAGTCTCGCCGTGCTGCTGCTGAGTTACTCGGTCACACGGCTCGGACTTGCGCCGTTGACGCGCCTGACGCGAGACGCCTCCGCGGTGAGCCCGAATAACCGCTCACAGCGTTTGAATACGGCCTCGCTGCCGCTCGAATTGAATGATCTGGCCAACTCGTTCAACGGCGCGCTCGAACGTCTGGACGGCGCATACGGCCGCCTCGAGTCGTTCAACGCGGACGTGGCTCACGAACTGCGTACGCCCGTGACGATTCTGATCGGGCAGACCGAAGTGGCGTTGACGCGCAATCGCTCGGTCGACGATTTGCGCCATACGCTGCAATCGAATCTCGAAGAGTTCGAGCGCATGCGCGCGATCATCAACGACATGCTGTTCCTCGCCCGTGCCGACCAGGGCGAGCGCGCGACGGGTCTCGTCGAAGTGTCGCTGGCCGCGGAAGTCGCGCATACGCTGGAGTTTCTCGAGATTCCGCTGGAAGAAGCGCGCGTGCATGCGCAGTTGCGCGGTGACGCGGTGGCGCGTGTGAACCGCTCGCTGTTCGGCCGCGCCTGCACGAATCTGCTGATGAACGCGATCCAGCACTGTGCGCCAGGTGCGGAGATCAGCGTGACGATTGCGCGTGACGATGATCAGTTGCGCGTAGCCGTGGCCAACCCCGGCGAGCCGATCGAGCCGGCCGTGCTCGAGCATCTGTTCGACCGGTTCTATCGCGCGGAAGTATCGCGTACCAATAGCCGCGAAAACCATGGGCTGGGTCTGGCGATCGTGAAGGCCATTGCGGAAATGCATCGCGGCACGGTGTCGGCGGAAAGCGCGAACGGGATCAACACGTTTGCATTTTCGATTGCGGCGTCGAGTGTGGAAACCGGCTTGCCGGCGGCACGCACGAATGCCGGTGTCCCGGTGGAAGCGGCGGGTTAATCGTCGCCGGTAAAAGGCAAGTCGGCCTGAACCGGTACGCGCGGCTTTACCGGTTGCGCGTTGGCGGGCGTCAATGCGCTCACGCGTACACCCAGCAGCCGCAACTTGCGGTTCAATTCCACCCGCCTCAGACATTCGGTTGCGGCGCGCCGGATCTCGGTGACGTCGGCGGTGGGTTCGTCGAGCGTCAGGTCGCGCGTGACCGTGCGGAAGTCGTCGTAGCGCAGCTTGATGCCCACGGTGCGCCCCACATAGCCCTTCCGCACCAGATCTTCCGCGACCCGCACGCACAAGCCGGTAAACGAACTGGACAGGGCCGGGCGATCATGACGCGGATGCAGATCGCGCTCGAAGGTCGTCTCACGGCTCATCGACTTGGGCTCCGATTCGACTACCACCGGCCGCTCGTCATAGCCCTGCGCGACTTGCATGAGCCACGCCGAGTAGCTGCGCCCGAAATGGTCCTGCAACAGGCCCGCGTCCGCCGCCGCCAGATCGCCGACCGTGGCGAGGCCGAGCGCCGTGAGCTTTTCCGCAGCTTTCGGGCCGATCCCGTTGACCTTGCGCACCGGCAACGGCCAGACGCGCAACGGCACGTCGGCGGGCGTCAGAATCGTGAGACCGTCGGGTTTGTCGAGCTCGGAGCCGATTTTCGCCAGCAGCTTGTTCGGCGCCACGCAAATGGAGCAGGTGAGGCCGGTTGCCTGATTGACGGCCTGCTTGATGCGCGCGGCGATCTCACGCGGCTCGCCCGGCAACTCGGTGAGGTCGATGTAGATTTCGTCGATGCCGCGGTCTTCGATCCGGTCCGTGAACGCGGCGACCGCTGCTTTGAACAGGCGCGAGTAGTGGCGATACGACTCGAAATCGGTGGGCAGCAGAATCGCCTCGGGCGCGAGCACGGCGGCTTTCATCATGCCCATCGCGGAGAACACGCCGAGCGCGCGGGCTTCGTAGGTGGAGGTCGTCACCACGCCACGGCCCGCGTAATCGCGCAGCTTCGCAAAGCGGCGGCTGCCGTCTTCAAGCGTTTGCGGCACGCCATTGCGGCCGCCGCCGATCACCACGGCCTTGCCGCGCAGTTCCGGATAGCGCAAGAGCTCCACGGACGCGTAGAACGCGTCCATGTCCAGGTGCGCGATGCGGCGGCTTGCAGAACTCATGGAGGGCGGAAACGGATGACGGTGCGGGCAGCGAGCATAACAGGCGATGGGCGCGGCCGTTGCCCTGTTCTATAGCTGGCTGTGTCGGGCGTCAGGACGCGCGAGTCATGATGCGCTGCACGCGGGACGCCAAACCATAATATTACCTTGCTCCGCCGGGGCAAGGTGCTACGCTTCCGGTCTGCATGCCAATCGTGGACTGTGGACTTGCGCGTTCGGCACCGCGCGGCCTGTCAGTTCGTCGTCGTTGATCAGCGCGCCGGCCGTCACGCGAATACCGCTCGACGCAAACGGAAACAGATCGAGATACAAGCCGCCTTGCAGCAGCTTGACGTGTCCGTCGTACTCGTTCCCACTGACATTGACCGAATGCGAGAAGCCGAGTCCTTCGAATTCCGCATGGACACCGGCCCACGAGGCCAACGGCAACGCCGCGCCGACACCTGCGCCGAGTGTGCCGCCGTGTGCATAAATTTCCTGTGCGTCTACTGCTCCCGCCATCATCATCGCCACTGTCGCCACCAGCGCCGCTTTTTTTACCTGACTCACCGCACAGTCTCCAAACAAGGGTTATTTCCGTGCTGGCGACTTTAAGGTTTAGCCGTATGGTTCAAACCGGCGAAAAGCGGGCAGTTACGGCGGCTCATCGCGCTCAAGTTTTCGCGCGCAAAGAAACTGGGAGATATGGCGTGTGACACCTGCAAAAACAGACGGTCGAATCCGGCTTGTTGAGCAGATTATGCCTGTTCTGAAGGGCTATTCGTTGGATCGGTTGAATGCCGTGCTTCGATCATGGCTGCCCCCGAAGACCCGTTTGCAACACACGTGGTTTCCTCAGGAACCGGTCTATTCATCTGATAAAAGAAGCGTGTTCGCTTCGCTTTGTGGAAGGGGCGGCAACGTGGCTGGCTGATTGTGCAAATCCACAGTGCCAACTGCAATCACTTCAAGACGTCAACTATTGCGGATTTCGGCACTTTCACCGTCAGCCGATCCATGCTTCTAAGGACCGCAGCAGACAACGTCCCCTATTGCTATGGAACCCGCTGCGGTTGCCCTCACGACTGGCTAAGCGATTAGCGTAAACCCTCTCTCGCTTTATCCGGCCAGTCATCTTAATAATATAACAACATGTTGATAGGCAATGGTCCCGGTGTTCCTCGGTAGCAGGCTTTGTCCATGTCACTTCAACGGACGTCATCCATGTCCCCGATCTTCAGGAAGCACTCACGCATGGCATCTTTAATTCAGTCGGCCTCTACTACCACGGCTCATTCAGACCCCACGGACCCGAACGGTCCGACAGGGAAATTGGCAACGTGGCTTGCTTCCGTGCAACTCGACAGCATCCCCGAACAGGCGCTCGAACGCGGCAAATATCTGACGCTCGACGGACTGGGTTGCGCGCTCGTCGGCGCGCAATTGCCCTGGTCGAGAAAGGCAGTAGAACTCGTCAGCGCGCTTGAAGGCGGTGGGGACGCAAGTCTGATCGGCTGGGGCAAGAAGATCAGCGCACCCGCGGCAGCGCTGCTCAACGGCACCTTCATCCAGGGCTTCGAACTCGACGACTTTCATCCGATCGCGCCGCTGCACGCGGCATCGGTTGTGTTGCCGTCGCTCTTTGCCAGCGCAAGCTTGCTCGGTCAGGTCAGTGGTGAAGGATTCCTGCTTGCCGCGATGTGCGGCTATGAAGTGGGACCTCGTGTCGGTCTCGCATTGCACGGTTCGCAGATGTTGTCGCGCGGCTGGCACTCGGGTGCGGTATTCGGCACGCATGCAAGCGCTGCAGCAGCTGGCAAGCTGCATGGCCTGAGCGCTGCTGCTTTCGAGGATGCGCTTGGGCTCGCCGGCACGCAATCCGGCGGACTGATGGCAGCGCAATTCGAAGCCATGTCCAAGCGCATGCATCACGGCTTTGCGTCGCGCGGCGGCCTCTATGCGGCGGTGCTGGCGGGGGGCGGTTATACAGGCATCAAGCGGGTTTTCGAACGCGAGTATGGCGGTTTCCTCTCGACGTTCGGCGAGGGGCACGATCCGGACGCGTCGCAGATATCGGCCAACCTTGGTGCGAAATGGGAGACCGAGGCGTACGTGATCAAGCGCTACTCTGCAATGGGTGCGCTGCTCGGGCCGATTGGCGCTGTGCTGGAGATCCAGCGGCAGCGCGGCACGACTGCAACTGACATACAGAAAATCGAGCTCGATTGCGCGAGCTCGTCGTTCCACCACGGCGGCTGGCAGGCGCTCAAGCCGCTGACGTCGATCGGTGCGCAGATGAACATGGCCTACGCGGTCTCCGTTGCCGCGCTCGATGGCGCCGCGCTGTTGAAGCAGTTCAGCCCTGAGCGTATCAACGCTGACGATGTCTGGGCGTTCATGAAGAAGGTCACGGTCCGGCACGAAGAGGCGTTCGACCGGGATGGCCCGCTTGCCCGCGGAGCCGTGCGGATCCGCATCACGTTTACGGACGGCAGCCATGAGGAGCGGCTGCTGCGACACCCGCGAGGCCGTCCGCTGGATCACGTATCGAACGAAGGCATTGTCGAGAAATTCCGCACGCTGACAGACGGTGTGATCGGTAAGGGGCGCCAGCAGCGAATCGAGCAACTTGTCGTTGGTGTGGAGCGGCTCGACGACATCGCCGAACTGATCGAGGTGCTTGCACTACCCGTAACAGACGCGCTCGCATAAAGCCGACGTACATCGCTAAAAATACAAATGGAGGAGCATATGTCGTCGACACACGACGCGATCGGACCGCCCGTTGGCGCGTCCGACACAAGCCAGATACGCGCAATCAAAGCAAATGAAACCACGGGCATGATCGGCGCGCGGCTTGATCGGTTGCCAGTGTCACGGTCTGTTTGGATGCTGGTGCTGGTGATCTCGCTCGGCGGCTTCTTCGAGTTCTACGAGCTGTTTTCGACCGCGTACATTGCTCCGGGCATCATTCGGTCGGGTGTCCTGACGGCTACCACAAGGAGCTTTCTGAGCATGAGCGGCATAGCGAGTTTCATTGCTGCCGCGTTCACGGGTCTGCTTGTCGGCACGCTGTTCTTCGGCGCGATCGCGGACAAGTTCGGGCGGCGTTCGGTATTCACGTTCGCGTTGCTTTGGTACACCGTGTCCGCGGCAATCATGGCGTTTCAGACGACAGCACTCGGGTTGAACTTCTGGCGCTTCATGGTAGGGATCGGGTTGGGTGTCGAGCTGGTGACCATCGACAGTTATTTGAGCGAGATCGTCCCTAAACATATTCGCGGACGTGCGTTTGCTTTCAACCAGTTCATCACCTACCTGGCGGTGCCGGTAATCGCATGCCTCGCCTGGCAGCTTGTGCCCCTTACTCCGTTCGGTCTCGATGGATGGCGCTGGGTCGTCCTACTCGGGTCGGTGGGAGCCGTTGTGATCTGGGTGATTCGCCGGCGTATCCCCGAGAGTCCGCGCTGGCTTGCGGCGCACGGCGAACCGGAGAAGGCCGAGCGGATCGTGGCGGAGCTCGAGCGGCGGGCCGAGCGAGAAACCGGCCTGCCCTTGCCGGTGCCTGAAGCGACGTCGGGTGAAGTGGTAGAAACGGGCCAGCTTCGGGAAATATTCAGTCGCGCATTTCTGTCGCGCACTGTGATGTTGAGCATCTTCCACGTCTTCCAGACGATCGGGTTGTATGGGTTCTCCAACTGGGTGCCGAGTTTCCTGATCAAGCAGGGTTTCGAGGTAACGACGAGCTTGGCTTATACGCTGGGGATCACGCTGGTGATGCCGTGTGGTCCGCTGATCGCCTTGCTTTATGGTGACCGCTTCGAGCGAAAATGGCAGATCGTGGCTTCGTCGATCCTGGTAGCCGGCGCCGGGTTGCTGTTTGCCGAAGCGCGTAATCCGGTGTTCATCGTGACGACCGGTGCGCTGGTGACACTGGGCGCCACGACCATGTCCTACAACTTTCACGCCTACCAGTCAGAGCTTTATCCGACCCGTATTCGTGCGCGTGCAATAGGCTTTGTGTATTCGTGGAGCCGGCTGTCGGGCATTTTCAGCGGCTTCCTGGTGTCGTACGCGCTAAACCGGGCAGGTGTCTCCGGTGCGCTGCTGCTGATTGCCGCGAGCATGGGTATGGTTGCGTTGTCGATCGCTGTACTTGGACCGTCGACAAAAGGCAGATCACTTGAATCGCTTACGACCTGAGTAGTGAGATCCATGGTGGCGATGGTGACGTGGGTCTATAGCAATCCTACTTGCAGCAGAAGTCCGGACGGGGGATTTTCTATCAATCAAATTGTCAAGAGTCCTACTTATATAAAATCTGAACCAGTGTTGTAAATACCTGCCGATGTCTTGTCGTTATCCAACCTCGTGGAGTATAAAAATGAAAACAATCTCATCTGTAACCCGTATCGCTGCTGCACTTGCCGTTTCATTCGCCGCCCTGGGTTCGCATGCCGAAATGGCCGCGCCGGTCCGGAACGTCGTCCTGGTTCACGGCTTTTTCGCCGATGGTTCGGGCTGGCAGGCGTTGTCAAAAATCCTGACGCGCGACGGCTACAAGGTCTCTGTCGTGCAAGAGCCGGAAACGTCTTTCGATGAAGACGTGAAGGCAACCACCCGGGTTATCGACGAACAGGATGGTCCGAGCATCCTCGTCGGCCACAGTTACGGCGGTGCGGTAGTGACCGAGGCTGGCAACGACGACAAGGTCGCCGGTCTCGTTTATGTGGCGGCATTCCAGCCCGATACGGGAGAAAGTCCCCTCGATCTGACCAAAAAGATGCCGCCCGCGTCTAAATCCATCAAGCCGACTGCGGACGGCCACTTGTACATCGAACCAGCAATGTTCCATGAGGACTTCTGCGCCGATGTGCCCGCGGCCGAAGCAAACTTCATGGCTATCTCGCAGGTGACGCCTGCGGCCCAGGCGTTTGGTGTTCCGATCCAGCACGCGGCCTGGAGGACCAAGCCGAGCTGGGCAGTCGTCGCAACGGCGGACCGTGCAATCAACCCCGATCTTGAACGCTTCATGACCACGCGCGCCGGAAGCACGACGGTCGAGATTAACTCGAGCCATGTGGCCTATATCTCGCATCCAGCCGAAGTCGCGAAGCTGATCGAGCAGGCCGCAACAAAGTCCAGCAAACAATGATTTAACGCGATACGCCGCCTGTGATCGGAGTGATTGTCAGGCGGCGTTCGCGCATCGCTGACGACCTGAGTAGCGAAACCCAGGGCGGCGATGGCGAGGTGGGTCTATAACGATGCGTGTGCAAAGAGCAATGTGCATGTGCATGCAGGCCGGCTTATCCGCGCCGCGTGCCGGTTCCTGATACACGTTCCTTCGAAGTTTTGGGCGCTTCGTGTTGCACGTCGTGTATGACCTGGCCTGTGCGCAGCGTGTTGATGGAATCTGCGGACATGTCGGTCACGAGACGGCTGCGCTCAGGCGAAACAGTGATGGTCAGATGCTGGACCGGCGTACGTTTCGAGTCGTACACGAGGCGTGTGGTCCTGAGCAGCGGCATACCAATTTCCGTGTCGAGCCATTGCGCAAAGGTGGGGTCTGCGGCGACTGCAGTTACCTCCTGAATCACGCGGCCGAAGTCCACGCCGTGACTCATCAGGATCTCGTACAAGGCGCGCTTTTTCAGGCTGGCGGCGGTGATCGATTTGCTGTAGCGCTCGGGAATCCACGCCTCGGAAACCATCAGAGGCGTATCTCCGGATTTGCGCAGCCGCAGCGCATGGACCGCACGGTCAGAGGGCTCCAGTTCCAACTGGATCGCAATGGCCGTGGGCGGCGTTTCCAGATTGACGCTGAGAACCTGCACCTTGGTCTCGGAGGCGGCCTTGTGCAAGGCGTCGACGAACCCGAGTGTGGCCGCTTGACGGGCCACCGGCAGGTCGGTGGGCACAAAGGTGCCGAGGCCCTGACGGCGTTGCACCAGACCCAGCGCTTCGAGATCCGCCAACGCCCGGCGCGCAGTGATCCGCGACACGCCGAACTCAGTGCATAGATCTTCTTCCCTTGGAATCATGCTGCCCGCAGCATACGTGCCGGTGATGATCCGCTCCCGCAATACAAGGAACATCTGGCGATGCAGTGAGGTACCGCGGGACCGGGGGAGCTGCGGGGAAGTCGGAGTAAACATCGTTTAGAGCAGGTTTATAGAGTCTTTCTATCATAGCGTAGAAATTGATCTTCCGTCTTATGTTATGTCAACAGTACAACCGTATCGGAGTCGCCCGGACATTCCGGTTTCGGTCACATCACAAGCACGCCGACAATCACTCATTGACATGTTGTTATAAATATATAACATATAAGAACGCCGCCATCGAACTGAATCGAACGCGGTGTGTATTCAAGCGGAATCGCAAAGACAATAGTGGAGGCTGGATGACAGCAGCAGCAAAATTGCGGGCGTTGCTCGCAAAGCAGGAACTGGTCGTGGCGCCCGGCGCCTATGATGGCCTGACCGCCAGATTGGTGGAGCGTGCGGGATTTCCGGCTGTATACATGACGGGAGCGGGGACAGCGGCGCGTTACGGTTATCCCGACTACGGTTTGCTGACGATGAGCGAGATGGTCGACAACGCAGGCATCCTGTCGAATGCGGTGGACGTGCCAGTCATCGCCGACGCCGACACCGGCTACGGAACGGAACTGAATGTGTTTCGCACCGTGCGGGAATTCGAGCGTAGCGGCGCGGCGGGTATTCATATCGAAGATCAGGTTTCGCCCAAGCGCTGTGGTCACCTCGACGGCAAAGACGTTATCTCGCGCGAGGAGTTCATCGCGAAGATTCGCGCTGCCGTAGCGGCGCGGCGCGATCCGGATTTCCTGCTGATCGCACGCACGGATTCACGGGCCGTCGCTGACATGGACGAGGCCGTAACACGCGCTAACCTGGCCCTCCAGGCCGGCGCAGACATGATCTTCCTTGAAGCCACGCAATCGCTTGATGAAATGGCCGCTGTGCCGCGCCTCGTCAAGGGTCCCTGTCTGCTGAACATCGTGCGTGGCGGCAAGACGCCTGACGTGGACCTGGCAACGGTTGAGCGGTTCGGCTACCGCCTCGCCATCCTGCCGAGCCTGCTTATTGCCGACGTTACCGACACCTGCATCCGTACCTTGCGGCAATTGAAGGAAACCAATACGCCGCCCGCATCGGCGGGCGCCGCTACGCTGGCGGAGCGGTTCCGTAATCTGGGCTCGAGTGAGTGGGACGAACTGCGTACGCGCTTTCGTGACAACAGCACGGTCGCCGGTGACCCGTCGCGTGCGGATTGATGGAGCCGTCATGACAGGCAAGACACTTTTCGACAAGATCTGGGACAGCCACGTTGTCTCGGACCTGGGTGGCGATTGGGCGCTGCTGCATATCGACCGGCATTTGCTGCATGACCTGTCCGGTACGTCCGGCCTTTATGAACTGGCTCAACGCAAGCTCACTGTGCGCAACCCGGAACTGGCTTTCGCGACGCCCGATCACGCGGTATCGAGCGCCCCTGGTCGCACGGGCGAGACTTTCGCGGGGGGCGCGCGCCTGTATCACGGCTTGCGCCAGCTCGCAGCCAGGGCGAACATCCGGCTCTTCGATCTTGGCGAACCCGGGCAGGGCATTGTCCATGTGATGGCGCCGGAACTCGGCATCGTCCAGCCAGGCGCGACGCTGATTTGCGGTGACAGCCATACCTGCACCAACGGCGGCCTGGGTGCGCTCGCGTTCGGTGTCGGGTCGTCCGAGGTCACGCACGCGCTGGCGACGCAAACGCTATTGCAGCGCCGTCCGAAAACAATGCGACTGTGGTTCGATGGACGTCTCGCGCGAGGCGTGACCGCCAAGGATTTGATCCTGCACGTCATTGGGCAGCTCGGTGCCGACGCCGGCACAGGCTACGCAATCGAATATGCGGGTCCCGCGATCCGCGCGCTCGAAATCGAAGAGCGCCTGACGCTGTGCAACTTGTCGATCGAACTCGGTGCGAAGATCGGCATGGTCGCGCCGGATGAGAAGACAGGCGAATGGCTTCAGGGCCGTGCGTACGCACCCGCGGGCGCGTTGTTCGACAGTGCCCGCGCATACTGGAGCACGTTGCCCTCCGACGAGGACGCGTGTTTCGACCGTGAGGTCACATTCGACGTGAACGAAGTCGTGCCGACCGTGACGTGGGGAACGAGCCCCGAGCACGCGATGCGAATCGACGGTGTCATTCCCGATCCGGCCGCTGTGCCTGACAGCCGGCGGAGCGAGGCTTGGCAAGAAGCGCTCCGATATATGGGTCTTGAGCCGGGTCGTCCGATCGCGGGCACGACGGTCGACTGGGTCTTCATTGGCTCATGCGCGAACTCGCGGCTGCCGGATCTCAGAGCGGCGGCAGCAGTTATCCGCGGGCGCAAGGTCGCGGATCGTGTAACCGCGTGGGTCGTGCCCGGATCTGAATCGGTCAGGCGCGAAGCTGTGGCAGAGGGACTGGATCGCGTATTCCTTGACGCTGGCTTCGAGTGGCGCGAACCGGGCTGCAGCATGTGCGTGGCAGCAAACGGCGAACAGGTGCCGCCGCAGGCGCGGGCCGTGTCCACGTCGAATCGCAACTTCGTTGGCCGTCAGGGTCCGGGGGCGCGTACGCATCTGGCCAGCCCGGCTATGGCCGCGGCCGCTGCGGTCGCGGGCGCCATTGTCGATGTTCGGAGTCTGTAGCGATGGAAAAAGTATCGAAGATAACGGGGGCCGCGGCTCCTCTCATGCTCGCCAATGTCGACACGGACCTGATCATCCGGATAGAGCGACTCACCAGCGTGCCCAGCGGCCAATTGGGACCTTATGCGTTCGAGGCACTGCGCTATCGGGACGATGGAAGTGACGAACCGGCGTTCGTGCTAAATCAGCCCGCCTTCAAAAATGCTCCAATTCTTCTTGCCGGCGCCAACTTCGGCTGCGGATCGTCGCGCGAGGGCGCCGTCTCGGCATTATGGGGAAGCAGCATTCGTTGCGTGATCGCAGAAAGCTTCGGCGATATCTTCCGGAACAACTGCTTTCAGAACGGACTGCTGCCGGTGCAGCTATCGGCTGCCGAACTGGACGTGCTGAGTCGTGACGCGGCCGGCGGAGAAAGCGTGACGGTGGATCTCGACCAGCAAACGGTTACTGCGCCGCGGGGACAGGTCTTCCGGTTCGAAATCGAGCTATTGCGCCGCAACGCGCTTTTGCAGGGACTCGACGAGATTGGTCAGACGATGCTGCGCGAGTCCGATATTGCGGCCTGGCAACATCGTGATAGTGAGAACCGTCCATGGATGTGGGCGCTGGCACCGAGGCTCGCGAGAACCAGCGGCATGGCTTAAGGGGGCGGCTGAAATGCTTGCGGCATCCATGGGTCATTTGCCTCTACGCCCGGGTGTCGCGCCTACGACAACCTGCCGCGCTCCTTGCGGCGATGATGAATATAACGACATATGAAAAAACGTGTTCTTGACGCCGAGGCGGCTGAGCTTGCTTCAACGGCTCCAACCGATCCCGACGGTCCGACCGGTCAGTTGGCGCAATGGCTGGCCGCCGTCGAACTGAAGGACATTCCGGGCGATGTGATCGAGCGTGCACGCTACCTGATGCTGGACGGTATCGGATGTGCGCTCGTCGGTGCGCAACTGCCGTGGTCTCGCACAGCGGTTGGTATCGTCGCCGACTTCGATGGCGGGCAGGTTTGCACGGTCATCGGCTGGGGCCGGCGCACCACTGCGTCCGCCGCGGCGTTGTTGAACGGCACCTTTATCCAGGGTTTTGAACTCGACGACTTCCATCCCTTCGCGCCGCTTCACAGCGCATCGATCGTGCTGCCGTCACTGTTTGCCTGCGCGGAAAAGCAGGTGTCGCGACCGGTGAGCGGCGAGGAATTTCTTCTCGCCATGCTGTGCGGTCTGGAGGTCGGCCCGCGCGTCGGCCTCGCGTTGCACGGCGCACAGATGCTTTCGCGTGGCTGGCATTCCGGGTCCGTGTTCGGCACGCACGCGTCGGCCGCTGCCGCAGGCAAGCTGATGGGGCTCGGCGCTGCGGAATTCGAGGATGCACTAGGCCTTGCGGGCACGCAGTCCGCAGGTCTGATGGCCGCACAATTCGAGGCGATGTCCAAGCGCATGCATCATGGCTTTGCATCGCGCAACGGTCTGTATGCGGCGGTCCTGGCGGCAGGCGGTTATACCGGCATCAAGCGCGTGTTCGAGCGGGAATACGGCGGTTTCCTGTCGACCTTTGGCGAAGGTCATGCGCCGGATGCGTCGCAGGTCAGCAGCGAGCTGGGAACGCGTTGGGAAACACAGCGCATCATCATCAAACGTCATGCGGCAATGGGTGGCCTGCTCGCGGCGATCGATGGCATCCAGGCGCTCAAGCGCGAGACCGGGTTCACCGGTGACGATATCGAGCGTATTGAAATCGATCTGGGCCATGCCGTCTTCCATCACGGCGGCTGGGTTGCCGAGCGGCCGCTCACCTCGATCGGTGCGCAGATGAACATGGCGTATGCCGTCGCCGTGACGGTGCTTGACGGTGTCGCGCTGACGAAGCAGTTTGTTGCGCCAAGGCTCGACGCCGACGATGTGTGGGACCTGATCGGGAAAATCACGGTCCGTCACGACGCGACGTTCGACACCCTCGGGCCGGCCGCGCGTGGTGCGACTCGCCTCGTGGTTCATTTTCGCAACCGTCCGCGTCGGGAGCTCCTGCTACGGCACCCGGAGGGCGACGCGCTGCCTGAAGTGTCTAACGACGAGATTGTTCACAAGTTCCGGCAACTGACTGACGGCGTGATCGCGGTGTCGCGCCGTGACGAGATCGAGCGCGCCGTCGTGGGTCTCGACAAGATGGCTGATGTCCGCGAGCTGATCGGACTGCTGGCTGAGCCAGTAAAGTCACCGCTTGAATGAGCTACCGCCTTTTTGAATCGGACCGAAGCGACGGTCCGTTCGTCTTGCGTTACCCGTCCTATTACATCATGCAAACGCTATTTTTTTGTCTCGCGTCCAGGCTTTCCTTCACGAGGCGCACGCAATGATCGACCGATTGCTGGGTCGTCTTTTGCGTGGCCGGCACGCCGGCGAAGAGCACCTGCTCAATCGCGATCTGCGCCTCGCTTCCAGCCTGGCCACCATCGAACTGACAAGCACGGCGTTCAGACCCGGTGCGGTGATTCCTTTGCGCTATGCGGGAGAGGGCGTAGGCGATAACGTCTCGCCGCCTCTCGCATGGCGCAACGTGCCGGATCGCGCTGTCGAACTGGTGCTGAACATCGAAGATCCCGATGCACCGTTTCGCCGCCCGTTTGTCCATCTCGTCGCCGCGTGCATCCCGCCGTCTGCATCGGGCATGGCGGAAAGCTCGCTCAACGCCAGTTCGTTTTCGACCCAACGGGAATTGGGGCTGACAACCTTCCGGAAACTGGGCTATGGGGGGCCGCGCGCGTTGCCGGGGCACGGACCGCACACGTACGTGTTCCAAGTTTTTGCGTTGGCCAGAAAATCCGGCCTCGGGTCAGGAATGACGCGCGACGATGTGCTGCGTGTGCTTCAGGACAACGTCCTCGCGTACGGAGAACTTCGCGGGGTGTTCGAACGAAAATAAGCTGGAAGGGTTCCGTTTTGTGCGCTGGCCATGTCAGCGTCATCGCAAGTGATGGCAGGTTTGTTATTTTATTAATTAAGTATCCTTATTATTTTGCGAGGTGATTCTATCAATTTGTAAAACCCGCTTTAATCGTGGCGCGGGCTGATGAACTGGCGGTTGATCACGGCCGGGGATGGCGACACCGCCCGGCTATCACGTGGCGCCGAACTATATAAAAATGGAGACGATTTGAAAACTATTTACGTTGCTGGAGCGCTTGCAGCATTGGGAGCGGGAAGCGCGATGGGGCAGTCGAGCGTGACCTTGTATGGACTCACCGATGTCAGCGTGCAGTATCTGACTCACGTCAATCGCGCTGGGGATTCGACCGTGCAAATGGGCGGCGGCGGTCTGTCGGAAAGCCGCTTTGGCGTGAATGGAACCGAGGACCTGGGCGGTGGCAACGCGGCGATTTTCCGATTGGAGAACCGTTTCGATCTCAACAATGGCCAGTCCGATCCCGCTCTGCCGTTCTGGAACACGGCATTCGTCGGTCTGAAGTCCGCCACTCTGGGCACGCTTACCATGGGGCGTCAGAGCAACGTACTCGCCAGCATAGTCGACCGGACCTATGCATCGAATTCGTGGGTGCCGTTCAATTTCAGCTTCCAGCCGGAAATCACCATGCTCGGAGGCCTTTGGTCCAGCAACATGGCGAAATACACGATCAAGCTCGCCGACGTGGTCGGCCAGGCTTCGTACGCGTTCGGGAACGTGCCGGGACACATGTCTTACGGTTCGCAACTGGCCGTCGGCGTCGCTTATATGCCGGCGGCGCCGGTAACTGCAGGCGCGGGCTACATGGATTCGCGCGATTCGACCAACGGTTCGCATTCGAAGGCGTGGACGGCGGGTGCTTCCTACACGTGGCAGAGCACGCAGTTCCACGCGGGCTACTTTGAAAACCGGCTCGACCCAGGCTTCCAGTCTTATCTTAACGGCCCGTTTACCGCGCCGGTACTTGCCGCGTTGAAGTTCACCGACTTCAGTTCGCGCCGCATGTTCAGCCTCGGCGCTGTGCACTCGTTCAGTTCGGCAATGCGGCTTTCCTTCAATTATTGGCGCACGCTGCAGACCGGCAAGACCGCGCGGCTCGACGGCACGGCCTCGCAGTTCGAGTTGCTCGCGGACTACAACCTGTCGAAGCGTACTGATGTTTATATCGAAGGCAACTACGGGCTGTATCGCGGCGACCTGATCGGCGCGCAGATCCAGGGTGTCAACGGCTTGGGCACAGCGCAGAAAGGCACCCAGCTAGGCTTGATGGCCGGCATACGCCATCAATTCTGAACGAGGCATCCTATCTGACAAAGATAGGGTTATTCGAAACGCGATTCTCGTTGCCGGAAAAGAGCGACATGCCCGGTCGTTTCAACGGGGAAAGGAGACTTTATGAAAGTGATCAGGATATTTCAGGCGCTGGGCTTTGTGCTGAGTCTGGCGCTCGCGTCGGGTGCGTACGCTCAGTCTGACTCTAGTGCGCCCTCGGCGACTGTGGCTTCTGCTGCGTCTGGCAAAGCGAATCAGACGAGCATTAAAAAGGCTGATCGCAAGCTCGGTTCTGACGTGCGGCGTGCGCTGAGCAAGACGAGGGACATCGAGGTGGAGAACATTTTCGTGCGTGCGCACGGTGGCGCAGTCACATTGACGGGCTCGGTGCCGGACAATGCACAGATTGGCAGAGCCGAGGAGGTTGCCAAAAGCGTGCCGGGCGTGATATCGGTCACGAACAAGCTGTCACTGCAGCCCCAGAATTATTAGTTGTTCGTGAGTAAGCGTCTGTTACGGAGCCATTCGCGACTGCAGAAAGCGACTTCTCGCCATGCGTGTTCCCGATTACCACTGCCATCGTCTGGAGATGGGAGCGGGTTGCGGCAACGCGGCGGTCTTTTTTTCGCCCGTTGCCGCAATGGCCCGACGCAGCGCCTGAAACGATGTCTCGAATCAGGCCGCGCAGCTAGCTATTACTGCTTGATGCCTTCAGCCTGGATATTCAGCGTGGTCAGCATCTTGAAGCCGTAGGTCTTGCCGAAGTCGACGCCGAAATCGTCGCGATTGAACGTCGCGGTCGCTTCAGTGCCGCACACTTCGCGCTTGAGCATCGGGTTCATGATGCACTTGAACGATTCGATCTTCAGGTTGACCGGCTTGGTCACGCCATGCATGGTCAGCGCTCCGATCACTTCCACTGGCTTGTCGCCGTCGAAGCGGATCTGCGTGCCCTTGTAGGTCGCGGTCGGGTACTTGGCTGCATCGAAGAACTTGTCCGTGCCCAGTTCCGAGTCGAGCTTGTCGTTACCGATATCCGCCGAGCTCATATCGATCGTCACGTCCACCGTGCCGGTCTTCGCCGCGCGATCCAGCACCACGGTGCCACTGCTCTTCGTGAACTTGCCGCGCCAGATCGACAGTCCGCCGAAGTGGTCGGTTTCGAAGCTCGGGTAGGTGTGCATCGGGTCGAGCTGATACGTATCGGCGGCCATTGCGTTAAACGACATGGCTGCGGCCAGCGCGCCTGCGGCGAGTAAAAGTTGCTTCTTCAAGGGATTCTCCAGTTTTCAGAAAGTGCTGCGACGCTTCGTTGTTGTCAGTTACTTCTTCGAAGCGACGATGTGAAATTTGATGACGACTTCGTCGGCGACCACCGACGTGTCTTTCCATTCGCCCGTGCCGACATCGAACTGCGAACGTTTGATCGGCAAGGTGCCGTCGAAGGTTTGCGTGCTGCCCTGGCTGGCGATGGTGACCGGCACCACGACGGTTTGCGATTTGCCTTTGATGGTGAGCTTGCCGGTGATCTTGTACTGGTTGCCGCCGGCCGGCGCGATCGCGCTCGAGACGAACGTCGCGGCCGGATAGGTGGCGCTATCGAACCATTCCTTACCTTGGGCCTGCTTGTTGTAGTCGTCCGCGCCGAGGTCGTAGCTGCCGGTGTCGATCGACACGTTGGCGCTGCCGGCGGTCGGCTTGGCCGGATCGAAAGTCAACTGCGCCGAGAACTTCCTGAATTTGCCGTCCACCGGCACGTTCATCTGCTTCGTCGTCGCGATGACGCTGCTTTTGCTCGTGTCGACATCGGCGTGCGTAAGGCCTGCGCCGAAGAAGGAGAAAGCGGCGACGCCGGCCAGAATGGAGTGATAAAAGTTTGATTTCATAGTGGTACGCATCCTATCGAATCCACGCGGGCTCATTGCACATCGCTGGGAATTAGATTGCCAACAGGCTGTAGCCAATCGCCTGTTACTCGTGGGTTACTTGAGGAACGGAATCATCCGTGCGAGTAATCCGTCGCGGTCGACGAATTGATGCTTGAGTGCCGCGAGTATGTGCATGGCAATGAGCGCCAGCAACGTGTAATTGAGCAGTACGTGAACCGTGCGCAGGCTTGCCTTGAGCGCCTCGTCCGGGCCGATCAGGGTGGGCAGCGGCACGATGCCGAGGTACACCACCTGAATGCCCGCGGCCGAACTATAGAAGTAACCGGACAGCGGGATCGCCAGCATCAGCACGTAGAGCACGCCGTGCACGAGATGGGCGGCAGCCTTCTGCCACTGGGGTGTAGTGCTATCGAGCGCCGGCGCGCGGTGAGTGGCGCGCCACAGCACGCGCGCCACGGCGAGCACGAAGACCGTCACACCGATCCATTTGTGCCACGAGAAGTACTTCAATTTGGTGGGCGTGAAGCCATGGATATCGGTCATGATCCAGCCGATATAGAACCCGCAGACGATCAGCAATGCGATTAGCCAATGCAAGGCGATGGCAGGGCCGCTGTAGTGCTTGACGTCTGAAGGGTGGGGTTTCATTGGCTCATGCTCACGGGTCGTGGTACTTGCTGCGTGCGGTGTTTCGGGTATGAATGCGGATAGTAGGGATGCCAATGAAAACTGAATAGCCGGGTAGAAGAGAACAGATTGTTCTAGCCGTGACGCTAATGGCGAGGGAATGAGACGGTGCGGCGGTCTGAATGGTGTGGCACACAACTTGCGGCCAACCTCCGGCGGCATCCTGGTCATGGGTTATGCTGCGGTCCAATACCGTGTTCGTGTGCCATCAGAATCCAGAGACTTACATGTTGAATTCCGTCTTCCTTTCCTGGGGTATCGCCATTGCCGCCACGGCCGGCGTCATCACCCGGCCGTTCAAATGGCCCGAGGCCGTGTGGGCCGTCGCAGGCGCGTTATTACTCGTGTCGCTGGGCCTGCTTCCCGCCGATCTGGCAATCGAGGCAGTCGGCAAGGGCACGGACGTCTACCTGTTCCTGTTCGGCATGATGGTGCTATCGGAGGTCGGGCGCCGCGAAGGTCTGTTCGACTGGGTCGCCGTATTCGCGGTGAACCACGCCAAAGGATCTCCGAGGAAGCTCTTTCTGCTGGTCTATCTGGTCGGCGTGGTCATCACCGCGTTCCTTTCCAATGACGCCACTGCGGTCGTCCTCACGCCGGCGGTATTTGCCGCCGCTAAAAAAGCGAAGACGCATCCGCTGCCTTTGCTCTTCGTCTGCGCGTTCATCGCGAATGCCGCGAGCTTTGTGCTGCCGATCTCGAATCCGGCCAACATCGTGCTGTACGGCAATCACACCCCCGCGCTCGGCGCGTGGCTGATGCGCTTCACGCTGCCTTCGCTTCTGTCGATCGTCGCGACCTATGTGCTATTGCGCTGGACCCAGCGTGAGACGCTCGCCGGGACCTGCGAGGCCGATCTCGAGCCCCTCGAATTGTCGTCGAGCGGGCGCGTTGCGCTCGCGGGTATCGCGGTCACGGCCGTCGTGCTCCTGACGGTTTCCGCCTTCGATGTCCCGCTCGGCTTGCCCACCGCGATACTCGGCGCGTTGACCGCGGCGGTCGTGCTGATCCAGGAGCGCAAATCGCCGCTGCCCATGATCAAGGAAATATCGTGGAGCGTACTGCCGCTGGTCGCCGCCTTGTTCGTGCTCGTCGAGATGCTCGATCACACCGGCGTCATCACGACATTCGTCAATCTGCTGCAAGATGCGACGCAACACAGCGAAGTCGCGACGGCCGGCTGGGCGGGCAGCGCTATCGCGATCGGCAGCAATCTGATGAACAATCTGCCGGCGGGTTTGATCGCCAGTTCGACCGTGACGCAGGCGCATAGTCCTGAGCGCGTGATCGATGCGTTCCTGATCGGCGTCGATCTGGGGCCAAACCTGTCGATCACGGGCTCGCTCGCAACGATCCTCTGGCTCAACGCCATTCGCCGCGAAGGCGAGGACGTGAGCTTCATGAAGTTTTTGAAAGTGGGGGTGGTGGTGATGCTGCCGGCCCTCGCGCTGGCGCTCGCCGCGCGGATTCTGACCGGTTGAGCGCACCACGCGGCGGCTCCTCAGCCGCCAGCGTATGCGCGGACTGTTCGAGTAAGCGCAGCGCTGCGTCGAGCCGTGCGAGGCGCGCGCGCTGTATCGGCATCAGCAACATTTTGGGAAACATGCTCAGCCTATTTCGCCAATACGACAACGGAATGCGATCGTTGGTGGAAATTTTTCCGAACACGAGTTCGAAATGGGCAATCTCTTTGTCTATATCCTGATAGCTCATCTAACGTTCCTGAAGGAGAGGTGGATGGGCGATGCAACGGTGCAAGCGGGATGCCGGCAGTTGGACAGATACATCTAATCAATGGGCACGTCTGACGGTGGTGTGGAATCCAGCAAGTGCCGTGCCGCGTTCCGCGATGTCGGGTTGACATCGAGTTAGCCGCCAGTAGTCTGATCAATCGCTTTGGCGCGCTTAACGCGGTACCACCGTCACAGGTTGCGCATAGGTGACGGCAGGGGCGGGCACGATTGCGTAGTTGGTCGGCGCGGGCACCACGACCGTCGTGTACAGGGGAATGGGTTTCGCAGGCAGCGGCACGGGCGTGCCGGCCGCTACGGGAACCGGCGCCGGCGGGGGCGCCACGACATAGACCGGCTTGACCGGCACGTAGTAATAGACAGGGCGTGGCGGCGGTGCGTAGACCACGGCAGCGGGCATATACACGACCACCCGGGCGAACGCCGTCGACGAACAGGCGAGACCGAGGGCGGTGAAGGTAGAGGCGCAGACGAGACGAATACTCACTTGATACTCCTGAAACGTTGAGCGGCGCGTGCGTCTTCCGATGAAGAAGCAGTGCTGCTGGTTCGGATTGCTTGAGAGTCTTCCCGAACCATCGAGGCGCTTGGGGGGCTTGTGGCGCCGGAAGACGAAAGATACGCAAACCGCCTTCGAAACGGGAGCGCGAACTTATTTCATTCAATGTCGCGTGAAAGTGAGCGATGACGTAAGTGTGCGTTTGTATGGAGCGTATGCTGTGTTACGACGGCAGCGCGTACCTGCGATGCCGACGCCGCGAAAAACCATGACATAGGGCGACATGATTCTGAAATTGCCTTCCGGCGGCACTTCCCCAAGAATTCGGTCTGTCATCGAACGGATCGCGGCACATTGCAGGCGACGCACGATGACTCAATCGAAGGACTCAGTCATGAAAAAGTTGATCGCCGTTGTGCTGCTGTGCTGCGCATCCACCGTCACGTTTGCCCAAACCGCCGCGCCGCAGGGCAGCAATCCCCAGCGCATGGAACGCATGGCGCAGCAGTTGCAAACGCGCTTCGCGAGCGCCAACACCACGCACGACGGTAAGCTCACCAAAGCGCAGGCCGCTGCGGGCATGCCGATGGTTGCCAAGCATTTCGATGAAATTGACACGCAGAAAGCGGGCTACATCACGTTGCCGCAGATCGCGGCATTCATGCAGGAACGCGGGGCAGCGCACTGAGCCGCGTGGGCTCCGGCGGGATCGTAGGACCTTTGACGCACACCCGCCACGTCCCGACGCCTGAACCGAGGAGCTTTCGTATGGATCGCCCCGCCAAAATCATCGTGCTCGACGACGAAGCCGAACTGCGCAACATGCTGCAACGCTTCTTGCGCGGCCACGGCTTCGACGTACGGATCGCGGAAGACGGCAAGCGGCTCGACCGTTATCTGGAGCGCGAGCCGTTCGATCTGCTGGTGCTCGATCTGATGATCGGCGAAGAGGACGGCCTTGCCATCTGCGCCCGTTTGCGCGCGCAAGGGCAGACGCTGCCGATTCTGATGCTGACCGCGAAGGGCGATCCGCTCGACAAGGTGGCCGGCCTCGAAACCGGCGCTGACGACTACCTCGCCAAGCCGTTCCTGCCGCGTGAGCTGGTGGCGCGGATCAATGCACTGCTGCGCCGCCAGAAGATCGCCTCGGGCGATGTCACGGTGACCTCGCAGAGCGTGCGTTTCGGCGATTTCAGTCTCGACGTCGGCAAGCAGCAGTTGTCGCGTGCTGGAGAACTGCTGGAGATTCATTCGGCACAGATGCTGCTGCTGGTCGCGCTGGCCTCGTCGCCGAACCGGCCCGTGAGCCGGGACAATCTGCTGGCGCGCGCCCGTGGGCGTGAGCACGATGCGCTCGATCGCAGCATCGACGTGCAGGTGCTGCGGCTCAGGCAGATCGTCGAGGACGATCCGTCGAAGCCGCGCTTTATCAAGACCGTGTGGGGCGTCGGCTACATGCTGATCGCGGACGTCGACTCATGACGCGCGCGTGGCTGCACAGGGCGCTGCCGAAAACGCTGCTGGCGCGCAATATCGCCTTGCTGATCGTGCTGGTGATGCTAAGCCAGATATGCGCGCTTGGCGTGCTGCTGCACTACGTGCAGCGGCCCCGCGTCGAGCGCGCGGGCGCGGTGTTCGCCACCTATGTGACGACGCTCGATAGCCTGCTTCGGGCCACGCCGCCAGGCGCGCGGACCGAATTGACCGCACGCCTCGATGCTCGCACGCAACTCCCTGCTGAAGCCGCCGTTGAACCGCCGCCTAGTCTGATGCTCGCCTATCGCACCTATCAGCGCAAAGTGTTTCTCGATAGCTTGCGCGATCATCTGCCTGCCGACATGCCCGCGCGCTGGCAGTCCGAAGGCGGTCAACGCTTGTGGATTCGCATGCATGCCCCGGCGGATGCGCCGCAAGCGCCATACTGGATCGCGCTGCCGATTCCAGAAGACGCACAAGGTGCCGGACTCGACGCCGCGATCCTGCTGTCGCTCGGTTTGGGCGCACTGGCGGCGCTGACCGGCTACGTGATCCAGCGCCACCTCAACCAGCCGCTCCAGGCGTTGACTCGGGCGGCGCGCCGCGTGAGTGCCGGCGAAACGCCCGCGCCGCTGCCGACCGACGGTCCGACTGAGATCGCAGCGGTAAGCAGTGCATTCAATCAGATGACGCATGCGCTGCAGCAAGCCGAGGCGACGCGCGCACTGATGCTGGCGGGCATCTCGCACGACATCCGCACGCCGCTCACCAAACTGCGGCTCTCGATGGCGATGGCGATGCCGGACGGCAGCGACAGCAGCTTTGTGGTCGCCGCCGAGTCCTATCTGGACCAGATCGAGACGATCTTGCAGCAGTTCATGGATTACGCGGGCAGCGGCGAGCGAGAGGCTGCCGAACCCGGCGATCTGAATGCGCTGATTGAACGGCTCGCGGGCGATTTCGCGGGGCTGGGCCATGAATTTGCGCTGTCGCTCGCCAAGCTGCCGCCGGTCGCGTACCGGCCGATCAGCATGATGCGGCTTCTGATGAACCTGATGCAGAACGCCATCGTATATGGCGGCACGGGCCTTGCCGTGCGGAGTTGGGCGACAGGCGAAGCCGTGTATGTCGCGGTCGGCGATCGCGGCAAAGGTCTTTCGGCAGAGGAGCTGGAACAACTGAAAGCACCGTTTCAGCGCGGCCGCAATGCGCGCGCGCACAGCGGCGGTACGGGATTGGGCCTGGCGATTGTCGAGCGGATCGCGCGGCTGCACGGCGGCAGCCTGCAGTTTCGTGCGCGCGAGGGCGGCGGGTTGGAGGTGTGGGTGGTGTTGCCGCTCGCGCCCTAGTTGAGCGCGCTCATTCCCTATCCAGCCAGGCGTCCAGTCCTACCCGGAAGGCCACGCCAGCGATTACCGGCACGGTCAGCATGAGAATGATGCCGAAGTTGGGAATTTCGTCACCGTAAGTAATCGGACCGTAGAGCACGACGGTCGCAACGATCGCGAAGACCACGACGCCGATCGCAACCATCAGAAGATTGCGCGACATAATGGACAGATCCTTGCGCTTCGCCTTGCCCGGCGTGGTGCTGGCAGTGGGGACTTCGTCGTGTTGGGCGGGCATGATGGTTCTCGTGACTAGAAGAAGTGCCGCGCGAAACGCGGCTGCAAATGCAAATCAGAATGCAAAACACAGCGCGGCGATGAATCGAACGCCGACCGGGGTGCGATCGGCATCATACCGGGGGCCGTTCGCGCCGCACACATCAAGCTGCCCCAACCAGTAATCCCACCGCAACGATCACCAGCACGAGCGCCGTAATCGCGCTGAACCGGTAGTCGCGTTGATGCAGGAACATCCCTAACATCAATATAAGCCGCATTACCGGTAGCAGGATAAAAAGCGCGATGCCAACGGTCACAATATGCATGCCAGCCGGCAGTGAAAGCAGTCCCGCGTGAGCTCGCATAGCGGGCAATGCGCTTTCAAGGGTGCTGTCGAGGCCGCCCGGAAGGCCCATCGCAAGGCCGGCCGCAATCGTGCCCGCTGCCACCCATGTGCCGTAGTGCAGGAGCTTCGCCAGCCAGTGTTCGAGCCGGCCCCCCGCTGACGCGATGCGACTCATGACGACGCTCCGAAAAGGTGCACGCCGAATGCTTCGAGCAGCATCTGCACGGCGAGCAGCGCGAGCACCACGACAAAGAGCACGCGCAGCTTGTCGCTCGATACGCGCATGAGGACGCGCGCGCCGAGCACCGCGCCGACGACCGATCCCAGTGCCACCGGGCCGGCGATTGCGCTCACGATCTCGCCGCGCAGGAAGTAGGCGCCGGCGCTGGCCGCCGCCGTCACGCCGATCATGAAATTGGAGGTGGCCGACGAGACCTTGATCGGCAAGCGCAGCGCCGTATCCATCGCCGGGATCTTGAGGACGCCGCTGCCGATGCCGAGCAAGGCCGAAATCAGCCCGGCACCGTACATCAAGGACAAGCCCAAGGGCACGCGGTGCACGCGATAGCCGACGTCGCGGCCAAGTGCGCGATCCGGATAGCTCGAATCCAGGCGCAACGAAGCGCCCCACGAATTTGCGCCTGGCGCGTTAGCACGCTGGCCGGCAACCGGGTCGGCACGCCGAGCGAGCATTTGCTGGGCGGACAGCAGCAGAATGACGGCGAAAATGAAAAACAGCACGGGTACCGGGATGAACCCGCTCAGCAACACGCCGGACAAGGCGCCCAGCGTGGTGGCGGTTTCCAGCACAACGGCGAGACGAACATTGGTCAAGCGCCCGCGCAAGAACTGTGCGGCGCCGCCGCACGAACAGGCGATCACCGAAACGATGCTGGCGCCGATTGCGACGTGAATATCGAGGTGACCGAACAGGGTCAGAATGGGCACGATAAAAATGCCGCTTGCCATGCCGAGCATGCCGCCCAGCGCGCTTGCCCCAAGCGACACCGCGAACAGCCACAGCGTGTAGCTCAGATCCGTTGCATGCGCGCCGGTCACTGGGCGTTCGGCTTGCGCCGGGCGAGACGGGTAACGAACTGGATCTGGTCGCCGCGGTAGTACAGCTTTTCATAGTCGACCGGACGGTTTTCGTCGCAATACGACGTTCGCTCGATCAGGAAAATCGGGCTGCCCGTGTCGACCTCGAGGGCCTGTGCAACGACTTCATTCGCGGCGATCGCCTCGAGCCGGTATTCGGCCTCGATCAGCGGAATACCGTACTTTTCTTCGAGCAGCGAAAAGATCGGCTCCGCTTCCAGATCGTTCTCGATGATCTTTTCGCCGATGTCTTTCGGCAGCCAGGTTTCGTCGAACGAGAGCGGTGTGCCGTCGGCGATGCGCACGCGCTGAATGTGGACGACCGGCGCGCCCGGTTCGAGCGCCAGCTTGCCGGCGACGGCGTCGCTGGCGTTTTCGATCCGCCTCGCCAACAGCCGGGCGGTCGGATGGCGGCCGTGCGCACGCATATCCTCGACAAAGCCGCTCAGTTCGGTAAGCGGCTGAGTGAGCCGCGGCTGGCTGACGAAGGTGCCTTTGCCGCGGCGGATTTCGATCAAGCCGCGCGTAATCAGGTTCTGCACCGTTTTTTGCAGCGTGGTGCGACTGATGCCGAAGCTTGCCAGCAGGCTCGCTTCATTGGGCAACTGCGTGCCTGGCGGATACGTGCCGTCAGCGATCCTCGCGGCGAGTACCGCTTCGACTTGCGCGTAGAGGGGGAGTTGGCTGTTACGGTCGGTGTTCATGGAAGACATCATGACGTCATGATGTCTTGGTGTCAAGGCGCGATATCAAGGCCTGGACGCACTGTGCGTCCAGGCGGCGATCGCCACGCCCGCGACGATGAACCGGTTGTACGCTGGGCGGAGCGCGCGGGGCTGACGTCAGCGCGCGAAGGTTACCGTGAAAGCGGATTCGTAGCTGATTTGAACATGATCGTGACGTGCAAGCGAGCCCACGACCTTCACCAATGCAGGGTCAATCACCTTGATCGAGTGAGCTGCATTGGACTTGTCGGCAAAGGTCAGGACATGCTGCTTACGATTGATCGCGGTGATTTCCACCATGCCGTTATACGTCCGCACAGCCTGGAAACCGTCTGGTCCAGCATCTGTCGCGGACTTGGTCACTTTTACAGTGTGCGTCAGGCGCGTGAGCGGCGCACCTTTCGCGCGCGTCAGGCCGGTTACGTACGGCTCCTGATAGCTGATTGCAATCTTGTCACCGACGCGAACGCGATCCAGCACGTCAGCATGATCTTTCGCGTTGAGGCTTAGTTCTTGACCGCCGCTGACCGACACAACGATGATTGAATTTTGCTTGTCGATGAAACTCACGGTGCCGCTTTCGTTATCCACCGCGGCGCCGCTTTGCGCTGTGGGCGCCGGTTCTGACGCGACGCTGTCGGCGGCGGCACAAACAGACAGCCATGATGACAAGCCGACCACGACGGCGATAGCTGCACATCGCTTTCCGACTGATGAAAGATCACTGGAGTGGATAAACATTGGAGCCCTTTGAATACGTACGTTTCCGGTCAGCGAAAGACACAGCGCTAGTATGTGCCGCGCATGACCGGCGAAACGCAATTTAGGTTGGTAAGTTCAAGTTCATCGCGGTAGTGCCGACGCACGTTGATGCATTAGTAGTGCGACGCACTGGCCAAATGATAGAGCAAACCACCCAATGCCGGGAGGTTTGCTCTCCCGGCACGTGGATCAATTCTGCTATTGGGCTTCAATGTCCACTAGAACATGTGCCGGATGCCGACATTCACGCCGCTGGTCGTGCCCGTGACTTCGTTCAGGGCGTTGTTGACTGACAGGCCTGTGTGCATCGCGCCGTGATTGTTCACGAAGCCGACTTGCCCATAGATCATGGTGGCTTTCGACAGCGCATACTCCACCCCCGTCGACGCCATCACCGAATGGTTGGTCGAGTGGTTCCCGTCATGGGTGTACCACACGCCGGCGTCGACGTTCAGCGCCGGTGTGATGTGGTAGCTGGCGCCGCCCGAATAGACCCGATCGTTGAACGACCCTGCCACCTTGTACTGCACATACGAGGCCTTCACGATCAGGTTGTTGAATACGTAACTGGCGCCGAGTGCGCGGCCGTCGAAGGCGACCACGCTCGGGATCACAATCGACGCGGCGCTGCCGCCCGCGTTGCCGCTGATCAGCGCGCCGCGTGCAAATCGCGACGGCGTGCCGCGCTTGAGCAGGCGGTGCGAGAACACGGCGAGGGCTGTACCGACCGGAATCTGCATGGCGACCTGGAGCGCAAAGAGCCATCCGGTCTGGTTTTTGCAGCGTGGTGCGGCTCGTCGAGCAGTATCTGATTGCCTGAAGCGTTCCGCCCCCGGCACTTGTCGTTTCCCCCTAGTCGAGATGGACTACGTGCGGCTAAACCTGCCGTGTTAGCCTCGCCATGGACCAAAAACGGCGGTCCCGGTCGCGGGATACGCCGGTTTTTTTTGCCGGTAGGTCGCACGGGTAATTGCAGGTCCATCGATTCAATCTGATTTAGTTTGGTATGCAAATTAATTTTGACGCATATCGATTCAATCAGAACGAGAAAACACAATTAAAAGGGAAAGGAATGTCAAAACGCACCTGGATGCGCACACTTTTCGCTGCCGTTTCTGCTGCCATGATTGGCGTTATCGTCGCCGCGTGCGGCTCGGCGTCCTCGTCGCTCAATCAGACCGGGCAGCAACAGATCAAGCATGTTTTCGTCATCACGCTCGAAAACGAAAACTACGCGACCACGTTCGGTGCGAACAGCAAGGCGCCGTACCTGTCGCAGACACTGGCTTCGCAAGGCGCGATGGTGCAGCAGTACTACGGCACGGGGCACGTGAGCCTCGACAACTACATCTCGATGATCAGTGGTCAGGCACCGACACTAGAAACGGATAACGATTGCCCGATCTACCAGGATTTCACGCTCACGGGCATGACGCCGGACGGTCAGGCGATCGGCTCGGGCTGCGTGTATCCGGCCAGCGTCAAGACGTTGCCGGACCAGTTGAAGGCCGCTGGATTGACATGGAAGGGCTATGAAGACGACATGGGCAATGACCCGACGCGCGAAGCCGCGACCTGTGGTCACCCGACGCTCAACACAACCGACCTCACGCAAGTTGGACAAGCACCGAGCGCGGCGGTACCGCTGGGCGATCAGTACGCGACGCGTCACAACCCGTTCATGTACTTTCACTCGATCATCGATTCGCCCGATTGCGGCCAGAACGTCGTGAACCTGAACAAGCTCACCACCGACCTGCAGTCGATCTCAACCACCGCCAACTTCAACCTGATTACGCCGAGCCTGTGCGACGACGGCCACGATTCGCCGTGTGTGAACGGCCAGCCGGGCGGACTGGTCAGCGCGAACACGTTCCTGCAAAAGTGGGTGCCGATTATCACCGCCTCGCCGGCGTTCCAGCAGGACGGTCTGTTGATCATCAACTTCGACGAAAGCAGTTACGCGTCAGTGACCCAGCCCTCGGCGGGCCAAACGCAACTGACCTTTGCGGGTACAACCTGCTGCAGTCAGCAGCCTGGTCCGAACCTGCCGGCGTTCCCGGAGACTTCGTCGCTGTCGTACAAGGGCGCGACGATCAATCTGACCAAGCAGAGCTTTGGCGGTGACCAGACCGGTGCGGTGATGATCTCGAAGTTCATCAAGCCGGGCACGGTGTCGACGGTGCAGTACAACCACTACTCGATGCTCAAGAGCATTGAAGACATCTTCCAGCTCGGTCATCTGGGCTATGCGGGGCAGGCCGGCCTGGTCGGGTTCGGCAATGACATTTTCACGAACCTGTAAGTGACTCGATGCTGTTTTCTGCAACCGGATTCACCGTGAGCACAGCCACCCGATTGGCGGCGCTCGCCGCGCTGGCCAGTGCCGTATGGCTGCCGCTCCCGGCAGCCGCAGCGTCGGCGCCGGCCGACGCGAAGCCCGTCTACAGCGATGCCGCAGCGCTCGGCAAACTGATGTTCTTCGACGCATCGTTGTCGGCCTCGGGCAGGATGTCGTGCGCGAGCTGTCATAGCCCGTCGCACGCGTACGGGCCGCCCAACGGACTGGCTGCGCAGCTGGGTGGTCCGGATATGCGCTCGCAAGGCACGCGCGCCGTGCCGAGCCTGCGCTATGTGCTGAACCGCACGCCGATGTGGAGTCACGCGCAGGCGGCCAGCCTGTCCGAGCGCCTGAGCGAGACGGACAACGCGCCGGTCGGCGGCTACGGCTGGGACGGGCGCTTCAACCGTCTGCACGATCAGGCGAGTTTCCCGCTATTCAATCCGGACGAGATGGCCAACAAGGATCCGGCGGCCGTACTCGCGAAACTGGCGCAGGCACCGTATGCCGCGCGCTTCAAGGAAGTGTTCGGGCAGAACACCTTCGCCGACCCCACCAAGGCTTTCGCGCAGGCGATGTACGCCATCGAGCGCTTCGAACTTGAAGACCCGAGTTTTCATCCGTACACCAGCAAGTTCGATTACTACCTCGACGGCAAGGTCCAACTGACGGCACAGGAGTTAAGGGGTAAGAAGCTGTTCGACGATCCGGCGGGCGGCAATTGCGCCTCCTGCCACATCGATCAATCGGGAGTCGACGGCTCTCATCCGCTTTTCACCGACTTCAACTTCCAGGCGCTCGGTGTGCCGCGCAATCCGGAGCTGCGTGCGAACGCGGACCCGAAGTACTTTGATATGGGCTTGTGCGGTCCGCTACGCACCGATCAGTAGAGCGACAGGAGCAACTGCGGACTCTTCAAGTCGGTGTCGCTGCGTAACACGGCGACGCGGCAGGTGTTCTTTCACAATGGCCGCTTCCATACGCTGAAGGACGCGCTGCGTTTCTACGTTCAGCGCGATACGAATCCGGCAAAGTGGTATCCGAAAGACGACCACGGCAAGGTCGACAAGTTCAACGACTTGCCGGTTGCGCTGCGCGTGAACGTCGATACCGCCGATGAGCCGCTCACGCGCAAAGTCGGCGAGCGCCCCGTGTGGTCGGAGCGGGACATCGACGACGTTGCAGCGTTTCTTGCGACGCTGAACGATGGGTACAGGCGATAGCGGCTTGCCGTTGGGACCGGCGCAAATTTAACGGCGACGCCCAGGGCTCAGTGACCAAGACCGCTGCCGGCGATCTGCTGCTCCACGTACTGGGCGAACAGGGCATGCAGATGCGTCGTCGGATGAAGGTCGTCGGCGAACATGTACGTCTGATCGGCATTGGCCGTTATGTAGGTCGCCGGCGAACAGAGCAATGACGTGTCATCGGGCGTTGTCGCAGGGTTGCAGGCCTGACCGGTGTTTGACACGGTAAAGCCATTGGCCTGAAAGTTCGCGATGATCTGGTCCACCCAGGCATAAGAATCGATCTGGATGACCTTGCTTTGCAGGCTGTCGGCTTGCAAGGCAGCGTTCAGGCTATTGTTGAAGATTTGCGATAACTGGGTCAGGTTCGCCCCGCCGTCGGATGAAGCGATGCCTGTGGGCGATAGTCCGACATTCGGGACATTGACCACGACGACATGCGTGGCGCCGTTCTGGACGATCTGTCCGACGATTTGAGCCAGGGCGGCGGCGGCAGTCTGCACGGTTTGCGCCGCGGCCGGCAGCGCCCCGGCGCGAAGCACATCGTTCGCGCCGGCCCAGAGCAGCACCAGTTGACCGGAGTTGAAGCTTCCGTGAGCCGACAGATAGCTCGAAACCTGCTGGTTGACGGGCATTTCGACATTGCCGATCACGCCGACAAGGAAGTTGGACAAGTTTGCCGGCGTTGCCACGGTCGCGCCGCCCTCGGCATAGCCGAGGCCGTTTTGCGCACTCAACTTATGCGTGATGTCGATCGTAAACGCCGCGCTTAGCGTGCCGCCGTAGTACTGCGCGACATCCTGAGTCCACACTTGCCCAGGATTGGTCGTGAAACGCCCCCCGCCCACCGCGCTCGCAAGCGGCGCATAGGTTCCGACATCCGACAGGCTATCGCCGAACGAGACAACTTGCAGATTAATGCCACCCGCCGGGGGCGTCGCGCCACTGCCGTTACTCGAGCCGCCGCCACCTCCGCCGCATGCCGTCAACAACGAAACCAGCATGGCAAAAATTGCAGCACGTACCTTGTCATTGCTTCCTTGCATAGCGCCTCCCTGCAGGTTGACCGGGCCGTCGCCCTCACGTGTCGGGTTTGTCGCCAGCCTGCATAGCGTTCTCGCGACAGTACTTTGCGTTGAGCAAAAAGGATGCCTTACCGTCCTGAGTGCACGATCTCGGCGGGCTATCGCGCCGGCACGACGGCGGCGTCGCCCAGAAGGCCCGTCAGCGTCCGCGCATTACGCTGCCCCTGATCTTCGAAGCAGTTGTTGAAGATGACGTGGGTGCGGCCGGCCCGTGTCGCGATTGCGCGGATCGAGGGGGCCAGTTCGCTCAGTTCGCCGTCGCTGTAGTCGTAATCGAAGCGATCGGCGGCGCTCGCCGCGCCCGTCGCGCTCCACGTCTGCGTATTGCGGCCGTGCAGACGCACCATCGCGAGCTCGGGATGGGTTGCTTCCCACACGGTGTGCACGCGGTTCGTCACATCTGGCGGGGCATCGACGATCACATGGACGAGGCTGCGCTCGCGCAGAAAGTCGAGCGTCCATTGTGCGTGCTGACCGTTGAACCAGGACTGATTGCGAAACTCGGTGGCCATCATGTAGCCCGCCATGCGCGCCCGGCATTCGTCGACGAGGGCGAGACCGTCCGGCGAGCGGGTGATCCACGGCGCGAACTGGAACAGCACCGCGCCGAGCCGGCCGGTTGTGCGTAGCGGTTCCAGCGCTTCCAGATAGCGCCGCCACAGTTCGTCGCGGATCTCGGCGGGCACGTCGCCGTAGTAGACGTTCTTCTTGCGCGGGCTCGTGATGCCCGCCGGCAGCGCCATCGTAATGTCTTTGGGCAGGACATCGGGCGACGTCTGATGTCCGGTGAAAAGGCGAAACGCCTTGAAGTTGAAGGTGAAGTCTTCCGGCGTGCGCTCGGTCCACAACTGCGCATTGCTCGCTGACGGAATCGCGTAGTAGGCCGAATCGACTTCGACCAGCGGAAACTGCGATGCGTAAAAGTGCAGCCGGGCCTCAGCGCTGTTGCTGCCGCGTGGATAAAAGCGCTTGCAGGCAATGAGCGTCTTGTCGGTCCAGCCAGCGGTGCCGCAGCGGATGTCCATCGGCGGAGTCGTGTTGGTTGCGCGGAGCAGGCGAGCCTAGGAAGCCGCCTCCGTGTGATCGAGCCACTCCGCGAGTTCGCGCCGCAACTGCGAAATATCGAGCGGCTTGCCGAGCAGCCGTGCGCCGGGGATGGTGTCGCCAATCTCGGCGTTCTGGCCATAGCCCGATACCAGCAACACGCGGATGTCCGTCTGCTGACGCAGCACAGCGCGCGCCAGGTTGTCGCCGGACATGCCGGGCAAGGTCAGGTCCGTGAACAGGACGTCGAAACGTTGCGTGGGCACGAGCGGCAGCGCTTCTTCGGCGCTAGCGACCGCAGTGCAGGCGAACCCCAACGCGCCGAGCAGGTCGCTGAGTGCGTCGCGCGAATCGGCGTCGTCTTCGACCAGCAATACGCGAGCCGGCGTGCCGGGTTGGCGTGACAGCGGACTTGCCATGGAATCCGCCAGCGAACTCGCCGGGGCGTTTGCGAGCGGATCTTCTCCCGCAAGAGGCGGTTCGTGCAGGCTTTCCTGCGGATCGGACGCTTCGGGCGTGCCGGCTGGATCGTAGGCCGTGTGCGGCACGCAAGGGGCGATCTTGCCATCGCCCAAGCCGGCGACTTCAGCGCGCAATACGTGGCGCAGCTTGCGCGCGAGATCGTCGCGCCGGTAAGGCTTGGAGAGCAGCGTGATGCCGGCATCGAGCTTGCCGTGATGGACGATCTCGTCGCGCGTATAGCCGGAGGTGAAGAGTGTCGGCACCGCGGGCGAACGCGCCGCGGCACGCTGCGCCAGTTCCACGCTCTTCACTTGGCCGGGCATCACGACATCGGTAAACAGCAGATCGATCGGTACGTCGCTATCGATGAACTCGAGCGCCGCGTCGCCACTCGATGCAGTCAGCACTTTATAGCCGAGTTGCGCGAGCATTTCGACGGCGGTCAGACGCACATCCGCATCGTCTTCGACCACCAGAATCGTTTCGCCGCCGCCCACCGGCGCTGCGGTCTGATCGACGGCTTCGGCTGTTTCCGGCTCGCTGCAACGCGGGAAAAACAGCGAGACGGTGGTGCCGCGTCCCACTTCGCTGTCGATCACCGTATGCCCGCCGCTTTGTCTGACGAAACCGAACACCATGCTTAAGCCCAGGCCGGTGCCATGGCCGTCGGGCTTGGTCGTGAAGAACGGTTCGAACGCGTGCTCCAGAATCTCGGGCTTCATGCCGACACCGGTGTCGGTCACCGAGAACACCACGTATTCGCCCGGCGAGAGCTCCGGCTTGCCGCGGCAAAACGCATGGTCCAGCACGCGGTTCGTCGCGCTGACGGTGAGCGTGCCGTCGGCTTGCATCGCGTCGCGCGCATTGATCGCGAGATTGAGTAGTGCGTTTTCGAGTTGATTGCGATCGGCTTGCACATTCCACAGGTCGTCGCTCAATACCGTTTCGATCTTGACGGTCTCACCGAGCGCGCGACGGAGCATCTCGCTCATGCCGGCGAGCAGGCGGCGCGGATTCAGCACGGTAGGCGACAGCGGCTGGCGGCGCGCGAAGGCGAGCAGATGCGCGGCCAGTTTCGCGCCGCGTTTGACGGCGTCGGTTGCGGCGGACAAACGCCGCAGCGTGGCCGGATTGCCATCGGCATCGGCGGCGAGCATCTGCAGATTGCCGTTGATCACTTGCAGCACATTGTTGAAGTCGTGCGCGACACCGCCTGTGAGGCTGCCGATCGCTTCCATCTTCTGGGCCTGGCGCAACTGCTCTTCGGCGAGCGCCCGTGCCGCGACCTCATCGGCGACGCGTTGTTCGAGCGTTTCGGTCAACTGGCGCAGCGATTGTTCAGCGATCTTGCGTTCGTGGATGTCAATCAGCACGCCGGGAAAGCGCGTCGGTTCCCCATGTTCATCGACCTCGCACTGACCGTTTGCCTGCACCCACATATAGTCGCCATCGGGCCGGCGAATCCGGTACTCGGCGCGAAACGGCTGGCCGGTGCGCATGGCTTCGATCGTCAGGCGCTCGTAGAGCGGCTGGTCGTCCGGATGGATCACTTGCGTCGCGGCATTGCGCTCGACCCCTTTCGCGGCCTCTTCCAGGGGGAATGAAAAGGTGCGCGCGAAACGTTCGTCGCCGGTGACGGTGCCGGTGCGCAGGTCGAGCACCCATGTGCCGAGCACGGCGCCGGTGTTGAGCGCGAGTTGCAGCCGTTCGTTGGTCTCGTGCAGTTCCGCTTCGGCACGTTGCCGCCAGCGTTCGGTCAGTACGCGAGCGGTGGTTTCGACGACCATCGCGAGTACGCCAGCGGGCGCGCCGCTGTCGTCGGCGACCGGACTGTAGTAGAGGTCCATCCAGACGTCTTCGGGCTTGCCGTCGCGCAGCAGGACCAGTTCCTTGTCGCGGTACGACAGGGTGCCGCCGGCAAGACATGTCGTCATCACATGGCGGTTGAATTCGACGACCTCCGGCCAGCCGCGTTCGACCGGACAGCCGAGCAGATACGGATGGCGTCCGCCCGCGAAGATTGCGTAGGCGTCGTTGTAGATCATGTAGCCTGGTTTGCCCCATAGAAGCACGAGGGGCACGGGCGAGGCGAGCAGCATTTGAACGGTGGCGGTCAGACTGCGGGGCCAGTTTTCTATCGCGCCGAGGTCGGTCGCGGCCCAGTCGAATTCGCTGATGCGGCGGGCCATTTCCCCGTTCCAGCCGGGGCAGCCATGGTCTTGTGGCGGGAATGGCATTGCTGCACTCCACAGAGGTCACGTCGATGAGTGTGTTCCCACTCTGCCGGCGCGCATGGCGCGCGTGGATGTTCAGCTGGAAGCGGGATAAAGCTCCTGCTGTGCACCGCGGGGGGGTGAAGCGGCCATGCGGCAGCAATAATTGTAGGCTACAACGGTTTGCTGAGGATCTAATCAGGTGTGCTTTACGGGTTTTGCCGCACGACGTGTGCGGGGGGCTGGCAAGTTTTACCTGGGTTTTGGCTGCGGGGTGCTTTTTTGTCTGTTTGCCTACGGTGTTGGGCTTTGTTTGGGTTTTTGCCTGCGAGGCGCTTTGGGGTGTGCCCTGACGGCGTTGGCCTTTCCTTGCTTTCTTAGTCTTACTGTGTCAGCTAAAAGCGATACCTGGTAGTATGAAGTAATAGCGACTACGGGGTATCGCAATGACAGACGATCTCGATGAATTTGACGCGTATCTCGACCATCTGGCACAGGAGTTAGGGCACGCTAATCGCCACGCCGGCCTTAAAGGCTACTGTTCCGGTCTGGTGATGCCACTGTCACGCAAGAGCGTCGAACCAATGGCCGCGCATATCGATCCGCTTCATGCCAGTGCGAAGCATCAGTCGCTCCACCACTTCGTTGCCAAGGCCGAGTGGTCCGACAAGGCGATCATGCAGCGGGTGCGCGAATGGGTGATGCCGGCGCTAGGCGCGCATGCCGCTGAAGAGGCCGGCTACTACTGGATTATTGACGACACAGGCTTTCCAAAGAAGGGCCGCCATTCGGTGGGCGTTGCACGTCAGTACTGTGGCCAGCTCAACAGTATGACTCCCGTGGCAGCGAGGCTGGCCGCCGTGGGGAAGTGAAACGCGGGTTAGCATGTTGCCAGAGCCGCAAGAGTGTGGCCGGAGCCACCACTCGACGGTTTGTTTCCGGACACGGAGGCCAGCATGAACCAGGATAGCACGTTGTACGTTGGGTTGGACGTTCACAAGGACTCAATCACGGTTGCCTACGCGATGGGCCTGGACGAAGTTGAACTGCTCGGCAAGACCGGCACGACACAGGTAGAAGTCGATCGCCTGTGCAAGCGGCTGCAGTCGAAAGCGAGGCATGTTCACGTTGTCTATGAGGCCGGCCCTTGTGGCTATGGTCTGCATCGCCGGCTCGTTGGGAAAGGCTTCGATTGTATGGTCTGTGCGCCATCACTGATTCCGAGAAAGCCCGGTGATCGCGTCAAGACCGACCGGCGTGACGCGATCAAGCTGGTGCGCTCGCTGCGAGCCGGCGATCTGTCCGCAGTCCACGTGCCGACCGTGGAAGACGAGGCGTTTCGCGATCTGGCCAGGGCGTGGTCGTCCGCCCGTGACGATCTGAAGCAGGCACGGCAGCGGCTGAAGTCTTTCCTGCTGTCGCACGGCGTACAGTACTCCGGCCGGGCAAATTGGGGCCCGGCCCACCGGCGCTGGCTGAGTACCCTTTCGTTCGACAGTGCGTGGCAGCAACTGGCATTCAACGAACACCGCCGCACCATCGAAGATCGCCTCGCGCAGTGTGGCCGACTGGAGGCCGCGCTGCACGAAGCGGTCCTTTGCTGGCGGTTCTATCCGGTCGTGCTGGCGTTGCAGGCGATGCGCGGCATCCAGTTCACGTCGGCGGTCGGGCTGGTGTCCGAAGTGGGAGATCTGTCGCGCTTTGAGCACCCTCGGCAGTTGATGGCGTGGCTGGGCGTCACGCCGTCAGAACATTCATCAGGTAGCAAACGGCGCCAAGGCAGTATCACCAAGGCCGGCAACAGTTATGCAAGAAAGCTGCTGGTCGAATCAGCCTGGAGCTACCAGCATCCGGCGCGCGTGAGCAAAGACATACAGAGACGGCAGGAAGGCATACCCAAGCCCATTGCCGATCGGGCCTGGGATGCCCAGCTACGGCTGTGTGGCCGATATCGCAGGCTCGTGGCCAGAGGAAAGAGCCGGCAAGTTGCAATCATTGCTGTGACTCGTGAACTTGCCGCGTTCATCTGGGACATCGGCCGGATGGGGATGACCCTGGCGGTGCCGCAAAGCGAACAGCCTGCATAACCAGTTTCTCCAACCACACAACAGCTCATACACTACGAGAGTTTTCTGAAGGCGGCGTAGCCCGGTATCTGAGTAATCCGCGCTCCTGTTTGGCAATGGCATCAAGCCGACTTGCGTGGCAAGAAAGCGGCAGGCTCATGACACGGACCTCTGTAATGCGGTACCCAACCCGCGAATATCAGCGTGATCCACCGTCGAGATTTACTGCTACGTCGCCCTCAGGAAATTCAAAAACGCCTATGAGCAAGATTTAAAAACCACCCTATTGACACGGGGAGTCATATCAACAGGACAACTGTCAGGTCGCAGTGAGTTTATCGATCGCAACGCAACGCGGCAGCCTGCCTGTCGCCTGGCAACTGTATGTCCCCAGGGAGTGGATTGACGATCGGGAACGTGCCCGTCGCGCCGGCATTCCTGACGATCAGGCCTTCGCAACCAAACCACAGATTGCACTGGCCCAACTGCGCGAAGCGATTGCATCCGGGATTGTGCCGGGTATCGTGCTGGCCGATGCAGGATATGGTGATGAAACGGCCTTTCGGGAAGGGATAAGCGAACTGGGTTTGTTATACGCCGTGGGGATCCGTCCGGGCACCTCAGTATGGGCACCGGGTACGGCGCCGCTACCGCCCAAGCCCTGGAATGGGCGTGGCAACCCACCGACACTGCTGCGTCGCGCACCCGGCCACGAACCGCAAGCGGTCAAGGCGCTGGCCATGCAATTACCTGCGAACGCCTGGCAGACCGTCACCTGGCGGGAAGGCAGCAACGCGGCACTCTCCTCGCGCTTTGCCGCCGTGCGGGTTCGTCCCGCTCATCAGGACTATTGGCGCACTACCCAGCGCGAGGAAGAGTGGCTACTCATCGAATGGCCCGAGGGAGATAAAGAGCCGCTCAAGTACTTTCTCAGTACCGCTCCCGGGGAGGCGACACTTGAACAGCTTGTATCGGTAACCAAGATGCGCTGGCGCATCGAGCGAGACTATCAGGACTTGAAGCAGGAATTCGGACTGGGTCACTACGAAGGTCGCGGCTGGCGTGGCTTTCACCACCACGCCACGCTGAGTATTGCCGCATATGGGTTTCTGATGGCCCAGAGACTCAGGATGGGATCAGGCAGCGGCGATAAAAAAAACTTCATCGAACGCGCGCTGCCTGCGCTTCCCGCGGATTACATCGCACGCGGCAGCCCAGCGCGCACAACGCCACGTTCCTGACTCCATCACGACGTTGCGCGTCCTCCTCGGACTACGGCTCACGCAGCGCCTGCACCATTCATCGCAGCGATGGCACGAAACATACGTGACACAGTAAGACTTCTAGTGGTCTATTAGCGTTGCCCCTGTGCGGGGCGGCACCTACTTTCTTTGCCGCCGCCGCAAAGAAAGATAAGCAAAGAAAGCGGCGTTTCGTTTCGTGGTCAATGCAACGGTCGAGTTTGCCTCGCGCGGATGCGATAAGCATTTGGGTCGCCGGGAATGCTTGTCGCATCTTTCAGGTTCTTTGCGCCCCCAACATTTGCCTCTACCAGTAAGCTTACGGACTGGTGCCGCCGGGCTGTGCGAGTGCCGGCGCAAATCGCGCAGCAGACAGGCGCGGACACGCAGGGGCGTGGTGCGTTATGGCGATGCCGTTCGACTCAAAACAACAATGCTCAATCCACTCACTATTCTGGTTGTCACGGTTTTGTCGGGCGCCATGGGGATGGCCGTGCTCGGCTCGTTATGGCGCGCGGCGATACCCGGCGTCGGCTACTGGATCTCGGCCAACGCGGTCGCGATCGTGGCGCTTCTAGCTTTTGCCTTGCAGGGACACGCGTCGCGCTGGCTGACTTTCGTGGCGGCCAACGAACTGTTGGCCATCTCGCTGCTGCTGGTGGTAGAAGGCTGCTACCGTTTTCTGGGCCGCCGCACGCGGCCTTGGGTGGCTTACGCTGGCGCGCTTGCAGTGTTGATCGGCATGATCTACTGGACGTTTGCCCGGCCGGACTTCGATGCGCGGGTGGCCGTGGCATCGGCGTATCACGCGGTCCTCTACGCGATGCTCGCCATCATGATGCTGCGCGGTCGTCCCTCGAACCGGCCGCGTTACTGCTACTACTTTCTCGCGGTAGCTTCGGTGCTGTTATGCGCGGGGCATCTTTCGCGCGGCGTCATGAACGGCTTCGGCATGCTGCTGCAGTCCAGCTTGCTGCAGGTGACGCCAAGTAACGTCGCCTTTCTCGCACTCGGCATCCTCGCGCCGCCGTGTCTTTCGATCGGCGTCGTGATGCTGGCGCATGATCGGCTTGCTGAGCGGCTCGAGCGGCTTGCCAATGTCGACGATCTGACGGGCGCGTTGTCGCGCCGGGCGTTTTCCGCAATCGGCGAGGCGCTGCTGAAGGCGTCGTTGCGCACCCGCTCGCCGGTGGCGATGGCGATCATCGACATCGATTCGTTCAAAGCGGTCAACGACGGCTACGGCCACGCCGCCGGCGACCAGGTGCTGAGCCACTTCGCAGCCTTCATCACCCGTAATTTGCGAGTCGGCGACGTATTCGGACGGCTGGGCGGCGAGGAGTTCGGCGTCTTGTGCCCGGCGACGAGCACCGCCGAAGCGGTGCGACTGATGGATCGTCTGCGGGTTCGGCTCGCGTCGGCCGCGTCGGCGGATTTGCCGCGTGGATTGAAGTACACCTTCAGCGTCGGCGTGGATCAGCATCGGCGCGATGAATCGCTTGCCCAGTTGATGGCGCGTGCCGACGGCGCGTTGTATGCCGCCAAGGCCTCGGGACGCGATCGCGTGATGGCGGCGTAGCCCAGATGGGGCGGGGCGCCATTCTATTTGCGGGTAGGGCATAAATATTTATCAGACGATTGCCGTTATACAGGGGCCAAGTGACCGGAGCCAGCCTGATATCTATCAATATGCTTTCCACTTCAACGAAGCCACTGTCCGATTCTGGTTTGCGCGATCGCTTTCATCGACGATCGCTGGAACACCAGCGTCCACTTTCGACCGTGACGCTGGCGTTCACCGTTGTCGCGTTCCTGTGTCTTGTTGGGGCGCGCAATATGGTCAACGGCCCGGCGACGCCGCTCGCCTACCGGCTCTCCTGTGCGCTGGTACTTGCACTGCTGGTGATGGCGATTCCACGCACCAGCTCGACCTGGACGTTCGGCGCGATCGGTGTCGCGTACTCACTGGTGCTGGTGGCCGGTCTCGCGCTGAACGTCTCCGGGGTCGAGCATCCTTTGTTGTGGGTACTGCCGGCCATGGTCGCGATCCCGATCTGCGCCGCGCCCCTGTGGCTCACGCCGATGCATTTCTTCGTCGGCAGCGCGCTTTTTTATGCGGCGGCGTTTGCCACGCTGTTCGGCGCGCCGCGCACGCATGACGTCGACGTTGTCGTGTGGATGTGGATCGTGGCGATCGGCGTGCCGACTTCCGCTGTGTTTCACTTCGGCTTCTACCGGTTCCGGCGCAATCAATTTCTGCTCGAGAGCCAACTGGCGCAGCTCGCCGCGACCGATCCGCTGACCGGCCTGCAGAACCGCCGCGCGTTTGTGAAGCAGGCCGAGCGCCGCCTCGAAGTCATCGCGCCGGATGAGCGGGTCAGCGCGATTTTTCTCGATATCGACAGTTTCAAATCGCTGAACGACCGCTTCGGCCACGCGGTCGGCGACCATGCGCTGTACGAGGTCGCCCAGGTGCTGATGGAGGGAACCTCCGCGGACGACAGCGTGAGCCGGATCGGCGGAGAGGAGTTTGCCGTGCTGCTGCGCGACGGCCTGGCCGGCGCACTGGCGCTGGCCGAGCGTCTGCGTAGCGCGATTGCCGCGATTGAACGCCCGGACGGCCATCTGACCGCGAGCTTCGGCGTGGCCGAACACCGGAGCGGCGAAAGCATCATGGTGCTGCTCGATCGCGCCGACGAAGCCTTGTTGCGCGCCAAGCATTCGGGCAGAAACCGCGTGTGCGCCGAACGCGCGTTGCCGCTCGAACTGCTGCAATTCGACGCCGACGCCGCGTACGAGGAGGGTGGGGCGGCCGAGCGGCGGCATCGCTGGGAGGACTATTACCTGACCTCGCACTTCCAGCCGCTCTACAGTTTGTCGCATCAGAAGCAGGTGGGGTTCGAGGCTTTGCTGCGCGGCGAGCAGGACGACGGCACGCTGGTGCCGCCCGTGGTGCTGTTCGCGCCGCGGCCGTCCAGCGACGAAGGCGCGCTCGATCGCGCGAGTCATGCCGTGCATCTGGCCAATGCGCGCAAGTTGCTGCCCGGCGATGCGTGGCTGTTCCTCAACATTCTGCCCGCTACGTTTATCGCTGAAGGCTATGCCGATCGGCTCGCAGCGATCGTGCGGGCGGTGGGACTTGAACCTGAACAGGTGATTCTCGAGATTCTCGAATCACATGGCGGCAGCGTCGATGACATGTCGCGCGCGGCGGCTTTGTACCGCGAGCATGGCTTCCTGATCGCCGTCGACGATTTTGGTGCGGGTCAATCGAATCTCGACCGGCTGTTGCGGATTCGGCCGGATCTTGTGAAGCTCGATGGCGAGCTGATTCGCGCGACCAGTCACGGCACCGAGCAGCCGATTTTGCCGAAGCTTGTTTCGCTGTTGCATCAGGCGGGGATGCTAGTGGTGGTTGAGGGCGTGGAGACCACTGAGGAATTGATTCTTGCCGTGGAGTCGAATGTGGATTTCGCGCAGGGCTATCTGCTCGGGCGGCCGGCGGCCGAGATTGCGCCGCCTGAATCGGCGCATCAGCGGATCGATGATGCTTTCGATGTGATTGCCCAGGGGAGGGCGCGTCAGCATGCGTTGTTCGAGTCGGAGGTGGAGCCGTATCGGTCGGCTTTGAGCCGGGCGGCTGATGATTTGCTGGCTGGGGTTTTGATGGAGCAGGCGTTTGCTGCTTTGGCGACGCTTGAGCGGTGTGTCAGTTGTTTTATTCTGAATGATTCAGGGCGGCAGATCGGGAATGAATTGCGGGGGCCGGCATGGAATGGCGAAGCGGCTTCGCTGCAGCCTGTGGCGAATCCCCAGTATGCCAGATGGGATCATCGGCCTTATTTTCGCAATGCGGTTTTGTTTCCTGGGGTGGCGGTGGCTAGTAATCCTTATCTTTCTTTGGCTAGTGGGCGGCCTTGTGTTGCGGTTACTTTGGCTGTGCAGTTTGCTACTGAAAGGGCTGTTGTTGGGGTGGAGTTGGATTGGTCGGCGGTGGGGTTGCCGTGGCCAGCGGGGGATTAAGGTTTTTTTTGCCTTCGCGGCCCTTGTTCGGCTGTTTGCCTACGGCGTTGGGCTTTGTTTGGGTTTTTGCCTGCGAGGCGCTTTGGGGCTGTGCCCTTACGGCGTTGGCCTTTCCTTGAATTGATGTTGGTTTATTAGCGTCGCCCCTGTGCGGGGCGGGCACCTACTTTTCTTTGCCTGCCGCGTAACTATTCAGCAGTTGTAAACCGGAGCCAGGCACTGCATAGTGCTGGACATGACGAAGATGCCTGACATCGAAGACCTGACGCACGAGCAAAAAGACGCGCTCATCATCGATCTGGTGAGGCGT
>NZ_WOEY01000052.1 GCF_013177695.1 Paraburkholderia solitsugae | reverse complement strand
ACATTGCGCTCAAAGTGACGCCCTGCGAACAGATCCTCCATACTCTTGAGCTTGCTCATCGTCGGCTCTCAAATCGGTCAGCCTGACACTTTAACCGAGTCGCCTTCGCTATTTGCACCAGAGCCCCGCGACCAACCGGTTCGCGGCAACCGCGCAAGAACAGTCGATTTAAGCCTCTGCGCCAATGCGATACGTCCGAATAATGTGCATGCCCGCGTGCTTGCCTGTGTCTGGTGGCGAACTCGCGACGCGGGCTCAAGACCTCTCGCACGCGAGCGGACGTCAAGATGTACGCCTGGATGCCGATATACTCGCTATGCGTTTGCGATTATGGCGACTTTCCCGGCAGAAAATACCTCACCGCCAAGCGCTTTCAAGCTGTTTACGGAGAGTAGTTTGATTTTGAATAAACCGTCCATCATCTGGCGCGCGATAACCTTTGTGGTGATCGTTTGCCTGTCGCTCGTTGTGCTTGATGGCTGGCGAAGTTGGACCGCACGGGCAGTCGAGCTGGGCGAAATGGACGTCGCCACGGGGAATCTCTCACAGGCAATGGCTCAGCAGGCCGACGACACATTCAAGGAGGCAGACACCGCGTTGCTGGGCATTGTTGAGCGCGTGCAGTACGACGGGACCGGCCCGGCGGCTCTTAAACGATTGCACAATGTTCTCGTGATGCGTCAAGAGGCGCTTCCCCAGCTTGCCGGCCTTTTTGTCTACGACGAAAAAGGAATCTGGATCGCCAATTCCACATCGACCCCACTCAATCGATTCAATAACTCGGATCGTGAATATTTCATCTTTCATCGAGACAACGCTGATCCTGGTCCGCACATTGGTGTCCCGGTAATAAGCAGATCGAGTGGAAAGTGGGTGATTCCCGTTTCAAGAAGAATCAATAAACCGGATGGCAGTTTCGGCGGCGTTGTGTTGGCAACGGTCGATATTGAATTTTTTAAGGCCTTCTACAATAGCCTTCAGATTGGCAGCGCGGGCGCCGTTGCCCTCGTCCTGAATAGCGGCGTGATGCTGATTCGTCGACCGTTCGACGTAAAAGTGATCGGCAAAAACATGCGGGGAACCGAGTTGTACCGCTATTACACGACGCGAGGTCCGGTCGGAACGGCTTTCATCAGGTCAGCGCAGGATGACGTCACGCGGCTGAACAGTTATCGTAGCCTCCCGCACTATCCGGTCTTTGTAGCCGCTGCGTTGTCCAAGGATGAGATTTTGCATGAGTGGTGGCGCGACACGATCTGGCATTCCGCCGGCGTGCTTTGCCTTGTAATTGTGGTGGGCCTGTTCGGCTGGCATCTGATCCGGCAGATCGAATTGCGAACGACTGCCGAAGCGGAGCTGACAAAGACGCACGCCTCCCTTGAAACACTCAATCGGACCCTTGAACGACTTGCAATGCAGGACGGCCTGACGGGGCTCGCGAATCGCCGCCAATTCGATGTCGCATTGCATAACGAATTCAGTCGCGCCACCCGTCAGGCGAGCACACTTGCACTGATCATGCTGGATGTCGATTGCTTCAAGCAATACAATGACATCTATGGGCATGCAGCGGGCGATGACTGCCTGCGAACAATTAGCCATCTCATCAGGGATCTGACAGCCGGACGTCCGGGAGACCTTGTCGCCCGCTATGGTGGAGAGGAGATTGCAGTGCTACTTCCGAATACGGATGTAGCTCATGCCGTAGCAATCGCGGACACTATCCGTAGCGCCATTCGTGGCCTGGAAATTGAACATTCGGGCAACCCGACTGGCTTCGTCACGATAAGTGCAGGTGTCGACGCGCGGATCCCGATTCGAGGCGCGGGCGAGCCTACAGAGCTGATACTGGCTGCCGACAAGGCGCTGTATGAGGCAAAAAGCACAGGGCGAAATCGGGTACTTGCCGCCAGGGGTAACTTCCCGTCGTCGGCTGCAGCATCACATGGTAACTGAGCGCCGCAGACCCGTTGCGTCTTGCAAAGGATGGGCCATGAGCAGGTCTGCTGCAGTGACGGATTCAGGATTCTCCGAACCACCGGCGAAGGCAACCTTTACGATAGGGTCATCCCATGTTGGATGAATCGTCCTCCCTGCTCCCGCCCCAGCGCTTCACGTATCTGCATCACGGAGTGCCCCGCGCGCACTGGGTTCGCTCGCCCACGATTGCGCTGCAGCGGTCTTCAATAGACGACCAGGCGGTCATTCGCGACTGTGCCTCCGACAGTCTTTTCATGGCGGCCGTTGCCTGTCGGCGATCGGAGCACGCGACCCACAAGGGACCGCCGGTTTTCTCGATAGCAGACGCTCGCTGACGATCAGTCACTCAGCGCCTTCGTGCTAAACCGGGCCCTCTACTACGCTCACGAATGTCTCGTTGGAGATGCGTTGCCTGCCGCCCCCAAGGGACCGTGTTCCGGCTGGATTGCATGGACGCTGCCGCCCCGTCTGCCTGGAAGGGCATCTTTTAATTGCCGATGTGCAGAAGCACTGGCGCGGATCTATAACAGTATTGTGGCCCGAAGATAACGTGCTGCCTGTTCGCCGGCCCCGACGCCGGCAATTCACCCCTGGAGGTTTAGCGAATACCGCCTGATGAATCCATGCTTTGTCTGTTCGAATCCCGATTGGCCAGGTATCGGAGGCAATCATGAAGTACGAGTACCGGGGTTGGGTCATTGACGCAACCCCGGAATTTTCGCTTGGACAGTTCTTCGCACATGCGCGGATCATCCGGGCGTCGCCTGACGATGATGCGGACACTGAAATGCACATCGAGCGCAATCTTGCCTGGTTCGAAAACGAAGACGAGGCGATCGAGGTCGCGCGGCAATGGGCAATTGAGTGGATCGACGCGCGCGACGATAGCGTCGCCAGCACGGAGGCTGGTTTATCGACGAGGCAGGACGATATAGCGGCGAAGGCCCCGGCCAGATGAACGTCTGGATACATGATCCTGATGCCGGACGACCGGCGCTGCAGCCATTTCGCAACGCCTGCGTCACCGATGACACAGGTCCGCTCCACGACAGTCACGGCAACGCGGCCTCTCGCAAATATTCAGACGAGATACCTGATTGCTTCGGAAACAAGGATGTGTAGGATGGAACCAACGTCAGCGCCCCGTGCGCGGCGTGTGTGTTCATGCCGCAGCAATGTCTGCGGCTTTTTTCATGCATCCGGAATCTCTCCGGCGTTCGCGCGGGCCATCCGGCGTCGCGGACTTTGACGGCACCAACCGCCGTGCCGACTTACCGCAGGGAAAATGGCGGCCTCGGGCGTCGCCGGCCATCGATATGGGCTTTTGCGTATTCAACGGCAAACCGGCATGCCGCGCTCTCGGATGCGAAGTAACCAAGAATGCCAAATGTTTCGCGTTTGCCGTTCCGGTGCGTGACTATCGCCGTTGCTGCGTAGCCTGGGATGGAAACCGGGGAGAGAGGCATGATCGTCGATGCCTTGTATTCCACAGGATCAGCGTGCATGGCATGTCGCTCCTTGTCGTCGTTCGGCGAGCCAACTGTGGCACCTCAATTATTTCATCGTAGGACAATTGTGCGACGATCAAAAGGCGCAGGGCCTGACTTGCGGCAAAAGAGACGGTCGATGCGGCGGTGGTCAACGCGCCCAATGTTGCCGCTGCAAAGCAACATAGCGCAGCGGCTAATCTGGGTGTGCCGCTTCGCCACCAACGCAAGCATTCCCGTTAGAAGGTCCCGGCCCATAATGAAGCGTCAAGATCAACCTGTGCTGCTCATGCGAAGGAGACTGGCCGACGGACAACACACAGGCAAAATCTGCGGCTGAGCGTTACGAAGCCTGCCGTGTCATCGATGAAGGATGTTCTCATCCCATGGCCGCATGCATCGACATGATCGACGCTGTTTCTGCCACCGGCTTAAGAAACGAGCTGCTCGCTGTTCGCGATGCCTTGCAGCGACTCCACGCTGCTGCATCGGACTCACACGATGAGGCAGCCAGGGCCAGAATGACCTGATCAGCTACGGCGTCTTGTCAGCAGGTCTGCCACCCCGGCACGGGTGGCAATTTCCCAGATATATCCGCGCGAATAATCGACGCCCACCCGCTGATGAAGCGCCCTGCGCAAACGCGCGTTTGTCCAGTGATCAGCCTCTATGCCGTGTGTTCGAGGCGACTGCCTGAGCGCCGCGGCAACCCATGCCAGTGTTTCCTCATTGATCGTCAGGCGCTTCTTCTCCGTGCGCTGCTTCGGTAGTCGCATCCGGTGCTCCAGTCCGAGTTTCCCGACGACGGTTCTCACGTGTCCACCGGAATGGTAAACGTCGAACTTCTCCTTGATTAGCTTTTGAACATCCCCGTTTCTCCAGAGTTCGGTTTCATAGCCATGGGCCATGGGACTGCGCTCCAACGTCGCCCGTAACCATTCAAGCGCTTCGGGGCCAAGTGTAGCCTTACGCCCGGATGACTTGAGCTGTTCAACAGCCTTAACTCCATCAGCAACGACCATTGATCTGTATTTTGTAACGGTGCGCAAGCTGATGTTGAGCGCTTTCGAGACGCGCTCGACAGTGTCCCCATCCAGCAACATTTTCGCAGCAACCTTTCGGCGCGCGGCATAGACGTCGCTTTGCGACTTCTGGGCGGCCGCACGCAGCGGATTTTCTGAAGTTGAATAGGTGAGTCGGTATGCGAGGCCATAACCCCGAACAATGTGGGCAACATGCGAAGCTGAAAACTGCACTCCCAAACGCCGAAAGATCAATTCGCGCAACTGGCTTATGGTCCAGGTCGGCCCTGGATAGCCGTGAAGCCCAGGTGAGTGCTTGATCGCGCTAACGAGCCAGCTTTGCGAAGCGTCATCCAGTCGCGGGACATTCCCGTGAATACGAAGGCGCGCAACGGCCTCAGGTCCGCCCCTTTCTATCAGGTCCTTGTACTTGCTCACAGTCGGAAGACTCAGCCGGGTCTTCCTGGATACGTCGCTAATCCTTTGCCCTGAAGTTGACCCGCGAAAACGGACGCCTATCCTTTTGAAGAGGAGGTGCCGAAATGGGCAAGCATCGTACCCCGTACCCGTCGGAATTCCGGGCACAAATGGTTGAGCTGGTGAAGGCCGGGCGCAG
>NZ_WOEY01000051.1 GCF_013177695.1 Paraburkholderia solitsugae | reverse complement strand
AGCGGGCGCTGGGAGCCCCTGCCAGGCACCGGCACCCTGGACGAGATGGCGCAGTTGGTCGTCACGCTCCTGCAGCCCTATTTGCAGCCAGAAAATTATTAAACCTATTTGAGGGATGTTGTACTAGATGGATAGATCGCTCGACCTGCGCATGAACCATTTCGCACAAGCTCGATGAAGTAGGGACCGCGTCAGATACGACGGAAATATCGTCAGGCGAATTCTCGGGCAACTTGCGCGACCCGGTCGATGATCACTCGCCATCCTGACTATCTTGATAACGTGCCGCCGATGACCGGCGAATGGCCCGTTACCGCCCTGATAGACGGGCGAAGACAAAGCGGGATCCGGAGCAAGAAAAGCGGTCGCACAAGGCGCGCCGCCGAACATGGCGGCAGCGCCTCACGAAACCAAAGGCTTGATCGATGACCTCGAACGCGCGCCTTAAAGGCGAGGCCTTAAAACCGCGTTTCGCGCGCCACCCGCAGGAAAGTGTCGAGCAACGGCGTGCAATCGAGCAACTCCGGACCGCCCGCGCGATGAAACTCCGGGTGCCACTGCACGCCCATCACGAACGGCGCACGCCGATAGCGCACGGCCTCAATGATGCCGTCCGACGCCGACACCGCCTCGATGTTCAGATCGCGGCCCAGCGTCTTGACCGCCTGATGGTGAATCGAGTTGACGATCGCGTCGCGCCGGCCCGGAAACATATTGGCCAGCGTCGAGCCGTCCGGGAAGTGAATGCCGTGCCGATGCTGATCGTAGTGCTCGTTGACGTGCGCGCCGGCGGTCGGCACTTCGGTGGCGATATCCTGGTACAAGGTGCCGCCGAACGCCACGTTGATCAACTGGCAACCGCGGCATACGCCGAGCACCGGCTTGCCCGACTCGATGAACTCATGCAGCAGTTCGAGTTCGTACATGTCGCGCACGCGGTCGCCGGGCCATTCGGGGCTCGTCGCCTGCTCGGCGTACGATTGCGGCGAGACGTCCGCGCCGCCTTGCAGCAGCAGACCGTCGAGATGCTTCGCATAATCGCGCAAACGGATATTGCTCGGGTGCAGCATGCCCTGATGGCCGACCGTCGGAATCATGAACACCAGCACGTCGCGCGACATCACCCAGTGCGCAATCGATTCTTCGAGGTATTGCAGCGTCTTGCCCCGCAGCCCCTTCGCGCCCGGCTCCGGGTGGAAGATGCGCGCCGACACGCCGATGCGCAGCGTGCGCTGCGTGATCCGTTGGCCGGCGCGATCGAACAGCTGACGTGCGCGTGCCGCGATGATGCGGCCGAACACGGTCCACGCCGAATCGTTTTGCTTCAGATAGCGCGGCGGCGACGGCGGCAACGCGTTCGGCGGTGGCGGGTTCGTTGCGGTGAAGTCAGGCGCGGCGCCAAAACCCGGCGGCGGCGAGCCGGCCCGGCGGGCGGCAGCGGCCGCGTCTTCCGCTTTTTCCTCTTTTTCGGTGAGGTCAGCTTCATCAGCCGGCGCGCTCAATTCGCCGGCGAGCGGTTCGCTGCTCGCGAGCGTAGCGGGACGTGGAGCTGGACTTTTATGCGTCTGTCCCGCCTTGCGTGCCTCGCGCTCATGAACCGCGGCCTCCTGCTGCGCGGTCGACGTGGCCGCCGAACTGCGTGCTTCGGCCGCGTCGCGTTGCTGCGCCGTTTGCGAATCGGTGGGGGTGACCGTGGACGCGCGCTCAGGGTCGTCGGTCGACGACCTCACGGCGGCCTCCCCGGCAGCCGGCGATGCAGTCGAAGCAGACGGCGTCACCACGTCCTTGATCGGGGACTGGATGGAATCTTCGTGGGAGAGCGGTAGCGAGGCCGCGGGCTCTGGCGGCGTGATGTCGGGTTTCGACGCACCTGGCGTTGCGCCGGACGGCGTTGAGGGCGTTGGCGTCGCCGAAGGCGACGATGGGCTGCCGGGCTCGCCGGCATTTTCAGGTTTGTTTTCGCTCATGACAGTCAGACAGGCCCCTTCCACGCGAACGAATGAATATGCCCTGATTATCCGCTAGCGCGGCAAGCCCCGCAAACCCGCACACAATTGCTCACATTGTTGCGAGTCAAGCGGCGCGGCTGTCTAACTTAGGGATCCGGCTGTTCTTCGAACGTTTCGCGCAGGGCGATCTGCATCGCCGCATGGATTTTCACGCACCAGCGCCAGACCAGCGCCAGCAGCAGCGCGGCGCACACCAGCACCACGGTCAGGAGGCCGGTCGGCGGCAAGATGCTGCCGGAGAGCGCCGCGAGCAGCAAAAACACGCCAACCATCGAGACCACCGGCACCAGGTCGGAGATCGCATAACGGATCGCGCTGGTGAAGCGCCCCGCCGTCGCCGGCTGCACGCTCACCTCGGCAAGCAACAGCGCGAGCGACTTGGTCTTGCGATAGACCGCCACCAGGAACGGCATCGACAGCACCAGCGCGATGCTCCACAGCACCACGCGCTGCATCGGCTCGGAAGCCATCCAGTGGGCGAGAAAGGTGCTGGTGTACGGCGCGCTATACGACACGATCAGGAAGATCGCCGCGACGAGAGCAAGATTGACGGCGATCTGCAAAATGATCCGCCGCGTCATGCTGAACAGCGTCGGCTCGCCGGTTCCGGTGCTCAAACTGCGCAGCCACTGCCCGTACATGCCGAACACATTGGCGAGCGTGCGCGGCATTGCCCGGCCGAGGCGCTGCGTCAGCGGATCGGCGGCGCGAATCAGGTAAGGCGTGAACAGCGTGGTCAACGCGGAGACGGCCACTGCGATCGGATACAGAAACGCGCTCGTCACCTTCAAGGTCAGACCGAGCGACGCGATGATGAACGAGAACTCACCGATCTGCGAGACCGTCATGCCGACCCGCATGGCCGTGCGCCCATCCTTGCCAGCGAGAAAAGTGCCGAGCCCGCACGACACGATCTTGCCGACGATCACCGCCACCGTAATCACCGCAATCGGCCACGCGTAGTCGAGCAGCACGGCAGGATTCAGCATCAGGCCGATCGTCACGAAGAAGATCGCGGAGAAGGCATCGCGCAGCGGCGCGATCAGGTGCTCGATCCGATGCAGATGGCGCGACTCGGCCATGATCGCGCCGATCAGGAACGCGCCGAGCGCAATGCTGTAGTCGAGCTTCACCACCAGCAGACAGAAGCCGAAGCAGAAGCCGAGCACCGACACCAGCAGCATTTCGTCGCTTTTGGCGCGCGCCACGTAGTTCAACGCGCGCGGCACGACCAGAATGCCCACCACTAACGACACCGTCATGAAGAGCAGCAGCTTGCCGAGCGTCACCACGGCGACGCCCGCGCTCAACTGCCCTGTCTGCGCAATGCCGGAGAGCAGCACCAACATCGCGATGGCGAGAATGTCCTCGACGATCAGAATCCCGAAAACGAGCTGCGCGAAGCTCTCTCGCTTCAGGCCCAACTCGGACAGCGCCTTGACGATGATGGTCGTCGACGAGATCGCGAGGATCGCGCCGAGGAACAGTGAGTCCATCGGGCTCCAGCCGAACGCGCTGCCGATCTCATAACCGATCCACAGCATCAGCACGATTTCGGAAAGCGCCGCGACGATCGCCGTCGCGCCGACCTTGAAGAGCTTGCGCAGGCTGAATTCGAGCCCGAGCGAAAACATCAGGAACACCACGCCGAGTTCACCGAGCGTCTGGATGGTCTGCTCGTCGTGGATCAGCTGGAACGGCGGCGTGTACGGCCCAATGATCACGCCCGCGGCGATGTAACCCAGCACCACCGGCTGTTTCAGGCGATGGAACAGCACGGTGACGACGCCGGCGAGCGCCATCACGACCGCCAGATCCTGAATGAAGCCGATGCCGTGGTGCATAGACGCGTACCTTACAAAAAGTAATATCCCAAAAACGCAGTGTAACGCACGCGTGCGTCGCACCGAATCGCGCAAACGCCGAAAGGGCTTGGGATTGGCCGGACCACGCGCCTCACAGCAGGAGCTGTCGACCCGAAACTTTTTTGACGCGCTGGACACTAGTGAAATATCACAATAATATTTGCTGCATATTTTCCTGGGAGTCGAGTGATGCAGCAGCTGTCCTTCAATGTTGTAGATCGTTCCGGCGACAGTCGCGCCGATATCGTCGAAGTGAATCATCTGACGATTGCCGGCTGGGCCGGGCGCGATCAGGCGGCGATCGAGCATCACATCGCTGAACTGGCCGAACTCGGCGTGAAACGGCCGTCCACCACGCCCTGCTTCTACCGCCTCGGCGCCGAGCTGCTGTCGCAGGCCGGGCAGATCGACGTGGTCGGCGTGAAGTCCAGCGGCGAAGCCGAGTGCGTGCTGGTGCGCTCGAAGACGGGGCTGCTCGTCACCGTCGGCTCCGACCATACCGATCGCGAAGTCGAGGCCTACGGCGTCACCGTCTCCAAACAGGTCTGCCCGAAACCGGTCGCACGCGACACCTGGCGTTTCGACGATGTGTCCGGCCACTGGGACCAGCTTGAACTGCGTGCTTTCGCTGTGACAAACAAGGGCGAGCGGCGTGTCTACCAGCAGGGCACTGTCGCGTCGCTGCTGCCGGCCGCCGATCTGCTGGAACGCGCGCCCGTCGCAGAGGGTGCAGCGATGTTCTGCGGCACGCTGGCGGTACAAGGCGGCATCGTCGGCATGGCCGACGGCGACGCGCTCGAACTCGAACTGCACGACCCCATCCTGAACCGCACGCTGCGGCACGCCTACCGCGTGCACGCGCTCCCTATCGTCGAATGAGGCACCCATGAGCTCCCCTCCGTTATCCGCCAACGCCGACGCGTCTTCCGACGCGTGGCTCGAGGCCGCCGCCCTGCGCAAGATCACCTGGCGCATCATGCCGTTCCTGTTTCTCGTCTACGTGTTGTCGTACCTGGACCGCGTCAACATCGGTTACGCGAAGCTGCAGTTCACCGGCGACCTCGGCCTGTCGAACGCGGCGTACGGACTCGGCGCGGGGATCTTTTTCTTCGGCTATTTCGTGTTCGAAGTGCCGAGCAATCTGCTGCTGAAGAAGTTCGGCGCCCGCGCGACCATCGCCCGCATCACGATGCTGTGGGGCCTGCTTTCCTGTCTGATGATGTTTGTGCGTTCGGAAACGATGTTCTATGTGCTGCGCTTTTTCCTTGGCGTCGCCGAGGCCGGTCTGGTGCCGGGCGTGGTGCTCTATCTGACCTTCTGGTTTCCGTCCGACCGGCGCGCGCGGATGGTCGCCGTCTTCATGGCAGCAATTCCGGTCGCGGGCATCATCGGCGCGCCGTTGTCGGGCTTTTTGATGTCGGCGCTGCATGAAGCGCACGGCTTGCGCGGCTGGCAGTGGATGTTCCTGATTGAAGGCATTCCGTCGATCCTCGCCGGCTTCTGGGCGCTCGCCGTGTTGCGCAACACGCCCGCCGAAGCCGCCTGGCTCACCGACGACGAAAAACGCGTGGTCCTCACCCGCCTCTCGCGCGAAAACACGGCGGCCGCTGCTGCCGGCGCCGAGCAGAGTCTGGCGGTTGCCTTGCGCTCGGGCCGCTTCTGGCTGCTGACGCTGATCTATTTTTGCCTTGTCACCGGCAATGCGGGCTTCTCGTTCTGGCTGCCGCAGATCGTCAAGGACCTCGGCGTCACCAATCTCGTCACGAACGGCTTCGTCACGGCGATTCCCTACCTGGCTGCGGGCATCGGCATGATCCTGATCGGCCGCTCGTCGGATATCACCGGCGAACGGCGCTGGCACTACGCGGTGTGCTGCTTCATCGGCGCGGCGGGTCTGCTCGGCAGCGCCTCGGTGACGAACTCGATTCCACTCGCCGTCACCGGTCTGTCGATCGCGTATATCGGCATTCTGGCGGGCTTCGGCATCTTCTGGTCGATGTCCACGACCTTCCTGCAAGGCACCGCAGCCGTTGCCGGGATCGCCGTGATCAACTCGATTGCAAACCTGGCCGGCTATGTGAGCCCGTATGTGCTCGGCATCGTCAAGGATGCAACGCATAGCGTGACCTTCGGGTTGGTGCTGATCGCAGGGGCGTTGATCGTCGGCGGCCTGGTCACGTTGATGATGCCGCGCGTCAAGGTGCAGCACGCCGCGGCGGTGACGCCGAGAAGCGCCTGATCGGCGGTGATTGCTGTCATTTCCGTGACGCGAGGCGCGCGCCTCATGCGGGGACAGCGCCGGTGAGCAACCGCCCACCAGGCGCCGTCCGCGCAAAACCTTGCTCTACAATGCGGACGACATCGCCCGCTCTTCTCTTCACATGACGCTTTTGCAGACTGCCCGCCGTTCCAGTGCCCCCCGCGAGACCGCCACGGCAAGTCTCGCCGAACAGGCCTATGCCTTCGTCAAGCGCGAGATCATCACGATGCGTTTGCGGCCGAGCGAGGTGCTCAACGAAGCGGAATTGATGGCGCTGACCGGCATCGGCAGAACGCCGGTGCATCAGGCGCTGCACCGGCTGGTGCACGAAGGCATGCTCACCATCATGCCGAGAAAGGGCATCATGGTGCGCCCGGTTTCCCTCGACGATGTGCTGGCGATCATCGACGTGCGGCTCGTCAACGAAAGCTACTGCGTCGAACTGGCCGCGCGCCACGCGCAGCAACACGATTTCGACGCGATGCAGGCCTTGCTCGAGCGCTCGACGATTTGCGTCGCCGCGCATGATATCGAGGGCATGATGGATATCGACCGCGAGTTTCATCTGGCGATTTCGGCGGCGTCGCGCAATCCGGTGCTGGCCGACATCCTGCGTGGGCTGCATGAACGCTCGCTGCGCTTCTGGTTCATCTCGCTGTCCGAGCCGCATCACCTCGAAGACGTCCATGAAGAACATCTGGAACTGTTTCGCCTGCTGCGCGAACGCGATGGCGAAGGCGCCCGGCAATCGGTGCAAAAGCACATCGAAGCGTTCCGCGCGACCTTGTTCAACCGCATGTGAGTGAATGCATCTGAGTAACGCATCTGAACAGCCGCATCTGAGCAACCGTATCTGATCGACGCCAACCGATCGACCGTATTCCTCGACCGTATTTCATTGCCCTTAACCGGCTTCGCCCGGCCCAACCGGATTCTTCCTGACACCATGGCCACTGAATTCACGCCCTTCCCGCCGCTAGTCCAGCTTGCCGCCGACCTCGCCGCCGGCCGCACCACCAGCCGCGCGCTCGTCGAAACCGCGCTCGACCGGATTGCCAATCCGGCCGGTCAAGGCGCGGTCGCCTTCATGCACGTCGACGCCGACAGTGCCCGCGCCGCGGCTGACGCACACGACCGGCTGCGCGCCGCCGGCACCGTCCTTTCACCGCTCGCCGGGATTCCGGTGTCGGTCAAAGACCTGTTCGATATCGAAGGCCAGCCGACTCGCGCCGGGTCCGTGGTGCTGGCCGACGCGCCCGCCGCCAAGGCGGACGCAGTCGCGGTCGCGCGCCTGAAACGGGCGGGGGCGGTGATCGTCGGGCGCACCAATATGAGCGAGTTTGCGTTTTCCGGACTCGGCTTGAATCCGCACTATGGGAATCCCCTGTCGCCGTATCAGCGCGGTGTAAAGGGCGACGAGCGGATTTCAGGCGGTTCGTCGTCAGGTGCGGCGGCGTCCGTCGCAGACGGCATGGCGGCCATCGCGCTCGGCACCGACACCGGTGGCTCGATCCGTATCCCGGCGGCACTGTGCGGCCTGACCGGCTTCAAGCCGACGGCTGACCGCATCCCGAAACAGGGCGGCGTGCCACTCTCTTCGACGCTCGACTCGTTCGGTCCGATCGGCGTCTCGGTCGCGTGCTGCGCGCTGGTCGACCGGATGCTGGCCGGCCTGGAGCCACGCATCCCGGCAGCCCGGCCGCTCGAAGGCGTGCGCCTCGGCGTATTGACCAACTTCGTGACGGACGGCGTCGAACCGGCCGTCGCCGCCGCGATCGACACGGCGCTCAAGCATCTGGAAGCGGCCGGCGCGATCGTCACGGAAGTGCGCTTCGCGCCGCTCGACCGCCTGCCCGAGATCAACCGCTTCGGCTTTTCGCCGATTGAAGCGTATGCATGGCACCGTCCGTTGCTGGAAAAGCACCGCGATCAATACGATCCGCGCGTGCTGGTGCGCATCCTGAAAGGCCAGCCGGCCAGCGCCGTGGACTATCTGGACCTGCTCGCCGAACGCCAGGTCATGCTCGACGAAGCCGCGCGCACGCTGTGGCAGCGTTTCGACGCGGTCGTTTCGCCGACGGTGCCGGTATTGCCGCCGCGCGTGGCCGATCTGATCCACGACGACGACGCATTTGGCCGCACCAACGCACTGATCCTGCGCAACCCGAGCGTGTTCAACTTCCTCGACGCCTGCGCGCTCTCGCTGCCCTGCCATTTGCGCGGCGACGCGCCGGTCGGCCTGATGCTGGCGGGCGCGCCGCACGCCGACGACGCGTTGCTGGCGATCGGCCGCGGCGCCGAAGCGGTGCTTAAAGCGATTCGCTAATCGGGGACTGAGCGGCAACTGAGCAGGAACCGAGCGGGATTGCACCTTAAATGCGCGATAAGCGTTGGGGCGGGGGTTCGCGCTAGAATCGCGGGCACCCGCCCTTTCCGTTTACAGACAGCCACACGACCCATGAATAACGACAATGCGATGCTGCGCCGCGAGCGCTTCCTGCTGGTTCTACTTGGCCTGATCTGCGTCGGCCTCGTTGCCGGCGCGCTGTATCTGCAATATGGCTTGCATGAAGACCCCTGCCCGCTGTGCATCATCCAGCGCTATTTCTTCCTGCTGATCGCGATTTTTGCGTTCCTCGGCGCGCGCTTCAACAGCTGGCGCGGCGTGCGGCTGCTGGAAGTGCTGGCGGCCCTGTCGGCATTGGCCGGCATCGTCACCGCCGCGCGGCACGTGTATGTTCAGGCGAATCCGGGTTTCAGCTGCGGTTTCGACGCGCTGCAGCCGGTGGTCGACAGCTTGCCGCCGGCGCACTGGCTGCCGGGTGTCTTCAAGGTTGCCGGCCTCTGCGAAACGGCCTATCCGCCGATTCTGGGCCTGTCGCTGCCGATGTGGTCGCTGGTCGCTTTCGTGGTGGCTTTCGTGCCGCTGGCCCTGAGCCTGTCCCGGAATCGCCCCCGGATCGACTGATCGGGCCCTTCCATTATCGCACCTGGCCTCGCGCCGGCCTTCAACCGCCGTAAAAGACGGTGCAAAGGCCGGCGTTTTCACGTCGGCGGCGACCGGGAGGCAACCTGAATTACCCATCCGCCCCTGCTTTGCGGCGTTTTTTGTGACAAAAGACGCTTCTTGCAAGCGTAAACACCGAGCCCCCGGGCCCCGCCAAGCTTTCCGGGCGCCGCGCCGCGCACGGCCAGCCGCGCTCCGCCCCGTTTTCTCGCTGCGCCCCGCCCCTCAAGGCATTGCGCCACTCATCCCGCCTCACGCAACTTCCCGCCTTCGCACGAATCGTACTTATCTCATGATCGCTTGCGAATAAGCTTCATGCGGGTTGGGAAATCTTTTCAGGACAAGGTAGTGCTATCTTCGAACCTGGATGGCGATCTACGTGCGCGAGGCCGGCTTTGGCGCGACCCCATGCGTAACGCGCGCCCGGTCCGCACTGTCTTTCGGATTCGCCATGACATCGCAAACCATCCGCTTTTATCACCAGGGGTCCGTCCGTGAGGTCACGGGCGTCCCGGCGTCGCGCACCGTGCTTCAGTACCTGCGCGAGGATTTGCATTGCACGGGCACCAAGGAAGGCTGCGCCGAAGGCGACTGCGGCGCCTGCACCGTCGTCGTCGGCGAACTGGATGCGCAAGGCGGTGTCGTGCTGAAAGCGGTCAACGCCTGTATTCAGTTCCTGCCGACGCTGGACGGCAAAGCCCTCTTCACCGTCGAAGATCTGCGCGCCGCTGACGGCGCCCTGCACCCGGTCCAACAGGCCTTGGTCGATTGCCACGGCTCTCAGTGCGGTTTCTGCACCCCCGGCTTCGTGATGTCGATGTGGGCGTTGTACGAAAACCAGCCGGCCGCCGCCGGCCTGCCCACCCGCGATGAAATCAACGCCGCGCTGTCCGGCAATCTGTGCCGCTGCACCGGCTACCGGCCGATCGTCGACGCCTCGCAGAAGATGTTCGACTATCCGCAATACCCGCGCATGACGCTGGACCGCAAGGCGGTCGCCGACACGCTGCGTGAGATTCAACGCCGCGACACCTTCGAATACAGCGCGCCCGACACGCGCGGCGCCGGGTTCGGCTCGCCCACCTTCCACGCACCGGTCACGCTCGACGCGTTCGCTAAACTGCGCGCCGAGCATCCGCGGGCGCGCCTGCTGGCCGGCAGCACCGACGTCGGCCTGTGGGTCACCAAGCAGTTCCGCGATCTCGGCGACATCCTGTATATCGGCAACGTCGCCGAATTAAAGACGATCGAACGCGACGCGCAGATGCTCACGATCGGCGCCGCTGTCACGCTCGAAGACGCCTACGCGGCACTCGCCGTCGATTACCCGGAAATGGCCGAGTTGTGGACGCGTTTCGCGTCCCTGCCGATCCGCAATGCCGGCACGCTTGGCGGCAACGTCGCGAACGGCTCGCCGATCGGCGATTCTATGCCGGCGCTGCTCGCGCTCGGCGCCGAAGTCATGCTGCGCCACGGCGCTAAAACCCGCACGCTGAAGCTCGATTCGTTCTACCTCGGCTATCAGAAGACCGCGCTTGCGCCTGGCGAATTTGTGACGGGGCTGCGTGTCCCGCGTCCGGCGCGCGATCTGCGTTTTCGCACGTACAAAGTGTCGAAGCGCTACGATCAGGACATCTCCGCGGTGTGCGCCGCGTTCGCGCTGCACATCGGCGAAAACGGCGCGATCAGGGAAGCCCGTATTGCATTCGGCGGCATGGCCGCGACGCCTAAACGCGCCGCGCAAACCGAGGCCGCGCTGAACGGCGCAACATGGAACGAAAGCACGGCGCGGCAAGCGATGAACGCACTCGTCGCCGACTACCAGCCGCTCACCGACATGCGCGCCTCGAGCGCCTATCGACTGAAGGTGGCGCGCAACCTGCTGTGGCGCTTCCACCTCGAAACGCGCGATGACGCGCCGCTCGCCCTCTTCGACGTGAATGCGTTCGCGTTCGAAAACGGTGTGCCGGACGCGGCCGTTGCGAAGGAGTCGTCGTGATGAACCGGACTGATGCTTTCGTCGAACATGCTGCAAAGCACGCCGTGGCTCAGGACAATGGGACCGCGATCGGCGTGTCGTTGCCGCACGAATCCGCCACGCTGCATGTGAGCGGCGAAGCGACCTACACCGACGACGTCCCCGAATTGCAAGGCACGCTGCACGCGGCGCTTGGACTCTCGCGGCACGCGCACGCGCGAATCGTGTCGCTCGATCTGGATGCCGTGAAAAAAGCGCCCGGCGTAATCGCCGTGCTGACCGCCGAAGATATCCCCGGCGAGAACAATTGCGGGCCCGTGCTGCACGACGATCCGATTCTCGCGGTGGACGAAGTGCTGTATCTCGGCCAACCGGTGTTCGCGGTGATCGCCGAAAGTCATGAGCTCGCGCGCCGCGCCGCCGCACTGGCCAAAAGCGATGACGTCGTGCGCTATGAGCCACTCGAAGTCGTCCTTATGCCCGCCGAGGCGAAAGCCAAAAAGCAGTTCGTCCTGCCGCCGATGCATCTGAAGCGCGGCGAACCCGATGCGAAAATCGCCGCCGCGCCGCATAAAATTCGTGGCACCTTCGAAGTCGGTGGCCAGGAACAGTTCTATCTCGAAGGCCAGATCGCCTACGCCGTGCCGAAGGAAATGGACGGCATGCTCGTTTACAGTTCGACGCAGCATCCGAGCGAAATGCAGCAGGTCGTCGCGCATATGCTCGGCTGGCCGGCGCACAACGTCGTGTGCGAATGCCGGCGGATGGGTGGCGGGTTCGGCGGCAAGGAATCGCAATCGGCGGTGTTCGCGTGCGTGGCGTCGCTGGCGGCGAAACTGCTGCGCCGCCCGGTCAAACTGCGCGCCGATCGTGACGACGATTTCATGATCACCGGCAAGCGCCACGACGCGGTCTACGAGTACGAAGCAGGCTTCGACGATAGCGGCCGCATTCTCGGCGCGCGCGTTGAAATCGCCTTGAGAGCCGGCTATTCCGCTGACTTGTCCGGTGCGGTCGCCACACGTGCGGTCTGCCACTTCGACAACGCGTACTACCTGTCCGACGTCGACATCGTCGCGCTGTGCTGCAAGACCAACACGCAGTCGAACACCGCGTTTCGCGGCTTCGGCGGCCCGCAAGGCGCGCTGGTAATGGAAGTCATGCTCGACAGCATCGCGCGCCAATTGAAGTGCGATCCGCTCGATGTGCGGCTCGCCAACTACTACGGCATCGGCGAACGCGACACGACGCCCTACGGACAACGCGTCGAAGACAACATCATCGCGCCGCTGACCGATACGTTGCTTGAAACCAGTGACTATCGCGCGCGCCGCGAAGCGATCGCCACATTCAATGCTAAAAGTCCGGTGCTCAAACGCGGCCTCGCGTTCTCGCCGGTGAAGTTCGGCATCTCGTTCAATGTGCCGTTCCTGAATCAGGCCGGCGCACTGGTGCACGTGTACAAAGACGGTTCGGTACTCGTCAATCATGGCGGCACCGAAATGGGCCAGGGGCTGAATACGAAGGTCGCGCAAGTCGTCGCGAACCAGCTCGGCTTGCCGCTTTCGCGCGTGCGCGTAACCGCGACCGATACGTCGAAGATCGCCAACACCTCGGCAACCGCCGCTTCAACCGGCAGTGACCTGAACGGCAAAGCCGCCGAAGCCGCTGCCCGGACCATTCGCGACCGGCTCGCCAAACTCGCGGCGAAGCAACTCGGCGGCACCGCCGACGCGGTGGAATTCGCCAACAGTGAAGTATCGGTGAACGGCGGTGCGATGCCGTTCGAGCAACTGGTCGCGGCAGCGTATCTGGCGCGCGTGCAGCTGTGGTCAGACGGGTTCTATACGACGCCGAAAGTGCACTGGGATGCGAAAACGCTGACGGGTCACCCGTTTTATTACTTTGCGTACGGCGCGGCGGTGTCGGAAGTGGTGATCGACACGCTGACCGGCGAATGGAAACTGGTGCGCGCGGATGTCCTGCACGACGCTGGTCAGTCGATCAATCCGGCGATCGATATCGGCCAGGTGGAAGGCGGCTTCATTCAGGGCATGGGCTGGCTCACCACGGAAGAATTGTGGTGGAACCGCGATGGCCGCCTGATGACGCACGCGCCGTCGACGTACAAGATTCCCGCCGTCAGCGATACCCCCGCGGCGTTCCACGTGCAGCTCTATCAGAATCAGAACGCCGAGCCGACCGTGTTCCATTCGAAGGCCGTCGGCGAGCCGCCGCTGCTGCTGCCGTTCTCGGTGTTCCTCGCGATTCGTGACGCGATCGCGGCGGCGGTGCCGGGCGCGGACAATGCACCATCGTTGCGCGCGCCGGCAACGCCCGAAGCGATTCTCGATGCGCTGGACGCGTTGCAATTGCCTGGGACGACGACGGAACCCGCGACAGGACAACCGGCCGAACAAGCAACGGAAGCGGCAATCACAGCCACAACCGCTACCACGCCGATCTAGCAACTTGACGAAACGTTAAGCAACTTTAAGCAACGGCGCGACGCGACACGAACGCGTCCCGCCACACTCAACCGGCCGCACGGACACCCCGCGCGGCCACGTATGGAGAACCGCCGGATGCAAGCCTGGCTACCTGACCTGCAACAACTGCTCGCGCACGGCGACGCCGCCGTGCTGGTGACGGTCGCGCGCGTCGAAGGTTCGGCGCCCCGCGAAGCCGGCACCAAGATGATCGTCACGCGTGATTCGGCCAAGCACACGATTGGCGGCGGGCACCTCGAATGGAAAGCCATCGAGACCGCACGTCAGGTGTTGCGCGACGGCATGCGCTCACCGCATATGCGCCGCCTCGAACGCTTCGCGCTTGGCCCGAGTCTCGGCCAATGCTGCGGCGGCGCCGTGATTCTCGCTTTTGAGCGCCTCGACATCGGCGACCTCGGCTGGATTACGTCGCTCGCGAAACGCGTGGCCGCGGGCCTTTCGACGGTGCGTAGCGTATCATTCGGCCCCGCACCGGATGCGGTGATGCTGTCCGACCCCGAACCGGGTGTCGATGCCACCGACTGCCTGCTGTGGGACGGCGCCGGCTTCGACGACAGCGGCGCGCTGCTCACCGAGACCATCGCGCCAGGCGACTTCCAGGTCGTGCTGTTCGGCGCCGGCCACGTGGGTGCCGCGCTGGTTCGCGTGCTCGCCACGCTGCCTTGCATCGTGCGCTGGGTCGACGAGCGCGACGCGCAGTTTCCGCCAGCGGAAACGCTCCATGCGCCGAACGTAAAGATCGATCCGAACGACGCGCCCGACGAAGCCATCGACCAGGCCGCGCCGCACACGTACTTCATCGTGATGACGCACAACCATGCGCTCGATCTCGAGTTGGCCGAGCGCATTCTGCGGCGTGGCGATTTCGCGTTCTTCGGCATGATCGGCTCGCACAGCAAGCGCAAGCAGTTCGAACATCGGCTGGCCGCGCGCGGCATCGATCCCTCCCAGATTTCGCGGGTGGAGTGCCCCCCCCGTGTCGGCGGGATCGTCGGCAAAGCGCCGGGGAACATCGCGATCTCCGCAGCCGCCCCGGGGTTGCCGGGCGGGGGGGGGAAAGCGGGCCCGCGCGCGGCATCGATCCGTCGCAGATTGCGCGGATGAAGTGCCCGCTCGGTGTCGACGGTATCGTCGACAAGTCGCCGGAGATCATCGCGATCTCGGCAGCCGCCCAGGTGTTGCAGGCCGTGGAGGCGAATGCGGGCGCGCATGCAGCGCAGACGGTCTGATTTGCCGCACAATCGACCTGCCGCCTCAACGCGATTGCATCCTGTCCTGCATCCCGCATCCGGCGCGAACCGACTCCAACGAACGGCTGACCGACCATGAATACAACGACCGCTACCCCTACGCCACTCATCGAGAAAACCGCTCGCGCGCCGAAGGCCGAGCTGCACATCCATATTGAAGGCTCGCTCGAACCCGAGCTGATCTTCGCGCTCGCCGAACGCAACGGCGTGAAGCTGGCGTACGACTCGATCGAAGCGCTGCGCGCCGCGTACGCGTTCACCGATCTGCAGTCATTCCTCGACATTTACTACGCCGGCGCGAGTGTGCTGCTGCACGAGCAGGACTTCTACGACATGACGATGGCGTATGTCGAACGCTGCCTCGCCGATAACGTGATTCACAGCGAAATCTTCTTCGATCCGCAGACGCATACGGAACGTGGCGTGCCGATCGCAACCGTCGTGGCCGGCATCGAACGCGCGCTCGCCGATGCGGAAAGGCGCGGCATGTCGAGCAAACTGATTCTGTGCTTCCTGCGCCATCTGTCTGAAGAAGATGCGCTCGCCACGTTTGAAGAAGCGCGGCCGCTGTTCGACCAATACAAGCATCGCCTGATCGGCGTGGGTCTCGATTCGTCCGAGCGTGGTCATCCGCCGTCGAAGTTCGAACGCGTATTCGCCCAGGCACGCGCGCTCGGTCTGAAGCTGGTCGCGCATGCGGGCGAAGAAGGCCCGCCGTCGTATATCTACGAAGCGCTCGATCTGCTGAAAGTGGACCGCGTCGACCACGGCGTGCGCAGCATCGAAGATCCGGCGCTCGTCACGCGCCTCGCCGATACGCGCGTCGCGCTGACCGTGTGCCCGCTATCGAACCTCAAGCTCTGCGTGTTCGACGACATGACCAAGCACACGCTGAAGGACCTGCTCGATCGCGGCGTCGCCGTCACGGTGAATTCCGACGATCCGGCTTATTTCGGCGGTTACGTGAACGCCAACTATTTCGCCACCATCGACGCGTTGAAGCTCAACGATGCCGAGGTCTACACGATCATCCGCAACAGCTTCGAAGCGTCGTTCGTCACGCCCGAGGAACGCAGCGAACTGATCGCGAAGCTCGACGCGCACTGGCACCCAGGCGGCCCGCATTGACGGGCCAATGAATAGCAGCCGGCGGCGGCACGGGTTCGTTTCAGACCCAGAGTAAAGCCGCCGTCTGCGCTGTTTAGCTCCTCACAAATACGGAGACGGTTTTTCCATGACTCAATCGACACAATCAGCGTTCCGCGCACAACTGCTGACCTTCAACGGCGACCCTGCGCAATCGCCCAACGCAGCAGTCTTCAACGAGGACGGCTTGCTGATCGTCGAAGACGGCCATGTCGTCGCAGCGGGCCCGTATGCCGCGCTCGCGTCGCAACTCGCGCCGGGCACCCAGGTGCAGGAGATGCGCGACAAGCTGATCGTGCCGGGTTTCATCGACACGCACATTCACTATCCGCAGACCGACATGATCGCCTCGCCGGCGCCGGGTCTGCTGCCGTGGCTCGACACGTACACGTTCCCGACCGAGCGCCGCTTCACCGATCCGGCCTACGCGCGCGATACGGCGAGCTTCTTCGTCGAAGAGCTGCTGGCGTGCGGCACGACCACCGCGCTCGTGTATTGCACGGTCCACAAGGAATCGGCCGATGCCCTCTTCACCGAGAGCGAAGCGCGCAATCTGCGCATGGTGGCCGGCAAGGTACTGATGGACCGCAACTGCCCCGAGTTTCTGCGCGACACCGCGCAATCGGGTTATGACGACAGCGCCGAGTTGATCGGACGCTGGCACAACCGTGGCCGCCAGATGTACGCGCTCACGCCGCGTTTCGCGCCGACCTCGACCGAAGCGCAACTCGAAGCGTGCGGCGTGCTGGCCGGCAAGCATCCGGACATCTTCATCCAGAGCCACGTCGCCGAGAATACCGACGAAGTGAAATGGGTTGCCGATCTGTTCCCGGGCCACCGCAGCTATCTGGACATTTACGATCATTACGGCCTGCTGCGCCGCCGCGCCGTGTACGGCCATTGCATCTACCTCGACGAGGAAGACCGCAAGCGCATGGCGCAAACCGGTACCGTCGCCTCGCACTGCCCGACCTCGAACCTGTTCCTCGGCAGCGGCCTGTTCGACTTCGACAAGGCCGACGAAGCCGGCATGCCGATCGCGCTGGCGACGGACGTCGGCGGCGGCACGTCGTTCTCGATGCTGCAAACGATGAACGAAGCGCACAAGGTCGCGCGTCTGACCGGCCATCATCTGACGGCCACGCGGATGTTCTATCTCGCCACGGCGGGCGCGGCCGAAGCACTTGATCTGGCCGACAAGGTCGGCACGTTGAAGCCGAAGTCGGAAGCCGACTTCGTTGTGCTCGATCCGCAAGCCACGCCGCTGCTCGCGCGCCGTACCGCACGCACCGAGTCGCTCGAAGAACTGCTGTTCGCGTTCGCGCTGCTCGGCGACGACCGCGCGATCTACGAAACGTATGCCGCGGGCAAGCGCGTGCATCGTCGCGACGACGTGCGTCAACCTGCACCGCGTGTGGCAAAAATCGCAGCTTGAGTGGATTCCCGAGCTGACGCCTGATCTGATTCAGGCGGTCGAATGAAAAACGGCGCTTCCTGAGGGAAGCGCCGTTTTTCATTGGCTCGTGCCGTGCAGTCCGATCAATGGTGAGTGCACACTTCGTGCAACGCATTCAGACGGCGCACCGGATCGGCGACATACGGATTCGATTCATCCCATGCGTAACCGGCCAGCACCGCGCTGATCATGCGGCGGATCGACCGCGTCTGGTCCGGATAGAAAATGATGTCCTGCAGCTCGCCCGTGTACCAGCGCTCGACAAAGGCACGGAACGTATCGATCCCCTTGCGCAACGGCACGTCGTAAGCGGCCGACCAGTCGACCTGCTCGCCATCCAGTTGCCGGTTCAACGTCTGCACCGCGAGATGCGCGGAACGCAGCGCAATCGTCACGCCGGACGAGAACACCGGATCGAGAAATTCACCGGCATTGCCGAGCAACGCATAGCCCGGTCCATGCAAACGTTCGACATTCGCCGCGTACCCGCCGATTTGACGCACCGGCATCAGGAACGGCGCGTTGCCGATCAATGGACCGAGGGTCGGCTCCTGCTGAATCAGCGCGCGCAGTTTCGCGTCGCGCTCGGCTTCCGGCACATCGAGGAAACTGGCCTCGGCCACGCACCCCACCGACGAGCGGCCGCCCGCTAGCGGAATCATCCAGAACCACACGTCGCGGCGCTCCGGGTGCGTCGCCACGCAGATTTTGTTACGGTCGGTCGCGCCGGCCGGAATGCCATCCTGCACATGCGAGAAGATCGCGGCACGTGTGGGCATGCGCGTGGGCGCTTCGAGATTCAGCAAACGCGGCAGCACACGGCCGAAGCCGCTTGCGTCGAACACGAAATGCGCCTCGACTTCATAGGCGTTGTCCGCTGCGTCGATCACGTCGAGCACCGGCTTGTTGTCCTTCCCGGCAGGTTGCATTGCGCGGACCGTATGACCGAAGCGCACCTCGGCGCCCTGCTCCGCCGCGCAGCGAATCAGAATGTCGTCAAACACCGCGCGCTCGACCTGGTACGTGGTGCCCCACCCCGGCGAATGCTTGTCGCGGAAATCGAACGCCGACGATTGGTCGCGGTAAACGAAATGCGCGCCGTTCTTGTACTGGAAACCGGCTTCGACCACCGCCTGCAGCATGCCGGCCTCTTCGAGGTAGGCCATGCTTTGCGGCAGCAGACTTTCGCCGATCGAGAAGCGCGGAAAATGCTGGCGCTCCAGCACCAGCACAGAGCGGCCTGCTTTGCGCAATAGCGCCGCTGCGACGGCGCCTGCCGGACCCGCGCCGATGATCGCTACATCGACGCTCATGCGCTTTGACGAATGTGTACTCAAGGTTGCCTCAATCGTTTGCTTGCTCTGAGCAGCGTTACGCTGCATCCTTACTTCTCGTTACAATTACGCGTCACAGCAAGAACAATATTTCGTCGGGGAGCCCAGCGTGTCGCCATCCGAAACATCCAGTGTGCCTTTCGTGCCGGAAACGGCCTTCGGGATCTGGTTCCTGCGTACTTATACGTGGGAACATCATGTTCTGCGGGTCGCGATCAACGACCTCAAACGCCTGATCGATGCGCCCTTGCCTGCCGCACCGGTCATCGTCGACGTCGGCTGCGGGCAAGGCATTTCGTTCCGCCTGCTCGCCGAGGCGTTCAAGCCCCGCCGCATTGTCGGTGTCGATTTTCACGAACCGTCGCTAACGCTTGCCGCCAATGCAGCCAACGCGTGCCGCGACAAGCTCGCCGATATCGAAGTGCTGCACGGCGACTGCGCACAATTGCCGTTGCCCGACGCCAGCGCCGACATCGTGTTCTGCCATCAAACCTTTCACCATCTCGTCGAGCAGGACCGCGCACTCGGCGAATTCCGTCGTGTGCTCAAACCGGGTGGCATCCTGCTGTTCGCCGAATCCACCGACGCGTACATCAAATCGTGGGTGATCCGACTGCTGTTCCGCCATCCCATGCACGTTCAGAAAAGCGCCGACGGCTACCTCGACATGATCCGCCGCGGCGGTTTCCGCTTCGATCAGCGCAACGTCTCGCTGCCGTATCTCTGGTGGAGCCGCGCGAAAGACTTCGGCCTGCTTGAACGCCTCGGCCTGACCCATCCGCAGCCTGGCAAGCGTCGTGAAACGCTGGTCAATGTCGCGGCGATCAAGGCCGATTGAATCTCGCCAGGGCGGTGGCAGGCTATCGCCCTGGCAAGCATCACAGCGCGCTGACTTGTGTCGCTCGCTATTTGCGTGACTACTTGCGCAGCGTCACCACATCACCCTTCAGCGCCACACCGGCGATCACCGCACCCGCACCACATGTGAACTCCGTCGCGCTCTCGCGCACTTCATTCTTGTAGTTGCTCTTGATGTTGATCACCGCGTTGCCGCCTTCCTTGCGCGCGCGTTCCTGCAATTCGATCACGGCCGAAAGGAACACGTGCTGGCACGCTTCCAGATCGCTCTTGCCGAAGGCGTTGGTCTTCTTGTTGGTCGCGAATTCACCCATCGTTTTCTCCACGGCCGGATGCGGCTGGCCAGCGAAATACAGCGCGACGTCGTCACTGACTTTGCCCGGTTCGCTTTGCAGCGCCGGCGCGACCGGATAGTTGGCGACCGTGTCGCGGGCAAAAGCCTGCGTAGCGCTCAGCGTGGCGAGCAAAGCGAACAGCGCGACAAACAGCACATTGCGTTTCATTGAGACTCCTTGGTGGTTTTTGTTGCTCTAGTGAGTTCTAAATTGGATTTGCCTTAGTTCGCTTCCAGCACGACAAGCTGGCCTCTCACCGCAATAGCGGCAGCGCTGGGGCTCACGCCGCACGTGAAGTCGGTCGACGAGTTGGTCTCGGTGCTATGAAAGCGCGTCGATACGTCGATCACGGCGTTGGCGTTGCGTTCCTGGGCGGCCGCACGCAGCTTCTGCACAGCTTCGGCAAGCGCTTCATGGCATGCATCTTCCGGGCTCAACACCTTGCGCGCGATCCGCACCGAGTAGGACACGTCGCCCAACTTGGCCGTCACTGCCGGGTGGCTCTGCTCGCCGAAATAGACCGGCACGCCGCCGCGCGACTGGCCGCCGGCCGCCGCGAGCGGCAGCGACTTCACGTCCGTGGCGCATCCCGCCTGCGTCAGTACCACCACTGCCAGCGCAGCCAGTACAAAACGTTTTTTCATTTTTATTGCCCTCGTTTTTTTAAAATCGTGGCCGTTTCAACCGCCCTGCCACCCTTCAAACATCAGGCTTGCGCAACTGCCGCCGAACCCGAATGAAATCGACATCGCCGTACCGATGCGCGCGTCACGCGTCGTGCGCACGAGCGGCATGCCATCGACGCCCGGCTCCGGCGTCTCGATGCCCGCCGTCCCCGCGATGAAACCGTCACGCATCATCAGCAACGTGTAGATCGCCTCGTGCGCGCCGCACGCGCCGAGCGGGTGCCCGGTCATGCCTTTAGTCGACGAGAACGCGGGGACGTCGCCGCCAAATACATCGATTAGTGCGCGCAGTTCCTCGACATCGCCAAGCGGTGTCGACGGTGCGTGTGTGTTGATGTAGTCCGGGCGTTTGCCCGCTTCGCCCAGCGCGCCGCGCATCGCCCGTGCGATGCCGGCCGCATGCGGCGTGACCATGCCAGCGGTGTCCGTGCAATCGCCGAAACCGGTCAGTTCGGCGTAAATACGGGCGCCGCGCGCCAATGCGTGATCGAGCGACTCGAGCACCAGCACGCCGCCGCCCGAAGCGATCACGAAGCCGTCGCGCGCCGTATCGTAGGGACGCGAAGCGTGCTGCGGCGTGTCGTTGAAACCGCGCGACAGCGCGCCCATCGAATCGAACAGCAGCGTCGTGTTGTCGTGCAGCGCCTCGCTGCCGCCGGCCAGCACGATCTGCTGGCGGCCGGTCTGGATCAGTTGCATCGCCTGGCCGATGGCGAGCGCCGACGTCGTGCAAGCCGACGACGGCGAATAGCTCACGCCTTCGAGTCCGAACACCTGCGCGACATTGGCCGACGCGGTACTGCTCATCGCGTGCGGGACCGTGTACGGCGGCACTTTGTCGACGCCGCGGGCAATCGCAATCGCAATCGCCACGTCGTAACTCGACAACGTGCCGACGCCCGAGCCGATCACCGTACCGGCGCGCGGCGAGCGCAACGTGCCGGGGTCGAGACCGGCATCGTCGATCGCTTTCTTCGCGGCGTGGCATGCAAAGCGCGCGGTGTCGCCCATGAAGCGCTCGAGCTTGCGCGCGAATGGCGGCTCCTGCGCGACCGAGGCAACGCCCGCCACCTGCGATGCGAAACCGCGCCCACGCCACGCGTCGATCCGCTCGATGCGCGAGCGGCCAGCACGCAGTGCGCCGGATACTTCGTCGAGCGTATTGCCGAGGCACGACACGATCCCCATGCCGGTGACGACCACGCGTTGCAGCGCCACGCTCATCGAACGCGCCGGAAAATCAGCGACGTATTGATCCCGCCGAAAGCAAAGTTGTTGCTCATCACATGTTCGGCGTCGATCTCACGACCTGTGCCGACGATGTAATCGAGCGGCGCACAGGCCGGATCGACGTTCTCCAGATTCAGGTTCGGCGCATACCAATTGCGTTTCATCATCTCGATGGTCCACCACGCTTCGAGCGCGCCGCACGCGCCGAGCGTATGGCCGACATAGCTCTTGAGCGAACTGATCGGCATGCGCGCACCGAAGGTCTGCGCGGTCGCATGGCTTTCGGCGATGTCGCCACGGTCCGTGGAGGTGCCGTGTGCGTTCACGTAGGCGATCGCCTCGGGCGGCAGTTGCGCGTCTTTCAAAGCGAGCTGCATGGCAAGCGCCATGGTTTCGGCGGTCGGCTGGGTCATATGCGCGCCGTCCGAATTGCAGCCGAAGCCGACGATTTCCGCGTGAATCCGCGCGCCGCGCGCCACCGCATGTTCGTATTCTTCGAGCACCAGCGTGGCCGCGCCCTCGCCCACCACGAGACCATCGCGCGCGGCATCGAACGGGCGCGGCGTGAGATGCGGCTCATCGTTGCGCGTGCTGGTCGCGTACAGCGTGTCGAACACGGCGACCGCCGGACCCGACATCTCTTCCGCGCCGCCCGCCAGCATCAGCGTCTGCTTGCCCGCCTGAATCGCTTCATACGCGTAGCCGATCGCCTGGCTGCCCGACGCGCACGCGCACGAGGTCGGGATGATGCGCCCTTTCAGATCCCAGAACAGGCTGACGTTGACCGCGGTGGTGTGCGGCATCATCTGCACGTAGCTGTTCGACGTGACGTCGCTCATCGAGCCGGTTTGAAGCATCGTGCCGAACGCGCGAATCGGCTGCACCGAGCCCGACGACGAGCCGTAGGCGACGCCCATGCGGCCGTCCTTGATGAGCGCGTCATCGGCGAGGCCCGCGTCGGCGAGCGCCAGTTCGCTCGCGCGCACCGAATACATCGACACCGGCCCCATCGAACGGGTTTTCTTGCGCGGATAGTGCGCAGGCGCGGTGAAGCCCGGCAACGGACACGCGAGCCGCGTATGCAGCGACTCGAAGTAATCCCACTCGGGCATGCGCCGGACCGCGTTCACACCCAGCCTCAGGCGCGTTTCGATTTCGTCCCAGTTGTCACCAAACGCTGTGACGCCCCCCATGCCGGTAATGACGACGCGCTTCATCACACCATCCCGCCATTGACGCCGATCACCTGACGCGTGACGTACGAGGCCGCATCCGACATCAGGAAGCCGACCACGGACGCCACTTCGGCAGGCTGGCCGACGCGGTTCATCGGCACCGTCTTCAACGCTTGCTCGAGCGGCATCTGGTCGAGCATGCCGGTTTCGATCAAACCCGGCGCGACGCAATTGACGGTGATGTTGCGCGTCGCCAGTTCGACGGCGAGCGCCTTGGTCGCGCCGATCAGGCCGGCCTTCGCCGCGCTGTAGTTGACCTGGCCGCGGTTGCCCATCACGCCTGAGACCGACGCGATCGTGACGATGCGCCCGCCCTTCCTCGCCCGCACCATCGGCATGGTCAACGGATGGACAACGTTGTAGAACGAGTCGAGACCGGTTTCGATCACGATGTCCCAGTCTTCTTCGGTGAGCGCGGGAAACGCGGCGTCGCGCGTCACGCCCGCGCTGCACACGATGCCGTAGTACGGACCGTGCGCCGCGACATCAGCTTCGAGCACCTCGCGGCACACCGCGCGCTCACGCACGTCGAATTGCAGCACGCGCGCCGTGCCGCCCTGCGCGGCGATGCCCGTTGCGACGGCTTCGGCTTCGGTGCGGCCCGTGCGGCAATGCACGGATACCGCGAAGCCGTCGGCGGCCAACTTGTACGCAATCGCACGGCCGATGCCGCGGCTTGCGCCGGTAACGAGAACACGCCGGCTCATGAACTGAAACTCCCTTCGATGAATGACTGGAAATCGGGCGGTTGAAAAACCTTGATCACGGCCTCGGCGCAACACACGTCGCCGTGGTGGATCGTGCATTCGTAGGCGCCGTGGCCTTCTTCGCTGCGCAGTAATTCTGTTGCGTGGATCAGCAACTGGGCACCGCTCGCGAACGACGGTTGCAACGCTTTGTAGCTGCGCGAGCCAAGCAGCACGCCGGGGCGCGCTCTGCCGCCGCCGCGCATGGCGAGCAATGCGACGTGCGCCGCGATGGCCTGCGCCATCAATTCGATGCCGATCCATGCGGGCATCGCGCCGTCGGCGCCAGCATGCCAGGCGTCGGCCCGTACGGTTGCTCGCGCGCTCAACGCGTCTTCGCTGAAGGTGTTCACGGCATCGATCAGCAGCATGGTGCCGCGATGCGGGATGATCGCTTCGATCGGTTGCAGGGCGAGATCCTGCATGGTGGGCGTCGGGGTCATCGCGCGTGTCATCGTCCAAGGATCAGGCTGACATTGCTACCGCCGAACGCAAACGAATTGCTCATCACATATTGCGAGCCAGCGCCGCGCGGCAGGAAGCGTTCGCTTTCGACCAGATCCAGCACCGGCAGCGCGGGATCGGCTTCGCCGTCCCACAGATGACGCGGCAGCGGCACGGGCAGTGTCACATTCCCGTGCGCCAGCGTCAGCCATGCGAAGGCGAGTTCGGTTGCGCCCGCCGCGCCGAGCTGGTGACCCGTGAGCGGCTTGGTGCCGCTCGTCGCTACACCGTTGGGGAACACCCGCGCCATCAACTTCGCTTCCATGTCGTCGTTCTTGCGTGTGGCGGTGGCGTGCAGGTTCACATAGCCAATCGCCGACGATGCGACGCCCGCATCGCCCAGCGCCGCGTGCAACGCGATTTCGCCGCCCGCGCCTAGCGGGTCGGGCGAGGAAATGTGATATGCGTCGCTCGATTCGCCGACGCCCGCGAGTCGTACTTCTGCTTCATCGCGGCTCATCAGGAACACGGCGGCGCCTTCGCCGACGTTGATCCCGCAGCGATTGCGGCTCATGGGATTGGCGCGCACGCCACTGGTCGATTCGAGCGAGGCGAAACCCTGCACCGTCAACTCGCACAACGAATCGACGCCACCCACCACGACCGCATCGCACAGTCGCAATTGCAGCAGCCGGCGCGCCGACGCAAAGGCCTTCGCGCTCGAAGTGCAAGCGGTCGAGATCGTGAACGCCGGACCCTGCACACCGAGGGCGGCGGCAGCAAACGGCGCGGCGGTGCCGATCTCCATCTGCCGGTAATTGAAATTGGCGGGCAGGCCGCCCGCCTGCGCCTGATAGACGAACGCGGCTTCGGCCGCTTCGATACCCGACGTGCTGGTGCCGAGCACCACGCCGATCCGATGCGCGCCGTAACGCTCGCGCGCCGCCTCGACGGCGGGCGCGATCTGTGCCAGCGCGGCTAGCAGCAAGCGGTTGTTGCGGCAGTCGTAACGCGCGAGCCCGGCCGGCGGCGCCAGCTCCAGCGGCGCGAGCACACTGCCGACAAACGCTTCGCCAACGCCTGTATGCGCGTTCGCCATGCCGGGTGCGTGACCAGCGGCAAGCGCTGGGACGATTGCATCGAGGTCGCCGCCGAGCGCGTTGATCATGCCTAGCGCGTGCAAATAAACTGATGGCGCCTTCATGCGACCCTCCTTGATTCCGATGGCATGCCGATCGGCGCGAGCAGCACCGATACCGCAATGCCGAGCGCGAGCGTGGCGCCGAAACTCTTCAGCGCAGGCATCGCGCTCATGCCGAGCATGCCGAACGACAACAGCGTGGTGGCTGCCGACAGCAGCACGCCCGTCCACACCGCGCCGAGATCCGCGTCCGCGCGCAAGCAGCCTTCGCGCAGAAACACCGCATAGTTTGCGCCAACGCCGAGCACCAGCATCAGTGCAAGGCAGTTGAAAAGATTGAGCGGCACGTGAACGTAGCCGAACACAGCGAGCGTGACGCCGACCGCGAGCAGCACCGGCAGCGTCACGGCAATGCCGCCGCGCACGGTGTATCGCAGCATCAGCAGGACGAGCACAAGCGCCAGCGCGCCGCCGAGCCACCAACCGCTATCCACACGATACGCACCGAATAGCTTCGAAACGCTCGCCGCCTTGTCGACAAATACGACGCCGGGCAGTGCCTGTGCGGTGGCGATCAGTGCGGGTTCATTCTGCGGCGTCACGCTTTGTGGCATCACGACTGCTGCATACGCCTTGGTTGTCGAATCGACAACGCCCAGCCACAGATGTTTGTACGGCTGCGACCACGGCGCGGCGAGCCACGTGTCGACCGTGAGCAGCGGATGCGGTTTCGCATACGCGGCGAGCCAGGCATCGGCGACTTCGTCTTTGAAGCCCGCTTGCAGCAGCGTCGCACGCAATGCGGTGGGATCGTTGAATAGGTGCTGCGCGAGCAAAGCCCGGTCTTCGTTTTGCTGTTTCGCGGACGGCACGAATTGCGCCACCGACTGATAGCTGCCGACCTGGTTCGCGGTGCCGTTCAACCCGTCGAGTTTCGCGCCCAGCGCTTCGGCGCGTTGCAAAACGATTTCCGGCGTCTCGCCGCGCACGACAAAAAACTGCGCGCTGTTATCGACGCCGACCGCCTCGCGCACTTTGTCTTCCTGCGCGACCAACGAAGGATCGCGCTGGATCAGCAGATGGATATCGTCGTCGCTCGTCAGACGCAGCCAACCGGGAATCGCCACGATCAGCAGGAGCGCCGCCACGAACCATGCGCGCTTGCCGCCGATCGTGCGGTGCCAGACCGTCAGCACACGCGCCGCCCTGGCGAACACGCGTTGCGGACTGCGCTTCGGCGCGCGCGTGAGCAGCGCGGGCAACAACCACAGCACGGACGCAAACGCCGTCGTAATGCCCGCAATCGCGAAGCATGCAATCTGCTTGAGCGCGGGGAACGGCACCCACGTGAGGATCGCGTAGCCAAGCAGGCTGGTGGCAAGCGCAACCGTCAAGGCCGGACGTACCGCACGCGCACCGCGACGCGAATCCCAATCGCGCCCGGCACCGAGATAGACCACGAAATACTGAATCGAATAGTCGACTGCTTCGCCGATCAGGCTCGCGCCGAACACCAGCGTCAACAGATGCAGTTGGCCGAACACCAGCATGGTCACCGCGAGCGCGCAGACGATGCCGAGCGCCGTCGAAACAAAACCGAGCAGCAACAGACGTGGCGAGCGGAACACCCACATCATCAGCAACGCAATCCCGCACAGCGACGCGACGCCGATCAGGTGCACCTCGTGTTCCGATGCACTGCGTGCCGATTCCGCGTAGAACACCGCGCCGGTCCTCGCCACCGACACGTCGGGAAACGCCTGCCTCAATGCGCTTTCGCCTTGTGCGAGCGCGGCGAGCACGGCGTGCTGCGTCTTCGATTCGTAGGCCGAGCCGGGCAGCGTGGCGACGATCAACACGCTGGTCGCGGTGCCGCGATGCGACACCAGCATGTTGTCTTCCAGTTCGAGATTCGACGTGGCGAGCGGCAAACCGCCGAGCCAGTGTTCGAGCCAGCCGAACGGATCGTCGGCGAGCGGCGTGGTCAGACCGCCGCGTAGCGGGCTGTAGATGCGCTGCGCGAGCGCGTCCCGCAACGTGGGGCTTGAAGCACTGCTCTGCGCAAGCGCCGCGCGGTCAGCAGGCGACAGCAAACCGAAGCGATAGGGCATGTACAACGCCGCGATCTGCGACAGATCGAACGGCGGCAATTCCGCCGTCACCGAGCCGAACGCCCCACTCTTCTGCAATGATGCGCCGAGTTGTTTCGCTGCCGCTTTCGCGTGCGCGCCATCGTTACTGGTGACCAGAAAAACCGTGCGATCACCCAGCGCGCTCGCCAGTGTATCGACCGCCTTTTCGGCGACCGGATCCGCTTCGGTGGCGGGAAGCAATGCCAGCAAATTGGTCTGCAGCGGCGACGGCCCTGCGAAACGCCAACCGCAATACAGTGCAGCGGCGAGCGCGATCAGCAGCCACGCGGCGCGCACGCCCCATGCCTGTTTCGCGGACCGCTGTTGCAGCACCTGCATTACGGCGCTCCGAGCAATCCGCGCTCGGCGGGCGTCGGTTCGGTCACCGCCACGCTCTTCGCGAAGTCGAGTTTCGTGATGTCACCATTGGCGAGCGTGATGCGCAAGCTTTGGAGGTAGTCGCCGCCATTCATTTGCAAGGCTTTGATCGACTGCGCGATTTGCGGCTGGTTCGGCGTGAGTTGCATGCGCCACTGCGCGGCGCTGCCTTCGGCCTGCACGTCGAATTGAGAGTACAGCGCCGACAGATCGCCGCCGAGCATCGCGCGCATCATCTTCGAGACCTGCGCGACGCCACGCGTGCCCTGGGCGCTGTGAGCCGTTACGCGCTGGCCGTTGGCGTCGACTTCGGCGATGCCCGCATCGGTGATCACGTAAGTGGCTTTGTACGGCGTGTCGATCTGCCAGATCACGCCACGATCGCGGAAGAACAGCAACGAGCCCGTGCTGACGAGCGGCTGCTTCATCGCGGCGAGCGTTTGCGTTTGCGTGAATTGCGCGCGGACGCCCTTGGCTTGTGCGAGGTGCGAGGCGATCTGCGAGACGAGAGCCGGGTTGCCGGCGGACTGCACGGCTTCTGCCGCGGACGCCGGGGTCTGCCATGCGGCCACGCTCAATACGCTCAATACGCTTAGCGTGCCTAGCGTGCTTAGTGCGAGCAACCCGCCCGCCGCCACACCGCGCAAGTTCATCGTCCCCATACGCGCTCCAGCTTTTCAAATACGACCGGCGGCGACACGAACTGCAATTCCTGCGTCGCGGCATCGACCGCGACCTGGATCGTGTAGCCCTTCGTCAGTCGCGTACCGGATGCGCAATCGACAATTTCGTAGCCTATTTTCAGGCGGTTCTCATGTTCGAGCAGTTGCGCGCGCACTTCGATCGCCTGGCCGTAGGTGGCCGGGCGCACATACTTCAGATGCGCCTCGACGATCGGCCACAGGTAACCCGAGGCCTGCATCTCGCGGTAGTCGTAATCGAAGGTGCGCAACAGCGCCGCGCGGCCAATCTCGAAGTACTTCAGATAGTGGCCATGCCAGCACACGTTCATCGCGTCGACGTCGTGAAACGGCACTTCGACCGTCGCGCTGGCTGTCAGCACTTTAGGGGAGCCGGTCATGCGTTCGAGCCTCCACGATAGTCGTTCAACAGATCGCACGCGGCGATGCGCGCGGTCAGCGCGCGCAGGTCGCTCTCCAGCGCGCGGTCTTCGTCGACGAACGGCGACTGCGCCGTCACGCTGTCGATAAATGCTTGCAGCGGCGCGGGAACCGGCGTGGCGCTGTCGATCTTCAAACGCAAACGGGCGGCTTGCACCGTCGCGAGCGTATGCGCGGCGGCGACCTGCTCGGTCAACTCCAGCACGCGCAAACAGTCGCGCGCGGCGATCGTGCCCATGCTGACCTTGTCCTGATTGTGCGCCTCGGTCGAACGCGAGAAGACGCTCGCGGGCATCGTGTTCTTCAACGCCTCGGCCGTCCATGCGGACGATGAAATCTGCACGGCCTTGAAGCCATGATTGATCGCGGCACGCGCGGGAGCCGCACCCGACAGATTGCGCGGCAGGCCGTTGTTGAAATTCACGTCGACCAGCAGCGCGAGCTGACGGTCCATTAGGTCAGCCAGATTGGCGACTGCGACTTTCAGCGAATCCATCGCGAACGCGATATGGCCGCCGTAGAAGTTGCCGCCGTGCAGCACGCGCTCGTTGTCGGGATCGATCAACGGATTGTCGTTCGCGCTGTTCAGTTCGTTCTCGACGTCGCGGCGCACCCACGACAAGGCATCGCGCGCAACGCCGATCACATGCGGCGCGCAGCGAATCGAATAGCGGTCTTGCAGACGATGCCCGGGCGTATCGTCGCGCCCGGTCAGATCGTCGCGAATCCATGCTGCGGCTTCGGCCTGGCCTGCGTGCGGCTTCACTTCGAACAGAGTGGCGTCAAAATGCGCGGCGCGGCCGTCGAGCGCAACGGTAGAGAGCGCCGTGAGACGTGCGGTAAGGCGCGTCAGATGATCGGCGCGCGCGAACGCGAGACAGGCGAGGCCCGTCATCACGGCGGTGCCGTTCATCAGCGCGAGCCCTTCTTTCGGCGCGAGCGTCAAGGGTGTATGACCGAGTTCGGACCAGACCTCACCCACGTTGCGCAGGGAGCCGTCAAACATCACATCGCGCTCGCCGGCAAGCGCGGCGGCCACATACGAGAGCGGCGTCAGATCGCCACTTGCACCGACCGAGCCTTCCGACGGAATGCGCGGCAACACACGATGATTGATCAGATCGGCGAGGCGTTCGAGCAACACAGGGCGTACGCCGGAAAAACCGTAAGCCAGCGAGTTCAGCCGCGCGGCGATCACCGCGAGCGTTTGCCCGTCGTCGAGATACTGGCCCATCCCGCAGCCGTGGTAACGCGTCAATTGCAACGGCAAGGCTTCGACGAGTTCCATCGGCACGTCGACCACGCACGCATCGCCATAGCCGGTGTTGACGCCGTACACGGTCGCGCCCGACGCCAGATGCCGGCGCAGAAAATCCGCGCCGCGCTGAATGCGCGCGCGCCATGCCGGATCGGCACTCAACGCAACCGGCGCGCGATGCTGCGCGATCGCGACGACCTCTTCGATCGTCAGCTTGCGCCCGCCGATCGTCACCGACGCCGCGTTTGCGCGGGCGCTCTCTTTTGCGCTGGTGTTCGGCGCCTCAATCAGATCATGTTCGGCCATGTGTGCCTCGCTTGGGGCTGGCCCAGAAATCGAAGAAGTTGAACCATTGATAAGGTGCCTTGCGGCAATAGTGTTCGAGGCGCGCCGCGTAACGCTGCGCCCACGCGGCAAGATGCTGCGCGCGTTCGCGGCGCGGCAACTCGATGCGCTCGGCGAACGGCTCGAAATACAGACGATAACCGTCGTGCTCTTTCAGGCAGAAGAACAGATAGACGGGGCAGCCCAACGCATGCGCGAGCACGTAGGGGCCTTGCGCGAACGGGGCGGTCGAGCCGAGAAATTGCGCTTCGGTCGTGCGGCCCGCTTCGCGTGCCGGCACGCGGTCGCCGACGATCACCAGCAGCTCGCCCGCATCGACGCGCTCCTGCATCATCATCGCGGTCTCGGGACCGAAGTCGCTGACTTCGAGCAGATGCCGCGCGAATTGGCTATTGGCCGACGCCAGCACGCTATTGAAGCGCCGTGCGTGTTCGGTATAGACCACGGCCGTGACTTTCGCGTAGGCACCCTGCGCGGCAAGCGCGCGGGTCATCTCCAGATTGCCGAGATGCGCGCCGATCACGAGCGCACCTTTGCCACTTGCCACCAATGCTTCGAATGCCGAAGGATCTTCGAATTTAACGTCGGTGTTGTTGACGCGGCCTGACCATGCTGCAAGCTTGTCGAAGCCCGATTGCGCGAACGCCAGCATGTGGCGATAGGCGGACAGCCAACCTGGACGTGGCGTATCGCCGTGCGGTGCGGCTTGGCCGAGATGCGTGAAATAGTTGCTCGACGCCTCACGCGCGGCGCGGCCGGTCAGCAGAAAATACGCGACGATCGGATGCAGCCAGAGCGCGGTGAAACGACGGCCGAACAGCTTGCAACTGAGCGCGAGCAACGACATGCCCAGATGGCTGCCGCGCTCGGCGATCCGCCACCAGTCCTGGGGGCTTGGTTCGCGTGATTCAGCGCGCTGGCCGGGTTCGCTCAGGTTGCTCGACTCGCCCGCTTTGTTCTGGTCGCCCTGCTTGACCGCCTCACTTGCGATAGCCGTGCGGCGTGGCATCACTTTGTGCGCGAGCAGCATCGGCAAACGCCACAGCATGCCGAACACAAGCCGTGTATGGCTGCGGCTGATGCGCACGTTGTCCCACAGCACGTCGAAATGCGAGACGCCGTCGGTTGCGTAGGTGACGCGCGTGGGAATCGAGCGGAACGCCGCGCGCCGCCAGTAGAGCCGCACGAGAATTTCGATGTCGAAGTCCATGCGCGTCGGCAATTGCACGCTGTCGATCAGCTCGCAGGCCAGCGCCAAGGGATAGAGACGGAAGCCGCACATCGAATCGCGAATCGTCAGCGAGAGCGTTTCGATCCACACCCACACATGCGTCAGATAGCGGCCGTAGAGGCGCGATTTCGGCACGCTCTCGTCGTAGACCGGGCGGCCGAGGATCACCGCGCCCGGTTCGGCAAGCGCGGCTTCGATGAAACGCGGTACGTCCGTCGCGTCGTGCTGGCCGTCGGCGTCGATCTGCAGAGCGTGGCTGTAACCCGCAGCGCGCGCGGCACGCAGTCCCGCCATCACGGCCGCGCCCTTGCCACCGTTGACCGGCAAGCGCAGCAGCGTGAGCTTCCCCGCGTACTGTTGCGCCAGCGCGGCGAGCACTTGCTGGGTCGCCTCATCGCTGCCGTCGTCGACGACAAAAATCGGCAAGCCGTGCACCGCGAGGTGGGCAACGGTCGCGCCGATCGCATCCTTGTGGTTGTAAATCGGAATGACAATGCACGCAGCGATGCCCATCATGCAGGCTCCCGATAGACGATCACGCCGGATGCGCATTCACGTCCGCCCAGCCGGTACGCGAACTGCACGCGCCCACGCGCGGCGTCGTGTGCGAGCGTGAGATTCAGCACCGCGCCCGGCGACACCGGCGCCATGAACTTGAGGCGGTCGACCGATACCAGCTCGCGCACGGCGGGCAATTGTTCGGCGGCCAGACGCATGACCCAGTGCACCTGAACGACGCCCGGCAGAATCGGCAGACCGGGGAAGTGGCCGGCGAAATGCACGAGCGTCGGCGGCACGCGCAGTTCGTAATGCAACGTGTCGGCGCTGCGGGCTTCGGCGAGCACTTCCACACCGTCCGTGCGCGGTTCGAATGCCGCCGCGACCGCGGCCACCGGTAGTTTGCCGCGCGAGTCGAACGGCAATGTGAGGCGAAAACGCCAATGACGCGGCAGCACCACCACGTCGAAATACTCAGCAAGATGCCGGCGCAGGGTTTGCGCGAGCAGCACGCGGCCTTCGGCGCGCAATGCCTCGCTGCCCGCTTCGGTCAGCGCCACCACCGCGCCGACGCGCTCGCGCGAGGCGCCTTCCAGCGGCACGATCGCCGCTTGCGCGACATACGGATGCAGCGCGAGACGTGCTTCGAGTTCCGGCAGCGACACGCGCTTGCCGTCCAGCTTGAGTACGCGATCGAGCCGGCCTTGCAGACGGAAGCGTCCGTCGGCGTCAAACGCGATTTTGTCGTCCGTACGATGCCAGCCGGTGTGATCGAGATGCGGCGAACGAACATTCAGCGCACCATCTTCGTCGCGGCGTACTTCGATGCCGGTCACCGGTTGCCACGCTTCTGTCTGGTCCTGACGGCGCCACGCAATGCCGCCGGTTTCCGTACTACCGTAGATTTCAAGCGGCGCAGCGCCATACGCGGTGGCGTATTCCTGCGCGGCTTCCACGGCGAGCGGGCCGCCTGAAGAAAAGAATGCGCGCGGCGGCGGCTTCAACGCGGCGAAGCCAGGCAATGCGGGCCAACGCGACAATTGCGCGGGCGTCGAAACGACGACCGTCGCACCGCATTGCTCGATCTGCGTTTGCAAATGCAAAGGTTCGATGCTGATCGCGCGGTCGAACGCGCGGCCTGCGGCAAGCGGCCACAACACGCGAAACAGCAAACCGTAGATGTGATGATGCGGCACGCTCGCCAGCATCGTCGCATCGCCGACCAAAGCGCCCCACTGCTTTTCGAGCGTGTGCACTTCGGCATTGAATTGCGCGAGGGTCTTGCGGATCGGCTTGGGGGTGCCGCTGCTACCCGACGTGTAGAGCGTCAACGGGGCTTGCGGATCGATCGTGTGTGAGGTGTCTAGCGCGTGTGCGACGTCGGCGTCGGCGTTTCGCACAGCAGGCGGCAGGTCGGCGTCGGTCAGCACGGCGTCGTACGCGTCGGCAAGATCGGCGAGATAGCCCGGCGTCGCATTGGCTGGAATCACCGGCTCCTTGCCGCACGCGAGCAACGCAAACAGCGCGCAGGCGAAATCGAACGGATCGTCGATACATAACGCGTAGCGTCGCGCGGCTTGCGCTTGCATCAGCGTGACCAGCGTCGAGACGCGCGCGCGAAACGCCGCGCGATCGAGCACCGTAGCGCCGTCGCGGCATACCGGCGCATTCACGACTGAGGACTCATGGCCCGCCGACAACAAATCATGCAACGCGATCATGCCGCCTCCGAACGCGCCGCTCGCGGCAGCACCACCAGATAGCGCCAGATGACCTCGGCCACCAGCAGCACGCCGATCAACCCGTAAGCGATCGCGCCGTTGTAGAGCGACCAGCTTGCACGGCTCCAGTACAGCGCCGTATAAGCGGAGAACGCGCCGTTCAGCGCGAAGAAACCGCACCACACCTGAGTCACGCGCCACGTATGGCGCACGGCGCCAGGCGGCAAATTCGGATTGCCCAGCCGTGCGAATTTTTCAATCATCGACGGCCCGCGCACAAGCGTCGCGCCGAACGCGATCAACAGACCCAGATTGACGAGCGACGGATAGAGGCGCAGCAGCAACTCGCTATTGGTGAACACGATCGCCGCCGAGGCGCAGCTCAGCAAGCCGACCACGGTCCAATCGATCGTGGAGAGCCGGCGCAGCGAGGTCGCCACCGGACCGCTGCCGGCCCAGCGTTGCAGCCACAGAATCGCAAACAGCATGCAGCCGACATAGCGCGGCGTGTCCCAGCGCCAGGCACACAGAATCAACGCGGGATAAGCGAGTTTCAGCAGGACCTGCACCACCGTTTTGGCCCAGTGGCGCTCCGTGCCGGGCGATGCCCCGGCGAGCTGGCTCGCCGTCACTTGCATTCGCGAGCGCACGGATGGCATCAGCCTTGCGCCGCCAGCAGGGATTCGACCGCACCGATCACGTCACCCACCGTGCGCACCGACTTGAACTCTTCCGGCTTGATACGGCGGCCGGTCATTTCCTGCAGTTTGATCGCGAGGTCGACAGCGTCGATGCTGTCGAGATCGAGGTCTTCGAAGAGATGCGCGTCGGGCGTCACGCGCTCCGGCTCGATCGCGAAGTTCTCTTTGAAAATGGCGCGGATGCGTTCAAGAATCTCTGCCTCGGACACGATTTATTCCCCTTTTTTTTCGATTTCGTTCACAGCGTGCGCCGCTTCGCGTTGACTCGCAACCAGCGCGGCCAGCGTGCTGATCGAGCGGAAGTGATCACGGGTGCGTTCGTCGTTCGCTGCGATGGTCAGTTGGTATTGTTTGCGCAGCACGATGCCGATCTCGAGCGCATCGATCGAGTCGAGACCGATGCCGTCGGTATCGAACAGCGGTGCATCGTCGTCGATATCGGCCGGGCTCAGGTCTTCCAGATCGAGGGCTTCGATCAGAAGCTGTTTAATTTCCAGTTTTAAAGAATCCATAATCGAACAGGTGCTGAGTAATGTGTGCTTCGATGGCGCTGGTCACGCTGCGCGCCGCGAGAGACGGTGAAGTGTCGAGGTCCGCGAATTGCTCGACGCCAAGCGGCTCGAGCACGTTCACGCGCATCCGGAAAGCACGCGCCGGCACGTCGTACCAGCGCATCTGCTTGGTGAACGCCGGCGGATCGCAATCGATCAGCACCGGCACGATGGGCGCGCCGGCCTTCAACGCCATATGCGCGAACCCGCGTGAAAACGCGTGCAGCCGGTTCGGCGCGGGGCTGCGCGTGCCTTCAGGAAAAATAATCATCGTATAGCCTGCTGCGAGCTGCCGCGCGCCGGCTTCGACGAGCTCCGAAGGGTCGGCATTGCTCACATACTCCGCCGAGCGCACGATTCCCCAGAAACACGGGTTGCCCCAGTGCGCGTTTTTCACCACGCAACACGCATGCGGCGTAAGCGACAACAGCACCATCACGTCCAGGTACGTCGGGTGATTGGCGACCACGATCGCTGGGCCGCCGACGCGCAATGCCTCGGCGCCCGACACCTCGAGTTCCATCACGCCGATGAACCGCAACACCGCGACCAGCGTGCGAAAGAACCAGTGAATCACGGTCGTCACCGCGCGCTGACGCGACGTACGATGCGGCCACAGCCAAGCAAGCGGGAACACCAGCACCGAAAACAGCACACCGCAGATGCCGAACACCACGAAGGCCATGCCCGTCGCGCAGAACCGCCAAAGGTAATCAAGCCGCGCGTTCATGCCACCTCCAATGCCAGGCCGCGCCGGCGCCTTGCCAGACGGCAGGCCGGCCCGTTTCCAGACAATGCAGCAGCGCCTGGCTCTGGGTCGCGAAACTTTCGTCCGCGCTTTCCTGGCCTGCATGGCTTGCCGCCTGCCCGCCCTCCGCGGCCTCCGGCTCACCTGCGCCGGACAACGTGCAGACCAGCTGCCGCGCCGCCGCTTCGCCGTTCAGTAGGACCGCGATCGCGCCGCCCTGCACTTCGTCTTCAATCGTGCCGTACGCTGGATCGGCGGGTTCGTCAGCGTACACCAGCAACCCCGGCGAGCCAGGCTGCGTTGCGTATTGCGCGTACGCTTCAAGCAGCGCGTAGCCGAGCGTCTCGGCACCCGCCGAGATCGCGCTGGCAGAGGAACGGTCGCCACGCGCGATGCCAAACACACCCGTCATTGCGTTCAGCACTGACAGGCTGAACGCCGTCGGCGAGACCGGCTCGCCCGCGCTGATGGTGCGCAGGATGTCCGTAGTACGCCGCAATTCGCCGTGGCGTGAAGCGAACACGACGCGGACCTCGTCCTGCGATACGCAGTCGTGCGCGACCTTCAGCGCCACCTTGGACAGCGTGCTCAGGCGACGCCGCACGATCGGCTCGATAAAGCCGATATCGGGTGCGGCAGATGCGGCAGCAGGCCAGCTAGACCAGCGAGCGACCGGAATGGTCCAGTGCAGATCGGGCATATCGGTGTTCGCGCGTAGAAGCGAGGAGAGGCTAAGGGCGCCTGACGGAATACGCAACCGTCACAGCGTATGCGCGCCGCGCGGAACGACAATCTCCAGCCGGGGGTCAATCCAATCTTCTTATCTTATATAGGGTTCAGCGAATTAACGGCACTTGACCCCGATTATTTAGGCGCCTTCGCCAATTAATCTGGTGGATTGTCTCAGGCTCCCTGTGGTCGCCGGGATCATACTGAATATTGTGGATTAAATCAGCCACAAAAGACGTATCTATCTGTATCCGTATCGCTGGTACGACCGGGACTGGACAGCGCCAAAGTGCAGGCCTGGCGGCCCTTGCACCGCCTGTGACCAGGCCGCGAAGCCGCCTGCAGCACGCTTCGCGGCCCGGCCGGACGCGAGCGGCATCCACAAATAGGCACACATGCTTTCATTTAACTTTCTGAACAAGTGTTTCGTTTCGGAACACTTCAATGCTTCGGGACCTGCCTGCTGAGTTAAGCGCCGCGTTTCCGATTTTGAGCGAAGCCGTCTTACGCAACGCTCGCCACCCGTGCTGTTAACAAAGGAAAGCGGCCCGGCAGGGATCCCCTGCCGGGCCGTATTCGATGCGCCTCGGCGAATGCCGTTGGGTGCGCCGCTCGACGCTTACTGCACGGCCTTCGCGCCCGAAGCTGACGCCGGCGCGGCCGCGGCGCCCGTCGCAGCGACTTCGTTCGACACCCCGCCGTTCTTGTCGACGGGAATCTTCACGGTATGGACCACGCCGTTGCCGAGGGGGAAGTCGGCCAGCGCACTGCGTGCCAGGTACGGCATCGCCCTCACCAGCGACGACTCGCCGTCCGAATTGCGCGCCGTCACGTTATAGACCTCCTTGCCGCTAGCCCGCTCGGTGATCCGCACGCCGAGCAGGTGCGTGAAAATCGGGTAGCTCTGATTCACGTACGCGCTCGGATACGGACCCCACGGGCCCCATGGCCCCCACGGATCGAACGGCCGGCCCCAGTACGGTGCCGGCCAGGGGTTGTAATACACCGGCTGCGCAACCGTCACCATGTCCGAGCGAATCCCGTACGACAGCCCAACCAGATAGCGCGCCGCTGAAGCGTCGACCTGACGGAACGCGTGCGTGGCGAGTTCGTTGGCAACGATACGCTCGTACGTGGTGAGTTCGAGATTGTTCTGCTGATCCGCTGCCCGTGTGAAGGCATAGGTACGGGTGGCGTCGTTGCCGCTCCAGTCGGAGAACGCCGTGACCTGGCTCGTCACGTAGGTCGTGCAGCCGGACAGCAGCACCGTCAGCGCGCCGAGCAGCAGCGCGGCCCGGCGGGTCCATCGATCGAATTTCATGGTCTACCTCGTGATGCCTGTTTTCGCCATTCTTGAGCGGGTCGGTCCGTGCACACGCTTTGCTGCGCAAAGCGGCCCCGATAATACGCTGACCAGGCGATTCGGTAAAAAGTTCGCCCCGCACAATCGGCCGAGCCTTTGTACAATGGCTCGACAAGCCCGGCTCGCGCGCCATAAGCACGCGTGACGGCTCGAGTCCCATCACTACAGAACGCCATGGCCGATACCGCAACGCCCAATGTGATCCGCCGCGCCGATTACGCGCCGCCCGCCTTCCTGATCGACACCGTCGCCCTGGAGTTCGATCTGGTCCCCGAACGCACCGTCGTCAGGAACACGATGCGGGTGCGCCGCAACCCGGACGCGTCCCACGCTTCGAATCTCGAACTGATGGGCGAACAACTCGAGTTTGTCAGCGCCGCGATCGACGGCGCCCCGTTCGCCAACGCGCATGCGCACGAGCACGGCCTCACGCTCGAGAACGTGCCGGAGAACTTCGAACTCACGCTCACCAGCATCTGCAATCCGGCGGAAAACACCACGCTGTCGGGCCTGTATGTGTCGGGCGGTAACTTCTTCACGCAGTGCGAGGCCGAGGGCTTTCGCCGCATCACTTATTTCCTCGACCGTCCTGACGTGATGGCGACCTTCACGGTCACGCTGCGCGCCAGCAAGGCCGACTATCCGGTGCTGCTGTCGAACGGCAATCTGCTCGAAGAAGGCGATCTGCCGGACGGCCGCCATTTCGCCCGCTGGGAAGATCCGTTCAGGAAGCCAAGCTATCTGTTCGCGCTGGTCGCGGGCAAGCTGGTCGCCCTCGAAGAACGCGTGAAGAGCGGCTCGGGCAAGGAAAAGCTGCTGCAGGTGTGGGTCGAACCGCACGATCTGGACAAAACCCGTCACGCCATGGATTCGCTGATCAACTCGATCCGCTGGGACGAGTCGCGCTTCGGGCTGGAACTGGATCTGGACCGTTTCATGATCGTCGCGGTGAGCGACTTCAACATGGGCGCGATGGAGAACAAGGGGCTCAACATCTTCAACACGAAGTACGTGCTGGCGAACCCCGAAACGGCAACGGACACCGACTTCGCGAACATCGAGGCAGTGGTCGGCCACGAGTACTTCCACAACTGGACCGGCAACCGCGTGACCTGCCGCGACTGGTTCCAGCTGAGCCTGAAAGAAGGCCTGACGGTGTTCCGCGATCAGGAGTTCTCGGCCGACATGGCGGGCGGCGCGACGGACGAAGCCGCACGCGCCACCAAACGCATCGAAGACGTGCGCGTGCTGCGCCAGATGCAGTTCGCCGAAGACGCGGGTCCGATGGCGCACCCGGTGCGTCCGGAAAGCTACGTCGAGATCAACAACTTCTACACGATGACGGTCTACGAAAAGGGCTCCGAAGTCGTGCGGATGTATCAGACGCTGTTCGGCCGCGACGGTTTCCGCAAGGGCATGGACCTGTACTTCAAGCGTCATGACGGCCAGGCTGTGACCTGCGACGACTTCCGTCACGCGCTCGCCGATGCGAACGGCCGCGATCTCGCGCAATTCGAGCGCTGGTACAGCCAGGCCGGCACGCCGCGCGTGTCTGTGCGTACGAAGTACGACGCCGCGCAACAGCGCTACAGCGTGACGCTCACGCAAGGCTACGGCGACGCCGCGCCGGCCGCGCGTGAAACGCAGAAGGGCCCGCTGCTGATTCCGTTCGCGATCGGTCTGATCGGCAAGGACGGTGCCGACCTGCCGCTGCAACTGGAAGGCGAAACCAAAGCTTCGGGCTCCACCACGCGCGTGCTGGATTTCACGCAGACCGAACAGACCTTCACATTCGTCAACGTCGCACAAGAACCGCTGCCCTCGCTACTGCGTAATTTCTCGGCGCCGGTGATCGTCGAATACGACTACTCGGCAGACGAGCTCGCCTTCCTGCTCGCGCACGACAGCGATCCGTTCAATCGCTGGGAAGCCGGCCAACGGCTCGCCACGCGCGAGCTGCTGACCCTCGCCGGACGCGCCACGACGGGCGTGCCGCTGCAGCTCGACGACTCGGTGGTCGCCGCGTTCGCCCGCGTGCTGACCGACGAGTCGCTCTCGCCTTCTTTCCGCGAACTGGCGTTGATGCTGCCGTCGGAAGCGTACCTGGCTGAACAGATGGCCGAATCAAATCCGGCTGCCGTACACGCCGCGCGGCAATTCGTGCGCAAACGCCTCGCGAATGCACTCAGGAAGGACTGGCTCGCCGTGTACGAAAAGCACCGCACGCCGGGTGCCTATGAAGCGACGCCGGAGGCCTCGGGTCATCGCGCATTGAAGAATCTTGCGCTTTCGTATCTCGCGGAACTGGACGATCCGGCTGAAGCCGTGCGCCTCGCGTCCGCGCAATACGACGCCGCCAACAACATGACCGACCGCTCGGCGGCGCTCTCGGCATTGCTCAATGCAGCGGCGGCGAATGGCGGCAGCGTTGAGGCGCAGCAGGCGCTGGACGACTTCTACCGGCGCTTTGAAAAGGAGCCGCTCGTCATCGACAAGTGGTTTGCCTTGCAAGCCACGCAACGCGGCAGCGCGCAACGTCCGGTGATCGAGATTGTGCGCAAGCTGATGGCGCACCCGGCGTTCAACCTGAAGAACCCAAACCGCGCACGCTCGCTGATTTTCAGCTTCTGTGCGGCGAACCCCGCGCAGTTCCACGCCGAAGACGGCTCGGGCTACGCGTTCTGGGCCGACCAGGTGATCGCGCTCGACGCCATCAATCCGCAAGTGGCCGCCCGCCTCGCCCGTTCGCTGGAACTGTGGCGCCGCTTTACGCCGACGCTGCGTGATGGCATGCGCGCGGCGCTGGAGAAGGTGGCCTCGCAGGTGAAATCGCGCGACGTGCGCGAGATCGTGGAGAAGGCGTTGGCGTGATGATCATCTGAAACTGCTTCCCACATCGAAAAGCCGGCACGTGTTGCCGGCTTTTTTTCGTCCTGAATTTCGCCATGAGGCCGCAGCGTGCGGACATCAACTTTAGCCATCTGGACGACTGTTCGGGTCGGTCTGGCAGGGTGAATGTAAACGCATTCATTTAACGGTTTACGTTTAACGCGATGCGTTATATCATCCCATGATCACGACATTCGGCGACAAGGCTACGGCGGCAATCTTTCAGGGCAAGTTCGTGCATTCACTGCCGCTTTACATGCAGGCGCTCGCACGCCGCAAGCTGCTGATGATCGATGCCGCCGAATCCATCCGCAATCTGCATGCGCCGCCGGGCAACCGGCTCGAAGCCTTGCAAGGTCAGCGCAGCGGACAGTGGAGCATTCGTATCAACGCGCAGTGGCGCATCTGTTTTCATTTTGTCGACGGGGAGGCGCTGAATGTCGAAATTGTCGACTATCACTGATTATTGGGAGACCGGCGTGGTCATCAAACGCTCCGATCTGGGCAGCATCGATTTCTCCGACATCAGCACCGGCGAAAGCATCCCGGAGATTCATCCGGGGGAGATTCTGCGCAGCGAGTTCCTCGAACCGCTCGGCATGTCCGTCAATGCGCTCGCACTTGCGCTGCGTGTACCGGCGCCGCGCATCAACGACATCGTGCGCGGCAAACGCGCCATCTCGGCAGACACCGCGCTGCGGCTCGAACGCTACTTCGGGGCGAGCGCGCAGTTCTGGCTGAATCTGCAGATCGCCTACGACCTGCGCGTCGCCACCGCGGCAGCCGGCGAGCAGATCGAACGCGAGATCGAACCAATGCCCAAGGCGAACCGCCCGAAAATGCCGAAAGTCCCTGCCGAACACGCCCGCGCCGCAGCGCTTGCCACCCGCCTCGCCGACCATGTCACGGCCATCAAGACGCGCCGCAAAGCCTGAATTTCACGGGCGTTTACAGCGCTCAGCAACACGGACGCACGCCCTTCTATCTCAAAAGCACTGAACCGACACGGCGAGCGGTTAAAATCGAGACATTCCCTAAGCCTTCCCGGAGTACAGCAATGGCTTTGCAACGTCGTACCACTCTCACGAAGTATCTGATCGAGCAGCAGCGCGAGACCAACAACCTGCCTGCCGACCTGCGCCTTTTGATCGAAGTCGTCGCGCGCGCGTGCAAGGCGATCAGCTACCACGTCAGCAAGGGCGCGCTGGGCGATGCGCTCGGCACGGCGGGCAGCGAGAATGTCCAGGGCGAAGTGCAGAAGAAGCTCGACATCCTGTCGAACGAAATCCTGCTCGAAGCGAATGAATGGGGCGGCAACCTGGCGGGCATGGCGTCCGAGGAAATGGAGCAGTTCTTCCCGATCCCGGCCAACTACCCGAAGGGCGAATACCTGCTGGTGTTCGATCCGCTCGACGGTTCGTCGAACATCGACGTCAACGTGTCGATCGGCACGATCTTCTCGGTGCTGCGCTGCCCGGACGGCCAGCAGCCCACCGAACAGTCGTTCCTGCAACCCGGCACGCAGCAGGTCGCGGCAGGTTATGCGGTGTACGGCCCGCAAACCGTGCTGGTGCTGACCACCGGCAACGGCGTGAACTGCTTCACGCTGGACCGCGAACTGGGTTCCTGGGTGCTCACACAAAGCGATATGCGCATTCCGGTCGAAACGCGTGAATACGCGATCAACGCTTCGAACGAGCGCCACTGGTATCCGCCGGTCGAGAAATACATCGGCGAGTTGAAGGCCGGCCAGGAAGGTTCGCGCCAGAGCGACTTCAACATGCGCTGGATCGCGTCGATGGTGTCCGACGTGCACCGTATCCTGAACCGCGGCGGCATCTTCATGTACCCGGCTGACAAGCGCACGCCGGACAAGCCAGGCAAGCTGCGCCTGATGTACGAGGCGAATCCGATGGCCTTCATCGTCGAGCAGGCGGGCGGCGCCGCGACCAACGGCGAGAAGCGTATTCTGGACATCCAGCCGAAAAGCCTGCACGAGCGTGTGGCGGTGTTCCTCGGCTCGAAGAACGAAGTCGACCGCGTCACCCGCTACCATCTCGAAACAAAAAAGTGATCGCAGGGGCTTGCCAAGTTCGTAAAGAAGTCCCTATAATCTCGTTTCTCCTGATGCCGGAATAGCTCAGACGGTAGAGCAGCGCATTCGTAATGCGAAGGTCGGGGGTTCGATTCCTCTTTCCGGCACCAAAAAGCATCGCAAAAACAAAGGCTTACCAAATCGGTAAGCCTTTGTTGTTTCTGCCCTGTCAACGAAGTGTCAACGCAAGCTCAAGCCGCTTCGGCCTCGCTCATCTTTGCTAATGGGTTTAACCGCTTGGCCTCCTGAAGATGCTCTGGCGACAGATGCGCATACCGCATGGTCATCGTCAGATTCGAGTGCCCGAGAATTCGTTGCAGCGTCAGGATGTTGCCGCCGTTCATCATGAAATGACTCGCGAACGTATGGCGCAAGACATGCGTGAGCTGGCCGGCAGGCAGATCGAGTGCAGCGCGCTCGACGGCCTCGCGGAAGGCGGAAAACGCCGACGAAAAAATCCGCAGTCCCCGGCCGTGCTTGTCCGCATAGGCCGAGATACGTGCCAGTAGTAGATCGTCAATCGGAACCGAGCGGGTCCTCCCGCTCTTGGTACGCGCGAACTGAATCTGACCGTTGCGAACCTGACTGCGTGTTAGCCGCTCCGCTTCCGACCAGCGAGCGCCGGTCGATAGGCAAATTACAGCGATAAGCTCGACTCCCGAATTACGCGACGCCCGTAGCTCAAACAGAAGCGTCCGAATGGACGCATCATCAAGAAACGAAAGTTCTTGCTGCTGCACCTTGAACTGCCGTAGCTTGCCTAACGGATTCTCTCGCGTCCACAGCTCCAAACGGGACAGCTCGTTAAACACGGCCCGCATCGTCGCGTGCTCGCGATTCATGTTCGACGCGCTTATCCCGGCTTCGATACGCTTCGCGCGATAGCTCGCGAACATATCGGCCGAGAAGGTATCAGCGGTTGGCTCGCCCATGTACTCGCACGCCGCGAGCAAACGGGTCTTCGTACCCTCCCCCGAATTAAGCTCGCGCCCGTGGCGGTCATACCAAAGCTCGACAAGCTTCCGCAGTGGGCGAGCATCCTTGCGTGTTGGCTCCCAATCGGGATCTTGAGCCACCTGGGTGCGCAGCCAGTTGTCATAGGCCTTTGCTTCCGCTTGCGTCTTGAACGATTTCCGAATTCGCTTCCCGCCTCGGCCACCCGGTTGTGCGTCAACCTGCCATCCACTCTCAATTCTTTTTATCGCCATGTTGGTTCAGATGTTCGGCCATTGACCGAAGTTGTTCGATTGGGTCTGCTGCACGGACGTGATCGAGTCGCTGTCGCATGAATTAGTGTTAGGGCTTGCTCCGCGTGTGTTTCCGTTTCTTTTCTCGCAAGTCAGCCATCTGCTCTCGATAGAGACGTTCTTTGTGTTCGTTTAGCAATGCTTTCGCACTGACGAGCTTCTCCGCGTACTCGGGGTCTTCAGGTTCGTCCAGCACACTGATGTCGATAGGTGCGGGCGTGCCGACGCGCTCTCTGGCTCGTGGGTTGGGAATGCCGCCGACGAACTCTCCCGCTTCCTCGCGCAGCATTGCTTCGTCTAGGCCGGCAAGGTCGAGACGTGTTGTCTTGTATCGCCGTGGGATTTGGTCGAGCTGGAAGCGAAAGTAGTCGTTCGCATTTAAGTTGACGTCCGCAAGCGTTTCCTGAACAAATTCTTCAGCCGCGCCTGGCGCTGTATGCCCGGCGTCTACGTCGGTGATACCCGTGCTCAGCCAAAACGCATAAGTTGGCCATTGGCGCGATAGCGCTTCGATCATCGGCCCAGATGGATATGTTTCGCGGTTCCAAAAACCTCGCCATGTTGCAGCAGGTATCCGCGTAATTTCCTCCAGTTCCTTATACCGGCGGTCGGCGCGGACCATGCTTTCTATGAGCATGCGAGTTCTTGCTTTTATGTCTGGAAAATTAGTTGACATGCTTTCACTGCCTAACTTAGAGTACCTATAGAGCGCTACATATGTAGCGCTCTATAGGTACTCTTGGATTGTGTCCATCGATGGAGCAATTATGGGCGATTTCCCTTCTGGTCAACAGCTTGCCGAGTCAGCTCAGTTTGTGGCTCCGGTCCCTTTTATGTCGCGCGAACGTTTCGCGAGTGTCGTCGGCCTTCCTGTCGGTGTGATCGTTGGGATGATCAACAAGGGCTATCTGCCGACCGTGGATGTTGGTCGCTACTCGTGCGTGAACGTTGCGCTCCTGATGCGTCGCTGTGGCGACGCGTCTCTCAAGCTCAGCCTTTGGGAGCTTTGATCAATGACAACGACCCTTTACCGCGTGCCCGTTCCGTATGGCGAGGACACGATCGAGGTGTATGGCGAGATGGATATGGGTTGGTACGAATGGCGCGTCGTTACGCCGACTGGAGTTACGCGTCGGGACACCAAAAACCGCGGCTACGGATGCGCTGAGATCGCGCTACGTGATGCCCTGACGGAGGCATGACTGTGGCGAAACAGCTTGCGGATAAATACACGGGCGATTTGTTGGGCAATCGTCGTGGCCGTACCGCGAAGCCCGACTCTCTTACTGGCGCGCAGCGTGCGCGCCGCTTCCGTGGAAAGCATCGGTTAATTCCCGTTACGCGTAGCGAATATTGCGAGTGGTGTGGCGCTGATCGCGCTGGCCAGTGCAGTGCATGCTCACAGGGGTGCTGACATCCATGCCAGCTTCCCCACCCGAGAAGGCGAAGCCGTTTCCCGTTCCTGCCGCGTCAGCCGGCACATCGCTTCCAGCGTGGCTTGTCCAGTTGCGCGCCGAGCGCTCGGCGGCGCTTCACGTCGTTGCGTCTGAGCGCGCCTATCGCGAAGCCACGGGCGGTCGCGTCGCCTCGCTCCCAGCGGAGAGAGGACGGACGACGCGAACGAACGAGGCTGAGCCAGTGTCACGGACATCGCTCGATGAGGCCAATGCAGAGCTGCGCGGCATGCTTTCGGACGGTTTTTTTGCCTCGCCGGGCGAGGCGGTTTTTTTTCAGGCGGGCGTGGTAGCACCGCCTGAAGGTCTCAAGTTTGAGACTCGGCATGACTCTGGGGAGGGTGTTTAAACGTGGCGTACGACACAGTGCGGTTGCGCTCTCCTTTTCTCGATCGCTCGGTGGTCGAGCGCATAGAAGGACAGTGTCTGCTGCGCTCCGGGGTGGACTGCTCAAGCGGTGAAGTCCTCTATGAGCTCTTCACGGGCGATCTGCTTGGGTCGTGGGATTCGCGGATCTCGGTGGTGCCGAAGCATGAGGAGTGGGTGGTGGACAAGAACGGTCGTCCGTCGCTGATGCTCTGCGAGCCGTACATCGTGATCGAGGCGTCGGTGCATAAGATCGTTCTCGGCCACAACGTGTACGGCGGCCCGACTGATTTTCTACGCGCTTGTCGCGACTTTGTGTGTCTCGTGTCGGATCTGTTGCAAACCGACCTGCCACCGGCTGACTGGTGGACGGTCCATCGGGTTGATGTGTCGTCCGTGTATCGGCTGTCGAAGGCTGCGTGCAAGGAGTTCTTTGACGGCGTGCAGTTGATCAATTTCCCGCGACGCAAGAAAGGGGCAGCGAAATATGCGATGGCCGTCTACTTCGCGGGCAAGACGACGACGGTGAAGTTTTATCACAAGGGCACTGAATTTCAGGTGCATGAGCGTAGCCGATTGCGCGGTTTTTTCAGGCAGGTTTTTAACCATCTGTATGGGTGCGAGGATCAGGGCAATCGTGCACGGGTGGAACGCAAGATCGATGCGCTGCAACGTCTGGCGGACAGACGTCTGCGCGCAGAGGTGGAAATTCATAGCGACAAGTTGCAATACGACTTTGGCAAAAATCCGCGAGTGGATGAGGTGTCGGACGCCTATCTAGAAAGGCTGTTCGACTCGGAGATCGAGAAGCTGCTCCGTGAGGGGAAACAAGGTATGGACACGGTTCGCGATAGCAAGTCGGTAATGCACCGGCTCAAGGCGGTTTACGGAGACCGGGCCGGAAAGCATATGTACAGCTTCTGGTCGTTTTTGTCGGTGCACGGCGATGAGGTGACGCGCGAAGAATTCAGCAAGGCGACGTTCTATCGTAATCGCAAGCGGCTCGAAGATGCGGGTGTGTCGTGGCGTGGCACGAACATCCACGTTATCGCCAATGATGGAGTGCTGCCCCACGATTTCAGTCCGGTTCGGACGGACCCACGTGTGTGCAGACTCCCGGCGCGCACCCGTGAGGAATACCAGGTAAGCCGAGAGCAATTGCGCTTAGCCGCTTGACGGTGATATCGAACATGTCAAACCGTAGCAACGGCGTACTCAGCGTTTACCTTGGACCACTTAAGCACGAATGGCAGAACTACTGCCGTTCTCATGGCGTGTCGCCTAGCGACGCGACCAAACAGGTAATTCGCAAGCTAGTCGGTCGCGAGGTGCAAGGGAAAAGTCAGATTGAGGAAGACATCTCAGTAGGTTCCGAGCCAAAAAAACGGATCGAAATTCGCTTGACGGCAAGGGAGTATCAAGCTGCCTCAGATTCGGCTGAGCGGAGTGGCTTCTCAGTGAACTCCTGGATAGTTGCTCTCTTGCGTACCCGCATGACAGAGACTCCGCAACTAGGCCAGTTCGAGCTTGAACAGCTTGCTGCATCGAACAGTCGCCTTCTCGCCATCGGGCGAAACCTCAACCAGATAACCCGCGCGCTAAACGCCCGGCCGACCGAGACGGCAAATTTTCGACCTGAAATTATTGTCGCGCTCTCCGACGCAATCCAATCGCATACGGCAGAAGTCGCCGCACTAATCCAATCAAATGTTCAACGCTGGTCCCGCTAGCCCAGGAGGTTCGTATGCAGTCGCAACTTCATTTCAGATGGTCTGATCTCAAGACGCTTGTTCCCCGAAAAAACCATCCCGTCGCACGGACGGGCGTCGCAGGCTGTCATATTGAACCAGTCTCGACCCTCCTCCTGCGAGCGAATCGCTATCGGGGATTTGGCCTGTACGTCATGACCTCTTCCGGTCCAGTCCCTGTGTTGCGCGAAGGTACAGCAGTATGGTTCAAGTCCATTACAGAAGGTGCCGATGAATTGCTCGATCTGGACGTTGACCTTGATTTCGAGCATGTTCTGCTCGACCTCGGTATGTGGGACTGCCACTTGATGCCACCGCGAGCCGATGAGCCTCGCCCTGCGAGGCCTCAATGCAGTCGCTTTGCAAGATCGGGCCTGCGGCCGTTGCGCCCCCTGGGCGCTCAATGAAAGGAGGAAGATGCCATGTTTTCGCTTTGGTTCCTGATACTGGCAACAGCAAGCTTTTTGTTTTTTATTCATTGTCTCGACTGGGCCTTCCTGATACGAAATCGCCAGCTTCTCGGCTACTTCGTCCATACCCCCACTCACTTTGCCGGTGATCTAGCGTCGATGGTCGCCTACTTCGTTTTACTAGCCTTGTGTGCACGACAGGCCCTCGGCATTGCTCATGCCGACGGGTTGTACGTAATGGCAGCTCTTACCGTTGAATTTATCGTCGGCCATCGTCGCGCGAATGCCGGGCTGCGTGCAGCAGAGGAGGAATATCAATGAAAGCGCTCCTCATATGTGCCGTGATTATGGCTCTCGTAGCGTGCAAGAAAGACGACGATGTTTCCAAAAAAGCCCGCGCGCAGGACAACCTAGCGCCGATGTCAGCAAGCCAGTTTCGCGGGAACAAATAGACAGGGAGCACCATGCCACAGACCGGACTATTCCAGTTTATTTCAGGCTCGATTGACAGTGCACTATCGGTGTTCGTCACGGGCCTCTCGTCATCCATTGCGAGCGCAATTGAACCGCTGGTCTTCGCCGCCGTCACCATCTGGATCATCATGTTTGGGTGGGCGACGCTCCGGGGGGAGGTTCAGGAGCCCGTTAGTCAGTTCGCTATTCGCGCGTTCAAGTTGTCCGCATTGCTGACGCTGGCATTGAACGCGGCTATCTACCAGGCCAACGTCGTCGTGTTTGTGAACGGATTGACTTCGGGGTTGGTGCAGACCGCGATGCCTGGCTCGAATGCAAACATATTTTCCGCGATCGATCTGGTAGACACCAAAGCGTACAACTACATGCATATGCTTTGGGAGCGAGGCACAAACCTCTTCCCGATAGGCGGGTATGCGGACCTCTTTTCTGCGGCGATAGTATTGTTTTCGGCGGGTGCCATTGAGATCGTAATGGGTGGTCTGCTGTCGCTAGCGAAAGTCGCAATTTCGCTCATGCTGGCAGTGGGGCCATTGTTTCTCGCGTGCATGGCTTTTGGGCCAACCAAGCGATTCGGAGAGGGATGGTTCGCGAAAGTAGCAAACTATGTGCTCCTCATTTTCTTTCTCGCCACGGCGGCGGCCATGTGCCTATCGATCTACTCAACGTTTGTCGACAGTATGACCGCTGCGTCCGCGAACGACAGCGCACTTGGCGATGCAATGAGTTTCCTGATTCTGTGTGGCACTCTCGTTCTCGTGGTAGTGCAACTGCCCGGCATGGCGGCAGGTATAGCGGGTGGTGCAGCAATTTCCGGCGGAACTGCAATCACGTTCGTTTCCCTCATGAGTCGCATGCTCCGAGGAAACGGCGGCGGCAAACAGAGTGAACCGTTTCCGAAGAACGGTGCAGAGGGTGGCTCCGTCGCGCGAGACGGAGGTGGAAATTCTGGACGGGCCTCTGGCGGTGGCAGCGCGCCGACTCCAGCGTACCAACGAGCCACGATCGATCGTCTGTTGGGAGGCAAGCGTTGAAAGACTGTGAACAATGTATCGATACGTTGTCTGGGACAAGAAGCGTGCACGCAGAGAGGTAATGCATGACGCTACCCAAGATCTACGTCAACGGAGTACTGCGGACATGGGGCGACGAGTTGTATGGCGACGATGTGCATGCCGTCAGGCCGCGTAAATCGGGAACGGGTCTGAAGCTTCCCCCCCGTCGTCCATCGTCCCGCACACAGCGCCGGGCATCCGGGGTCGTAAGGATTCGACAGGCGCTTGAGGCGACGACCCGGAAAGCACCGGAGGTCGTCGTCAAGATCAGTGGCGGCGGCAAGGGCATGAAGGCTATTCGCGCGCACCTCGACTACATATCGCGTAACGGTCAGGTGGCCTTGGAGAATCAGGATGGCGATATGCTTGCAGGCCGCGACGACATACGGGACCTCAAGAACGAGTTTCGATCTGGCGGCTTCGGCATTCCGGAGGAAAGTACGGTCCGTGAAGCGTTCAACATTATTTTGTCGATGCCACCGGGCACCGACAGGAACGCGGTTCACGATTCGGTGCGTAGCTTTGCCGCCGAAGAGTTCGGGGAGAACTTTCGCTATGTGTTCGCGTGCCACACGGATGAGGCACATCCCCATGTACACCTTTGCGTCATCGCCCGGTCGAACGACGGTACGAGGCTCAATCCGCGCAAGGCTGACCTGCAGGACTGGCGCGAGTCGTTCGCGGCCCACCTGCGCGAACACGGTATCGATGCCAATGCCACGCGACGCCTAGCGCGTGGGGTGACGAAAGTCCCGGTACCGCAACCTGTCGTGAACATGCAGAAGAAACGTGGTACGGAACCCGAGCGTCCACAAGCAGCTCAAGATTTGGAGGCAAGGCGCGCCAAGGCAAGAAACTGTTCAGGGACCGAGCAGAAGGTCCTGCGTGCATATGGCGCGATAGCGAGAGCTATGGCCGAGTCGGAGGACGTGCGCGACCGGAAGATGGCCATCGAAATCGTGCAATTAGTGAAGCAAATGCCTGCCGTTCAGCTCGAACAGTGCCGATCTCAACCGAACCAGCCGGACAGGCTCGCAACGCAGCTTTCCGGGGCAAAGAGGTCTCTCGAAGGGCCGCGGAGTGACGGGTCTGAGGAGCCGTCAAGGTAGCGCCCTGTCGGGAAATTTTCGACAACCCAGCGACATCAGTGCGGGCGACAATCTGTTTTAGCGCCCACCATACCGCAAACCAATTACGAAACTCGGACGCAGCATCGATCTAAGCGAATATGATAAATACCGGCGCAAGCCTATCCTGCCTTAGAACCAAACCAACCGTATTTCTTGCGCTGTCGCAATTTTTTAGCCGGTTCTCTGACTTCGGTTCTGTGGTGCCCGGCCCTGCCGAGCATTCTGAAACTAGCTCGGCAAAAGTAGGAAGGCTCCCGCCTTCCATGCGCGCCCTGCGCGACCGCTAGATACGGTCGGGACATGGTCCGGCTACGTCTGGATTTGTATTGCACAATGCAGCCCGAAACCTACGGACGCCGTTTCTTGCGCTGGCGCAATTTCTCGTGGTCCGCGACGCTGTCGAATCCCTAAACACTCGCAAATATGTCCCTACTTCGAGTTCTATCCTTCCGGCACGGTGAGAGCGCCGCTAACGCCGGACATGCGACCAGCGACCCAGCATCGATCCCTCTGACTGAAACGGGCGAAGAGCAGGCCCGTGCGATCAGCCAGCGTCTTGCCGAGCCCCCAGCCGTCGTGATCTGCTCGCCCTTTCGCCGCGCACAACGGACAGCCGCTCCGACGTTGACCAAATTTCCCACAGTGCCAAGTGAGATTTGGTCGGTTCAGGAATTCACCTACCTTGCACCGGCCAGATGCGTAGGCACGTCGGCGGAGCAGCGGCGGTCGTGGGTCGACGCATACTGGGATGCATCCAATCCAACGCTCGTGGATGGACCGGGGGCCGAGTCGTTCGCCGCCTTCATCGGGCGAGTACGCACCGCGCTGGATTGCTTCAGGCTGCTCCACGGCGCGTCAGACGTCACAGTAGCGATGTTCGGGCATGGTCAGTTTCTCCAGGCAATGCGATGGCTGATCTTGAACGGCATCGAGGTAATCGACGCTGACGCCATGCGCTCGTTCAGAATTGTCGATCAGCACTGCCCTATTCGCAATGCGGACGGCTTTGTGGCCACGTTTGACGGGCGATCATGGACGGTCGAGCAGAAATATACCGCGCTGAACAACTACCGGTTTCGTTGACAAGCAAATCGTCTTTCTTGTCAGCACGCCGCTCGGGCGGTAGTTCTTCAGCGCATCCGACGTCCACAAATTCGGAGATCGAGCTGGCCACGGCGGTAACCAAACGCAGCTAATTCGGCCATGTTCACAATCTGCGGCGCCAGCGAGCTGCAGGTTGTGAACACAGTATCAAAATCCCACCCGCTCAATTGCTGCGGTAGTTGTTCAGCGCACGCGGACGCCCCGATCCGGCGCGGCCTACGTGCTCGCGCATTCCGTGGTTGATTTTCGCTTGCGCAGTACGGCAATGATTACGAGAGACAATGCTGCGACCAAGGACCACAGCCCCGCCATCACCCGCCTTCACATGCGTCGTCGGTCGGACGGTCAGGCGTCAGCTCTACGCAGCAACCGGCCAATCGATTTTTAAAGACGAACGCTCCTTCGTCGGCCTTCGCGGACGTCCCCCAATTATTGTGCGCAAGCGCGCGTGGCGCTATATTTCTGGTGGCCGGCCGGAAACCCGGCACTCGACTCAGGCGTCAATATCAATTACGGGCGCTGGCTCCAGCGAAAGCTAGCGAAAATGCATGATCGATCAGACATTCTCAGCACGCAATTTTTTGCGCCTGACAACTCGATTAGACCCAAAGAAATACAAACTCGGACGAAATCGCCACGACTATCTCGTATCGCTCGAAAAGATAAGTGCAGAGATCCTCTCTGAGGATTTCACGTTCTCCGGCTTTTCCGTCTCCAACAGAGGAGGGAAACCGGTCTATTCCGTCACAAGTCACATTGATGATTTTGCGATTAGAAAACTGAGCGACAATCTGTCGCGCGTTTATGGAGTACAGCAGGCGAATCGGTCGGAAATAATCGGACAAGTAATTCCCCTTCTTCGCGAAAAGGTCCCTTTCTATTTGTTAAAGCTCGATATCAAGAGTTTCTACGAATGCATTGATCGTTCGGCATTATTGGAGAGAATTTCCAAGGATTCTTCTCTCTCGTTTCGTAGCAAATTACTACTCGATCAGCTACTGGGAAGCACTCGGCATTTTTCAGGCCCGGGGCTTCCTCGAGGAATAAGTCTCAGCGCCACGTTGTCGGAACTGTACATGAAGGAGTTCGATGCGAATGCTCGGAACATTGATGGCGTGTACTTCTACGCGAGATTTGTAGACGATATTTTGATATTCTCTTTTTCGAACTCCGAACCATTAAAATCTATGTTAGCCAAAGGCCTCCCTGCGGGCATGCAATTTAACGATGACAAAGAATGCCTCCTAGGATTTGATCGTAACGGGAATTGCGCAATTTTCGATGACGCGCCAGAAATTTCCTATCTTGGCTATAAATTTATCTTTCGGCCGCCGGGAACTCCGGCTTCACCTCCACATCCTCGGCTGACCATAAAGATAGCAGAATCGAAGCTCATGAAAATGAGAAGACGAATAATGCTGTCACTTTTTTCCTTCATTAAAAATAAAGATGCATCCCTTCTGAACGATCGAATCAGATTTTTGACCGGAAACTGTCAAATGAAACGTGATGGTGATGATGGAAAATTATTAACAGGGATATACTACAACTATATTCATATAGATGAATCCGGAATTCGAGAACTAAAATCCCTGACAGAGTTCTTGCGCAAAGCAATTTTATCGAAGAGAGGGGCATTCGGAAAAAATCTGCAAGCGCACCTGACACGCGAACAGCGAAGATTATTGATCTTGTATTGTTTTGAAACTGGGTTCAGAAAGAGGATTACGCACAAATCCACCCCAGAACGCCTCAAACAAATCAAGGAGTGCTGGAGGCATGTCTAAAACCACAAAAAAGATAAAATTTAAACGCAATGATTTTCTTCGAGCATTGTTGACAGATACGCTGCCGTACGAAGTGCCGCTGCTCTTTTCAAATTATGGCTATTACCGCCGCCTTCACGAAAAGGCCGACAGTACGCTTCGCGACAATTGCAAACTAGACCTACTTCCAAAAAACAAGTGGGCAGTTCCCTATTCCTATAACATCAAAAAGGACTCACTTGATTTTCGTACATTAAGTGTAGCCCATCCCGCAGTTCAGCGAGATTTTTGCGAAATTTATGAGCAATATAACCAATTAATAATTGGTCTATGTTCACGCAGCACGTATAGCCTGAGATATCCTGTCAAAGTCGCCACTCGCTACTATGAAAGACCTAGGGTCGCCAAATCATCGGTCACGGAAATTGCAGTGGAAGTTGAGGAAGACGGATTTTCACAACAAGAGAAGCACGCGTCGTCTTTTTTCTCCTATCAGCGGTACAACCTTATTCATAAATTTTATGAATCACCCGCCTTCCATGGCTTGGAGAAGAAATTCAAACATCTCAGGCGACTGGATATCTCCAAGTGCTTTAATCACATATATACACATTCAATATCTTGGGCAGCAAAGAATAAAGAGTATGGCAAGGAATTCAAAGGAGCGGACACATTCGAGGGACAGTTCGACCACCTGATGCAGCTATCCAATTACAACGAAACTAATGGCATTATTATTGGCCCAGAAATCTCCCGAATTTTTGCGGAAATAATTTTACAAAGCATTGATGTTTCTGTTGACCGACTTTTATTGGCAGAAAACTATCTGGCAGGCCGCGACTACGATATTCGCCGGTACGTCGATGACTATTTTGTATTCGCTACCGATGACAGGCTTCTTGATACGATCCAGTCAACTTTGGCAAAGCAGCTTTCTCGATTCAAGCTGTATTTAAATACGGCAAAAACCTTGTCCCAACGTCGTCCTTTCGTCACAGGCCAGACGGGGGCTAAAATCGAACTTGCATCTCTAGTTGATCGCATCTTCGAACAGCACACTCGCAGCGCCAAAGAAATGCGCTTGGCGTTAAAGGAATTTTTGGGGAAAGAGGAAGAGAAAAATTCTGCTAAACCCTTTGCGGTGAAGTATGTCGGAAATGCCGCTGCACTTGCCGCCGGATATGTTAGAGATATCAAACAGATCGTAACCAGAAGTCAAACAGATTTTGATCTGATATCGAATTATTTTTTCAGCGTTATCAGCCGAAAAACAATTGAGTTAATTAGCAGAATCAAAACGAAAGAGTGCGATCCCAAGCAGCTGGAACGACTCACTCGTTTTCTGCGAACCATCCTCGATCTTATTTTTTTTGTATATGCAATGTCTCCGCGCGTTCGCGCCACCTATCAGGTTAGTGCGCTTTGTTATTCACTCAGCGAGTTTTGTAATCTGATGCCGAAAGACTCTCGTGAGTTCATGAAAAGTCTAATGTCAGATCATATGCGCGGTATTTTGCGTGAAGCGATAGATGGGGGAGAAGGGGACAATATCGAGGTCGTAAACTTGCTCACAATTCTCCATTCTTTCGGAGATCAGTATCTGCTAACTCAGTCTGAACTACTTCATATTTATGGCGTGGAGCTGGATGAACATCAGCGGCTTCGAATAGGGCGGAGCACGTTCGGGTATTTCCAAATAGTTACCCTTCTACACTACATCGCTGAAAGCCCTCGTTTCTCGGAACTACGGGAGGCCATCTCTCAGCACGTCCAAGATAGGTTCGACGCTGAATCGTTAGACAGCATCCAGCGAAATTCGGAACTAACGATGCTAGCACTCGACTACATACGGTGCCCTTACATCTCGCAGACACGCAAGGAGCTATTTGCGAAAGAGCTGCTAAAGAAACACAACAGTGACAATCTGAAGGGACGGATTCCGTTACTTCTAGATGTTATCAACAAGGGGGACTGGTTTTTTTCTTGGCACATGCGTGACGCGCTCGGAGAGCTTCTCTGGAAAAAGGAGTTGAGGACCGCCTACTAGAAGCAGTATTATTCAGCGGGGCTTGGCATAGTCGAAGTTGACAGTTTCAGCACTGGCTTTTCTGCGGTGATATCCGGCGACTGAAGTACAGGACAGATGGGGAACATTCTTGAAGTCACGTGTGATGGAGGAGGAGTATTTCCTGCCGTCATCTGCAGCAAAGGGAGCTCACCCCTGGCGCTGTAGGCCGATGCGTTGCAACCTGGACGCTGCGTCATCGCTGCTCGTAGTCGAGCGTACGTCAACTTGACAGCGATAGCTAAGGGACACACGAATGGATGTGTCAAGTTCCCCCGAAAGGGCAAGCGCCGCCCGTTCGTCGCCAGACCTCACGGAACGCCGTAGAACAGCACTCCTTTGACGTTCGTGTAGTACCGCGTCTGAGCTCCGCTACACGTCCATGAAATCGTATTTTCAGAAATCGTGAGAGTCGGAAGCACCCTGTCTCCCGATATGCGGTTGAAAACGGTCTGCTGCTGGAACACCACGAACGGCTCGCCGACGCCGGTTCGCGAACAGCGGCAAACCAACCTGCAGCCGACGCACCCTCCTATTTCCGAACGTCAGCATGGGCCGAACTCCCGTATTTCGCAGTGACTAATTAAACGTCCGTTGTACCTTAAAAGCCGCCTCATAAGCTGCGGCGGGTCGACCGGCCGCACGGAACGCGTGATTCGCGCGATGCAGCATAAGTCACGAACATCAACCGTTGAATCCAACTGGAGCTAAGCAGTTCGTTCGCGCGGTAGTTCTTCAGCGCAGGGCGCGCCCCTCCTTCCTGCAAAGCGCCTTTTCCGTGTCAACGGACCGTCAACGCCGTTGTTATGCAAAGGTACGCAGAGTAAGATAATTTTCAGTATGTCTTTGTTTTGTAACGCAAAGTTGCGTGGGACACGCATTCGTAATGCGAAGGTCGGGGGTTCGATTCCTCTTTCCGGCACCACAAGATTCAAGCAAAAAGCCCAGTCCTCGTGACTGGGCTTTTTGCTTTCTGTTGTTGCCTTTCCCCTGCTTCCGCTTTCTGAAATCCGCGGGGGCTCACCTTAGCCTCGGTCACCGCGACTGCCGCTACTTCAATACCAACCGCGGCCATAACAAGCAGCGACTCAAGCTCATCCGCCAAAACCCAATCGATCGCATCGTGTGGTCATACCGAGATTGCGAGCGACCACCGCATCTTCAACGATCACGTTCTCAGCCGGCTTCGTGCCATACGCCAGTACCGCTTCCTGCGGCGCAGACGGAAACCACAGTATCCGGCCGGCAGACTCGATTCCGACCTGGCGTCCTTTCCAGTAGACAGCGTTTTCCATGGCGAACTCTCTGAAGGGCTAAGACAGCCATCTTCCGCGCCGGTGCCGGCGCGTCCGTTATCCACCGCACTCTGCGCCGCGGATAGTTGCTTCAATGATAGGCGGCGGCAGGATCGTGGCGAGCGGCACGCCGGCTGAAGTTGCACACACCAGGAAGCGCTGCACGGCAACCTGTCTGAAGCAACGGGGCGCGGCCTGAATCTGAAGCACCGCGCGAGTTCTACCGAGCTCCGCGCTTCTCCCTCAGAAAATCGATCAGCGCGCGTAGCTTGAACGGCATTTGCGCGCGGCTCGCCGTGTACAGATAAAAGCCCGGAAAGCTCGGACACCACGCGTCCAGCACGCGCACCAGCCGGCCGTCCTCGAGTTGCGCGTTCACGTAGTCGTCGATCACGTGCAGGAGACCCACGCCCTGCTCCGCGGCCTGCACCATCGTGCGCAAATCGTTGGTGACGAGACTCCCGCGTGTCTCGACTTCGAACACGCGCGACGGATCCTCAGGCTGCGCGAACTCCCATCGATAGATGCCGCCGCTTGTCGAGAAACGGTAACGCAGGCAATCGTGAGCAGCGAGATCGGCTGGCGTCGCAGGCGCGGGATAGCGCGCGAAGTAGGCCGCCGAGCCGGCAACGACAATGTGGATGTCTCCACCCAACGGCACCGCCACCATGTCCTGCGCGACCCGTTCGCCAAGCCGGATGCCCGCGTCGAAACCTTCGCCGACCACGTCGGCGAAACCATCGTCGAGCGTCAGGTCGAGACGGATCTGCGGATAGCGGCGCGTGAACTCGGCCAGATGCGGCAGCACCAGCAACTCGCTCGCGACCCTAGGCAAATTGATGCGCAGCGTGCCGGCGGGCTGGTCGCGGGTCTCATCGAGCGCCTCGAAGGCCGCCTGCAGTTCACCCAACGCAGGCAGCACGCGCGCGAGAAACTGCGCGCCCGCCTCCGTCAGCGCAACACGCCGGGTGGTCCGGTTGAACAGGCGCACATTCAGCTGAGTCTCGAGCGAGCGAATGCTTTGCGACAGCGCCGACGCCGTCACACCGGTTTCAGCCGCCGCGTGCGTGAAGCTGCCGTGGCGCGCCACGCACGTGAACGCCATCAGCGCCGGCAACTGGGCGGGGTCCATTGCGATCTCCATTATTAAGCCGCACTTCATAATCCTTGCAGACTGACGGCATTTTTCCAAGGAAAAAATCGGCGCACGATAGCCCCATCGATTCAACGCTTCCCACCTGACCGCTCAAGGAGACTGATATGACGATGGACCGCTACAACCTGCTCGGCCGCTCGGGCCTTCGCGTGAGCCCGATCGCACTCGGCACGATGACCTTCGGCACCGAATGGGGCTGGGGCGCCGACGAACAATCGGCGCAACGCCTGTTCGACCTGTACGTGGATGGCGGCGGCAACTTCATCGACACCGCCGACCTGTACACCGAAGGCACCAGCGAAAAATGGCTCGGCAAATTCGTCGCGCCGCGCGGTCTGCGCGACCGGCTCGTGATCGCCACCAAGTACGGCTACAACGCCGAGACCGGCAATCCGAATGCGGGTGGCAACCATCGCAAGAATCTGCTGCGCGCGCTCGACGGATCGCTCAAGCGCCTAGGCACCGACTACATCGACCTGTACTACCTGCACACGTGGGATCGCGTCACGCCGGTGGACGAAGTGATGCGCGCAATGGACGACGCGGTGCGCGCGGGCAAGATCCGCTACGTCGGCCTGTCGGATACGCCCGCGTGGTTCGCCGGGCGGGCGCAGACGCTGGCCGACTGGCGCGGCTTCGAACCGGTCGCGGCGATGCAGCTCGAGTACTCGATGATCGAGCGCAACGCCGAAAACGAGTTCGCTGATCTCGCCACCAATCTGGGCATGGGGCTCGTGCCCTGGAGTCCGCTGGGGATGGGCGTGCTGTCGGGCAAATACCGTCCGTCGCAAGGCAGAGCGGCGGGCCCGGTTTCCGGCGGCGGGCGCCTTGCGGGTATGGCGAGCGCGCCGCCGCCGGGATTCGACAAACTGACCGAGCGTAACTTTCGCATCGTTGCGGAACTGGAGGCCGTTGCGAATCTGGCAGGGCGGCCGATGGCGCAAGTCGCGCTTAACTGGTTGCATCAGAAGCGCGGCGTGTCGAGCATCATTGTCGGCGCGACCCGGCCGGAGCAGTTGCAGGAATCGCTTGGCTCGCTCGATTTCACGCTCACACCGGAATTGATCGCACGGCTCGACGCTGTCTCCGAACCTGCCCGCCCGTTCCCGTACTACATGTTCGCTGACGGTCATCAGGCGCGGATTCACGGACAGGTCGAAGTCGCCGACAAACCGGCGGCCTACTCGGCACCCGTGAAAATTCCGGCGCCGAACGCGTAAAAATCGTCCACCGCAAGCGCCGCGCTTCATCCAGAAGGCGGCGCCATTTTATTTGCGGAAAATATCCAGAAAAGTATTCTCGCTCGTCAACGAAGTCGCGCAATCGTTCGTTTACCAACAATTAGGGGGCTGAATGAACGTACTGAACCAATCGGTAATTAACGAACGTTCGGTCTAACGCAAAGAAAATCCTGCCGATGCGGCAGTGCACAAAAACCGCCGTGATTTGTTCATATCAACACATATGAACAGGCGGTGTTGTGACGCAACAGAGATAATCCGCAGAAGGTATGCGGGGTAAGGCTGGGAAGGGAACGCAGGGGATATCGAACGGTTTTGATTGACCGCGGCGAATTCAATTGTTCGCAGTCAACCGATAAATTCTATTCAAACATTCCGTTCCCATGTTGGGCTGTACCGTTAAAGCAACAAACAACATGTGAGCCGCATCAGACACTGGTGCAAAACGGGGACCGAGGCAGATAATCGGTTTGTAAAGGAGATAGATCATGGATGCCAAACCACCGAAGATTCCGACCCCGGATAAAGTTTTTAGCCCGGATCCGGAACCCGCTGGCGTCGAGTTTCTGGGTGCCGAACTGCCTGAGCATGTTCGCGCATTTTTCGACGAACAACGCAAGTCGTGCGACTCGAAGTAATTGTGCAGTGGCGCGATGCAGCATCAGCGTCCGCGCGTCCGGCGCGCGGCGAGGGTTCGCACGCGCCCCTACGATTATCTTTTGCTGCTGTCGCGGCGCGGGATACGCTTAGCTGATTGCGGCGCTTGGCTTATATAGCCCAGCGCATGGGTAGTACACGTCTCTAACAGGCATTTTAACTATCTCGGTAGTTTGTTTTTCGATCGATCCGTGCGCCCGCTTGACCCGCGCATCGTCTATTCTTCTGGTTTTTCTCTCCCGGCCAACCGGCCACTCTCGCCTTCCATGAATCGCTCGTACCGCTTTGGAGCGTCATGCGCGCTCGCGTTGTTCACCGCGCTTGCGTTCGCGCCCGCCCCTGCCGTTGCTGACGGCGACGACACCGCGCTTACCAATCTGATCGCACTGGCTTCGCAGCGCCTCGCCCTCGCGGAGCCCGTTGCGCGCTGGAAGTGGGCAAACCATCAGGCGATTACGGATACGCCGCGCGAGAACGCATTGCTCGCCGACGTCGAGAAGCGCGCCGTAGCCGCGAACGTCGATCCGGCGTTCGCGCACGCCTTCTTCCAGGATCAGATCGACGCCAGCAAGGACGTGCAGAACGCTCTGTTTGACACCTGGCGCAGCACGCGGCCGCCCGAAGGCCCCGCGCCCGACCTGGCCACCAGCACGCGGCCGCAACTGGATCGGCTGACGCAGTCACTCGTGGCCGCACTCGCGCGTGTGCAACCGCTGCGCGCCGCGCAGGATTGTCCGTCACGCGTGGCGCAATCGCTTGCTAACTGGAAATCGCTGACGCGCTACGATTCGACCCGTTCGAGCGCGTTGACGCGCGCGCTCGGCCACGTGTGCGAAGCGGGTGGAGTCGGTGCAACGGGCTGATCGGTTAAGCGAGACTCGGCACTGGCGTGCCGCTCGAGACGCTTAGTGGCATCACACGCAAGCCGCGCGCAAGATGGCTCTGCAGAAGGCGATAGGTCGATAGCTCGAAGGGTCCGGCCACGCTCGACGCGTGCAGCGCCGCCGCCTGCGCGAGCGAAGGCGCATGCCCGAAGTAACGCCACCGGTCGACAACGTGAAAAGCGCGCGCGTGCGACGCTTCTTCGCGCTCCTCAAATACGACTGGACCGTCGAACGGCCAGGGTGCATCCACCGGATCGCTCTTCGTGACGCGCGGCACCCGGTTATGGCCGGGACGCAGCGTCGCGATCCACTGCGCCTCCGCGAGCATGGCGCCCAGCTCGCCGCCGGTCGCCCGCCACTCGACACGCCGCACTTGCTGCGCGAGCCGCATATCCTTCGCCGAACGCCGCTCACCCGTCAAATGCGAACGCAGCCGCTGACGCACACGTACGCTTCGCCCCACATACAACGGCAGATCGCCTTCTCCATAGAACGCATAAACACCGCATCCGGCCGGCGCAGTGTCGAGCAGATCTTCGGTGATGTCGCCGGCCAGCCGGTAGCGCCGGGTGGCGCGCTCGATCTGTGCCTGCAAAACGTCCAGCGGTACAAGACCGCCATGCAGACGTTGCCAGAACTGCCAGATCAGATCGGCGTCGGCGAGTGCGCGGTGACGATCGGACGGCACGAGGCCATGACGTTCCACCAACGCGTCGAGCCCGTGGCGCTTTTCCGCCGGAAATAACGCGCGCGACAGGCGCACGGTGCACAGCACATCCGGATCGAACGCGAGTCCGGCCCGGCGAAACTCCCCGCGCAGAAAACCGCGATCGAAACTGGCGTTGTGCGCGACGAACAGTTTGCCGTTCAGGCGCTCAAACAAGGCTGGCGCGATGGACTCGAACGTCGGCGCGCCCCGGACCATCGCGTTCGTGATGCCGGTGAGCTGCTGAATGAATGAAGGAATCGGTTGCTGAGGGTCGACCAGGCTGCTCCAGCGTGACACGCCGGCCGGTCCTATTTCGACCACGCCGACTTCGGTGATGCGATGCTCGCTGGTCGAGCCGCCGGTGGTTTCAAGATCGACGAAGACGATCGGCACATCTAGGGCCGTTTCCGGCAGAAACTGTTCAGACATGGAAAGGAATATTTTGGACGCGTGGCTTTGCGGCAAGTATGCACCAGTTAGCCGCCGCGCACCCAGCCAGCGTTTCTTTGCCGCCGGCGCCGGGCGGCGCAAAGACTGCATTCCTGCTTGATCCACAACCCGCTCGCAATCTGCGAATTATTATGTTTTTACGACGCCGATTTGAAATTCAAAAGGCACCATTTCACCCCCATCCCCCTCGCCAAATTAATCCGGACCAGATAGTTAATCGCTTCAGCCACAGCCATAATAATGAATAACCATAAAAAAAGCCTTCGCGTTTCGCGAAGGCTTTTGGGCGATCAGGCTGCCCGGCAACGCGCGCGGAGCAGCGCAGTGCGACTTAAAGCGGCTGGATGTTCGCCGCTTGCTTGCCCTTCGGGCCTGCCTTGACCTCGAAGGAGACGCGCTGGCTTTCCTTCAGCGACTTGAAACCTTCGGTGCGGATCTCCGAAAAGTGCGCGAACAGGTCTTCGCCACCCGAATCCGATGTAATGAAGCCAAAGCCCTTAGCATCGTTGAACCATTTGACGATACCAGTTTCCATATTCCAGTTTCCCTCGAGGATTTATCAAATTCGGGCATTGCCCTCAAGCTGCATTTCATGATCACTTCATCTGTGATTGAGCATTTTATAAAGGCCCCTGAACGACCAGATCTGGCGATTGAAATTCAGCATTGCCGTTATACGGGGAACGAAGAATCACCGTCAAGCGAATTTTTCATATACCCTCAGCACGCAGCGCAATAAATCAATGCCAGATGAATCTGGAGATCACGAAAGCATATTCAGCAGAAATCGAAGAATCCTCCACGTCAATATTACTCATTCAATATCGAATGCGCTCGAAATCGGGAAAAATTTCAGCATGCCGGTGAGAATATGTAACAAGACATGTATTTAGTAAGTGTTTGTCCGAGTTGTTGCACCGCACTCATGGCAGCATGATGGAAATCAATAGCGAGAAGTCATGCGCGTCAGGAGATCACCATGCTGTTCAGTCAATTTCGCCGCCTCATCACCTGGCTCGCCCAATCGCAAGTAAAGACCGTTCCCGCTCAATCCGGGCCCGTCGCCGCGTTACCTTCGGCCTTCGAGTTCGATCCCATGTGGCACGGGGATCACTGGCAAAACCTGCTGTCGTCCCCCATGGACGCGCGCCACTATGTGATGGAAGACTGGAGCGTCTCGGTGGCGACCGACTGGAGCGAAGTGGATGGTGCTGCGCCCGCGCACTGACTGACGTCCACGAATCCGCAACCGGAAGGCAAAAAAAAGCGCGACTGGGAAGTCGCGCCGACAAAGGTTTGGAGATCTTTTTCGTCAACGAAAAAGTCTGCTTCGGAAAGCAGAGGTTTCAGTATAGCGGCTTAGACGACATCGATTATTCGCATAATCGACAATCATCTGTTGCTATTGCGACAACAATCATTTTTACGATTTATTGCGTTGTTTTTTTGCATCGATTACTGTAGCAAATGAGCAACGCGATTCGACTGATTTGCTTTTCATCCTCCCTCAATAACGCTGCAAGCCTTTATCGGCAAGGCTTGAGCGGCATTCGCCCATCGTTTCATATCCAGTAATACTTTATTGCGAAAATCGGAATGCCCGCTTCTTGAGCGTCTATCTACACTCTGCCTAATCGGAAACCGGCGCGTTTGGAGTACAGCGCGCTTCTCATGCGGATTTCGCCTCTCGCAGCGCCCGCGTGAAGGTCTCCTTAAGCCTGGGTTCAATACCCACTCTTGCTCTCGGAGTTACAAGATGAAAAAGACACTCATGGTCGCGGCCCTCACGGGCGTTTTTGCAACGGCAGCACATGCCCAGAGCAGCGTCACGCTGTATGGGTTGATCGATGCCGGCATCACCTATACGAATAACCAGCACGGTCACAGCAACTGGCAAGAAACGAGCGGTTCGGTGAACGGCAGCCGTTGGGGCTTGCGTGGTTCTGAAGATCTGGGCGGCGGCCTCAAGGCGATCTTCACGTTGGAAAACGGCTTCGGCATCAATGACGGCACGCTGAAACAAGGCGGCCGTGAATTCGGCCGTCAAGCGTTCGTCGGTCTGACGAGCGACCAGTTCGGCGCTGTGACCCTCGGCCGTCAATACGACAGCATGGTCGACTACGTGGGTCCGCTGGCACTCACCGGCACGCAGTACGGCGGCACGCAATTCGCGCACCCGTTCGATAACGACAACCTGAACAACTCGTTCCGCGTCAACAACTCGGTCAAGTATCAGAGCGTGAACTACGGCGGCTTCAAGTTCGGCGCCCTGTACGGCTTCTCGAACCAGGCTGACGGTTTCGCCAACAATCGTGCTTACAGCGCGGGCGCATCGTATAACTGGGGCGGCCTGAACGTCGCTGCCGCTTACCTGCAACTGAACAGCAACGGCGCAACCGGCGCGGCTGCGGCATTCAATTCGGGCGGTGCAGTGTCGAGCGACAACACGTTCTTTGCTGGGCGTCAGCAAACGTGGGGCGCAGGTGCTAACTATGCGTTCGGCCCGGCAACGGTCGGCCTCGTGTACTCGCAAACGAATCTGTCGAGTCTGGCTGGCATCGGCGCGGGCGCGTCGGGTCAATCGGCCGGAATCGGATTCGCCAACCCCAGCAGTGCCCACTTCCAGAACTTCGAAGCTAACGCTCGCTACGCGCTGACGCCGGCAGTGAGCATCGCCGGTTCGTACACGTACACGCGCGCAAGCCTGGCTGGTACGCGTCCGCACTGGAACCAGTTCAACTTGCAAACGGCGTATGCGCTGTCCAAGCGTACGGACGTGTACCTGCAAGGCGAATACCAGCAAGCCAACCAAAACGCCATCGTCGATGCCGACATCAACGGGCTGAGCGCTTCGAACAACAACAAGCAAGTCGCTGTGACCGCTGGTCTGCGTCACCGCTTCTAAAGCAGTTGGCAACAACACCTGCAGTATCGAAGGCGCCGTTCGCGGCGCCTTTTTTATGCCGTACTGAGGTCTGGCGCGCGCCCTCGCCCGCCTCATCCGATACGCCAATGCATTGGCCTAGCCGCCGGTATCAGGCGGCGGATATTTGACGTCCAATATATCTATCGGCTGCGGGCCGGCCGGTGTGTACAAAGTCACCGTATCGCCGATTTTCGCCTTGAGCAGCGCCCGCGCGATCGGTGAGATCCAGCTCACGTGGCCAACGTCCAGATCGACCTCATCGACGCCGACGACCGTCAGGGTATGCACTTCGCCATCGACCGTCGCGTACTCAACGGTCGCACCGAAGAAAACCTGATCGACGTTTTCCTGTTTGCTGCTATCGACCACCTCGGCGATGTCGAGGCGCTTGGTCAGAAAGCGGATCCGCCGGTCGATTTCCCGCAGACGGCGCTTACCGTAGATGTAGTCGCCGTTTTCCGAGCGGTCGCCGTTCGAGGCCGCCCATGACACCAGCTTGACCACCTCCGGCCGCTCGACATCGATCAGATGCAGCAGTTCATCGCGCATACGCCGGTATCCGGCGGGCGTGATGTAGTTTTTCGTACCCGGCGGAATTTCGGGCTGGGCGACGTCGAGATCGTCGTCATTCTCTTCACTCGACTCTTTGACAAAGGCCTTGTTCATGATGGTCCATTAACTGCAGCAAGCGACTGCCTATCAAGGGTACACGATCAGGGCAATGAGACAAATCGCAGTTACGTGCTTCCCTTTTTGAAAACCTTTGCTATAATCTCGTTTCTGCGTGCGGCTGTAGCTCAGTTGGATAGAGTACTTGGCTACGAACCAAGGGGTCGTGGGTTCGAATCCTGCCAGCCGCACCACTTATTCGAGGGCCTCCCTCCGGGGAGGCCCTATGTTTTACCCCGGTTTTACACAAATTTCATCGCGTATCATTGAAATTAGCGTCACCTGTTTAGCGTGCGGCTGTAGCTCAGTTGGATAGAGTACTTGGCTACGAACCAAGGGGTCGTGGGTTCGAATCCTGCCAGCCGCACCACCTATGAAGGGCCTTCCGATCGGAAGGCCCTTTGTTTTTGCGTGGCCGGTTCTCCTTAATCCGGTCCGCCCCGCCAAGCCCGCAGGCCCGGGCGGTGTCACCGCTGCTATCGCGGTATCGACTGAATATCACCGATCTGTCCGTCGGGACTCGGCACGTCCTCAAAAGAATCCTCCTCCGTTTCCTCGCCGATCAGCGCCGCTCGCGGGCCAGTCACAGCCTGCGCCTGCCACAACACCTCGTCCACACTATCGCCGAAACGGCTTTCGACAAACGCCCGCAGCAGCGCGACCCGTAACGAGTCGCCCCGCCCTTCCACGGGTCGATGGCCGCCTTCGAATTCGGCGATGCAATGTGCCGCGCCATGAACGGCCCGTTCACGCAGCTCCAGCCGCTGCGCGCGTTCCAGCACCGCAGAGGCCGCTTCCCATGATGTGGACGGCGTGAAACGGCCATCCCATGGGCGGCCGCGGTCGATGCCGCGGATCGAGACGGTTTCGCCGCTGTCGGTAAAGAAGATTTCGCGCACGAAGTCGTGCAGGCTGCGGGCGACCCAATAGTCGAGCGCCAAGCCGGTGAGGTCAGCTACTTTCATAAGCGTTCTCCCTGAAGTTCCAGTGAGACTCGCTGGCGCAGGTGCGTTCAGATTCGAACGAGGTCCGCCTGAGGCGGCCAGACGTTCTCGTCGAGCAGCCCTCAGCCAGCCTCAGATCAGTAATCCGCCCGTTCGCGGTCGATCCGCATCCCGCCGTCGTGACGGTGATGCCCTTCCTCGCTCGGCCGCTCACGCGCAATACGCATCACGTCCGGATTCGTACGCACGCGGCGCATGACGTTGGCGAGATGGACGCGATCGCTCACCTGGATCACGAAGCGCAGCACCGTGGATTCCTGCGACAGGTCTTCGTCCATCGCGATGTGGACGATGTTCGCATCCGCCGACGTGATGTCGGCAGCCACGCGGGCGAATACGCCCTTGGTGTTCTTGACCAGCACCTTCACCGCGACGTCGAACAGACGCCCCGGCTGCGGCGCCCACGCCACGTCGATCCAGCGGCCCGGATCGCGCTTGTGGATACGCTGCGCGACGCGGCAATCCGTGGTGTGAATGGCCATGCCGAGGCCGATGCCGATGTAGCCCATGATGTCGTCGCCCGGAATCGGACGGCAGCACGCGGACAACTGCACCGACATGCCTTCGGTGCCGGTGATGACGACCGGCGGTGCATGCGGCGCTGTGCCGTCGCGCGAGCCGTCGTCGTCGGCATCGCGGCCGCTCATCAGCACTTCGATACGCTTGGCCATGACCGCGGCGACACGCCGCCCAAGACCGATATCCGCGAAGATTTCCTGACGGTTCTTGTTGCCCGTCCACTGCACGAGTTTTTCCCAGGCTTCCGGCGTCACGTCCGACAGCGCCAGCCCGTAGCCCTTCAGCGCCTGGTCGACGAGACGCTCGCCGAGCTGTACAGACTCGTTCAACCGCATCGTCTTTAAATAGTGGCGGATCGCCGAACGCGCCTTGCCCGTGCGCACGAAACCCAGCCACGCCGGATTCGGCTTCGAATACGGCGCCGTGATCACTTCAACAATGTCGCCGCTCTTCAGCTCAGTACGCAGCGGCAGCAGTTCGTTATTGATCTTGACTGCGACGCACTGGTTGCCCAGGTCGCTGTGGATCGAATACGCGAAGTCAAGGGCGGTGGCACCGCGCGGCAGCGCCATGATCTTCGACTTCGGCGTAAACACGTAGACCGCATCCGGGAACAGATCGATCTTGACGTGTTCCAGAAATTCGCTCGAATCGCCCGCTTCGCTCTGAATGTCGAGCAGCGACTTGAGCCACTGGTGCGCGCGTTTCTGCACATCGTTCAGATCCGCGCCGCCGTTCTTGTACAGCCAGTGCGCAGCGACGCCCGCTTCGGCAATCTCGTGCATCTTGCGCGTGCGCACCTGGAACTCGATCGGCGCGCCAAACGGGCCGACCAGCGTGGTGTGCAGCGACTGATAGCCGTTCACCTTCGGGATCGCGATGTAATCCTTGAACTTGCCTGGCACCGGCTTGTAAAGCGCATGCAGCGCGCCGATGCAGGTGTAGCACTCGAGCGCGCTTTCGACCACCACACGGAAGCCGTACACGTCGAGCACCTGCGAGAACGACAACTGCTTGTCGCGCATCTTCTTATAGATACTGAAGATGGTTTTTTCGCGGCCGGTGACTTCGGCGTTGAGCTTCGCGTCGGCAATCGCGCGCTGCACCGACTCCAGAATCTTGCCGACCACCTCACGCCGGTTGCCACGCGCGGCCTTGACGGCTTTTTCGAGCGTGGCGTAGCGATGCGGGTTGAAGTTCGCGAAGCTCAGGTCCTGCAGCTCGCGATAGGTATTGTTCAGGCCAAGCCGGTGCGCGATCGGCGCATAGATGTCCAGCGTTTCGCGCGCCACGCGGCGGCGCTTTTCATGCGGCACCGCGCCCAGCGTGCGCATGTTGTGCAGCCGGTCGGCGAGTTTGACCAGAATGACGCGGACGTCCCGCGCCATCGCGAGCAGCATCTTGCGGAAATTTTCCGCTTGCGCCTCTTCGCGATTGCGAAACTCCATCTTGTCCAGCTTTGACAACCCGTCGACCAGTTCCGCGACCTTTGCGCCGAATCGCTCGGCGAGTTCGGCTTTGGTCACGCCCTGGTCTTCCATCACATCATGCAGCAGCGCCGCCATGATCGACTGGTTGTCGAGATTCCAGCCGGCGCAGATTTCGGCGACGGCAACAGGATGCGTGATGTAGGGTTCGCCACTCTGGCGATACTGGCCGAGGTGGGCTTCGTCGCTGAAATGGAACGCCGCCTTGATGTCCTTGATCTCTTCCGGCTGCAAATAGCCGGACAAGGCGGACGTCAGCTTGGCGATCGAAACGACGTCATGCCGGCGCGGTTGCTCCGGCGTGGCAGTCGGCCCGAACAGATGGCGAAACGACTGTTCGAGCACTGCGTCGATGTACTTCCGTGCAGACGAGGGCGAGTCAGCGTCGTGTTCCACTTCCGTGGCGGTGGGCGGGGTAGCACTCATTTTCGCCTCCGTAGCGGTTAGGGTTGGACGCCGGTCTGCACGTTGATGCAACTAGGTGTGGCAAAAAGGCCTGGCAAATACGGGCAATCGAAAACGGAACAGTGCGCCTTAAACCGGCACCTTCTTCAGCATTTCGACGCCAACCTGGCCAGCTGCGATTTCGCGCAGTGCGACGACGGTGGGCTTGTCGCGGCTTTCGATCTTCGGCGTGTGGCCTTGAGCGAGCTGACGCGCGCGATAGGTTGCGGCAAGCGCGAGTTCGAAACGGTTCGGGATCTGTTTGAGGCAGTCTTCGACGGTAATGCGGGCCATGTTGGGTTCCTTCTCAGTATGTTGCTTATTCTACCTTATGTGCTCGACACACCGCCGCGTTCACGCGTGTGGCAGGTGGATACCGAGCTGCACGAAAAGCTGCGTGTGGCGCGCGTATTGCGAGGCGAAGCGCGAACGCGTCGCGGCCACGAGGCACCGCAGTTCACCGAGCGCGCGATCGAAGTTGTCGTTGATCACGACGTACTCCGCTTCGGCCGCGTGCGCCATCTCGCTGCCGGCTGCGAGCAGACGGCGCGTAATCACGTTCGGTTCGTCCTGGCCGCGCTTTTTCAAACGCTCTTCGAGCGCATCCAGCGACGGCGGCAAGATGAAAATTTCAACCGCGTTGTGAAACTGTTTCTTCACCTGTTGCGCGCCTTGCCAGTCGATTTCGAGCAGCACGTCATGGCCGCTCTTCATCTGCTCCTCGATCCACACGCGCGAGGTCGCATAGTAGTTGCCGTGCACTTCCGCGCTTTCCAGAAACTCGCCAGTCGCGTGACGCGTCAGGAAATCGTCGACCGTCGTGAAGTGATAGTGCTCGCCGTCCTGCTCCTTCGGACGCGGCGGGCGCGTCGTGTACGAAATCGACAGACGGATCGCGTTGTCGCCGGCGAGCAGCGCGTTCACGAGCGTCGACTTGCCCGCGCCGGAAGGCGCGACCACCATGAACAGGTTGCCGGGATAAGCACCGGCGTAAGGGTTGCGCGGTGCGCTGGTTTCGCGTGTGTGGTCGGTCATGTTATCGAGGCTCCTGCCCTACTCCAGATTCTGTACTTGCTCGCGCATCTGTTCGATGAGCAGCTTCAGGGTCATTGACGAATCGGCCAGTTCCTTCGCGGCCGCCTTCGAGCCGAGCGTGTTCGCTTCGCGATTCAGTTCCTGCATCATGAAGTCCAGGCGCTTGCCGACCTTGCCGCCCTTCTCGATCACATGACGCGTTTCGTTCAGGTGAGCCGTGAGGCGCGACAGTTCTTCGGCGATGTCGATGCGGATGCCGTACATCGTCACTTCCTGACGAATCCGTTCGTTGATTTCTTCGCGCGAGACGGTCGTCGTCGCCGTATCGGGCGCGGCGATACCGAGCGCTTCCTGCAGACGTTCGACGATCTTCTGCTGATGCTTGGCGATCAGTTCCGGCACGAGCGGCGTGATCTTCGTGACGATCATTTCCATCTCGGTGACGTTGGCGAGCAGCACCGTCGCCAGTTGCGCACCTTCGCGGGCACGCACGTCGATCAGATCGGTAATCGCCTGCTTGCCGCATGCCAGCACCGCGTCGCGCAGCACTTCCGGCGCCACGCCGGTTTCGGCCAGCACGCCCGGCCAGCGCAGAATTTCGCCGGTGCGCAGACGCCCTGCTTCCGGAAAGGTCGACAGCACGGTGCGCTCGAGCAGCGCGAGTTGCGTCAGCGCATCGCGACTAACCGACCCCGCGTTAGCCGACTGTTCGCTGCGTTGCAGGTTGATACGGATATCGACCTTGCCGCGCGAGAGCTTGTTCATCAGCATTTCGCGCAGCGTCGGTTCGCAGACGCGCACGTCTTCCGGCATGCGGAAGTTCAGATCGAGAAAGCGCGAGTTCACCGTGCGCAGTTCGACCGATACGCTCACGCCGCCTGTGCCTGAGGCCGGGACGAGTTCGCGCGTGGCGCTCGCATAGCCAGTCATGCTGTAGATCATCGTATTTCTCGCGATTGTGGCCATGCGTTTGACGATGGCCGGAGAGTCGAATCGCCCGGCGTGTACGAGACGCGGAGCGGAGAATCCGCATTATCCCATTTTTACCGACGAGGCCGCTTCGTACGCGGGCCGCACCCGGGCAACACGAGCACCGCCACGCGCGAAGTGCTACCCCGCGCAAAGCCCCGGCACATGCAGGCAGCCGTCCGACGGACAGGCCGCCCCGCGCCCGGCGCGATCGGCGGTAAAATCGCGCTTTCCCTCCTGCTTTTCTTCCCTACCGATCCCAACATGACCAATAACACCCAACGCCCCAGCGGCCGCCAGGCCAATCAGCTGCGCGACGTGCGCATCACGCGCCACTACACGAAGCATGCGGAGGGCTCGGTACTGGTCGAATTCGGCGACACCAAGGTCATCTGCACGGCGAGCATCGCCGAGAGCGTGCCGTCGTTCCTGCGCGACCGCGGCCAGGGCTGGTTGACCGCCGAATACGGCATGCTGCCGCGCGCCACGCATACCCGCAGCGACCGTGAAGCGGCGCGTGGCAAACAAACCGGCCGCACTCAGGAAATCCAGCGTCTGATCGGCCGTGCACTGCGCTCGGTGTTCGATCTCGAGAAGCTCGGCGCGCGCACGCTGCATATCGATTGCGACGTGATCCAGGCCGACGGCGGTACGCGCACGGCCAGCATCACCGGCGCGTTCGTGGCCGCGCATGACGCGGTGGCCAAATTGCTGGCTGCGGGGCGCATCGAAAGCTCGCCGATTACCGACTACGTCGCAGCGATTTCGGTCGGCGTGTACGACGGTTTGCCGGTGCTGGATCTCGATTACGACGAAGACTCGCAATGCGACACCGACATGAACGTGGTGATGACGGGCGCGGGTGGCTTCGTCGAAATTCAGGGCACGGCTGAAGGTGTGCCGTTCTCGCGCGATGAAATGAATTCGCTGCTGGATCTGGCGAGCGACGGCATCAACACGCTGATCGCGAAGCAGAAAGAAGCGTTGGAGCAAAAGAGTGAGTGAGGTTCGTCAAGGCAACGGCGCGGTTGCGTCTGACTCGCCGTTGAAGAAAGTCGTGCTGGCGTCGAACAACGCGGGCAAGCTGCGCGAGTTCGCGGCGCTGCTCGGCGCAGCCGGCATCGAGTTGATTCCGCAGGGCGCGCTGAACGTGCCGGAAGCGGAAGAACCGTATCCGACTTTCGTCGAAAACGCGCTGACCAAGGCGCGTCACGCAGCGAAGCTCACCGGCCTGCCCGCCCTCGCCGACGATTCCGGCCTGTGCGTGCGCGCGCTGCGTGGTGCACCCGGCGTTTTTTCGGCGCGCTACGCGCAGCTTGCAGGCGGTGAAAAGAGCGACGCAGCGAACAACGCGCAGCTCGTTTCAGCCTTGCAGGGCGAAACCGATCGTCGCGCGTACTACTACTGCGTGCTGGCGCTCGTGCGTCATGCGGACGATCCCGAACCGCTGATCGCCGAAGGCCGCTGGCACGGCGAAATGCTGGATGCGCCGCGCGGCAAGCATGGCTTCGGGTATGACCCGTACTTCTTCCTGCCGTCGCTGAATGCGAGCGCTGCGGAACTCGAACCAGCGGTAAAGAACGCCAGCAGCCATCGCGCGATTGCATTGCGCCAACTGCTCGCGCGTTTGACGGAGGAAGCGTGATTCCGATTAAACAGGCGCCCGCCGATATCGGCAACGGCGTCATCAAGGCATTTACGTCGCCGGGCAGCATTCGTCTGACGTCGTTGCCGCCATTGGCGTTGTATGTGCACTTTCCCTGGTGCGTGCGCAAATGCCCGTACTGCGATTTCAACTCGCATGAATGGAAAGGCGACACGTTCCCGGAAACCGAGTATCTCGACGCTTTGCGCGCCGATCTCGAATTGGCGCTACCGCTTGTGTGGGGCCGCCAGGTGCATACGGTGTTCATCGGCGGCGGCACGCCCAGCTTGCTGTCGGCAGCCGGGCTCGACCGTATGCTGTCCGACATCCGCGCGCTGCTGCCGCTCGACGCCGACGCGGAAATCACGCTCGAAGCCAACCCGGGTACGTTCGAAGCTGACAAGTTCGCGCAATTTCGCGCGAGCGGGGTGAATCGCCTGTCGGTGGGCATCCAGAGTTTCAATGAAGCGCATCTGAAGGCGCTCGGCCGGATTCACGACTCGACGCAAGCACGCCATGCGGTCGAAGTGGCCGCGACCACCTTCGACAACTTCAATCTCGATCTGATGTTCGCATTGCCGCAGCAGACGCTCGCGGAATGTCAGGCTGACGTGGAGACGGCGTTGTCGTTCGCGCCGCCGCATTTGTCGCTGTATCACCTCACGCTCGAACCGAACACGCTGTTTGCGAAATTCCCGCCGGCGCTCCCCGACGACGATGCTTCCGCCGACATGCAGGACTGGATTCACGAACGCACGACGGCCGCCGGTTATGAACGCTACGAGGTGTCCGCGTATGCGCAGCCGCATCGGCAGAGTAAGCACAATCTGAACTACTGGCGCTTCGGCGATTATCTCGGCATCGGCGCGGGCGCGCATACCAAACTGTCGTTTCCGAACCGCGTGCTGCGTCAGGTGCGCTATAAGCATCCGACTACCTTCATCGAGCAGGCGATGGCCGGCACGGCCGTGCAGGAAGAGCATGAGGTCGGACCGCGCGATCTGCCGTTCGAGTTCATGTTGAACGCCCTGCGGCTGGTGGAAGGGTTTCCGGTGCACCGCTTCATCGAGCGCACGGGGCTGTCGATGACCTCGATCGAACCGGCTTTGCAGGAGGCTGAACGTCGCAAACTGATTACACGCGACCACGAAAAGATTGCGCCCACACCGCTTGGCCAGGCCTTCCTGAACGATCTGCAGGCGCTGTTTCTGAAAGATCCGCAGTAATTCCAGATCCGCCAAGCCCCGCAACGAGGATTTTTCAGGTTACAATTTCCGGCTTGGAGGTGTGGCCGAGCGGTTTAAGGCACCGGTCTTGAAAACCGGCGAAGGAGTGATCCTTCCGTGAGTTCGAATCTCACCGCCTCCGCCACCACACCTGTTCAGAAGTTCTCGCACAATCCCGCAAAGCCCATCACAACAAGGCTTTGCGGCGACTTCACCCCTCCCCGAGCGTTCCAGAAAGGCCGTCACATCACAGGCGATTCGCTTGATGCGGCATGGCCCGAGTTCGCCCTGTCAGTACCGCAATAGACCGTCCCGGCCGAGCGCACGAAAAGCGACACGGCAGCGGTCGCCCATCGGCACCCCACGAAGCGCGGCAATCGTCCACGACGCCTGGCGAGTGTCCACGGATCTCGCGCTCAATTCTCCAGATGTCCGTCCACCATGGGCTGGCCGCCAAGCACGGCGGCCGCAGGACGCATTTGTACCTGGCAAGCATGACTGTTTGTCCATGGCGGGTATTCGAGTTCAGCGCCAATGCGCCTAGATTTCATACCCATCGGAGCCCGTGGCCCGATCAGCATCTGATCCCAAACATCTCATCTGGAGGCTCAATCATGAGCACATCACAAAAAGTTGTCGTCGTTACCGGCGCATCGCAAGGCATTGGCGCTGAACTGGTCAGCGCGTTCCGCAAGCTCGACTATCGCGTCGTCGCAACCGCACGTTCGATCAGGCCCACCGACGACCCCAATATCGTGACCGTCGCAGGCGATATTGCCGACCCCGCTACCGCGCATCGCGTGATTTCCGAGGGCGTCGCCCGCTTTGGCCGCATCGACACGCTGGTCAACAACGCTGGCATCTTCATCGCCAAGCCCTTCACCCGCTATACCGCGGAAGACTACGCGGCTGCTATCGGCGTGAACGTCTCCGGCTTCTTCTACATCACACAACTGGCCATCGCCGAGATGGAAAAGCATGCCAGCGGTCACGTGATCACCATCACGACCAGTCTGACCGACCACGCAGTCGACGGTGTACCCTCGGTGCTGGCATCGCTGACCAAGGGCGGCCTGAATTCGGCCACCAAATCGCTTGCCATCGAATACGCAAAAAGGGGTATCCGCGCCAACGCCGTCTCGCCGGGCATCATCAAGTCACCGATGCACCCGCAGGATACGCATGCGGCGCTCGGCGCACTGCATCCGATGGGTCACATGGGCGAGATGAGCGATATCGTAGGCGCTGTCCTTTATCTGGATGCGGCGCCGTTCGTGACCGGCGAAATCCTGCACGTGGACGGCGGCCAGAGCGCCGGCCACTGATAACGGGTCACTGATTCCCCCGGGCGCCGCTGGCCGGCGCCCTTCAAGTCAACCAACGATCACAGAGGGCAACATGCCTTTCGTCACCATTCAGGTTACCCGCGAGGGGTCCAAACCCGGCAACGATTCCGTCACTGCCGACGAAAAAGCCCAGCTCATCGCAGGCGTCAGTCAGTTACTGCTCGACGTGCTCAACAAGCCGCTCGAATCGACCTTTGTTGTCATCGAGGAGGTGAACACTGAGAACTGGGGCTGGGGTGGATTGCCGGTCGAACTCTATCGCAAGCAGCGAGGCCAGAAGCCGGCCTGAACATCGGGACCTGTCCGGCGATTCAGGCCAGGTGGTCTTCGTCGAATGAACGCTGGGCGCAACGGGAGCGGGCAAAGCCCCCTTCCCGTGCGCCCCTATTCATCTGCAACGCGGAACAACATCGATCGCCTTGCCCGCTAGTCCGCGAATTTCGGCAATCGGTTAGTACTCTCCTTCATTTCGAACTCCAGCTGGGTCATCAACCCGGCCGCTGGCTGCCAGTGCAGGCATGCTGGCACCGATCGCCGGCGCGCGAATGATCGGCTTTTCGATACCCAGTCAACGCAGTAAGGCGGGATGGTCTGTCTGGTTGATCATGCCGCGTCCTCCTCGATGCCCCTCGCGCTATATCCTGATATTCTGTACGGCCCCTTGTGCCGCACCGAAGGCGACCGCGCCGCCCGTTGCGTTCACTCCGCGGCCGTTCCGGGCGCCCTTCTACCCGAGCAAAAAAGCGCGATAGCGAAGGTCGTCGAGAGCCTATGCAGCGTCAATTTGAAGATGTCCTTCTGGGCAGTATTGAACTGTTCTGTCTCGCGGCTGAACTCGAGAGTTTTACGCTTGCCGCGACCGCCGCAAGCGTGACGCCGGCCGCCGTCAGCCGTTCAGTCGCGCGTCTGGAGGCGCGACTCAATGTGCGCCTGTTTGTGCGGACAACCAGACAGATCCGGCTGACGGATGCAGGAAGGCGATACTTCGAACAATGCCGGCAGGCGCTTAGCCTGCTGACCGATGCCGAGCGTGAAGCAACCGGGCAGCAAACCACACCGACAGGCGTATTACGGATCAGCATGCCGACACCGTATGGCCACTATCGGGTGCTTCCCCTGCTTGCAGACTTTCGTGCGCGCTATCCCGGCGTCACGGTCGAAGCGCACCTCAGCAACCGCAATATCGACTTTGCGGAAGAAGGCTTCGATCTGGCCATTCGCGGACGTGCGCCGAGCGACTCCGGTCTGATCGCGCGAAAGATCGAGGATGCGGAACTGGTGGTGGTCGCTTCGCCGGCTTATCTGCGCAGCGCCGGCAAACTGGAAACGCCGGATGATCTGATCAATCACGACTGCATCCAGTATGCGCGGCCAAGTACCGGCCGCAATCTCCTGTGGGTGTTCAACCAGAAACGCAAGGAGACAGAAATGATGACGCACGGTGGTTGCGGGTCGTCGGGCGATGTGCTTTCCGGGGTGACCCTGGCGCGCCATGGGGCGGGCATCTTTCAGACCTATCGCTTCATCGTCGACAAAGACATCGCCGACGGAACGCTCAAGGAATTGCTCATCCCTTATGGCGGTTGTTCACGACCCTTCGTCCTGATCTATCCGCACGCGCGGCATCTGTCGTCGCGCGTACGGAGCTTCGTCGACTTCCTGATGGAAAGACTAGGATCGTAGCGTGTCAGTCCGACCGTGAATACGCGACACGCGCGTTGTGCGTGACTGACATCGTCCAATTCGGCACTCGGGCCGGCTAACGCATACGCGCCCATTGAGCGAGCCCGGCACAGGTGGCCAGCAATGCGCCGGTGACGAAAAACACCGAGTGCAGTCCAAACAGGACCCCGATCTGGCCACCGATCACAGGGCCGATCACCTGGCCGCTAAACTGGGCCGATTGCAGATAGCCGAGCATTTGACCGGTCCTGCTCTCATCGACCGACTGTCTCGCCAGCTTGGCAATGGCGGGCAACAGGCCAGCGAGCGTCATGCCCATCAATACGCGCAATCCGGCGAGTTGCCACCACTGGGTGACGAACGCTTGCGGGACCATCACCAGACCAGTGAGCACCAGGCAGCCGATGATGACATTCCAGCTGCCGATGCGGTCAGCAAGCGCGCCAAGCCGGGCCGCCGTCAGGACGCTGCCCAACGCGGAACACGCCATCACCACACCGGCGATGCGCGCCAGATGATCCGTTCCAACATTCAGGCTCCCGATATAGACGGTGATGATCGGCTCGATCGACATATTGGCGAGCAGGACCATCATCGCCGTCACGAGGATCGTCGCCACGACCACGTAATCCGTGCGACGAGTGGGCGCGACGGTCGTATTGGCGCCCCGCCCCCTGGCGTCAGTAGCCGGATGAAAGTCCTCCTTCACGACGAAGATGGTGAGTAGCGCGGCAATGGCGATCATCGCGCCGCCGGCGAAAAACGTGCCGCGGATTCCGATCCATCCCGGCAACAGTCCGCCGATCAGTGGCCCGATCAGGTTGCCCGCAAGCGCGCCGGTCGACAGAATGCCCAACGCCCAGCCGGCCCGCTCACGCGGCGCCTGCGTGCCGACCATGACGGTGGAGGCCGACGCATAACCGCCGACGAGCCCGGCGATCAGTCGCAGCCCGACCAGTTCATAGACGTTATGCGCCATGCCGATCAGCGACATCACGACGGCCATGCCGAGCGCCGCGCGAACCAGCATCGGCTTGCGGCCATAGCGATCGGCAAGACGCCCCCAGAGCGGCGCGGTCACGGCTGTGCCAAGAAACGTCGCACCGAACGCAACCCCGGACCATTGGATAACCGCCGACTGGGATTCGACGCCGAGCTGGCGCACGTACAACGGCAGGAACGGCAACAGCATGCTCAGACTGACTAGCGTTGTGAACGACCCGATCACGCAGACGGCAAGATTGCGCCGCCAGTAAGTCTCGTTGCGCTCGGTATAGCCGCGCAAAGCCCCCTGCAAAGGGTTTGATGAGGAATGAGCGATCGCCTGTTCCATAACTGCCTCCCGAATACGGGCGCCCGCTGGGTACCCTGCCAATGATGGGAGTCAGTCTAGATTGAATCGAATTGAGGGAGAATCGCCGTCATACGGAAGACATTCTTCCGCCGCAAGGTTCAATCCGTATCGGTGAAGTGTTGCAGTTGCTCGAAATGCTGGCGCAGACGCGGTGCCGCGAAATCGACAAAAGCGCGCACCTTGAGGACCGACAGGCGTCCGTGCGGCGTCAGGAGGTGAACCGGGAGAGGTGAATGCTCGCTATCGCGCAACACGATCTTCAGCGACCCGTCCTTGACCTGTTCGGCAATGTGATACGAAAACATCCGGGTGACGCCGTGGCCGGCGACTGTCGAAGCGATCGCCGCCCGGATCGTGTTGACGATAAAGCGCGGGGCCAACTGCACGACCTGAGGAATCGCCGAACGGCCGGACGGCGGAAAGCTCCAGGAATCCAGCCCGAAATGCGTCATCGAGACGATCTGATGATGCGCGAGATCGGCCGGTTCGTTGATGGCGGGATGGGTGGCGAGGTACTGCGGCGAAGCCGCGACGACGCGGCGGACTTCGCCCACCGGTATCGCGATCAGCGTCGAGTCCGCGAGATGCGCGATACGCAGCGCCACGTCGATTCCTTCGTCGATCAGGCTAACTGGACGGTCGAGCAGTTGCAGGCGGATCGGAACAGCGGGATGGCGCTCGATGAAATCGTCCAGTATTGGCCGCAGCACGTCCTCACCGGCGGCAACAGGCGCGGTCACGGTCAGCAGCCCCCGCGGCGCCGACCGCTCGTCTGCCACCAGCAAATCGGCCTCCTCGAGATCGGTCAGGATGCGCCGGCAGGCCGATGCATAACGTTCGCCCGCCGCACTCAGCCGGATCGTCCGCGTCGTCCGGTGCAGCAGCGCCGTTCCGGTGTGCTCTTCGAGGAAGGCGATGGCGCGGCTCACCGCCGCCGGGGATCGCCCGAGCCGACGTCCGGCACCAGCCAGGCTGCCTTCGTCCAGCGTGGCCACGAACACCTTCATTGCGTCGATCCGGTCCATATGTTTAGCGTAGGTCCTCGATGTCAACCGCACTTCCAAACCGCCACCGACGCGGTTATGCAGCGTGAGCGTCGAGTATAAAGGTGCTCCCCAGTATGCAATCAGAAGACGGTATCGTTGAGGTAGCCTGTTGCTCCCGCGCGGCGACTCGAATGGACTTCATGAAAAGGCTTACACCATCCGTGACTCACTCCGATTCACTTCAAGGTCTGCCCGATATCCTTGAACCGGGTTTATCGGTCGTGTTTTGCGGCATCAATCCGGGCGTCCAGGCGGCATCGAGCGGCCGGCACTTTGCCGGCAGAGGCAATCGGTTCTGGCGCGTGGTTCATCTTGCAGGCTTTACGCCTGAACAGATTAGTCCCCAGGACGACCGCACACTTTTGCAATATGGCTGTGGCCTGACAACCGCGGTCTCGCGTCCGACTGCACGGGCCGGCGAACTATCGCAATGGGAATTCAAAGCGGCAGCGACGGAATTCGAGCGGAAGATTGAACGATATGCGCCGCAATGTGTTGCCTTCCTCGGAAAGATGGCGATCTCCGCCATGTCCGGCGAGCGCGACATCCACTGGGGCCTGCAACCGGCAGCATTCGGCGGTGCCCGCGCATGGGTGCTGCCAAATCCCAGCGGCCTGAACCGGACATTCAGCCTCGACGCACTGGTGATGGCCTATCGGGAACTTCGTCTTGCCGTTGCGCCGGTTGGTTCGGTTTGAAGAACTCGCACAGTGATTGCGCAACGTGTCAAACGGGTAAGCAACTGTAAATGGAGCCCGATTAGACCGGGGTTTCGTAATTTGCTGTCACACGGCAGGCCGAACGAATCCCTCGCCCGGTTCCTCCAAGTCATAAACAGGGAGGAATCATGCTCAAATTACTGGTTGCGATAGGTTTCGCACTGGGCCTTTCCGGATGTATCGTCGCACCGCCGTACGGTTACGCGCCGGCATACGGATATGCCCCCGGCTACTATGCTGCCCCGAGCGTCAGCGTGGGGGTTGGCGTTGGCGGTTATTACGGCGGCCGCGGGCGGTGGTAATTTCTGGCTAAGCTCGTTCTTGACCGAGCTCGTACCAGCCAATCTCTCGGCACCGCCCGCATTAAGGGGAACCCCTCCCTCAACATTTCGCTCCCATGGTCGATATCAGGACTATCTGTGCCGTCAGCACACGCCAGGGAGTCGCTCATGAAAGTCCGTACTTTAGCCGTTGCACTGATTTGGGTCGCCGCGAGCGCGGGCGTATCGTCCGCGCTTGCAGGCACGTCAACGACGCCGTCCGAAGACGATAGCGCAACGGTGTTCGGCTCAGCGAGGCTGTCGAATCTGCAAGACGTCGGCGGCAGCGCGAAAGCTGGCGCGTCGGCGGCTATCGTGGGCGCCAATGCGCTGCGAGGCGCAAGCGGCAACATCGGCGTGAACCTCGCAGCCGGGGCGCTGAATGCGCAGGCCAACCAGATCGCCCTCATCAGCACACCGCAGGCCGCGATCGCCTCACAACAGAATCTGCATACCGTCGCGCAGTTGACGGGCAACACCACCGCGAAACTCGGCGCCGGTTCGCTGGTGGCAGTGAGCGGCAACGTCGGCGTGAATATCGCGTCCGGCGTGGGCAATGCCCAGTTCAACGGGCTCGTGATTCACTGAACCGGCCACGCCTCGGCACCGCAACGGCTTAAACCAGCGCGGTTGCCTCGACCTCGACCAGCAAGCCGTAATGCAGGTGCGGGACCGGCACGACGGCACGCGCCGGTCGCGCCTCGCCTGCCCAACGCGCGTAAATCTGATTGAAGCTCGCCCAGTGTTCGACATCGGCGATACAGACACGCACCTGCACCAGTTGCGCAATGCTGCTGCCGGCGCCTTCGAGCGCCGCCTGCACATTCGCCAGCACCTGTTCGGCCTGGACTTCGAACGAGGCTTCAGCGAGCTTCTCGCCCTGTGCGTTGATCGGCAACTGTCCCGAGACGAAAACAAAACCATTCGCGATCGCGACGTGACTGTAATGACCGCCCGGCTTTGCCAAAGCAGCGGGATTGTCCATGTGCGGCAGACGCGGGTCTTGCTGGCTAACAGCCATGAATACAACTCCAAAAGGGATGGCGCCTTCGCGGCGTATGACTACGCGCAGGACGCTGCATGCCACCCACTGTGCGTGTCACACGCTAAGCAGGCACATCCAGCTTCTCACGCGCATCGGCGCAACGGCGATTCAGGTCGCGATGTATCAACTGGCTGTCGAGCAGCGCCGATACATCAGACAAACCGTAATCAAAGCGCAAGACGTATTCGATGTCTGTGTAATCGTGATAGGCGCCGCTGTCTGCCAGCTTCTGCGCTTCGGCGAAGGCGGCATGTTGCCGCTCGCCGTTCATCAAATCTCTGATCGCCATGATTGCCGCTCCGAGGAACAGTGGCTCCATCATAGCAATGCAAATCGGATCGCACGGTAGCGCGCGCGCAACACCTGGTGTTTTCCGTAGACACGCTGGTTAGCGCGGGACGCAGACGCAAACTTGCCGCGCGTTTCGGCTAAGGAACAACGATCCGCCTTGAGCAACGGATTCCCGCCTGAAACAACCTCATACAGCCACAAGCTGCCACAAGCAGCCTCAAACGGCAGCGACGGGCACCTTCATTCCGTGCCATTTGACGACCAGAATCCGGCCGACATAACACAACACGCCAGCAACGCCCACGACGATGCCCATGCCTTTGGGCGAGCCATCCTGCCAGAGTCCGACTGCGAGGCTCGCCAACGCGCCGAGCGCCAATTGCACGGCGCCGAACACGGCGGCCGCGGCGCCGGCATTCACGGGATACCGATGCATCAGATCGGTCGTGCAGTTAGCGGACAACAGCCCCACCACCCCGACCACGAAGAACAGGCCGAAGACGATCGACCACAACCCGCCCCACCCCGTCAGCGAGACAAGACAGACGAACAGGGACGCGATGCAACTCACGGTCGCGGCGAACGAAATGATCGGTAGCGAGCCGAGCCGGCCGACGAGGCGCGTATTCATGAAGTTGCCGAACATGATGCCGACGATATTCAGCGCGAACAGAAAGCCGTAATGCTGCGCCGATACATGGAAATATTCGATGTATACGAACGGCGTCGCGGTGATGTACGCGAACATCGACGCGAACGCCATGCCGCCGCACAGCATGTTCCCCCACGCCACCGGATCGCGCAGCAACTTGCCATATGCACCGAACGATTTCAGCAGCGCCGAATGCGCACGCTTTTCGGGCGGCCACGTTTCCGGCACCTTGAGAAACGCGGTCACCGCGCACACCGTACCGAATAGCGTCAACACGACAAAGACGACACGCCAGCCGCCGAGCAACAGCAACTGACCGCCGATCAGCGGCGCGAGCAACGGCCCGATCGACGTAACAATGGCGAGCATCGACAGCACGCGCGCGGCATCGGTCGGCCCGTGCGCGTCGCGGGCGATTGCGCGCGCCAGCACCGAGGCCGCGCCCGCGCCGAGCGCCTGCACGAAGCGGAACGTCACTAGCGAACCGATCGAAAACGACAGCGCGCAGGCCACGCTCGCCAGCGCGTACATGATGATGCCGCCGAGCAACACGGGCCGGCGGCCATAAGTGTCCGACAGCGGACCATAGAGCAGCATGCCGATCGAAAAGCCGAACATGAAGCTGGTGAGCGTGGTTTGCGCGGCGCCGGTGCTGATGGCGAATGCCTGCGCGATCGTCGGCAGGCTCGGCAGATACATATCGATGGAAATCGGCCCGCATGCGGCGAGCGCACCGAGCAACAGAATCAGCCGGCCATCGGGCCGGCTTCTGGTGACATGAGACATGGGAATCCAGATGAAGCGCCGCGCCGTCATCGGCAGCGAAACGCGGTGAAACGGGGAAAACAGCAACTTGACGGCCCCAATTGTACGCGACGGCTAAACCATCCTCCGCGCCGTGCCTGGCTGGGCGGGCCACGCATGCGCCGCGGCAGGCGCGCCGCCGATCAGTTAAGCTGCCGCCAGAACGCTTCCTGGCGTGACACAGACCTGTCCGCTGCGCCCTTCCACACTGTCCTGCCCCGCCTCTGACATGACTGCTTTCCTGCTGATCTGGAGCCCGAAGAAATGGCCGTGGCCCGAGTTACCTGACGTGGCGAAGCGGGTCGCCGCGGGCGTAGCGGTGGCTGACGTGTGGGGTTGCGGATTTGCCCGCGGCATCCTGCCGGGCGACCGCGTGTTCCTGCACCGTGTCGCCGAGGAACCCAAGGGCATTTTCGGCTCCGGCTATGTCACGCGTGCGCCGTACGAAGTCCCCGACCCGGCGACGAAGCGAGGTTACCGGTTGTGCATCGACTTCGTGTACGACTGGGTGGTCGACGCCCACGAGGGCGTCGTGATTCCACGCGAGATGTTGCGCACGCACCCGTTTTCGGTGCAAACATGGGACGCGCAAAGCTCGGGCACGGTGATCAAGCCGATCGCCGAAGGCGCGTTGGAAAAGCGCTGGGCCGAGCTCACGGGTAAGCGCAAACCGCCTCAGCTTGACGTGCCGACGGGCCTCATTCGCTCCAGCAAGGTAACAGCTCACAAGGCGGCAGCGGAAAAAACCGCGGCAGAAGGTCGCGCGAAGACGAATGCGGAGCCTGCGACGAAGCAACCGGCAGCGAAACGCGTACACAAGGTCTAAGCGCCGACCCAGGGTTGGTGAAGTACCGCTACAGCACGCGCAGCGCCGCTGGAAGTATGACTGCCTTGTCACCAGGGTTGAACGTGCGAGAACACAGATTCCAGATGCACCACTACCGTGGCTGCGCGGGGGACCCGCTTATGAGCTGGCGGTGTGAGCCGCTTTCTTTGCTTATCTTTCTTTGCGGCGGCAAAGAAAGTAAGTGCCGCCCCGCACAGGGGCAACGCTAATAGACCAATAACAATTCAAGGAAAGGCCCAAGAACCAGCATCTCACCCCCAGCACAGGGGCAAACCCAAAACCCCTTCCCCCCGACTCCGGTACAATTTCCCCACCAAACCCACAGCGCCGCGCGAAGCGCAAGAACCACAGCCCCCGCGCCGCTGCGCAACCCAAATTCCAGCCATCACCATGTCCAAAAACGAGATCCTCTTCGAGCGCGCGCAGCGCACCATCCCCGGTGGCGTGAACTCGCCGGTCCGCGCATTCCGATCGGTAGGCGGCACGCCGCGCTTCATCGAGCGCGCCGAAGGACCATACTTCTGGGACGCGGACGGCCAACGCTATATCGACTACATCGGCTCATGGGGCCCGATGATCCTCGGCCACGTCCACCCGGAAGTACTGGAAGCGGTCCAGCGTGTGCTGGCCAACGGCTTCTCCTTCGGCGCGCCGACAGAATCCGAAATCGAAATCGCCGAAGAAATCTGCAAGCTGGTCCCGTCGATCGAACAGGTCCGCATGGTATCGAGCGGCACCGAAGCGACCATGAGCGCACTGCGCCTCGCACGCGGCTTCACGAACCGCAGCCGCATCGTCAAGTTCGAAGGCTGCTACCACGGCCACGCGGACAGCCTGCTGGTCAAAGCCGGCTCGGGCCTGCTCACGTTCGGCAATCCGACTTCGGCGGGCGTGCCGGTCGATATCGCCAAGCACACCACGGTGCTCGAGTACAACAACGTCGCTGAACTCGAAGAAGCGTTCAAGGCGTTCGGCAATGAGATCGCCTCGGTGATCGTCGAGCCTGTGGCGGGCAACATGAACCTCGTGCGCGCCACGCCTGAATTCCTGCAAGCCTTGCGCCGCCTGTGCACCGAGTACGGCTCAGTACTGATTTTCGACGAAGTGATGTGCGGCTTCCGCGTCGCCCTGGGTGGCGCGCAAGAGGTCTACGGCATCACGCCGGATTTGACGTGTCTGGGCAAGGTGATCGGTGGCGGCATGCCGGCGGCAGCCTTCGGCGGCCGGCGCGACATCATGGCTCACCTCGCGCCGCTCGGCGGCGTCTACCAGGCGGGCACGCTGTCGGGCAACCCGATCGCCGTCGCCGCGGGTCTGAAGACGCTGCAACTGATCCAGGCGCCGGGCTTCTACGACACGCTTTCCGCCCGCACCACGCGTCTCGCGCAAGGTCTCGCGACTGTCGCGCGCGAAGCGAAGGTGCCGTTCGCGGCCGATTCGCTCGGCGGCATGTTCGGCCTCTACTTCACCGAATCGGTTCCGACCAGCTTCGCCGAAGTCACAAAGAGCGACGTGCCGCGCTTCAATGCGTTCTTCCACAAGATGCTCGACGCGGGTGTGTACTTCGCGCCGTCGGCGTATGAAGCGGGCTTCGTTTCGATCGCTCACGACGACGCGATCATCGACGCCACGATCGACGCAGCGCGCGGCGCATTCGCCTCGCTCGCGGCCTGAGGCCAACGAGACACAGAAGCCGCCGAAACCCAGACTCAATACTGCCTAGCCACCGCACCCGACCGGATACCGATGTTTTCGCAAACCGACTTCGTCCATATGGAACGCGCGCTCGCGCTGGCCAAGCGCGGCATGTATACGACTGATCCGAATCCGCGCGTCGGTTGTGTGCTTGTCAAGAACGGCGAGGTGATCGGCGAAGGCTTCACGCAACCGGCCGGCCAGGATCATGCCGAAGTGCGCGCGTTGAAGGACGCGCGTTCGCGCGGCCATGATCTGCGCGGCGCCACGGCTTACGTGACGCTCGAGCCGTGCAGCCATTTCGGCCGCACGCCGCCGTGCGCGCATGCGCTGATCGAAGCACAGGTCGAGCGCGTGGTCGCGGCGATGGAAGACCCGAATCCGCAAGTCTCCGGGCGTGGCCTCGCGATGCTGCGCGACGCCGGCATTGAAGTGCGTTGCGGGCTGCTCGCCAACGAAGCGCACGAACTGAACATCGGCTTCGTGTCGCGCATGACGCGCGGCCGCCCGTGGGTCCGCATGAAAGTGGCGGCTTCGCTGGACGGCCGCACCGGCTTGCCGTCGGGCGTGAGTCAATGGATTACCGGCGAAGCGGCACGCGCCGATGGTCACGCTTGGCGCGCCCGCGCATCGGCGATCCTGACGGGCATCGGCACCGTCAGGGAAGACGATCCGCGCATGACCGTGCGTGCCGTCCACACGCCTCGCCAGCCACAACGCGTGCTGATCGACAGCCAGCTCGACGTGCCGCCTGAAGCGCAGATCCTGGCCGGCGCACCCACGCTGATTTTCTGCGGCAATCTCGATGAGCGTCATACCGAGCGAGCGAGCGCACTGCGTGATCGCGGCGCGGAGATCGTGCAACTGGCGAACCCAGCGGGCAAGGTCGACCTGCCCGCTGTGCTGAAAGTGCTCGGCGAGCGTAACGTGAACGAACTGCACGTCGAGGCGGGCTACAAGCTGAACGGCTCGCTGCTGCGCGAAGGCTGCGTCGACGAACTGCTGGTCTATCTCGCGCCAAGCCTGCTCGGCGTAGACTCGATGAGCATGTTCAATCTGAACGCGCCGGAAACGCTCGAAGGCCGCATGCAACTGAATTTCCATGCAGTCGACCGGATCGGCGACGATCTGCGGATTCTCGCGCGCTTTGTGCCCCGCGCCGAGCCGCAACCGGCACCTGAAGCCGGGACCGATTCCGCCCCCCAACCCACTTCGAATTGATCAAGGATTAGCACGATGTTTACAGGAATCGTCGCGGCAGTCGGCCGCATCGAATCAGTCAAACCCCTCGGCACCGATGGCGATGCGGGCGTGCGCCTGAACGTCGAAGCCGGCGGCCTCGATCTCGAAGACGTCCAGCTCGGCGACAGCATCACGATCCAGGGTGCCTGCATGACGGTCGTGGAAAAGGCCGCGCATTCGTTCGAAGTGGACGTGTCGCGCGAAAGCCTGAACTGCACGGTCGGTCTGGGCGAGCCGGGCGAAGTCAATCTCGAGAAAGCACTGCGCGCGCACGACCGGCTCGGCGGCCATATTGTCTCCGGCCACGTGGACGGCCTCGGCACGGTCACGCGTTTCGCGCCGGTCGGCGAATCGCACGAACTGCGCGTGCTGGCGCCGCGCGAGATCGGCCGCTATCTGGCTTTCAAAGGCTCGATCACGGTTAACGGCGTAAGCCTGACGGTCAATTCGGTTAATGATCGCGACGACGGCTGCGAATTCTCGATCAATCTGATCCCGCACACCGTGCAGGTGACGTCGCTCAGGAATTTGCGCGAGGGGTCGCCGGTCAATCTGGAAATCGATCTGATTGCGCGGTATGTGGAGCGGATGCTCAGCACGTCTCAGGACGGCCATAAGCCGTTGAAATAAATTGACTTTCCAAGAATCGGCCGTGTACTGTCCCTAAGGAGACCAGAACCCAAGGTTCCCGAGGCTTAAAGCCAGTCTTAGCCGGGAGGTCCGCCACTTCGAGACGGCAAGCACGCGCTGCTTGCGCGCATCGGTCAGCGCCACCTGAGCATTCAGCAGTTCCGTGAATGTACCGACGCCCTCCCTGTAGCGCCCACGTGCAATTTCGAGCGAGCGCTCGGCAGCGGTAAGCAAATCCTGAGAGATTCCAAGGTTCTCCGTGTTTGTCAGCAAACTTTCGTAACTCTTCCATACGTCAAGCGACACCTGTAGTTCCGTGTTTTGCAGGTTCGCCTCTTCGGCATCGGCCTGCTGCTCTGCCTGTTCGACCCGATAGCCCGATGCGAAGCCTTCAAAGAGAGGAATCGTCAACTGGATACCAATCGTGCTCCCCCTGCTACCTGTAACGGGAAGCTGTTCGGGTTGCTGCTGATACGACGGATTATTTGCGGTGAGGTTACCCACAAGCGAAATAATGGGCCGGCCCCCCGCTCGCACTGAATCGACGTTCGCGCGTGCGGCTTCCAATCGGGCGCGCGCAGCAAACAGTTTAGGCTGCAGTGTCTTCGCTTCGTCAATCAGTTGATCCACGTTTTGCGCAAATGCCGCATTGTCGACCGCCGGCTCCGTCGAACTGATCCTTATAGGCGTATTCGCGTCGAGTCCCATCGCGGTCGCAAGCGTTCCAGTGGCGGCTGACACGTTACCTTCAGCGCTCACACGGTCGAGCACCGCGCGCCGGTAGGTCGTTTCAGCCTGCAACTGGTCGCTCATGGCGCCAACGCCGCCACCGTGCTTTGCGGTTGTATCGGCGAGACTGTCGTGTGCCGTGCTCTCCGTCGCGCGCGCGGCTTCGAGTGATGCCTGTGCATCACTAAGGTCGTAGTAGGCTTGAGCAGCCATAAAAAAGATGGCCTGGAGCGTATCGTCCTGTGCCGCGTTTGCGGCGGCCAGCAGAGCCCGCGCCTGACGCAAATCAGCACTGCGCTTTCCAAAATCGAACAGTACCCAGCCGAAGTTCAACATTCCATAGCGGCTCGACGAATTTTGCGATGAAGCAATCGAACCCGCACCGAGGGCACTTGCGTTGTAGGTTGTCGCCAGTGTGTCACGCTCGATGCCCGCCGTCGCATCGAGCGTTGGCAGGTAGGCGGCCTCACTCACCCCAACAGCTGCCGCCTGAGCACGTACGTTCGCCCATGCCTGCCTCGTTCGCGGGTTCGCGCAGATCGCTTGCAGCAGCACGTCTTGCAGACCCAGCGCACGATCCGCCGCTTCGGGCAGACATGATTCGTTCATCAGGAGAGGCCCAGCCGGAGAACCTGATATGGTCTGCTTCGTCCCGTAAATGTCTAGCCACTGGGCGCTCGCGGTCCGCGCGAGACACAGGACCACCATGCCCGCGGCGAGAAGGAGGCGATGCGACATGGACCTCACCGACCAGACACTGCGACGTCCGCGCCGGGTGTCGTTGATGCAGGTGCTGACGTCCGTCGATCGTAGGCCACCTTGCCCGCGTCAAGGACAATGACCCGTGACGCGGACGCGATTGTTTCGGGGCGGTGTGCGACGATCAGGCGAGTCATCTGAAGCGCGCTCACCGCAGCATTGACCTGCTGTTCACGCTGGACGTCCAGGTGACTCGTTGCCTCGTCCAGCACGAGAATCCTGGGACGTTTGTAGAGCGCCCGCGCAAGCAACACGCGTTGCTTTTGCCCACCCGACAGGACCGTACCCATGTCTCCGACTAGCGTGTTGTAGCCCATCGGCATCGCGACGATATCCGAGTGGATTGCGGCGAGCCGTGCGCATTCGGCGATCCATTGGGAATCAGCCTGCGGATCGAAAAAACAGATATTGTCGGCAATCGATCCGGCGAACAGAACGTCGTCCTGCAAGACCGTACCAACGAGCGAGCGCAGCCGCTCGATGCCAAGGCGGTCAACATCAATACCACCTATGCGCACCGTACCGGCAGTCGGTCTGAGAATGCCGAGCAGCACATTGACAAGCGTAGTCTTGCCGCATCCTGACGGCCCGACGACGGCGACTGATTCGCCTGGTTCGATGCGAAACGAGACGCCGTTTAGAACCTGCGGCTCGCCTTCGGCGTACTGGAACGTCAGATTATCGGCCTCAATGCTTGGCACAAGGTTATCCCCTTCTCCCGGCACATGACGCATGACCGTATCGGGTTCAGGTTGTGCGAAGGCAATATCCGCCAGGCGCTCGCCCTGGAGTTGCAACATCTTGACCTCGAAAAACCTGTCGATAAGGCTGCTCACGCGACCGTCAAACTGCATCTTGTATGCGTTGAATGCCATGAGCGCGCCAACAGTGAAACGACCGTCGAGTACAAGCCTTGCGCCTAGCCAGACGATGCAGATGCCCTCAATTCCGAACAGCAGTCCGTTCAATTGCTGGAAGACCAGTTGCAGCTTTTGCACACGCAGGCCTGCATTGATCTGTTCAACCAGGAGTGTTAGCCATCCCGCCCGCCGCTCGCCCTGACGGTTAAACAGTTTGATCGTCTTGACCCCGCGAACCGTCTCCAGAAAATTGGTCTGTTGCTTCGCCGTATGCACGATCTGTTTGCCACTAGCCTGACGTAACGGCGAATACAAGGCCCACCTCAACAGACCATAGAGAAGCATTGTCCCAAGCGCGACCATGCCGAGAATGGGACTGTAGACGAACATCATGGCGAGTGTGATTATCGTCATCACACCATCAATGATCGCCGTCAGAAACGAGGTGGTAAGGGTCTGCTGGATTGTATCGATTGAGCTGAAACGCGAAACGACGTCGCCGAGGTGCCGCCGCTCAAAATATTGAACCGGCAGGCTCAGGAGGTGAGTAAACATGTTCGCACGCCATTGCACGTTTAACGTTGTGCCGAAGTAAATCAAGGCCCAGGCCCGAACGGCGCTCGTAGCCTGCTGCATCAGCAGCAAAAGGCCAAAACCCAGTGCCAGTAACGTCAACAGATCGCGGTCCGCGGCGACGATCACATCATCGATCACCCATTGCAGAAAAAACGGTGACACTAGCGAGAACACCTCCAGCGCCAGGGCTAACACCAGGACTTGCCCGAGCGAGCGATATAACCCTGCGACCGGCCCAATCAATGTTCTCAGCCTGACGGCTGGGTCCGCATCACGAGGTTTGAAACTGCCGGTGGGCCACAGCTCAAGAGCGACGCCGGTAAACGAGCGCGACACTTCCTCGAACGTCAACTTGCATTCACCCCGCGCCGGATCGTGAATCGTTACACCGCGGCTATTTACTTCCCGAAGCACGACAAAATGACTGAAGTTCCAGTGCAGGATGCACGGCAGACGCAACTGGTTCAGGCTGCTCAGCCCCAGCTTGAGCGGACGGGTGCCGAGTTCAAGACGCCTCGAAATTTCGATAACGCGGTTGAGGGATGCGCCCTTGAGCGACAGCGAGAACTGGCCACGCAGTGTTGCGATATCGACGTGATGGCCGTAGTAACCCGCGATCATCGCGAGACAGGCTAGCCCACATTCCGCAGCCTCGGTTTGCAGGATGATCGGCAACTTGCTACCAATGCCGAAGGAAAGACGATCCAGAAGGGACATGAGTTGAAGTCGGGTTAGAGTTTGCCGGTCATACTGTAAAGTGGCTCAAGCACCCATTCGTAAAGGCGGCGGCGTTCCTGCAAGATATCCGCCTGGAGTGTCATGCCAGCCTCCAGCGCTTGCGGCTTGCCGTAAGCCGTAACGGTCTGTGATTTCAGCGCAACGGTGATCCGGTAATACGTGCGGTCACTCGCACTCTGGATACCACTTGTCGCGAGTTCGGCTGCAGACAGCGCGGTGCGCGCGATGGAGACTACGCTTGCCTGGTATTGTCCAAACTTCTGATACGGAAATGCCTGATAGCGAAGCAAAACGGGATCGCCGACACGTACAAAACCGATAGCGGCACTCGGCACAAACAGATAAGCCCGCCAGTGCGTGCCTTCAGGCACGATGCTCACGAGTGGTTGTGCAATGTCCACTGTCTGCCCGGGTTGTGCGATCACAGCAGTGACGGTACCAGCCTCGGGGGCGGAAATGACAAACTCGCGCTTTGCCTCGCTCTCGATCACAGTCTGGTCAACGGCGATCACTTCCCGTTGAATCTGTGCAATCTGGTTCTGATGCTGAAGAGACGATTCCGCAAGACTGCTGTTTGCCTCATGCAGCGACTGCATCATGCCTGTGCGGTCGCGCTCCAGACTCTCAAGCTTTGACTGCTGGTCAAGCAGGTCGGCCTGATGCTGCTGGGCCTGGTCCTTCGAAATGTAGTCTTTAGCAAGCAGGTTCTCATAACGGCTAGCCGCATCTGCTGCAATGGAGGTGCGGGTACGCTGCGAAACCAGTTGACTCTCAACGCGCGAGAGTTCGGCGCGCAGACTGGTGATTTTGTCCTGCAAGGTTTCGCGCTCGTCGGCCTGCAAGACGTGAGTCTTATCGATTTCCTGTAGCAGTGACTCTTTGCGCTGTCGTGCTTCCTGAATAAGCGCGGCCTGTGTATCTCCCGCCGTGCTTTGTAAGTCGGTCGAGATCGTGTACAGCGACTCTCCGGCATTAACAGACTGTCCTTCGGCCGCATTCAGTTTCAACACGACGCCAGCCTGTTGCGCGTATACCTTGACAAGACCGCCATCAGGCGTGATTACGCCTTCAACTGATGTTCGGCGCGTATAGCTACCGAAGACGAAAAGCAAAATGATGCAGGCTGCCATACACGCTTCAATTGCCGTGAGAAACTTAAAGGACAGCGGGCGGATCAGGAGAATCTCGCCAACTACCCGGGAGCCTTGCGCGTTTTGCGCCTCGCTACGGAAGAGTGTCGGTCGCTGAGGCATTAGTGCTTTTATAAGTCTGTATGGTTAGCTGTTTTTACTTCCGGTGGGCAGTCGATTCCGATTAGAAGGGCATCTGCTCAAGCATCGAAATCAAGCGAGTTTTTCACGGTCACTTATAAATCGAAAAACTGCCATATTAATTCGTGGATACGGCCCGAAATTTCAAATCGACTTTGCGTGAACACTTAGACAATTTGTTGATTAGTTCGCCCCCTTAAAGTATCCGCAGAGCAAATATTCCCCAGCAGTGCTGGGGAATATTTGCTATTTATCTTTATTTGCCGCCAGTAACGCGCTTGAGACCACCAACTACGGCCCCACCAAGCATCCCCGCGATACCAGCAGCACCCCAATTACCACCCAAATAGCCTGCGGTAACCGCTGAGCCAACTCCACCATATACTGCATTGGTTAAAATTGCATAGACTATACCGCTTACAGCACCAGCATCTTGGTTTGGCTGGCCTTCTTGCTCCATTCCTCCGGACACGAATAAAATTTCGTGGTCAGTCAACTCCCGAAGATAGTGATTGCTGATTTCAATAGAATGATTCATTGGTTATTTCCTTTTCTATTAGCATAGTCAAAAAAAACCTCAGCCAAAACAACGGATAATACACCCACCACAACACTTTTCCATATTGATCCGTCCAGGATTTCAATCCTTCCTAAAATAAAATTTATCGCCACACCAAGCAGAAAAATCAAAACGATTTTCGCCATAATTTCATTGAAATTAATTTTCATATGCGATATTTTGAAGTAAACATAAATTCTTTGTGTAATCGACTTTGAAAATCGAGCGTTAAGTACCCAACGCTGTCAGGAGCTGCGTAACGCCGAAATGCCAGTTAACGCTGACCGGAGTGGAAAAGCTGACCTTGGAACAACTGGGTATGAATCATCGCCATCGCGACATCCGCACGCGCGCATCGGTGCTCCTGCTGATGAGGAACGGCCCGCCAGCGCCGGCTTCTGCGGATCGCCCGCTGTTCAACGGAACGGGTCACCGCGAGGCTTGCCTCAAGAGATCGAACCGAATCCACAGTGTCGACGCAGCGTGCTCGGTGCGTTCGACTTCGGAAAGAACACACTGATCCACGACCGATATCGACACCGTCAAAGGTCCGGACGTGACGCGATTTATTGACAACCTGCTCGCCCCCGGAGAGGGGTAGCCGCCCGCGATCGTCCTGGACAATGCCAGCACCCATCAGGCTACCGGCGAAGCGACTCGAGAATATTGGCTGATCGATGATAGAGCACTCCTGTTCCACCTGGCTGCCCACAACCCCGAACTCAACATGATCGAGATCGTCTGGCGACACCTGAAATATCAATGGCAACGTTTCATCACCGAAGACACAATCGGTACCGGATTTGCCGATCTCCGGACAGGCTACGGGACCAAATTTCGAATCAATTTGAAACGACTGAGCCTGGAGAACATCGCTCAGGTTTCCGGCGGACGCCCTCGAGGATAGATACACAAGGTTAAATCCCTCCCTGTGTTTTGCCCCTCTCGAACCAATCTGACCGAAACCACCTAATTTGCATTTCGAAGATCTCGAAACCAGTCGTCTAGAAATTATTTAAAATATGCAAACGCCCCGACGCCACCTCAACCTCCCAATACCCGCTTCGCTACCCAATCCGCTTTATTGCATCTTGTTAATTAAAGGTCTCATAGCGCTCTGCACCAAACGTCATCACGATTACCTAACAAGCCCCTTTTCAACCTGAAACTGGGGAGTCGGCGCGCAATAGATGCACCTCTCGCAAAAAACGTTTCCGTCGGAATGAGAGTAATCCGGGCCCCAAACTCAATATTGTCGCCCCGTCAGTAGCCCCGTTAACGAACGCACGTCCCCAGCCGCCAAACAACGAATTCCTATTCGCAAAGGCATAGATCGTCCCACTTAAGCGACAAGTGATCCTCCAGCCCAAAACTTTGGAAGCAAAGAAATTTGTTGAATACCCCATCCTTCCTAAATTTATAGTTCTCTCAAGAAGGTTCTGCCGATGCCTTCAGGCGAATTTATCATCTAACTTTTTTTGACGCCATATCTTTTTTTAGAAGCCGGTCTCTTTATAACTTCACCATTTCGGGGTGCACCAATATTACATGCCGACAGTTACGTATGAATAATGTAATATTAAATCAAAATGCATGAAAACGGATCCATCTCCTCAGAGTCACAACAAAGGTTGCGAAGTTTATTCGCGCGACATCCGCCCCCCGAATAATCTCAGCTGCCGAAGATCGTCGGCATGACGAATTATGCAAGAGCGAGGATAGTACGGCGTCGATTGCGTTTGAGACTGACCGCCATAGCGCCCGCCAGATCATGTTATAGGCGCGATCGTGGACATAACCACGCAACCTGAACGCGTCAAATGCAAGAGTTCTCGGCCAATTCAACTGAAAGATGGTTGGAGCGCCGCTACGGCAGACACCACGCGAAGGTAACTGACTATCATCCGCGCTCGAACAGCAACTCTTCAATGCCGCTAGACTCATCTGAAACCCAAAAATAGCAGCGCACCGCGCAATTAATGGGGTGATCCGGCGAAGCACCGCGCTCAACGTCAAGCGGATTGCCCCCAGCATACTGGCGCGCACGCTTGTGATTCACGACCCGATGGATAGGGTCGTCCCGTTTGAGCACGGCGCAAGCTACGCCTGCCTGGTAGAAGATGCGCAGATAGTGTCCGTCAATGGGTGCGGTCATTTCCGCATCCTGCAGTCTCCCGAAGCTATACGACTCACCGTCGAGTTTCGGGTCGCCTGTGAGCCGCAGCCTTTGCCTGCAGCGCTGAGTCATGATGGACTGACCACTACTTGAAAACCGCGCCTGCTTTGACGAAGAAGTGTTTCACGCTTGCCAGTTCAGGTTCGGCCCGCTTCGCTCGACCCTGAACCATTCGCTGCCAACGCCGCACTGCTTCGCCGCTGAATGCGGTCGTCCCGCAACACCCGGCGCCCCGTGCGCGTCGCCAGCACGAGCGAGATCGCCAACACGCTGGTGCCGAACAGATAGCTCGGCGGGATGAAACGGGCGTCCGTGAACCGCGACACCACCGAAATATACAAAGGCGCCAGCCCGCCAAACAGCATCACCGCGGTGTTATATGCGATCGCCACACCGGTCGAACGCCCCTGCACCGTGAAGATCTGCACCAGCATCCCCGGATGCGCGGCCCCTTGCAGCGTCACGAACAGCATGCCAATCAGCTGCACCACCATCAGTCTCGTTTCTGTCGGTGAGTCCAGCAAATACCAGAACAGCGGAAACACACACGTCAGCCAGCCGGCAATAAAGAAACAGAACAGCCGATAGGCGCCGATACGGTCCGCCAGCTTGCCGAATACCGGCGAGAGCACGCACGCCATGATGCTCGTGACGAACACCGCTTGCAGCGAAGAGCTCAAGGACAGATGCAACTGGTACTGCGCGTAGTTTGGCAAATACGCGTTCCATACGTAGTTCAGCGAAGTACCGGCAATCATCACGCCCATGGCGCAGACGAGCGCGTCGCCATTCTCGCGGGTGAATTCGCGCATGCGCTGGCCCAAGGGCGCCCGCGCTGCCGGACGTGCCTGCATCCGGTGAAACTCTTCCGACTCCGCGACATGATGCCGGATGTAAAAGCCGAGCGGCCCGACCAGTGCGCCGATCAGGAACGGCACGCGCCATCCCCATTCCGCCATCTCGGCATGCGACAGATGCCTCGACAGCAGATAGCTGCACCCCGAGGACAGCATCGCCGCGATGCCCAACGACAGCATGTTGAAACTGCCGTAGAACATCTTCTTGCCCGGCGGCGCCACCTCGTAAATCGTCACCGACGACAGCGCAAACTGCGCACCGACCGCGAATCCTTGCACGAGGCGGCCGATCACCACCAATATCGGCGCGGCGATTCCCAGTGTCGCGGAGCCCGGCGTCAGAGCCAGCAACAGCGAACCCACCGACATCGCGACCATGATCCACGACAGCGCCTTGACGCGCCCTGCACGGTCCGCATACATGCCCATCACGACGCCACCAATCGGTCTCACGAGAAACCCGACGGCAAACGTCGCGAATGTCAGCAGCATTGATTCATCGCGACCGGCGCCGCCAAAAAACGCCCGCGCGATCATGCCCGAAAAGTAGCCGTACACCATGAAGTCGAACCATTCGAACGTGCCGCCAAGCACAGTCGAAAAGATGACTTTCCGGATCTTTGTCTCCTCGCTGTCGGTATACATGTTTTTATTCTCCGACGCGCATCTCGCGCAGTATCCGCGCAAAAAAGTCCTGAACCACCTCGACGACCTGCATGCCGTTGTGCGCGATATTGTCCAGCTCGTCAAAGCGCACCTGGATGTCGGCCGCTTCGAATGATGCCTTGAGGGTCCTGAGCCGCTCCGGCCGCGTCGCCCCGGCGTCGTTGATGCCGGGCAAATACATCGGGCTGTCCTCGGGCACCGTGATTTCCCAGGTTTCAAGATCGGCCCGGCCAACCACCATCTGCACCGGAACGCGCTGCAACGCAGCGACGTCGAACGGCTTGCCGAAGTGCCGCTCGAAGCCGCCGACTCCCAGCCACCAGTCTTTCGATTGATCGAGCACGGTGACGTTACCCGGCGCGCCGATGCACGCGGCCCACAGGCGCTCGGGATGAACGTAGGCAAAGCGGTTGACGTACTGTCCACCACCTGAGTAGCCGAACAGCGCGAATTTGTCGAAACGCTTGCCGTAGCGCTCGCCGACTTCGCTCACCATGTCCAGCAGCACCTTGTCGTAACGGATATCGCCTTCAATGAGACGCTTGAAGCCGTTGCGCTCGCCATCGCCGCGCACACCCACCGGAAAGAGCGGGCATAGCACGATGCAGCGATTCCAGCGGCCAAACGGAGCGAACGCATCGCGGTATTGGGTGAATTGCCGTCCCGTGCCATGCATTACGACGACCAACTCGACATCGTTATCAGGCGTCAGTATTTCGTGCGGCACATACAACGCGTAGGGAAAGCGGGGATCGTGCCGGCTGGCATAGACCGTGGTCGAGTCCAGGTCGTACAGCGCCTTCGCTTTCTCGTGACCGGGGCTGGACGGCTTCTGGGCAATATCAAGCATCTGTCATTCCTCCAACACAGACTCAAACATGTCGTGGGCGCCTCAAGCGGGATGCAAGGCGCACGCGCGGGCAACGGTCGTTCACGTCGCTTCGTACAGCGGCTCGTGGTCCAGGCTGTAACGGGTAAAGATCCGATTAAGTGCGGGCAGTGGCGCGACATCCATCTCGGCGTTGCCCGGATGCATGAGGATCATCGCAACCGTCGCCGTCATCGTGTGCCGCGTGCCCATGCGTGGCGGACGGCATACCGAGTGCGGCGTGCCGAAGTTATCGAACAAGGCAGCCTTGACTGCGTTGCGATCCACCTTGGGTGCCGCGTTCAGCAATTGACGCACGCGCCAGTCGCGGTAATAGCTGTCCGGAGAGTTCTCGCAGCCCGTGTCGAGGAGCTTCGTGCGGGCGATCGGACTCATCCAGTGGTTCGCGTGCACGATCAACTGATCGTCGCCCGGATAGATCGGGAAAGCCTCGTTCGGCGCACACTCGAAATCGATGCCGAAGCCTTCGGCCATGCCGAGCATGATGTTGTTCGAGCATGATTTCGGCGTTGTGGCGATCACGCGCAGCGCGTTGGCGAACACCGGTTCTTCAAGCACGCGTCGGCGCAGCAGCGAAAGCGGCACGCCGAGCTGGGTAAAGTCGCGGTCAGACTCGAGATAGTTCGCCGTGATCGACACGCCGGCGGCATTCAGCCCGCTGCGCGCAAGGCCGCCTGCCTCGACGAACGTCAGGAAGTCGGGGCCGTCGTCGTTGCGCACACGCAAGACGATGCCGGTATCGACACAATCGGCCTTCCAGTCCCAGTTCTGCGCGTGGATCAGTTGCCCAGTCGCCGAACGCGAAGGCAGCACCAGCACGCCCGTGCAGCCGTCTTCGTCCTCGGCGTCAGCCGGCATTGTCTTTTCCACACGCGCCTTCGCCAGCACCTCGGTACGGGCGTTGATCATCACGATGTCCTCGTAAGACACCTCGGCACCGGCGGCGATGCCCCGCATTTCTTCCAGATACGCCGGCTGAAACTCGCCGATGGCCTGTTCGAGCGAACGGATCAGCGCCATCTGCGACGCTTCGCTGTAGCCGATATTGCGCAGCGTCTGCCCATATCGGGAAGCGCTCAAATGCACGCGCGCGGCCACCGCGCGGCCGTATTGCACGCCGCGGTCATACGGTTTGCCGGACACACTGACAAAAGGAAATTGCTGGATTTGCGACATCGTGTGGGACTCCTCACCCTGGAAAGCACCGAGTCAGTCGAACGCGTCGAAGGTCGCGAAGAGGCTAACTACGGGCACCACGCCCGGTCCGCTACGCGTCAGCGCTGCTGGCATCGGCTCAACTTGATGAACCGATTCTCGGGCGAGAGAAATAAAATAAAAAGCGTTATTTTCTTGTCGCAAAGGAAAGATTTTTTTTCGTATTATGCGATCATGCAACGCACGGCGGCACCGGGAAAACGCGTCGTTTGCGCCCTTCCCGGCCGCCTTTCAGGAGGTTTTGCATGAGTGAAATTCGTATGCTCCGGACGTTTCTGGCGATCGAGAAACACGGAACAATGGCCGCAGCAGCCGATCGCATGGCGCTCACGCACGCCGCCGTCGGCGCGCAGATGCGCACGCTGGAACGTGTGTGCCAGCGGCAGTTGTTCGACCGCAGCGGACGCAGCATCCAGTTAAATGATGCCGGCCGCTCGATCATCGAGCAGGCGCGCATGGTAGTCGCCGCCTACGACTCGCTGCTGCGCGGCGTGGCCGACGAGCGCAGCTTCGAGGGTTCGATCACGATAGGCTCGACCGTTTCCTCAATGGGCTTTCTGGCGGCAAACGTGATCCGCTTGAAGGTGTCTTACCCTGGCCTGAATGTGCGCCTCACGCATGGCAGCACCCCGGACCTGGAACGTCAGGTGCGTGCCGGAGAGATCGACGCGGCGGTGATCATCAGTGAGCCGAGGGCGACCACGTTGCCCGAGTTGTGGGAGCGTCTGTACGACGAACCCCTGGTGCTGCTGGCCAATCCGGCGATTGCGCCGGCCGACGCGCCGGTGACCTCGCTGCTCAAGCGCTTCCCGTTCATTGGCTTCGAAGCGACATCGCTCACCGGCGCACATGTCACCAGCCTGCTGCGCCGCTTGCGCGTGGAGGTCAACCTCGTGCTTGAAATGAACTCGATTGCTGCGATTGCCGATCTGGTGCGGCAAAACGTTGGGATATCGATTGTGCCGCGCCTGCGGCATGCCGCGTGGGACGATGACCCACTCTTGTATGTAAAACCGATTCCCGGCACCACGTGGCGCCGGCATATCGGCTGGTACGAGTTTGGCCGGCAGCCGCTGGCGACAGCGATCGTTAAGAATCAGTTGCTGTCAGCGCTGGCGCAGTAGGTTCGAGCGGTTGAAAAACGCGGGCGGCGTCCGTTGCGGACGCCGCCCGTCTTCACGGCTCGTGCTTCAACGAGCCGGTCGGATACGCTTCAGTTCCATCTCACTTGCGCTTCAATTGCGAGAGGTCTCGCACGGCGCCGCGGTCGGCGGAGGTCGCCAGCGCCGCGTAGGCCTGCAAGGCTTGCGACACCACGCGTTCACGATTCACCGGCATCCAGGCCTTGTCGCCGCGTGCCTCCATGGCTGCGCGACGGCGTACCAGTTCCTCGTCCGACACCACCAGGTGCATCTTGCGGTTAGGAATGTCGATCTCGATCACATCGCCCTCTTCCACCAGACCGATCGTGCCGCCTTCGGCTGCTTCCGGCGACGCATGCCCGATCACCAGCCCTGACGAACCGCCGGAGAAGCGGCCATCGGTAAACAGCGCGCAGGTCTTACCCAGGCCCTTGGATTTCAGATACGACGTGGGGTAAAGCATTTCCTGCATGCCGGGGCCGCCCTTGGGGCCTTCGTAACGGATCACGACCACGTCGCCCGCTACGACCTTGTCGCCCAGAATGGCTTCGACGGCGTCGTCCTGGCTCTCGAAAACGCGCGCGCGCCCGGAGAAGATCCATTGTGATTCGTCGACACCCGCGGTCTTGACGATGCAGCCCTTCTCCGCGAGGTTGCCGTAGAGCACGGCGAGGCCGCCGTCTTTCGAATACGCGTCCTGCTTGCTGCGGATGCAGCCGGTCTTGCGGTCGGTATCCAGCGACGTGTACGTGGCTTCCTGGCTGAACGCAACGGTAGTCGGAATGCCGCCAGGGGCCGCGCGGAAGAATTTCTGCGCTTCTTCACCCGCGCTGCCGGCGACGTCCCACTTGGCGATCGCATTGCCCAGCGTGCCGCTATGCACGTTGCCGCAAGACAGATCCAGCAGCTCCGCGCGGGCCAGTTCGCCGAGAATGCCGGGAATGCCGCCGGCACGATGCACGTCTTCGATATGGAATTTGTCGGTGGCGGGTGCCACTTTGCACAGGCACGGCACCTTGCGCGAGATGCGATCGATGTCGGACATCGTGAAATCGACACCGCCTTCCTGCGCCGCTGCCAGCAGGTGCAGCACGGTATTGGTCGAACCGCCCATGGCGACGTCGAGCGCCATAGCGTTCTCGAACGCCTGCTTGCTGGCGATGCTGCGCGGCAGGACCGACGCGTCTTCTTCCTGATAGTAGCGGCGGCACAGGTCCACCACGAGACGGCCAGCCTGTTCGAACAGGCCCTTGCGCCATGCGTGCGTGGCGACGATCGTGCCGTTGCCGGGCAACGCCAGGCCGATCGCCTCGGTCAGGCAGTTCATCGAGTTCGCGGTGAACATGCCCGAGCAGGAACCGCACGTCGGGCAGGCGCTGCGCTCGATCTCCGCCACTTCGGCGTCGCTGACCCTGGAGTCGCCCGCCTTGATCATCGCGTCGATCAGGTCGATCTTGGCGATCACCTGGCCGTCCGTCGGCGATTTGACCTTGCCCGCTTCCATTGGACCGCCGGAAACGAACACGACGGGGATGTTCAGGCGCATGGCGGCCATCAGCATGCCCGGGGTGATCTTGTCGCAATTGGAAATGCAGACCATGGCGTCGGCGCAGTGCGCGTTGACCATGTATTCCACCGAGTCGGCGATCAGCTCGCGCGAAGGCAGCGAATAGAGCATGCCGCCGTGGCCCATGGCGATGCCGTCGTCCACCGCGATGGTGTTGAATTCCTTGGCCACACCTCCCGCCGCTTCGATTTCCTTCGCAACCAGCGCGCCCAGATCGCGCAAATGCACATGGCCCGGCACGAACTGGGTGAACGAGTTCACCACCGCGATAATCGGCTTGCCGAAATCGTCGTCTTTCATTCCGGTAGCGCGCCACAAGGCGCGGGCGCCGGCCATGTTGCGGCCATGAGTCGATGTGCGTGAGCGATAGTGCGGCATGATCTGTCTCGAACGTTTAGCGGGGGAAATTGTTGTCTGGAAGCGGCCCTCGCGGGCGCGACGAATTATAGCAACGTCACCCTGTCAAACCTCCACCAGACAAGCCAACTGCCCGGCCAAACGGCCTATGCCATCCGGCGCAGGCGACGCGGGCGCGCGCGTGGCGTAAAATACGCGCTTTCTTCGAAAAACTCCGCCAACATGACGCTCGCCTCCACTCAAGAGATCATCGCCGAACTGAAAGCAGGCCGGATGGTGATCCTCGTCGACGAAGAAGACCGCGAAAACGAGGGCGATCTCGTGATCGCCGCCGAATTCGTCACGCCGGAAGCGATCAACTTCATGGCCCGCTACGGCCGCGGCCTGATTTGTCTGACGCTCACGCAGGAACGCTGCAAGCTGCTGAACCTGCCGCTCATGACCTATCGCAACGGCACGCAGTACGGCACGGCCTTCACCGTCAGCATCGAAGCAGCCGAAGGCGTGACCACGGGCATTTCGGCGGCCGACCGCGCCCGCACCATCGCCACGGCGGTCGCGGCGGACGCCAAGGCCGACCACATCGTGCAGCCAGGCCACGTGTTCCCGATCATGGCGCAGCCCGGCGGCGTCCTGGTGCGCGCCGGCCACACCGAGGCCGGCTGCGACTTCACCGCGCTGGCAGGTCTCACGCCGGCCGCGGTGATCTGCGAAGTCATCAAGGACGACGGCACGATGGCGCGCCTGCCAGACCTGATGGAATTCGCCAAAGAGCACGATCTGAAAATCGGCACCATCGCGGATCTGATCCACTACCGCAGCCTGACCGAATCGATCGTCGAGCGCATTTGCGAACGCACCATGCAAACCGCGCACGGCGCGTTTCGCGCGGTGATGTATCTCGACCAGCCGAGCGGCCAGCCGCATATCGCGCTGGTGCGCGGCACGCCGAACCCGGAGCACGACACGCCGGTGCGCGTGCACGAGCCGCTGTCGATGCTGGATCTGCTCGAAGTCGGCAAGTCAACGCACTCATGGACGCTGGACGCGGCCATGAAAGAGATCGCCCAGCGCGACCTCGGCGTGATCGTGCTGCTGAACTGCGGGGATTCGAAGGATCATCTGGTCGACGTATTCAAGGCGTTCGACTCGAAAGAGAAAGCCGAGGCGCTCAAACGCCGGCCGGTCGACTTCAAGACGTACGGCATCGGCGCGCAGATCCTGCGTGAGCTTGGTGTCGGCAAGATGCAGGTGCTGTCGAACCCCCGTAAGCTGGGCAGCATGTCGGGCTACGGCCTCGAAGTCACCGGCTTCGTCCCCATGCCGGGCAGCACCGCACAGGCTCCGCAACAAGGCTGATCCGACCATTCACGCGCTTAAGCGCCAACTCAAAACACTACGGAATTCACATGGAAATCGGACAATACCAACCGAATCTCGACGGCGACGGACTGCGTATCGGCATCGTCCAGGCGCGTTTTAACGAACCCGTCTGCAACGGTCTCGCGGATTCGTGCATCGAAGAACTCGAACGCCTCGGTGTGACCGGCGAAGACGTGCTGCTGGTTACCGTGCCGGGCGCGCTGGAAATCCCGCTGGCGCTGCAAAAGCTCGCCGAAAGCGCGCAATTCGACGCACTGATCGCGCTGGGCGCGGTGATTCGCGGCGAGACGTACCACTTCGAACTGGTGTCGAACGAAAGCGGCGCGGGCATCACGCGTATCGGCCTCGATTTCGGCATTCCGGTCGCGAACGCCGTGCTGACCACGGAAAACGACGAGCAAGCCGTCGCGCGTATGACCGAGAAGGGTCGTGACGCAGCACGCGTGGCCGTCGAAATGGCGAACCTCGCCGTCGCGCTCGAACAACTCGGCGGTGACGACGAGGAAGAAGACGAAGAAGAGGAAGAGGCATGAAGAGCGCACGCCGACGCTCCCGCGAACTGGCCACGCAGGGGCTTTACCAGTGGCTGCTGTCGGGCTCGCCCGGCGGTGAAATCGACGCGCAGCTGCGCGGCGCGCAAGGTTTCGACAAGGCCGACCACGAACATCTGGACGCCATCCTGCACGGCGTGATCCGCGATTCGGAAGCGCTCTCCGCGGACATCGCACCGTGCCTCGACCGCCCGATCGACCAGCTTTCGCCGGTCGAACGCGCCGTGCTACTGGTCGCCGCGTTCGAGTTGAAGAATCACGTCGATATCCCCTATCGCGTGGTCATTAACGAAGCGGTCGAACTCGCCAAGACGTTTGGCGGCGCGGACGGCTACAAGTACGTGAACGGTGTGCTGGACAAGCTGTCGGCACAACTGCGCGCTGCTGAAACGCAGGCGGCTCGCAAGCATTGAGCGTAGGGTGCTTGCAAGGACGGCGCTGCGCGCATGAACCTATGTGCGCAGCGCCGTCCCGCTTTTGCTTCTGAACTGGATTTGATCGTATGAACTCCATGACCGAACCCTTGGTGCGGCTTGCTGCCCGCGTCGACGCCATCCAGCCTTTCTATGTGATGGAGCTGGCCAAGGAGGCCGCGCTGCTCGAGCGCGATGGGCGCGACATCATACACATGGGAATCGGTGAACCCGATTTCACCGCCCCCGAGCCGGTCATCGAGGCGGCCGCGAGCGCCCTGCGCCGCGGCGTCACGCAATACACCAATGCGCTCGGCCTGCACGCGCTGCGCGAGGCGATCTCGGCGCATTACGCTGAGTTCTGCGGCGTCAGCGTCGATCCGGCGCGTATCGTCATCACCGCCGGCGCGTCTGCCGCGCTGCTGCTGGCTTGCGCGGCGCTGGTTGATCGCGACGATGAAGTGCTGATGCCCGACCCGTGCTACCCGTGCAACCGTCATTTCGTGATCGCGGCTGAAGGCAAGCCGGTGATGGTGCCAAGCGGGCCGGCCGAACGCTTTCAGCTGACTGCCGCCGACGTCGAGCGCCTGTGGAACGAGCGCACCCGTGGCGTGCTGCTGGCGTCGCCGTCGAACCCGACCGGCACGTCGATCGAACCCGCTGAGCTCGAACGCATCGTCAAAACCGTGCGGGCCCGTGGCGGCTTTACGATCGTCGACGAGATCTATCAGGGCCTGAGCTACGACGCGAAGCCCGTCTCGGCACTCTCGTACGGTGACGACGTCATCACGGTCAATAGCTTTTCGAAGTACTTCAACATGACCGGCTGGCGTTTGGGCTGGCTGGTGGTGCCGCCCGGCATGGTCGGCGCGTTCGAAAAGCTCGCGCAGAACCTGTTCATCTGCGCGTCGGCACTCGCGCAGCATGCGGCGCTGGCCTGCTTCGAACCGGAAACGATCGCCATCTACGAAGCGCGCCGCCTTGAATTCAAGCGCCGCCGCGACTTCATTGCACCGGCGCTCGAATCGTTGGGCTTCTCGGTGCCGGTGATGCCTGACGGCGCGTTCTATGTGTACGCCGATTGCCGCACGGTCGCGCATCAGGCGGCCGGAGACAGCGCGGCGCTAACCAAGGCGATGCTGCACGAAGCAGGTGTGGTGTTGGTGCCGGGCATGGACTTCGGCACGCACGCGCCGAAGGACTACATCCGGCTATCGTATGCCACCGCCCTGCCGAAGCTGGAAGAAGCAGTGGAGCGGCTGGCGAAGCTCTTCGGACGGCATTGACCGAACAGGCATAAGCGCTGTGGGGTTGAGCCCCCAAAAGGTCCGGCGCGGCGGATTGCAATGCCTGTGACGCGGGCCTCACAGCCGAGCAGGCCACCGCAAGTGCCAGCCGCAAAAGGAAAAGGACACTCGAGGTGTCCTTTTTTATACCTGCCGCCGTCTCATGCCAGGCAACCTGCGTTACATCAACATCAAGCGCCCAGCTCCGAGGCCGATGCCACATGCTTGGTGGCATTGGAACTGGCGTCGTCCTGATCGGACACCGGCGCTTTCACGGGCGCTGCCGCGCTCAACGGATGCCCGCCATCCAGCGTCACCTGCACGCGTTTGCCGTTAGTCGATGCAGCCGGCGCCGTGTTCGACGCCGTCAAAACCGGCGCCTGCGGTGCGTTGATCGGCACCTTGCGGCCACGCGCCACATCGCGCAGACGACCACGCTCGGCCATCACCTTGGCGCCGTAGCCGCCGTCGTCCTGCGAGGTCGAGCCGACGTAGAGACGCAAACCACCCGGCAGCGAACCGCCGCGTGAGATGCAATCCTTCAGCACCAGCGCACCCACCTTGATGTTCGCCAACGGTTCGAGCGCAGCGCTCTGGCCACCGAAATACTGGAATTTGTCAGAGTGAACCTTAGACATCACCTGCATCAGGCCCTGCGCACCCACGCCGCTCTCGGCGTACGGGTTGAAGCCCGATTCGATTGCCATCACGGACAGCAGGAGAAGCGGGTCGAGACCGACTTCGCGGCCGGTGTCGAACGCTGCCTTCACGAGCTCGCTAACGGGCTCCTGAGCGACGCGATAGCGCCGCGCCAAGTATGAAGAAACCAGATCCTGCTCGCGGGCCGAGACCAGCACATGATCGTCGCGCGCGTCGGCCGAGACGCGCTGCGCCGGGATCAGCCGCGCCAGTGCGGACACGCTCTGCATGGTGCGCGGGTCGAGGCCGTTCAGCGCCGCCACCACGCCCGTGCCGGACGTGCCGGTGCCGTCGAAGGCACCGTCGTAGCTGGTATTGCTGGCGGTGACGGGACTGTTCGCACCGCCAGTGGCGTCGCTACTGGTCGAATTCGCGGACAGCGCCTCGTCAGAGGACGCACGAGGCGGCCCGAAAGCCGGCAGCGGGTTGCCCTGCAGCAGACGGGCGGGACCGGCCTGCACAGCGGCGGAAATGACCGGCATCAGCTTGGCGGCAAGGGTGCCGCGCAAAGCTGGCATCAGCCACAGCGTAACGGCCAGCACGACGGCGATACCACCGACGATGCTGAACAGGTGATGACTCATTCGCGTCCCGCGACGCAACGCACCACGCACAACTTGCGCGATACGCTCATCGGGACGCCACGATAACCAGGCGTTCATTCAGATCTCCCATGTTGCATGATCCGCGAACTCCGCCAGTTGAACAGGCGGTAACACACGTTCGCAGAGTCAAGACATCGCGCGCACTGTCTGGTTAGGGCAGCAGCGACGTCGGGAAAACGGCATATACCGTTTGTGGGGAGCCATCTTGAAAAGAGGCCCGCGGCATGCCAAAAAACATGCAGGCGGAGGCTCCCACGCGAAAAACCAGCGTCAACAGGCGCTGGCGAGAACTTCAGTAAGACCGCCAAATACCGTGCAGGGGGTCGGCAAGCGGTGACGCGTTGCGTCTGAAGGGACCGGGGGCGGTGGTAAAAAGGTTCACGCCCTGCAACCAATGTGGACGGATTCTATGCAGGGTTTTATAGATCGTCAACACTATAAATAAGCAAATCTATAACTAATTGTAATAATGAACAGTGTTCAGTCCGCCGAAAACCGCGCGGCGCGCGCTTCTTGAGCTATCTCAATTACCCCTTCCAAAGTTGACCGTTGGGCCAATCTACGTGCGCCCGCCAACACAGGTAAAATCGACAATCGTTTTGGCCCCGCGAAGCCCCGCGGCGCCCTTCCTTTTTGCCGCTTGCGCGGCTCTCTACCGCACCAGATGAAATACAAAGACCTGCGCGATTTCGTCGGCCGTCTCGAAACGATCGGTGAACTGCGCCGCATCTCGCAAAACGTCTCGCCCGTCCTGGAAATGACCGAATTGTGCGACCGCGTGCTGCGCGCGGGCGGTCCGGCGTTGTTGTTTGAGAGCCAGCAGCAGCACGCGTTCCCGGTCCTCGGCAACCTGTTCGGCACGCCGCGGCGCGTCGCGCTCGGCATGGGGATCGACGCGCAAGCGGGTGAAGGCGATGGCGCGGCGCTGGAGTCGTTGCGCGACGTCGGCCGCCTGCTCTCCGCATTGAAGGAACCGGAGCCGCCGAAGGGGCTCAAGGACGCGGGCAAACTGTTCTCGCTCGCGAAGGCGGTTTGGGACATGGCGCCCAAAACGGTGAGCGCGCCGCCCTGCCAGGAGATCGTCTGGGAGGGCAGCGACGTCGACCTCGGAAAGCTGCCGATTCAGACCTGCTGGCCGGGCGATGCGGGGCCGCTGATCACATGGGGCCTGACCGTCACAAAAGGCCCGAATAAGAGCCGACAAAATTTAGGCATATATCGCCAGCAACTGATCGGGCGTAACAAACTGATCATGCGATGGCTCGCCCATCGCGGCGGCGCACTCGATTTTCGCGAGTTCGCGCTGCAGAATCCGGGCAAACCGTATCCCGTGGCCGTGGTGTTGGGCGCCGACCCCGCGACCATCCTCGGTGCGGTCACGCCGGTCCCTGACACGCTCTCTGAATACCAGTTCGCCGGACTGCTGCGCGGCGGCCGCACCGAACTCGCGAAGTGCATCACGCCAGGCGTCGACGGCTTGCAGGTGCCCGCGCGCGCGGAGATCGTTCTGGAAGGCTTCATCTATCCACAGGAAGGCACGCCCTCGCCCGCGCCCGCAGGCGCGCCGCCACGGCCGCTCAAAGGCGCCTCAGCGGCTTACGAACATGCGCTGGAAGGCCCCTATGGCGACCACACCGGCTATTACAACGAGCAGGAGTGGTTTCCCGTCTTCACGGTCGAGCGCATCACCATGCGGCGCGACGCGATCTACCACTCCACCTACACCGGCAAACCGCCCGATGAGCCCGCCGTGCTCGGCGTTGCACTCAACGAAGTGTTCGTGCCGCTGTTGCAGAAGCAGTTCACCGAGATTACCGATTTCTATCTGCCGCCCGAAGGATGCAGCTACCGGATGGCGATCGTGCAGATGAAGAAGAGCTACCCCGGCCACGCCAAACGCGTGATGTTCGGCGTGTGGAGCTTCCTGCGGCAATTCATGTATACGAAATTCATCGTCGTGGTCGACGAGGACGTGAATATCCGCGACTGGAAAGAAGTGATCTGGGCCATCACCACGCGTATCGATCCGGCGCGCGACACCGTGCTGGTCGACCGCACGCCGATCGACTATCTGGATTTCGCCTCACCGGTGGCCGGTCTCGGATCGAAGATGGGACTTGACGCGACCAACAAATGGCCTGGCGAAACCGATCGCGAATGGGGCCGCCCAATCGAGATGGACAAGGCGGTCAAACAACGCATCGATACCTTGTGGGATGAGTTGGGACTGTAAAAACAGATCCCGAATCACACTCTGGAATTTTTAGGATTCTGTCGGCATCGAAGCGATCCCGTCACCCGCCGGATCGCTCGCGCGCGAACAAGTCTGAATAACAAAACTGATGGAGCGGTTGCGCGGATGCATGCCTTTTCAATGATGTCGGATGGTTTTTTTCTGTCGTTGTCGTTGTGTCTGGATATCGGTCTCGTCAACGTCGCGATGATTTCGTTGACGCTGTCGCACGGCTTCAAACCGGGCTTCTGGTTGGGCCTCGGTTCCTGTTTCGGCGATCTGGTTTATGCTGCGCTCGCGCTTGCGGGAATGGCTGCGCTGCTGCAATTCGAATCGGTGCGCTGGGTAGTGTGGATCGGCGGCGCGGCGATCCTGCTGTTTCTCACGTGGAAGATGGCGCGTGAAGCACTGTTCCCGGCGTCGGCACCGGCCGTTGCCGGAGAAGCGGACGCCAAAGCGTCACATCTTTCCCCATGGCGCGGTTTCTTGCGCGGCGTATTGCTGGCGATGTCGTCGCCTTCGGCGATTCTGTGGTTCGCCGCAGTCGGCGGCGCGCTTATCGCGAAAGCCGGCGCCACCAGTGTGACGACTGCGCCGGTGTTCCTCGGCGGCTTCTTCCTGGGTGGCTTGTGCTGGACGATCTTTCTCTGCGGACTCGGCAGCCACGGCCGCAAACGCGCCGGCACCGGCTTGCTGCGCGCGTGCCACGTGTTGTCGGCGCTGCTGTTCGCGTACTTCTCGTATAGCGTGATCGTGAACGGGTATCACGATCTGATCGTGCAAACCGCCCCGGTGGCAAGCTAGAAAAAACGGCTCGCCATAGCGAGCCGTGTTCCATCGATTTCAACGTGTGCCGCGCGGCGTAAAGCGGTAAAGCCTATCAGGCGAGATACTGCGCCAGCTTCGCCAGATCGACGTTGCCCCCACTCACCACCACACCCACGCGCTTGCCCTTCACCGGCACGATGCCGTTGAGCACGGCAGCCGCGGCGAGGCAGCCCGTCGGCTCGACCACGATCTTCATGCGTTGCGCAAAGAAGCGCATGGTCTCGATCAACTGCTCATCGCTAACCGTTTCGATTTGCGCGACCAGTTTCCGGATGATGGCGAACGTGTAGTCGCCGAGGTGCGTGGAGGCAGCGCCGTCGGCAATCGTTCGCGGCGCATCGATATGCACGATCTCGCCGCGCGCGAGCGATTGCTGGCCGTCGTTGCCGGCTTCGGGCTCGACGCCGATCACGGTGCACGCCGGGCTCAATGCCGCCGCCAAAAAAGCGCTGCCGCCGATCACCCCCCCCCCGCCGAGGCAAACGAACAGCATGTCGAGCGGGCCGGTTTCTTCGATCAACTCCTTCACCGCCGTGCCCTGCCCCGCGATCACGTGCGGATGGTCGTATGGCGGAATCAGCGTCATGCCACGCTCTTCAGCGAGCCGCCGGCCGATCTCTTCGCGATTCTCGGTGTAGCGGTCGTAGCTGATCACTTCGCCGCCATAGCCCTTGGTCGCCGCGACTTTGGCAGCGGGCGCGTCGTGCGGCATGATGATCGTCGCGTGAATCCCCGCAAGGCGCGCCGATAGCGCGATCGCTTGCGCGTGGTTACCCGACGAGTACGTCAGCACACCCGCTTTGCGTTGCTCCTCGTTGAAATGCGAAATCGCGTTGTAGGCGCCGCGAAACTTGAAGGCGCCCATGCGCTGAAAATTTTCGCACTTGAAGAACACCGACGCGCCCGTGCGCTCATTGAACGTGCTTGAGGTTAGAACAGGGGTACGGTGGGCGACGCCGTCGAGACGCGCAGCGGCGTCGAGTACGTCGTCGAAAGTGGGGGCGGGAAGCGCTTGCATCGGCGAAATTCTCCAGAGCGGGGGCGAAATAGCCATTCTCCCAGCTTCGCCAGTGCTTTGGTATGCCGCAGTAAAAACACAAACGGCGTAACCCGGCGATCAAGCCGGCGTTACGCCGTCAACACCTCTCTGCGCGCTTCTTGCGATCAGCGGCGATAGTAGCCGTGGCCGTAATACCCACGGTAATAGCCGTGGTGATAATAAGGACGGCCATAGCCACCGTAATACCCACCCACCACGACTGCCGGCGGCGCGTAATAGCCCGGGGCATACACCACCGGCGGAGGCGGCGGCGCGTAATAGACCGGCGGCGGTGCTGCATAAACCGGATAGGCGGGTGCGATTGGAATGCCAATACCGATACCGACGGAGACATGCGCTTCCGCAGCGGTAGCGAACCCCACGCCGAGCGCGGCGGCAACGACAAACGGAACGATCTTTTTCACTTTTATTCTCCTGGCGCGGCCCACTAAGGTCGCCGACTTCGCATGCGTTGCATGCTATGAAATCAATGTATCGAAAAAGACCGCGCCGAGATGTTCGCATTTGTTGCAAATTGCAATTGGCGGCAATGGGTCGGAATGTGCACCGGCGCAGCGCCGGCCAGACACGTCGTGCAACGGACCGAGAACTAAGGGTTTGCCAGCGGTCGAGCGGACGCAAATCCACTGCTTTGCGGGTCTCGCGGCTTCGCGCCCTCACTTGTCAGTAATCTTTGATTACAAATTAGCTTCAATTCTGACGGCTCAAATGAAAAATGCCCGGCGCAATCGCACCGGGCATTTCTTACACGTGAGCAGACGGTATTTCAGCCTACCTTCACATAGGCGAATTCTCTGGAGACGTTGGGCGGGACATACGCGCCGCTGATACACACGCGTGGCGTCAGACGCTTCTTCTGATCCCACCAGCGACGGCGCTGCGAGTGCGTCAAGAACCGCAAGTGCTTTCGGTAAGAAAAAATATTCATCGTTACCTCCCGAATCTGACTGCGAGACGAAAAACCCAGAACAGCAACTGCCAAACCGGCTCATGGAGAAATTGTGAGCAGTTTTCGGACCCGCGGGGCGCGCGCGCCCGGATGACCGACCAGAGGCGCCATATCGCGCGCGCACTGATCAGAGGAATGCCGGCGCCGGGACACGCCACTGCTGGACGGATGCGCGATACTTCTGTTTTCTCTTTCAAGTATCCCGTCTGGAGCAGGCAACCATGTCCCAGCCCTCTCTGCCGCGCCTCGGCTTCATCGGTGCGGGCCGGCTCGCGCGCTGTCTTGCGCTAAGCTTTTCACGCGCCGGCTATCCCGTCACGGCGGTGGCGAGCCGCACGGCAGCCTCGGCCAGCCGGCTCGCCAGTCAAATCGAGTATTGCGCGGCATTCGACGATCCACAACAGGTCGTCGACGCCGCAGACATCGTCTTTTTAGCCGTTCCCGATGACAGTATCGGTACGTCAGCGCACACTCTGCGGTTCGCGGCGGACGCGGCAAGCGGCCCACACGGCAAAGCGCTCGTGCATTGCAGCGGCGCCTCGCCGGTCGAATTGCTGGCCCCGGCACGCGACCAGGGCGCCTCGATCGGCGGATTTCACCCACTTTACCTCTTTAGCGGCGATCTCGCCGACATCGACCGTATCGCCGGTTGCTCGGTGACAATCGAGGCCGACGGCGCGCTCAAGGACGCGCTAACGGCGCTGGCCGTCGCCCTGCGCTGTCATCCGCTGTCGATTCCAGCGGGCGGCCGCATGCTGTATCACGCCGCCGCGCATTACGCCGCCAGTTTCGCGCTGTGCAGCCTCGCAGAATGCGTCGCACTATGGCGCACGCTGGGCTTTGCCGAAGACGACGCACTGCGCGCACTGCTGCCGATGCTCTCCGGCACTATCGAAACCGCCCGCGACAAAGGCCTGCCCAACGCGCTCGCCGGCCCCGTGTCGCGTGGCGATACGGGAGTCGTGGAAAAGCAGTTGGCACTGCTGGAAGGCCTCGGCGGCGACCACGCCGCGCTGTACGGTTTGCTGTCGCGGCGTGCGGTCGGACTGGCCGAACGCGGCGCCAATCCGCCTGCTGCAATCGAGGCGATTGCCGAAGCGGTGGAAGAATCGCTCAATCGATCGCTGAATCAGGCCGCAGCAGGTGCAAGCGTCAAGTAAGGCGTGATAATGTGACGTCCGGCGCCGCGCGCAATCCGCCAGCGCCGCGCTTCGGGACCAACAGACGAGAACGCACAATGATCAAGGTCAGCATCCTTTATCCGTACCGGGAAAACGGCCACTTCGACGTGGACTACTACTGCGTCACGCACATGCCGCTCGCGGCGAAGCTGTTCGGGCCGTCGCTGAAAGGCTGGTCGGTCGACGTCGGCATCAATGCCGGGCCGCCGGGAACGCCGCCGCCGTATGTCGCTGCAGGTCACTTTCTGTTCGAAAGCGCGGACGACTTCTACAAGGTCTTCAAGCCGGCCTCGGAACAGCTGGTTGCCGACATTCCGAATTACACGGACGGCGGCAATGGCACGATTCTGATCAGCGAAATCAAGATTTCTGTGTGATATCCCGTGGCCGGGTTCGGCCTGGCCGGCATGCGGTTCGCCGACTAGACTGACTCGAGCATCTGGAAATTGATCCACCGCGTCCCCATTTGTGACGCGTCACGCGCCCTCCCGCGGGAACGGCGCAGGCAATCTAAATGAACCCGCCGGCGCACCGATCGGTCCGCGCCGGCACCCGCGGCCGATCGACGGCCGTCATCCGAAGGATAAGGACACGAGATGTTTGGCGATATCGCCCGCTTTCTGCTCAATACCGTCTTTACGCTGTTCGGCGCCGCGTTGCTGCTGCGCGCATGGCTGCAGGTCGTGCGTTTGCCGCCGTACAACCCCGTCTCGAACGCCGTGCTGCAAGCCACCAACTGGATCGTGCTGCCTTTGCGGCACATCCTGCACAGCACCCGCAACATCGACTGGGCGAGTCTTGTCGCCGCCTTGATTGCGGCCATCATTTATGTGGTGCTGATGGTGGTGCTCACAGGCGCCGATCCGCTCACGCTCGTGCCGACACTGCTGATCGTCGCTGTGCTGACGGTCATCAAGTGGGCGCTGAATCTGATCATCTGGATGACGATCCTGATGGCGCTGCTGTCGTGGCTCAATCCGCGCTCGGCGGCCATGCCCATTCTGTACCAGCTGACCGCGCCGTTCCTGAATCCGCTGCGCCGCGTGGTGCCGCAACTTGGCGGCATCGACCTCTCGCCGATTCTGCTGTTCGTGATCGTGCAGGTGCTGCTAATGGTGGTGACGCGTGCGGCTGTTCAGTTGACCTACTTCGTGATCTGAACGGCGCTGCGCGCGCCTTGTGGCAAGGGCGGTGGCAGCGCGATTTGCGCTAACCGCCCCTTCCCGAGTAGAATCATGCGCTCTGCGGGCGTCGTATAATGGTAATACCCTAGCTTCCCAAGCTAGAGCCGTGGGTTCGATTCCCATCGCCCGCTCCAGATTCTTTTCAGCCCGCCTGGCGATCGATCAGGCGGCTTCGCGAAAGGGTCTGAGTCTGCTGCAGAGTCTGTCGCATTTCCCGCCAGCCATACCCTCCCAGCCTTTGATCCGAGAAGACGCACAACGACGCGATGAGCCGGCGCGGTGTCAACACGCCATTGCGCGAGCCGCCACTAGTTCTTCGCAGCCTTCTCAACCACCTTAACCAGTTTGAAGCTGTCTTTGTCCAACGCGTAGTAGTACGTCCCGCCACCCTCTTCATTCCTGCTGCCGTGAACCACCAGCAGGCGGCTGTCGCGCCGGAATTCGATCGGCTCCTGCACATCCACGTCCCAGCAGCACACCGTAAAAGGCAGCCACGTGACGCGGCCGGTCTTCGCATCGATCACCACAGTGGACACGCAGGACGTCCCGCAGCCCCAGCTTGCCAGCACGTAGTGCCCGGCGAAGTTCGGCTTCTGCCGGCTGGCTTCGCGGATACGCGTCGCATATTCCTTGTCGTCCGCGGATACGAGCCGCACTTTCGCCGCTTTGCCCGCAAATGTGTCGTTCACCGCGAAGTCTTCAAAGCGCGGCACACCGGCATCAGCGGCTTGCGCGACGCTCATCCAGCACATGGCCGACACGAAGCCCATCAATAGAAACTTTTTCATTGCTCAATACCAGTGGTGTTTTTCCCAGAACAGCCGCGCTGATGCAGCGGTGTGATACCGCCCGAGAATATAGCGAATCCCGCCCTGACATTCCTCAACGGCATTACGCAACGATTTTTCGCCATTCGGATTCAATTCATATTGAGGCCGCAACAACTGATAAAGCCCGCGTGCGGACGACTTCCCATTGCGCACGTCCACCACGCCGCTCGACTCCTGCGCCATGAGCCACAGTAAATCGTTGCATTGCGTGAGCGGAACGCCTTCAATGCCCATAGCTTTGCGAAGTGCATTCTGGGAGGTGGTCGGAACCGCAGTTGGATCGATAGCGACCCTATCCGTTTTGGCGGCTTTTGCCTCACGATGATTGTGTACGTGTTTGCCCATAGTGGATTTTCGTTTTGATAATCGTTGCAACGGGATGGCTTACAACGCGATTAAATCATACGAATGGCAATCACGGTTATGAAAACGTAATATTGATGCCGGTTTCAGCCCCCTTCAAGCCCGCCACCGTCTGGACGCACCCTTTTCGGGTGTGCTACCTTACGCGCACTCGTAATGCCCGCTCCACCTTCCTGCTGAGCCGTCAGCAGAATCCCGCACGAGCCGCCTCCCATGAAGGCGGCTTTTTTGTAGTGGCAGCGGCCATGCATGCCGATTCGAGCGAACCGCCGCGCCTGCGAACTGCGGCCCGTGCCGCGCAAGCGCAAACGTGCCTCGCAACGCGCCATGCAAGCCGCCATGCCCTCACCCTTGTAGCAGTATCGACAATGATCCACGATCCAAACGACGCCGGCCTGCCGGACGAACTTCCGCCGGCTTCCACCGAAACCGAAGGCCAACCGGCCGATACCGGCACCGACGCCCCGCAAGAAGAAACCTTGCATCGACGCCGTATTCGCAGCTTTGTCACGCGTGCGGGTCGCGTGTCGACCGGCCAGCGCCGCGCGATGGACGAACTCGGTCCACGTTTCGTTGTGCCCTTCACGCCAGAGCAACCCGACTGGAATAGCGTGTTCGGCCGCGCTGCGCCGCGCGTGCTGGAAATCGGATTCGGGATGGGCGCGACCACTGCGGAGATCGCCTCGCACCGCCCTGACGACGACTTCCTCGGCGTCGAAGTGCACGAGCCAGGCGTAGGCGCGCTGCTGAAGCTGATGGGCGAGCAGGACCTGTCGAACATCCGCATCATTCAGCACGACGCGGTCGAAGTCCTCGAACAGATGATTGCGCCAGACAGCCTCGACGGCGTTCATATCTTCTTTCCAGACCCGTGGCACAAGGCGCGCCACCACAAGCGCCGGCTGATCCAGCCGAAGTTCGTCGCGTTGCTGGTTTCGCGTCTGAAGCCGGGCGCCTATCTGCATTGCGCGACCGACTGGCAAAACTACGCCGAGCAGATGCTCGAAGTGCTAGGCGCCGATCCCGCGCTGGACAATACCGCCGACGACTACGCGCCGCGTCCCGACTATCGTCCGGTGACGAAGTTCGAGCGCCGTGGGCTACGGCTCGGGCATGGGGTGTGGGATCTGGTGTTCAGGAAGCGCGCCGCGTCGTAAAACTGCACGCAACGACTCGCTCGCCATAAGAAAAAGGTCCGCAAACAAACGCGGACCTTTTTTCATGAGCCGAACGACAAGCGGAGACTCAGTCCGCCCAGCTCAATGCGCCGCTATAGCCCACCAGCAGGATCAACAGACCGAAGCCGATCCGGTACCACGCGAACACGGTGAAATCGTGCGCGGAGATGTAGCGCAGCAGCCAGCGCACGCAGGCGAAGGCGCTGATGAAGGCAGCCACGAAGCCGAGCGCGAAACTGCCGAGCGCGTCGACAGACAGTAAATGCCAGTCTTTATAGAGCTCGTACGCCGTCGCACCGAAGATGATCGGAATCGCGAGGAAGAAAGAAAACTCCGTAGCCACACGCCGCTCGAGGCCAAACAGCATCCCGCCGATGATCGTCGAACCCGAGCGCGACATGCCAGGTATCAGCGCGAAACATTGAGCAAGGCCGACTTTCAACGCATCCAACGGGCTCAAATCGTCAACGTGCTGAACGCGCGCCGCCGCGTCACCGCGTGCTCGTTGGCGCGCTTCCGCCCACAGGATCACCACCCCGCCCACCACCAGCGCGAACGCGACGGGCACCGGCGAAAACAGCGCCGCCTTGATGGCCTTTTCGAACAGCAAGCCGAGCACGACGGCCGGAATCGTCGCAATGATCACATTCAGCGTAAAACGCCTTGCGTCGGGCCGGCTGGGCAAGCCGACCACCACGCTGCCGATGCGACGGCGAAACTCCCAACACACGGCCAGAATCGCGCCAAGCTGGATCACGACATCGAAGGTTTTCGCGTGGTCATCCGTGAAATTGAGCAGACTGCCCGCGACGATCAAATGGCCGGTGCTCGACACCGGCAAAAATTCCGTCAACCCTTCGACGACGCCCAGAATCAGCGCCTTGCAAGCCATTAGCCAGTCCATCCGTGACCCTCATCGCTGTAGATAGTCGATATGAACAGGGTCAACACGGTGCGCGCGCGGCCCTGCCGGCCGCGCGCAGCGTCATTTCTCGACGATTTGTACGCGTATGCCGTTTGTAAGGATTGTGATTGTACCGGGTTCGTAGTTCACGCCGGCAAATTGCAGTTGTTCGGGCTTGAAGGTGTAGATCGGGTAGTTGGTCAGCAACTGCGTGGCAAGCACGGCCGCTGCGGCGTTGATCTGCTGCGTGTAAGCCTGCGCGCCGCCGCTCACGCTGACGTTGTCGACATTCGGCGACTTCAGCACGACCGATTTGCTGGCGGCGTCATAGGCCAGTTCGCTCGACAGCGTGAAGACGCCGTCGACCGGCTGCGGCATGAACGGGCTCACGAGCCGCGCATCAAGTTTCACCGAGACGCGGTTCGCGTCCGGCAGGAAGCCGACCACCGGATTGGTCAGCGCGACCTCGAACACTTGCGAAACCGTGCGCTGATATGGGAATTTGCGCTGCACCGCCTCCTGCACCTGCTGCTGCGAGAACGTGTAGTGCGACGGAATGAACGGAAAGATGGGCGTCGCGCAGGCCGCCAGCGACACGGTGATGCCAAGCGCGGTAGAGCCTGTCAGTGCGGCAAGCAGGAAGCGGCGCCGGGTCGGCGCTGCGGGTCGAGTCATGCGAAATCTCCTGTGGAAGCCTTTTCGACCATGCGGTTACGTTGGCTTGTTTGTCCGGGTGGATGACGTAGCGGAACCGTCCGCGCGCTATCGGCGCACCGCCGGTTCCGGTTGCGTCTGCGTTTCAAGCTGGGTGAGCCATGCGAGTGCTTCGCCGCGGCTCGCGCCGCACATTTCCACCTGCGGTTGCAGACCGGAACAGCACGCCGGCCGCTCCGGCAGGCCGAAGATCGCGCAGCGCAGATCGTCGCCGAGTTGCACGCAGCGCACGCCCGCCGGCTTGCCATTCGGCATACCAGGGATCGGGCTCGAAATCGACGGCGCGATACAGCACGCGCCGCAATCGGGACGGCACGCATGACCGGCCACATCGAATGGGAACTCGCGCTTCACAATGCTATTCGGCACATCAGTCACGACATTTTTCCTGAACTCAAAAACAGACAACGCAACACCAGACCCGCATTGTGCCATCGCATCCCGTGCGACCTTTTTACACAATCCGGCAACGGGTCGCTCACGTAAACTGGACGGATACGAAAGGCCACGCTCAAGAGGCGTCTGCGCTGTTCGATCCGGTCCCGAGAATCCGCCGGCTCGTGCCTCTTCAAGGGTGGCTGTCAAACCCGAGCGCCCCATGACCACCGCCAACACGCTATTCCGCCCCGACCTGCTCGCCAAATACAACGCGAACGGTCCACGGTATACGTCCTATCCGACCGCCTTGCAGTTCCGCGACGCGTTCGATCCCGCCGACTATTTGCGCGCCGCGGACCCCGGGGCTTCTGCCACCGACCTCTCCCTGTACTTCCACATCCCCTTTTGCGACACCGTGTGCTTCTACTGCGGTTGCAACAAGGTCGCCACGAAAAACCGCGCGCACGCGCGTCCCTATGTCGAGCACCTGAAGCGTGAAATGGCTTTGCAGGCGGCGTGTTTCGACACGCGGCGCCCCGTGTCGCAATTGCATTGGGGCGGCGGCACGCCCACCTTCCTGTCGCACGATGAAATGGCGGAACTGATGGCAACGGCGCACGAGCACTTCACGTTGCTGCCCGATACCGAAGGCGAATATTCCATCGAAGTCGATCCGCGCGAAGCCTCGCCCGAGACCGTTGCGCATCTGCGCACGCTCGGCTTCAACCGGCTCAGTCTCGGCGTGCAGGATTTCGATCCGGTGGTGCAGCAGGCGATCAATCGCATTCAGCCGCTCGAGATGACCGCGTCGGTGATGCAAGCCGCGCGTGACACGGGGTTCCACTCGATCGGCGTCGATCTGATTTACGGGCTGCCGCATCAAACGGTCGACAGCTTCAGCCGTACGCTCGACACGATGATCGAGCTCGCGCCCGATCGCCTTTCGGTGTTCGCGTATGCGCATATGCCGCAGCTCTTCAAGATGCAACGGCAGATGGACGAGGCCACGCTGCCCTCACCTGACGTACGCCTCACGATCCTGCAACGGGTGGTCGAGCGGCTCACGGGCGCGGGCTATGTTTACATCGGCATGGATCACTTCGCGCTGCCCACAGACGAACTCGCGCGCGCGCAAGCACAGTGCACGTTGCATCGGAATTTCCAGGGGTACAGCACGCGGGCGGAATGCGATCTGATCGGTTTCGGCGCGTCGTCGATCGGCAAAGTCGGCGACGTGTACGCGCAGAACATTAAAGACCTGCCCGGCTATGCCGCGGCAATCGATGCGGGCAAGCTCGCGATCACGCGCGGCGTGCGCCTCACCGCGGACGACCGTCTGCGTCGCGATGTGATCACGCAATTGATGTGCAATCTGGAACTGCGCTTCGATGAATTCGAAGCCGCATACGGCATCCGCTTCGCCGATACGTTCGAGCCGGAACTGGAGCGCTTGCGCGGCTTCGAGCAGGACGGACTGGTGTCGATAGGCGGCAGCACGCTCGAAGTGCAGATGGCCGGGCGCATGCTCGTGCGTAACATCGCAATGGTGTTCGACCGCTATCTCGGCCAGCAAGCGCTCGAACGTTTTTCACGCACGGTTTGATGGCTGAGCAGGAGAAGAAGGCAACCGGCTTGCCCGTCGTCGAATTTTCCGCCATAATCTGCGTCTTCGCCGCGCGCCCTACTTGCGACGCGTGCGCTTGAAGACCTGCCCAGGTGGTGAAATTGGTAGACGCAGGGGACTCAAAATCCCCCGCCGCAAGGCGTGCCGGTTCGATTCCGGCCCTGGGCACCAAAAAAGATTCGAGAGCAGTACCGTGTAAAATCAAAAAGCCCCGCCCAGCCATGCTGCGCGGGGCTTTTTGTTGCCCTGCCTTTATTGCCCTTCGTAAAGCAACGAAATCAGGCATTGAAACCGCATTACTGGTGTTGGTCTGCAAGACTTCCGTTCGAACTCACTCGACGGCCGGTCATGAGGCCAGCATCGTAAGCCGCTTCCAGCGCTCTCGCGAGGCTATTGACGCGCACGATGCGTAAATCCGCGCTCGCCTTGCCGCTCAGTTCGAACGTCGCGATGCCGAGCGTTTCATGCGCGATCGATAGCAACAAGTCCAAACGTGCGTCGTGTTCGATGATGGTGTTCATGGTCGGCTCCTGACATGCGACATTGCACTTATCAGCTTAGGCAATAATTGCCTAAGCAATATGTGACGTTCCGCCGCATATTGAAGCTCTTCTCGACATTGGGCGGTCCGACGCCAACGGCCCCGGCGCCCATCATCCGCCTTACTGCCTTGCCACTCGCGCACCGCCATGCATCGCTGCGCGCCGGCGCTTGAACACATAGCCGGCCCACATCACGACCAGCCATGCGGGCACGAGCCACACCGAGACCGACAGGCCCGGCGTCATCGCCAGAATCACGAGGATCAGCGCCATAAAAGCGAGGCAGATCCAGTTGCTGACCGGGAACCAGAACGACTTGAACACGAGCGTCTCGCCTGCCGCCACCATCGCCTTGCGCGACTTCAGATGCGTCAGGCTGATCAGCGCCCAGTTCAACACCAGCGCGGCCACCACCAGCGCCATCAGCAAACCGAGCGCTTCGGCCGGAATCAGATAGTTGATGATCACGCAGGTGAACGTGGCGAGCGCCGACAAGCCAATCGCCATATACGGCACGCCACGGCGGTCGACCATCATCAGCGCGCGCGGTGCATTGCCCTGTTCCGCGAGACCGTAGAGCATGCGGCTATTCGCATACACGCCGCTGTTGTACACCGACAGCGCCGCGGTCAGCACCACCACGTTGAGGATGTTCGCGGTCAGCGTCGAGCCGATCTGCGAGAAGATCATCACGAACGGGCTGCCGCCGGCCGCCACCTGATTCCACGGATACAGCGAGAGCAGCACCGCCAGCGAGCAGATGTAGAAAATCAGAATCCGGTAGATCACCTGATTCACGGCCTTCGGAATGCTCTTCTGCGGGTCGGCCGCTTCAGCGGCTGTAATGCCGATCAACTCGAGGCCGCCGAACGAAAACATGATGACCGCGAGCATCATGAACAGGCCGTGAAAACCATGCGGGAAAAAGCCGCCGTCGGCCCAGAGATTGGTGATCGAGGCTTGCGGCCCGCCGTGGCCGCTGATCAGCAGATAGCCGCCGAACAGGATCATGCCGATCACCGCCACGACCTTGATGATCGCAAACCAGAATTCGGTTTCGCCGTACGCTTTGACGTTGGCGAGATTGATCGCGTTGATGATGGCGAAGCACACCAGCGCCGAGACCCACGTGGGCACCCCCGGCCACCAGTAATGCACGTAGGTGCCGACTGCGGTCAGCTCGGCCATGCTCACGAGCACATACAATACCCAGTAGTTCCAGCCGGACAGGAAGCCGGGAAAGTCGCCCCAATATTTGTACGCGAAGTGGCTGAACGAACCGGCAACCGGCTCCTGCGCCACCATTTCACCAAGCTGGCGCATGATCATGAAGGCGATGATGCCGCCGATCGCGTAGCCGAGAATCATCGACGGGCCGGCTGCCTTCAACACGCTGGCGGAGCCGAGAAACAAGCCGGTGCCGATCGCCCCGCCCAGCGCGATCAGCTGGATGTGGCGATTCTTAAGCCCGCGCTTCAGGCCGTCTTGCTGCTGTGCACTATTCAAAATTGCGCCCCAGTGTATGGATATCGATCACCTGATCGGACTTATGGTCCGCTTCGGCAGAACCTGAAATTTTACCGCGCCCGAAATTAGCTCAATACTGGGAGCAACCCGCGCTTGGTTCTGCGCCGCACTTAACGGCAAGGATAGTGATTGTCACTGGCGTGGTGCTTCGGTATGTTGCCCTAGTCAAGGTTTCAGCCTTCGGAGATTCAACATGT
>NZ_WOEY01000050.1 GCF_013177695.1 Paraburkholderia solitsugae | reverse complement strand
ATATTCAGCAACTCGGTCATGACAGCGGCGGGCTTGCCGAGCTCACCGGCGGCAATCAGGGGCATTCGGGGGGGATCGGGCCGATGATCACGTGGTCGGGCAAGGTCCAGAAAACGCCGGTGTCGGCATCGCTGCGGTGGGTCAACGAGTTCAACGTCAGCGACCGGCCGAAGGGCAATGCGGTGGAGCTTTCGCTAAGTGCCACCTTCAAGTAACGGAGCATGCGTTTGGTGAGCCGTTATTCCTTGTGCGCCACGTCGCCCTCCGTCAAGTCAGTCAGCATCGGCGCGCCGTACCCCTGCGCGCTGCGTGCATCTGCGCTGGCCGTGGCGCTGCTTCTGGCGGCGAGCCACGGCCACGCCGAGTCGAAATTCACCGATCCCGAGGACGGCGCGTTCGACCTGAGCAACCTGTTGCTGACGCATCGCGGCGTGCTGCCGGTTCCGACGCTCATCACCGAACCGGCGGTCGGCTATGGTCTGGGGCTCGGTCTGCTCTATTTCTCGCTGCCGAAGAAAAGCGCCGATGCGCCTGACGATTCCAAAGCGCCGCCGAACATCACCGGCCTGGGTGGTTTTGCGACTGGCACGCATAGCTGGGGCGCAGGACTGATGCATTTCCACACGTGGGATGACGACCACATCCGCTATCTCGGCGTGGTCGGCAAGGTCGGGCTGCATCTGAACTACTACGGCATCCAGAACCAGCCGCGCGCCTACCAGCTCGACGGTATCGCCGTGGTGCAGCAGGTGCTGTTCCGGATCGGCAACAGCCACTGGTACGTCGGCCCGCGCTACACCTTCTTCGACGCGAACACGCGCTTTGATGCGAGCATTCCGGCGGGGATTCGGCAGTTCGAGAAAGATCAGCGGGTCGCCAAGGGCGGGGTGGTGGTGGACTACGACACGCGCGACAACATGTTCTATCCGTCGAGCGGCACCTATGCGGAGCTCGAAGCGGACCTCGCGCGCGGCGGCCTCGGCAGTTCTACCAACTTTCAGGAGCAGACGGCACGCGGCTATCAGTGGATTCCGCTGTCGAAGAGCTGGGTGCTCGGTCTGCGTGCCGACACCGGTTTCTCGCAAGGAAACATTCCGTTTTTTGCGCAGCCGTATGTCTCGCTGCGCGGTGTGTCCGATGCGAAGTTCCAGGACAGCAATCAGCTTACCGCGGAAGCCGAAATTCGCTGGAACGTCACGCCGCGCTGGTCGGTGCTCGGCTTTGGCGGGGCCGGCAAGGCCTATGGCCATCTGCATTCGTTTTCGGATGCGCCCACCGCGTTTGGCTTCGGCACTGGTTTTCGCTATCTGATTGCTCGCAAGCTCGGCGTGACGATGGGGATCGACGTCGCGCACGGGCCGGGGCAGAACGCGTTTTATGTGCAGGTGGGGAGCGCCTGGCGGTGACCCGTGAAACGTGGTTACGCATCGAAGTGGTCGTGAAATGCACCCCTATTCGGCGAAGTGCGCTGTCGCGCCCGCCGATATGCTGTTCGGGACCATCGTTGCTGTTCGCGACCTCAATGTTGAGGCGTGGCCGGCGACGCGACGCGAACCACCTTTTGCGGACCACCATGAACGTAACCACATCAGATGACTTTATCGGAGTTCAGTCCCAACACCCCTTTTCGAAGGCTTTTATCGTGCTTGGGTATCGGGATGGATCGATCTCGACGATCCCGAATAACTTCTTTCGCGATTGGTTGGATGAGGAAGCGAAGGTTGGAACCTTCTTTATCGGCAAGGGTTCGGGAATCGGTGTTGGCTCGATCGCCAAATACGACGCCGGGTTGCAGAAGCTTGTAGTCGGAAAATTCGTCGCGGGTGGCTTGAGACTGAAGTTCCTGCTGAATGGGCAGCACGACATGCGGACGATTTCGACGTCGATGCTTAGCGTTTTCGGTAGTGGATTGAACAACGTACCCCCGCCTCAGTACAGCGACACGGTAATCCGTAACGACGTGTGGATCGGCGACGAAGCGATGTTTCTTGGCGGTTCCACGATTGAAAACGGTTGCGTTATCGGGGCGAGAACCTTGGTGCCGCCTAATTTTAAAAGCGAGCCCTACGGCATCTATGTAGGCAGCCCTGCACGCCTTGTTCGGTTCCGTTTCTCCGAGCGTATCCGCGAGAAACTTCTCGAACTTGAATGGTGGGACATGCCGATGCCGTGGTTAAAGAAACATAACGACCTTTTCCTTGTTGACCTGACGGCAGACGAGGGGCGGTCGATGGAAATCCTGACCGAGTTGCTGCGCGCAAAAAGCGAATCCGTCGAGGCGATGGCCGCGACGCAAACTTGATGCGTCAGCTCTGAGCAGGATGGCATTGCTTGATATTGGAGGTCACGCTGACGGCGAGCAGGAGCGAATTCGCATCCTTGCCGATCAGCGGACCGGTCTATCCCGCCGTCAATGCTATTGGAGCGATGCACAATGAAAACAACGATGAAGCGATCCTTGCTGTTGCTCGCCGGCGTCTGCACGTCGCTTGCGGTGACACTCGCCACACCGGGGCAGGCGCTCGCCGCTGCAATGGTGCAGCCACTGCCGACGGTCTGGCCGCGCGACTTCGATAGCGCACAGCAGCGCATCGAGTTGTATCAGCCGCAGGTGGAAGTGTGGCAAGGCAACCGGATCGAAGGGCGCGCGGCATTTGCTGTCGGCGCGAAGAGCGCCACGCCCAACTACGGCGTCGCCCATTTCACCGCGCGTGCCGAAGTCGACAAGACGAGTTCGGCCGTACAACTGCTCGACATCGTGTTCGACCAGGTCGACATGCCGGCTACGCCGTCCGCTGCCGCCGGTGTCAAAACAGCCTTGCAGGCGCGCATTCCGAAAGACGGCCTGACGACCTCGCTCGAACAACTGCAGGCTAGTTATGCCAGCACCCACGAAGGCGGCGAACCCGGCCTCGCGGTGCAGAACAACGTACCTCACATCCTCTTTGCCGAACACCCTACGCTGCTCGTGCTGGTCGATGGCGACGCGAACTGGCGCGCGCTCGGCGACACGCATTATCAACGCCTGATCAACACGCGCGCGATGCTGCTCAAGGACGCGAGCGGCACGCTGCATCTGAATGCCGCGGGCTACTGGTACGAGGCGACATCGCTCGACGGCCCGTGGCATCTGAACGCAGCGCCGCAGCATGATCTGGTTGCCGCGGCGAACAAAGCGCAAACGAATCTGAAGTCCGACCCGATGTTGCCCGGCGACGGCAAGAAGCCGGCGCAGGCGCCGGACGTTGTAGTCGCAGCGCAGCCGGCCGAGCTGGTGGTGACGAACGGCAAGCCTTCGCTGCAGCCGGTGAAGGGGACGAATCTTCTGTCTGTCGCCAACGCCGACCACGCGCTGTTCGTCGAACCGCGCGACAACCATTATTACCTGCTGCTGTCGGGCCGCTGGTTCACCGCAGCGGGCCTCTCCGGACCCTGGACCTTCGTCGACGGCAAGAGCCTGCCCGCCGATTTCGCGAAGATCGCTGCCGACGACCCGCATGCGAACGCGCTCGTCTCCGTGCCCGGCACACCTCAGGCGAAGGAGGCGGCGATCGCCGCCGCCATCCCGCAGACGGCGACCGTGTCACGCAAGACCACCACGTTGAAGGTCGTCTATGACGGTTCACCGAAGTTCGTGGGCATTGCTGGCACGTCGCTTTCGTATGCGGTGAACACGGCGACGCCGGTGATCCAGACGGCGCCTATGCAATTCTTCGCGGTCGCCAACGGGATCTGGTTCACCGCGAGCGCGGCGAGTGGCCCGTGGCATGTCGCCGATACCGTGCCGGCCGCAATCTATACGATTCCGGCGGCTTCGCCCGTGCATTACGTGACCTACGTCCACGTTTATTCGGCGACGCCGGATACGGTGGTGGTCGGCTATACGCCGGGCTATATGGGTGTGGTCGTCAATGCGGACGGCACCGTCGTGTACGGCACCGGCTATGTGTACGCGCCGTATGTCGGCGAGGTCTACTACGGCTATCCGGCCACCTATGGCTACGGCGCGGGCTTCGCGCTCGGCACGACCATGGGCTTCGCCTTCGGCTTTGCGATCGGCGCTACGTGGGGCGCGCCGTCGCCGTACTGGGGTCCGTATTGGGGGGGGGAGCTGGCAGTACGCGAACGTCAACCAGGCGAATATTTACGGCCGCTGGGGAGGGCAGGCCACCGTGACCCACGCGAGCGGCTGGAACGGCTGGACCGGCAACAGCTGGGCGGGGTCATCCGTATCCGGTTTCAATCCGTACACGGGCGCTCATTACCAGGGCAGTCGTGGCGCTGTCGAGAACGCGTACAACGGCAACTACGCGGCCGGACGGCAAGGCTCGTTCAGCAATCCGTCGACGGGACGCAGCGGTGCGGGACGTGGCGGCGTAGTGGGCAACCAGGGCACCGGCGATTACGCGGCGGGCGGGCAGCGCGCCGGCTACAACGCGCAGACCGGCCGCTACGGCGTGGCCGAAGCGGGCGTCACCGGCAACACGAATTCCGGCGATCATCAGGCGGGCTCGCGCGGCGTGGTGGGCAACAAGAACACCGGTAACTCGGTCGCGTGGAACAACGGCAATGTGTATGCGGGCAGCAACGGCAACGTCTACCGGCATGATCAGGGCGGCGGCTGGGAGCAGCACAGCGCCAACGGCTGGCAGCCGGTTCAGCCGAGCGCCAGCCAGACCCAGCATCTCGACTCGCTCAAGCAGGGGCATGATCTTGGGAATGCGCGGGCCAGCGGACAGTTTCAACCGCAGCGGCAGTTCGGTGGCGGAGGTGGGCGGTTCAGGCGGTGACGTGCTGGTGATTGAGCCGGGGCGAGCGTCGCGCCGGGTTTCGGGGCGCTGAATGTGCCCGGCGCGGACGCTGGGCAGGCGGCGCATTCAGCGTACAGGGCCGCCTTGCCTCGCCTGACGGAGCGTCTGTGGGTCAAAAAGCACGCAGTCTCCGGCTAAAGATATTTATCGCCCTGCTGGCGACCCCGGACCTTCTTCGCGGGGTTGCCGTACGTGACTGAGAAAGCATCCACTGCCTTAACAACAACGGACCCGGCGCCCACCACGCTGTGCTCGCCAATCGTGATTCCATGACGCAACACGGCGCCGATACTCACGGCGGCGTGGCTGCCGATGCGGCAATTGCCGCCGGTGGTCACGCCCGGCGCGACGCTCGAAAAGTCCTCCATGATGCAATCGTGATCGAGCGACGCCTTCGTGTTCACAATGCAGAACTGACCCACGCGGCAGTCAGCATTGATGACGGCCCCGGCCATGACCACCGTCCCGGCACCTATGCTTGTTCCTTTGCCGACGCTGGCTGCCGGGTGTATCGCATTGACGAACGGCAATTGCGGACAAACATTGGCTACTTTGCCGGCCACTTTCGCGCGAACGCTGTTATCTCCGATCGCTACGATGACGCCCTGCAGATCGTGTTCGGTGGCCAGCCTGTCCAGATCGGACTCACCGCCGAGAACGGGATAGCCGAGGGTCGCTTCGCCAACCGCCCGAAAAGCGTCGATGAGGCCGGCGATCCGGTAGCGCCCCTGTTTTTCAACGATGTCGATAATGACTTTGGCGTGGCCGGAAGACCCAACAAGCACGATGTTTTGCATTGGATACGTCGCGCTTCTAAGCGCGGCTCAACTCATTTCATGCCGGCGATGATACTGACAATGCGTACAACCTGTGCCGGGTTTAGATCGGGATAGATCGGCAGGCACAAGATCCGTTTCGACGCCGCGCTGGCGGCACTCAGATTGTCCTTGTGTGACGACGGCAGGCCGCGATACATCGGGAATTCAGAAATCAGCGGGTAGAAGTAGCGGCGCGCATAGATATCGTGTTCCTTCAGGCGCTCATACAGCGCGTCGCGGCTGATCGGAAAGTTGTCTTCTACCTGGACAGGAAAGTAAGCGTAATTCGCGACTTTTTCGCCTGCGTCCAACAGGCAGCGGATGCCGGGCACGTCAGCCAGTAGCTCGCGGTACTGCGCGTCGATCGCCTTGCGTTTGGCCAAAGCATTGTCGACGTGTTGCAGTTGCAGAAGCCCAAAGGCGGCGTTGATTTCGCTCATCTTGCCGTTGATGCCGGCGGCCACGACGGTCACCTCATCCACGAAACCGAAGTTCTTCAGGTGGTCGATACGCTGCTTGGTTTTCGCGTCTGGGCAGATGATCGCGCCGCCCTCAAACGTGTTGAAGACCTTGGTGGCGTGGAAACTGACGATGGACAGATCACCATGCTTGAGCACGCTGCCATCTTCGGTTTGCACTCCGAACGCGTGGGCGGCGTCGTAGATGACCTTGAGGTTGTAGTTATCGGCGATCTTCTGGATGGCTTTCACATCGCAGGGATGGCCATAGCAGTGCACCGGCATGATCGCGGTCGTTTGCGGCGTGATAGCTGCTTCGATCTTTTCCGGATCGAGATTGAGCGTGTCCGGATCGACATCCACGAAGACCGGCTTGATGCCGTTCCAGAGGAGCGAATGCGCGGTCGCTGCAAACGAATAGGGCGTCGTGATCACTTCGCCATTGATGCGCAGGGCCTGCAGCGCTGTGACGAGGGCCAGCGTGCCGTTCGCGAATAGCGCGAGGTGCTCCACACCCAGATACTCGCAGAGCGCCTTTTCGAGTTGCTGGTGGAACGGCCCCCCATTCGTGAGGATCTTGCTGTTCCAGATTTTCTCGAGATACGGCATGAACTCGGCCAGCGGCGGCAGATGCGGCTGAGTCACATAAATGCGTTCGTCGTCCAGCGACGCGATTGCACGAAGAGGAGCGCTTGAGCCCATGGTTTCCTCGCTACTGTTTTTTAGTCCGGGTCACGGATGACGGCCGTTATGCGGTGTGAACCGGGTCGCCGCTTGCTGCTTGCGGATCGTCCGTGCTGATGGCTGCGGGAGCGAGCCCGTCACACCAGCGCTGCCACATCGTGCGAAATGCGCGTGAAAGGCTCTTTGCAACCACTTCCGGTTGAAATGGGGCTGACTGCATGCAACGTTCGCGCAACGCCGTGCGGATGCTGGCGAGTGCAGGGATGTCGGAGGCCAGCTTGACGCCCTTTGCCACGAAGTCTTCCGCATCTTCGGCCGCGAACGCGTCGAGACCCGAATGGGCGAGCCATGCCGTTGCTGCCCGGCTTGCCATGGTCTTGCCGGCCATCGTTAGGGTGGGCACACCCATCCACAGCGAGTTCAGAACGGTCGTCGAACCGGTATAGGGGAAGGTATCGAGACAGATGTCGACCTGGAAGTGCTGTTGCAGGTAGACAGCGATGGTTGAGCGCGGGCGGAAAGTCAGGCGGTCTCGTGAAATGCCTTCGTTGACGAACCAGCTGATGAGGTTTTCATCGCCTTCGTCGCCGGTCATCGAACCTAGGACCATCCGGGCAGTGGGCAACTCGCGAAGCAACCTCGCCCACACGGCGATCACGTCGGGACGCAACTTGTTTAGCCGGTTGAAACTGCCGAACGTGATGTAGCCGTTATGCATGGCCGGCAGGATGTTGACCGGCGGCGAATTCTTGTCCGGCTGGAACGGTCCGATGGCGGCCAGGTGCACGAGCTTCTCGGAGAACTGCTGCTCGATTTCGCCGAACGGCGTAAAGAAGCGGTCGCTGAGATAGTAGTCCATCGCATCGAGACCGGTCGTCGCCGGGTAGCCGATCCAGCTGACCTGAATCGGCGCAGGCTTGCGCGCGAACGCCTGCAACCGATTACGGCCGGTGTGTCCGCTCAGGTCGATCAGGATATCGATTTTATCGGCGCGAACTTTGGCGATGAATTGCTCGTCCGTCATGCCGGAGATCATGCTCCAATGGCGCGCCTGGGTGCGCAACCACTGCGTGTAATCGTCCTCTTGCACATGGTTGTAATAGACATGGAGCTGCAGGCTCTCGTCTTTCGCGAGCGGCTCGATGATTGGCATTAGATAGGAGGCCACTGCATGCCGGAACAGGTCGCCGGAGACGATGCCCACTTTTAACTGGCGATCGGGCGCGCGGTTATTCGTATGACGCGGCTTCGGCAAGCGCAGCGATGCTTCATGAAGCCGGGCAAACTCGCGATGTTCGGCGTAGATTTGCTCCGCAGCGATGTTAGGGTTGTGCGCGATCGTGAAGAGCAAATTGCTGCGCGTCGGTGCATTTTTGGGATCGAGCTCGAGCGCGCGGCGAAAGCATAGCTCGGCCTCGTCCGTGGCGCCGGCGTTAAGCAGCACGACGCCCAGCGTGCTATGCGACTCCGAGTAGTCGGGCGTGAGTTCGGTTGCACGACGGCACTCGGCGATCCCTTCGCGGGCGCGGCCTAAGCTGGCGATCACCATGCCAAGGATACGATGACCTTCTGAATGGTCCGGATGTAGTTCGAGCAGTTTTCTGCACTCGGCTTCTGCATCGGCATACTGACCGAGCAAGCGCAGCAAGTCAGCCAATGCCTTGCGAACGTCGGAATCGCCGCTACCAAACGTTATGGCGTTTCTCAGGGGCTCGGCGGCGTCGCTGTATTGGCCAGCTTTGTGAAGAGCGATACCGAGGCAGCGCCATGCGAAGCCGCTCGACGGAAATCGTTCCGTCAGGCTTCGTCCGAGCTTGATGGCATCCGGAATGTGGCCCCTGGCGTAGAGCGTGTTGAAGCGGCTTATCTCTTGTGGAGAGGGGCGGCGCGTATCGAGTGCTGCCGTTGTGGTCTCCGTGGCGTCCCGGCCTGTCGAAATGACCACCATCGTAGAGGGTTCCGGCGATACAACGACCGAAGCGACCGCGGCGGTGGCGTACCCGGCATCGCCGTGTGCCATCCGCGTAATCAGTCCGTTGACCGCAGGCCCCTTCAATCCCCTTTGCTGCCCCATTTCTAGCGCCAGCCAGGCCGCTTGGATCTGGTCCGCGTCGATCAATGCGCTGATGTAAGCAACCCAGAATTGCCCGTTGTTCGGCGCGCCGCCGAGCGCGGCTTCCAGGTGTGGCAGGGCCTCGGCAGGACGACTGCGCTGCGCGTACAGCACGCCGAGGTTGTACTGCACGTCGGCGTGGCTGGGCCTGGCGTCGAGGATCGCCTTATACAGCGCTTCGGCGTCGTCGAACTCCTCCTTGTGGTGATGCGCCAGCGCGGTCTGCAAAACCAGAGCGATGTCATGCTCGAACTGTTGCTCGGGCGTCAAGGGTTCAGCCGTCGGCTGCTCGTGGAGGAGAGTCATGGTCTCAGCGCAGAATGGTCTATGACGGAAATTGTGCGACGGGGAGGGCGTTTCCGATGCGCGGAGATGACGGTGAAAAAGCCGCCTGTTTAGCGCATGGAGAGCGGCGGCGGAAGCCCGAACACCAAGAAAAAAGCCCGCACGAGGCGGGCTGAGGGAACGAGCGCGCCCTGACTTCAGCGCGTAGTTCTTATTGTTGGGTCAAGCGGGTTGTGCGGCCGTTTTCTAGCCGGACAGCGGCCTTCAGGCCTAGGGGCGCCTACATGCGGGCGATCCGCTGGTATTCACCGGCGGCCTTGGTGCGCCCCATCGCGGCTTCAAATTCGATGTGCAGTTCGTTTTGAGTGGTTTCCGCGTCGACGAGCAGCGCTTCGTCGATAGCCTGGATCCGGCGGATCATCTCCAGCGCCGCCGGTTCCTGATTCGCCGACAGCGACATCAGCAGCGGCGAGCGTGCTTCGGTCAGGCGAGCCGCTTCCGGCCAGTCGGCGAGTGAGGCGGCCTGTTCGATTTCCCGGGTCATCGACAGCAGCCGTTCGATCAGTTCGGTCTGGTTCATTTCGAGCGAGTCCGTGGACTTAGGTGTTGTTGGCGGACGCCAGCGCGCCGGCGCTGTTGGCCCCGCCGAACAGGGCGGTCAGGTATTGCGAATTGTTGTTCATCGTCGCCATCAGCGTGTCGAGCGCGGTGAACTGCGCCTGATACTGACTCGTCAGTTGAGCCGTGTAGTCGGCGAGTGCGCTTTGTTGCGTGGTGATGCTCTGCAGGTCGGTATTCAGCGCAGTAGTGCGCGTATCGATGAGGCCGCCGGTCTGCGTGAAGTTGGTGATGCTGCTATTCAACTGCTCGGCAATGCCGTTGGTCGAGTTGAAGAGCGAGGCGACTGTCGCCGGACTGCTCGTTAGCGCGGTGCTCAGCGTGGTGTTATTGATCACCATCGTGCCGTCCGCCGGATCGTCCTTCAGCGTAATGCCGATCGCCGCCAGCGTGCTGCCCGTGGTGCCCGAGCCGACCGCACTGCCGACGATCGTGGCCAGCGTGTTCTGGATCGTCTGCAGTGTCGAGTCGCCCAGCAGCGGGCCTTGCGACGAAGACGAGGAGTTGTATGACGTGAGCGTCGACATCGTCGTGACGACGGTGTTGTAGAGGCTCACGAAATTGTTGATCGCGGTGCTTTGCGCCGAGGTGTCGGCGGTAATGTTCAGCGTCTGCGTGGTGCCCGCGGAAGCGGCCGCAAGATTCAATGTGACGCCGGAAATAGCGGTGGTCACCGAGTTGGTCGAGCTGCTGGCGGCGATCCCACCGACCGTGAATTCCGCATCCTCGGCATACGAGCTCTGCGTCCAGGCGTTGCTCGAATTCGCGGAGGTAATCGACGATTGGCCGCCAGTGGTGCTGGCAGTCGAAGTCACGCCGAGGCTCGACAGGCCGTTGTCAGTGGTGACGTTGCTGGTCGAGACGTTGATGACGTTGGCTGCGCCTGTATTCGCCGCGCGCAGTACGAGGTGGGCGCCGGTCGAGCCGGTCACGATCGTCGCCGTGACGCCGGGGTTGCCGCTACCCGAGTTGATCGCGGAGGCAATGCCGGCGAGCGTGTTGTTGGTGCTGTCGACGTTGATATTCATCGACTGGCTGCCCAGCGAGATCGTCAGCGTGCCGGTGCCCAGTTGTGTCGTGGCGCCGAAGGCTGCCGAAGACAAGGCCTGCGAGCTGGCAATCTGGGTGACCCCCACCGAGTAGCTGCCGGCCACGGCGCCTGTACCTGCGGTGGCCGTCAGTCCAGTGCCGCTTGCGGTTGCCGCGAAAGTCGACAGCGTGGCGCCGGTGGCAAGGCCGGCCATGCCCGACTGTAGCGCATCCAGCGCGGCGGTCAGGGCGCCGTATGCGGACACCTGAGTATTGTCCGAGGTTTGTTGCGCCGTCAGAGCCGCGGCTTGTCCTGCGGTCTTCGCGTTCACGAGGGCCGTCACGAGCGTCCCGACGTCCATCGACGAATTGCCGGTCGAACCGCTAATGATCGATTGCGCGGCCGACTGCAACGCTGCATTGGCGGCGGCGGTTGACGCCGCGGAAGACGTGGTTGAGATCGAGGACATGCGGAAGCTCCAAGCGTCTAGGAATCTGTATCGGGTGGTGCGCGATGCTACATCACTTCGTGATGGGAATGCACAGCGGGAGGCATGCCTCCCGCTGTTTGCAACCCGGGGATGGGCCGCACTTGCTCGCGGCGCATCCCCGTTACTGCGTCCGCTCTTACTGCAGGAGCTTCAGAACTTGCTGCGGGTTCGAGTTAGCTTGCGCCAACACCGAGATACCAGCTTGTTGCAGCACTTGCGCCTTGCTCAAGTTGGCCGTTTCTTGTGCGAAGTTGGCGTCCGTGATTTGCGATTGTGCCGACGACAGGTCGGTCGACTCAGCTTGCTGCGACGTTGCGATTGCGGTGAAGCGGTTTTGTGCGGCACCCAGCGATGCTTGCAGGTTGTTGACGGTCTGCAGTGCATTGTCGATGGAGACCATCGCTTCGTTCGCGCCAGTGACCGTGCTGATGTTCAGGTTCGAAACCGTCGGCGGGGCGTTGATTGCGTCGATCTGTGCGACTGCTGCAACCTGAGCAGCCGAAGCTGCGCCCGGTGACTCTGCACCGGCGCTGAGCGCCAGGGTCGTGATGGCCGTGCCGGTACCTGCCGCCGTGCCCGAGCTGAAAATCGCGGCTGCGACTGTCGAGGCGATCGCCTGGTTGTTTTGATCGGTGAAGGTGAAGCCGCCCTGTCCGTCCGACAGTACGTTGACCGCCGTGATTGCCGGGCTAGCAGCCGACGTGTAAACACCCGACGCAGTCAGGCTGACCGATACCGTGCCGACCGTTTGACCCGTTTGCACCAGGCCGCCACCGATCTTCGCTGCCGACATCGACTGGCTCAGGTTCAGGCTGATGGTCTGGCCAACGTTCGCGCCGACCTGGAACGTCACGTTACCTGCCGAGCCGTCCAGAATGTTCGTGCCGTTGTACGTCGTTTGCGACGCGATACGGTTCACTTCCGAGATCTGTGCCGAAACTTCTTGCTGCAGTGCTGCCTGGTCGCTCGACGACAGCGTGCCGGTCGATGCTTGCACGGCCAGTTGGCGGATACGTTGCAGGCTGGAGGTCAGCGACGACAGTGCGCTCGATGCGGTTTGAATCATCGACACGCCGTCATTCGCATTCGACACGCCCTGGTTCAGGCCGTTGATCTGCGTTTGCATACGCGTCGAGATTGCCAGACCTGCTGCATCATCAGCTGCGCTGTTGATGCGCTTACCCGACGACAGGCGCGTGATGGCTTGCGAGAGGGCGCTTTGCGAGCCATTGAGGTTTTGCTGTGCAACCAGCGAGTTGATGTTGCTATTGATTCCGAGCATGAAAATCTCCTAAATAAGCCTTGAGCCCAAAACGCCACGTTGGCATCGGCGGAAGCACTCGTTCATTGCTGGCCGCCTCAGTGAAGGTTGACGGCGCGTCTAAAAAAAACTTGAGGGACTTTGTGCAATAGCGACCCAATTGTTTTTACGACGGGTTACGCGCTCGATCGTCTGTAAGCCGCTTGCAGCCTTGTTCGGGAGATCCACTGCAGGTATTGAAAAGACGGCGTATTCTGCTTCTCTCTTGAGGCAAACCCTGGAGAAATCATGCAAAAGCGCCGGATTGGACGTTCCGAATTGGAGGTCGCGCCGCTTATGTTCGGCGGCAATGTATTTGGCTGGACCGCTGATGAAGCCACCTCGTTTTCGATCCTCGATGCGTTTGTCGATGCCGGGCTCAACTTTATCGATACCGCCGATGTCTATTCCGCGTGGGCGCCGGGCAACCAGGGCGGCGAATCGGAAACCATCATCGGCAAGTGGTTCAGGCAGAGCGGCAAGCGCGACAAGATCGTGCTCGCCACCAAGGTTTCCAAGCATCCGCAGCGCAAGGGCTTGTCGGCGGCGAACATTCAGGCGGCAGTCGAGGATTCGCTGCGGCGCTTGCAGACCGATTGCATCGACGTCTATTTTTCTCACGACGACGACACCGAAACGCCTTTGGCCGAAACCCTCGGCGCCTATCAGAAACTGATCGAGGCGGGCAAGGTGCGGGTGATCGGCGCGTCGAACTACAGCGGCGCGCGCGTGGAGGAAGCGCTCGTCGTGTCCCGCCGGCACGGCCTGCCCGAGTACCAGTTGCTGCAGCCGGAGTACAACCTGTACGATCGCGCGGGCTATGAGCGTGACATCGAGCCGGTGGCGCTCGCCAATCAGCTCGGCGTGGTGGTGTACTGGAGTCTTGCAAGCGGCTTTCTGTCCGGCAAGTACCGTTCGCAGGCCGATCTGGCCAATAAGGCGCGCGGCAGTCGGGTCGAGAAGTATCTGAACGAACGTGGTTTGCGGATTCTGGACGCGCTCGACCGGGTCGCCGGGCGGCACGGCAGCACGCCAGCCACTGTCGCTCTGGCATGGCTGATCGCCCGCCCGAGTGTTACGGCCCCAATTGCCAGCGCGACCACACTCGACCAGCTCAAAAGCTTGGCCGCCGCCGTCCATTTGATGCTGACCGGCGCCGATATTCGCGAACTGGACGAGGCGAGCGCCTGATCGCGCAGGGGACCTGGCGCGATCGCTAAACCCCTGGTAGGATGGTGAGTTTCCTGATATCATCGGGAGTGAATTGAGATCTTTGCCTGTTTCGTTAATGTTTTTTCATTGATGAAAGGTTGGCGAAACGGCAACAGACGCGGCTTCGGCTTTACGTCTGTCCGCGTTCCGCGGTGAACTCCCCACCTCTCTTTTCCGGCCTCCGTGGCCGTTATGCCTCTCGTTTCATTCGTGGTTTGGCCGGGATTTTTCCCGCGTTTGCCTGTTACTGGCCATGAATCGGAACGACCGGAGGGCCGGCGCGTGAGCGGTATCCGCCACGCAATTTACCCCTATCAAGTGATTGAGTTAGGAATTACATGACGACGATTCTTCTGAAAGAAAACGAGCCGTTCGAAGTGGCGATTCGCCGCTTTCGTCGCGCAATCGAAAAGAATGGCCTGATCGCTGAACTGCGTGAGCGCCAATCGTACGAAAAGCCGACCACGGCACGTAAGCGCAAGAAGGCTGCTGCTGTGAAGCGCCTGCACAAGCGCCTGCGCAGCCAGATGCTGCCGAAAAAGCTGCACTAAGCACGCTTTTCCGCGCTGCATTTCGCGCATTGCACGCCGAACGGCGGTGTGAGCTTCGAAAGAAGCCACATCGCCGTTTTGCTTTTGGGACGCCGATTTACGTTGGGCTTTTGCGGCTGCACGGAGAGCGCGTTACGCGGCGCTCTTCAGGCGCTCGGCAGATAGACCGAATTGCCGGGCAATCGAGCTCAGACGCTCGTGCCACTCCCACGTGCCGAACACGTCGTGCACATTTTGCAGGCAACTGAGCAGGGCGACCGTAGCGGGGTCGTACACATTGAGGTTGGCGCGCAGGAGCGCCTTCTTAAGCGCAGATATACCGGCATCCATGTAAGCAGGCACCTCGATGGCCGCCTTGCCGATGTAGCGCACCGGAACGCCTTCCATCGCGCTCATATAGTCGCGCGGCTTGATGAAGCTGCCGACCGGGCAGCCGCCACAGTAGCCGCGGTAAGCACCGCCGCCGCGCGGCAGCAAGGCGGCGCGCTTCTGGATGAGCAGATGATCCACGGCTTGATCGAAAATTTCCTGATGCGTCAGGAAGTTTAGGGTTTTCATGGTCGGTCTCCCGTGCGTTACGCAGCGGTTATTCGTTGTTCGAGCGCATGAAAGGCAGTATCGGGCACGCGCCAAATAGCGAAACCCGGACTAGCACGGCGAAAAGCCTTCAATTCGCATGTTTGGCTCGTTTGCCGCTTATGCCGGCTCGGCGACGCGGCCCGCCACCGCAGCGGCTAGCGCTCTTACTTCTATAACGACCGGGCGCGCAAAAAACGTAGACGGGGCTTTACCGGATAGCCCGCAGTCGCGGTAGCGCCGGCTCCGCGCGGTTTTTGCCTTGATCCGTCGGAGCTTTCTGCCCTTTCCTTTCCGGTGACCCCGCCGCCGCCTCAGCCCGCTTTACGATTGCGTCCCTTCTTGCCAAGCGCCGCGCATCGCGCGCGGCACATGCAGCTCGCCTCGTGGTCGTTCACCATGCCGACCGCCTGCATGAACGCATAGCAGATCGTCGAGCCGACGAACTTGCAGCCATAGCGCTTCAGGCCCTTGCTGAGCGCGTCCGAAACTTCGGTCGATGCGGGCGCCTGTTTATACGATGCCCAGTCGTTCTGGATAGGCGTCTGATCGACGAACGACCACACGAAGTTGGCGAGTGAGCCGTGCTCGGCCTGAATCTGCTGCACGGCGCGCGCGTTGGTAATCGCCGACTCGATCTTGCCGCGATGGCGCACGATACTTTCATCCAGCACCAGCGCGTCGACCTTTTTAGGGGTAAAGCGCGCTACCTTGTCGATGTCGAAGTCGGCGAATGCGCGGCGATAGCCGGCCCGTTTGTTCAGAATCGTCGACCATGACAAACCCGCCTGCGCGCCTTCCAGCACAAGCATTTCGAACAAATGCTGATCGTCGCGTGAGGGCACGCCCCATTCTGTGTCGTGGTAGTGTGCGAGCGCTTCGCTCGATACCCAGTTGCATCGCTGTGTCACGTTCGCGCTCCCGCGTGGTCATGTCGCCCGTCAGCATAGCGGAAGCTGCGCGTGCTGCAAGCTGGCCATTCGGCCGATTGCAGGATTGAAACTGACCTGCCACGCTGTGCGATATTCACCACCTGAACTCATTCGATTCGATGAATAAAGACCTCTTTCTGATCGGCATTGACGGCGGCGGCAGCGGTACGCGCGTCGTACTCGGCGACGCGCAGGGCCGCGAACTGGCGCAGGCGGCGAGCGGGCCGTCGGGGTTGGGCCTCGGTGTGGAACGCGCGTGGCAGGCCATCGAAGCCGGCTGCGCCAGCGCATTTGCAGGCGCCGGTGTACCGCTGGACTGGTCGCGCTGTGTACTCGGCTGCGGGTTGGCAGGAGTCAATAATCGCGACTGGCTGGCCGCGTTTCGCGCGCAGGCGCCAGCGGTAGCCGGGCTCGCAGTGGAAAGCGATGTGTACACCACGTTGCTGGGTGCGCACGGCGGCGCGCACGGCGTGGTCGTCGCGCTTGGCACCGGCAGTCAGGCGGCCGTGCTTGACGGCAATGGCGAATGCCGGGTTGCCGGCGGCTTCGGTTACCCGTCAGGTGACGAAGCGAGCGGCGCCTGGCTCGGGCTGCGAGCCATCGTGCACGCCCAACAGGCGCTCGACGGGCGTGCGCCCAACGATGATCTGGCGCAGGCGCTGCTTGCCCACACCGGTGCGCATGACCGCGACAGTCTCGTAGTCTGGCTGTGTGAAGCCAATCAGACCGCTTATGCACGGCTTGCACCGATCGTCATCGCGCATCGCACGCATCCGTTCGCGGCGCGGCTGCTCGGCGAGGCCGGCGTGGATGTGGGCAAGATGATTGCCGCGCTCGACCCTTCGGCGACCCTGCCTGTCGCGCTGTGCGGCGGTCTCGGCGCACCCTTGCGCGAGTACGTGCCAGAGATCTATCAGGCTCGCTTGCGCGAGCCGTTGGCGGACTCGGCACACGGCGGTTTGCAGTTGGCGCAGCGCGAAGCGGTTCGCATCGCCGGTTGAGAATCGGCTGGCGCGCCGGGCGCGATCTCGCGGATGCGGCGCACAACGGTAAAATGCGATCTTTGACGCTGCCCGGCTGCTCACCCTATGTACAAAGTCGTTGCTACTGATCTCGACGGCACGCTGCTCAACGCCGATCACCAGGTGGATCCGTTCACGATCGCCACGGTGCGTAAGCTGGAAAGCGATGGGCAGCAGTTCGTGATCGCAACGGGGCGCCACTACTGCGACGTTGCGGCCATTCGCGACCTGCTAGGCATTAGCCCGTATCTGATCACGTCGAACGGCGCGCGCATTCACGCGCCGGACAACACGGTGATCCACGCCGACGACCTGCCTCCGGCCATTGTGCAGCGGCTGGTGCAGCCGGAAATCGTCGGCGCGCATGGCCGCGTGATCGTCAACCTGTTCGCCGACCAGGCGTGGTTGATCGACCGGGATGCGCCGGACCTGCTGAAATTCCATCAGGATTCCGGCTTCACCTATGAAGTGACCGATCTGCCGAAGCACGACGGCGTCGACATTGCCAAGGTGCTCTACATCGGTGAACCCGCCGATCTCGCGCAAATCTCGGCCAACCTGGCGCGCGAATTTGGCGACGCGCTGTACGTGACCTATTCGCTGCCGGATTGCCTTGAGGTGATGACGTCGAACGTGTCGAAGGGGCGTGCTTTGCAGATCGTGCTCGAGCGCCTCGGCGTCGATGCCTCGCAATGCGTGGCGTTTGGCGACAACATGAACGATATCGATCTGCTGGAGACAGCCGGCCATCCGTTCATGATGAACAACGCCAATCCCGATCTCATCTCGCGTCTGCCGAACGTGCCGCGCATCGGCAACAACTTCGAAGCGGGCGTTGCGCACCATCTGCGCAAACTGTTCTTGCTCGACGACGAACTGATGTCGTGAAAACGGACCGGCCCGCATCCCCTTTCGCGGATGCGGGCCGGTTGTTCGCGTCCCTACGCGACCTTACGAGCCAACGTTACGATCAGCCGTGCCATCCGCCACGGTGATCGCCGCGGTCATCGTGACCCCAGTGGCGGTCGTTGTGATCCCAGCCGCGGTTATCCCGGTGGTCGTCGCGATAGTAGCCGCCGCGGTCGTAGCGATGGTCCCAGCCGCCGTTGCCGTAGTACACCGGCTGCGGCGCTGCGTAGACGGGGGCAGGCTGGGCATAAATCGGTGCGCCGAGCGACAGGCCGATATTCAGATCCGTATGCGCTTGCGCGACACCGCATGCGCCCGCCGCGAGTCCAGTAGCAACCAGCAAGTGAGTGACGATGCGTTTCATGTTGTTCTCCTGTGAGGCGACGTATGTTTGTCGCACAGGACCAATCTACGCATTCCGGTCGCTGGTTAGTGAGACGAGATGTTACGGACTGCAAGCATCGTCGCAGAGTTTGAAAGGCAGTGGAAGGAACATTCGAACGCAACGCGCGGTACGGGCTTTCCGCTCGAAGGCCCGTCGAATAAGGCCGCTCGGCTCCTTGGAACGAGCCGGCATCCAGTTCCCGCCGCCTATTGCCGCAATTGGGTGGCCGCGCCCGTAATCACGGCTTACATCTGTATTACCCAATTAATCAGCTGAGCCAGCGGAAGCGCCGGCCGCAGCCGCGGAAGGCGCTCCCGGCAGTGCCGCGCATGGGCAATCCACAGCGCGGCCATTCAGTCCCTGGCGGTCGAGCTTGAAACTGGCGTGGGCGATGCCGTTCCGCCAGTCGAGACGAACAATATAGATACTGTCGAAGTCGTCGCTGTGCCAGTTGGGGACATCCGCGGCATTGCCGCCATGCGTGCTCATCATCTGGCGCAGCAACTTCACGATCAGCTTGTGCTCCCACGCAACCACAATCAGCTTGTTGCGATTGGCCGGATTGACGAGCGCCGTGCCAAGCTGGTCGATCTGGGCGAAGCCGTACGGCGTTTGCACCGGCATCTGGAACTGGATGGCGGTCGGCTCGATGGTCGCAAGCGGCCGAATATAGTAATAGGAGTGGCCGCTGTCGTCCTTTTGCTGGCCGGGATCGGGCGCGTAGATCGCATCCGGTTTGCCGAACTTGGCGGCAATCACTGCCGGCAGGGCCAGCGCGCGGTTGAGCCCCTGGCAATTGAGCTGGCCGTAACCCTTGGCGGGTTTCTCACCGTGGCGCACGAATACGAGCGTTTCAGTATTGCTGTCCGCGGCATGGGCAGCGGGCAACGCGAGTACGCCAGCACACAGACCGCCGATGGAGAGTGCGACGCCATGCAGGAATCCGCGGAAACGGGTCATCGATCGTACCTGTGTGAGCTTGGGAAGTCGCACGATTCTAGCAGCGGGCCATTGGCAAGCCGCTGGGCCGCCTGCATGATGCGCACAAAAACAAAGCGGGCGCCGTAGCGCCCGCTTTGACTGCCCGGATAGCGCACTCGCTGATCAGTCGAGCGCCAGCTCCTGCGAATTGCCGCGGCGGCTTTCGGCGATGAGCGGGTACAGCACACCTGCGATCACTGCGCCGATGATCGGGGCGACCCAGAACATCCACAACTGATCCACCGCTGCGCCGCCGACGAACAGCGCCGGGCCGGTCGAGCGCGCCGGGTTCACCGACGTGTTGGTGACCGGAATCGAGATCAGGTGAATCAGCGTCAGGCACAAGCCAATGGCGATCGGCGCGAAGCCGGCCGGCGCGCGCTTGTCGGTTGCGCCGAGGATGACGAACAGGAAAAAGCCGGTCATCACCACTTCACAAATGAACGCGGCAGCGAGCGAGTAATGGCCTGGCGAGCGCTCACCATAGCCGTTGCTGGCGAAACCGCTGGCGACGAGGTCGAAACCGGGCTTGCCCGAGGCGATCAACGACAGCACCAGCGCACCCAGCACCGCGCCGACCACTTGAGCGACGATGTACGGCAGCAGGTCGCGGGCCGGAAAACGGCCGGCGACGGTCAGGCCGACGCTCACCGCCGGATTCAGGTGGCAGCCGGAGATGTGGCCGATCGCATAAGCCATGGTCAGGACAGTAAGGCCGAACGCGAGCGCAACGCCCACGAAACCGATGCCCAGACCGTGGACCGGGCCGGCGAAGTTAGCGGCGAGGACGGCGCTGCCGCAGCCTCCGAGCACGAGCCAGAAGGTGCCGAACAGCTCGGCAGCAAGGCGCTTTGACAACTGCATGATTGGTAATCCTAAAATGTTTGACGCTTGGAATGGCATGCGCGCTAAGCGCGGGTGCATGTCTTTGAGCGTGCAATTCTAGGGAAAGACTGCCAAATCAGGTGTCAAGAATTGTCAAGGTGGAGTCGCCTTTACCTATTATTGCCTGATAAAAATCGTGTTTTACAATTCATCGACGCTTAATAATTATCAGATGAAATCTTCCTAAATCGGTATTATTGTCCATTGCGAATTTTTATAATTGCAGCTAGTCTGCGAGCGAATGAGTTCTAGAAAAGGGGAGAACCGAAATGTCTCAATATGCAGACCTCAAGGCGCAGATCGCCAAATTGCAGGCACAAGCAGACGAAGCCCGTCGTACTGAACTAGATAACGTCGTCGCCGACATCCGCCAAAAGATCGCTGAATACGGTCTCACCGCGCAAGACCTTGGCTTTGCGGTCGCCGCCAAGCGCGGACGCCCGCCGAAGAAGGCACCACTGCCGGCCAAGTACCAGGATCCGAAATCGGGCAATACCTGGAGCGGGCGTGGCAAACCGCCAAAGTGGATTGTTGGCAAGAATCGCGAACGTTTTCTGATTGGCGCGGTTTGAATGCCGTGCTCGTCTGGGCGAAAGCCAACTGAAGGTTGGCCGGTGGCGGCTTGTTTATCCGCGCCGCGCTAATCCAGGATGGAAGCGCATCCATGCCCGTATTAAAAAAGCCGCCCTTGAGAGGCGGCTTTTTCGTAGTAGAAGCGGGTTAACTCCGGGTAACCACTCGCGCAAACGATTCAACAGGCAAATTTACTCGTGATTGGCGTGCGAATCGGAAAGCGGCGTAAGCGGCAGAAGCACGACTTAAGCGGCTGAGCGCATAAAAAGCGTCAGCCGTTTTAAGCGCGTCACTTACCCCACCGCGACCTGGCGCAACATCGGGCGACGCGTCGCTTCGATCAGTGCCGAGTAGCCGTCAACGTAATTCTGAGCCATTGTTTTCGAGCTGAAGCGGCGTTCGAATTGCGCGCGAATCTCGGTGCGCGACAGTTCGTCCAGACGCTGCAGCGCGGCCACCGCACCTTGAACGTCCTCGACAATGTAGCCGGTCACGCCGTGGTCGATGACTTCCGGTACCGAGCCGCGGTTGTACGCGATCACCGGCGTGCCGCAGGCCATCGATTCGATCATCACAAGCCCGAACGGCTCCGACCAGTCGATCGGGAACAGCAGCGCCTTGGCGCCTGACAGGAACTCAGGCTTCTGCGCCTCGTTGATCTCGCCGACGAACTCCACGTGCGCCATGGAGAGCAGCGGTTCGATTTCCTTCTTGAAGTATTCCTGGTCGACCTTGTCCACCTTGGCGGCGATCTTCAGCGGCAGACCGCTTTGTGCAGCGATCTTGATAGCTGTATCGACGCGCTTCTCCGGACAGATCCGACCGAGGAACGCCAGGTATTCCGGCTCCTTGTGCGTTTGCGGCGTGAGCAACTGTTCCGGCAGGCCGTGGTAAATCGTGTTCAGCCAGTTGGCCTGCGGCAGCGGCGCACGCTGCGAATCCGAAATCGACACCACCGGCACATTCGAGAATGCGTCGAACACCGGTTGCAGTTCCGGCAAGTCCAGACGGCCGTGAAGCGTGGTCACAAACGGCGTGTCCATGGTGGTGAAGAGCGGGAACGGCATGTAGTCGAGGTGAAAGTGCAGCACGTCGAACTCATGCGCGACCTTGCGCACCTTTTCCATCATCAGAACATGCGGAGCCAGCGCATCGCGGATCGTCGGGTCGAGGCGCAGCGCACGAGGCCAGCAGGCGTCGAGGTTGGCGGAGGTGACCGAGTCGCCGCTCGCAAACAGCGTGACGTCGTGACCGAGGTCGACCAGCGCTTCGGTCAGATACGAGACGACACGCTCGGTGCCGCCGTAGAGTTTCGGCGGGACAGCTTCATACAGCGGCGCAATTTGTGCGATTCGCATGCGTTTCTCCTGTTCAAAACGGCTTCGCACAACGGCGCTCGAGTAGAGCGAGGAGCGAAAGCCTGACGGACGGTTGGGCGCGGTAAGCCGCCGCCCGGGGGTGCTCCGAACCTGCATCGGGTAATCCCTAGGCTTCATTATCGGGATCGGCCGCGCTAATTCGAGTTATTTTTCAAACACTTAATGTTGTTACAGCGCGAAACATGATGCGTTACAGGTAGGCAGGCGGGCTGTCCCGCTCCTCGGGACGCACAACGAGGTGGGCCGTCAGACGCTGAGGCAATACCAGCAAGGGACGGTCCCGGGGACTGGAGGGCGGGCCCTACACCACGCGCGTTGCGCAGAAGTGAAAACGACTTATAATTCTTTCTCACCGCTGCAAGGTGCGGACCGTGAGTCACTTAGGACTCACCATTTGGTTCACATTTCTGCTGAAGAATTATCCCAAGCGCATCGCAAGTCCCAAGCTGCGCGCCGCTTCGCCTGCCCAGCCTTGCTTCTGACCTCCTCCGTGTAGGAAAAATTCCTACACGAATGACGGATTAATCCGTCAGGCAGGCTGGGTGTCTGTCCGATTTTCGTCCGCGCCCCCTTTCGCCACAATGCACGCAAGACCAGAAACGAGCCGATTCGTGCGGTTTAAGTGCGCGCGTTCGAGCAAACGTTTCCGTAACGGCCTGACCAGCCAGATACACCCCGGGGGAATCATGAGCGCGACAAGCGAAATGCTCAATGAGATCAGAGAAGTCAACCTGTCTTATCTCCTGCTCGCTCAGCGTCTGCTGCGCGAAGACAAGCCGATGGGCATGTTTCGTATGGGGATTTCGGACCAGTTAGCCGACGTGCTCGCCAATCTGTCTTTGGCGCAGACCGTGAAGCTGGCGGCGTCCAGCCAGGTGTTGTGCCGTTTCCGTTTCGATGACCATGCCGTGCTGTCCGCTCTTGCGGACAAAGGCAAATCCAGCGCCGTGGCTCAGGCGCATTCCGCGATCCTGATGGCAAGCCAACCCGTCGTGCAACTCGGCTGATGGCAGCGTGTAATTCAAATAAAGCGATCAGGACGGGGGAAATGCGAGCGGATGGCATCTAAAAGTGTTGTGCAGGAAGTCAGGGAAATTACCCTGGCCATCGAACTGATCAAGCTTGGCGCGCGTTTGCAATTGCTGGAAGCTGAAACCAGCCTGTCACGCGACCGGCTCATCAAGCTGTACAAGGAACTGAAAGGGGTGTCGCCGCCCAAGGGCATGTTGCCGTTTTCGACCGATTGGTTCATGACCTGGCAGCCGAACTTTCACTCATCGTTGTTCTACAACATCTACCGTTTCATGGCCGGCCATGGCGGCTGTCAGACCATCCAGTCGATCGTGAAGAGCTACCGGCTCTATCTGGAACATGTCCAGTTGCACGACGACGAGCCCGTGCTCAGTCTCACGCGCGCCTGGACGCTGGTGCGCTTCTTCGACTCCGGAATGCTGCAGATGACCGCCTGCTGCCGGTGCGGCGGACATTTTGTCGCGCATGCGCACGATCCGCAGCACGCCTTCGTTTGCGGGCTGTGCCAGCCCCCTTCGCGCGCCGGTAAGACAAAGAAAGTTGCTGACGCCCGGGCCCGGGAAAACCTCGCTGCGCTCGCGGTTTGAGCCGCTGGGCGGCATACGCCCACGGTGCGCAACAGGGCGCGCATGCCGTTACACGCGCCGTTGCGCGCATCCCCACCCCCATGCGGCGGCCTCTGCGGCCCACCCGGCCGATGCCGGACCAGGCCGGCCCGGTTTAACCCGCCTCTGGTTAACACCGGAGCGACGAGCCGCTTTTCCGTCAAAGTTTTCTGCCCCGTTGCCGTAAACCAGATTAACGACGGTCACCGTCGCTTCTTTGTGAGGGCTCGGCAGTGCTGATTTTCGTGGGAACACTCGTGACGCTATTGTCCGTCTTCGGCGGTTACGCGCTGGAAGGCGGCCATCTCGGCGCGCTGCTGCAGCCTGTCGAAGTGCTGATGATCGTCGGCGCCGGTCTCGGCGCGTTCATTCTCGGCAACGGGATGAAGACCATCAAGGCGACAGTGCGTGTCCTTCCGACCCTGTTCAAGGGCGCGAAGTACAACAAGGACGTCTATATGGAGCTGATGGCGCTCCTTTACGTCCTGCTGGCCAAGGCGCGCAAGGAAGGCACGCTGACGCTGGAAGCCGACATCGACGATCCGTCTAAGAGCCCGATCTTCACCCAGTACCCGAAGATTCTCGCCGACCATCACATCATCGAATTCCTGACCGACTACCTGCGTCTGATGGTCGGCGGCAACATGAACGCGTTCGAGATCGAAAGCCTGATGGACGAGGAGATCGAGACGCATCACCAGGAAGGCGAGGCGCCCGCGCACGCCCTGAACAAGGTCGGCGACGCCATGCCCGCGTTCGGGATCGTGGCCGCGGTGATGGGCGTGGTGCACACCATGGCCTCCGCCGACAAGCCGCCTGCGGTGCTCGGCGAGATGATTGCCCAGGCGCTGGTCGGCACATTCCTCGGGATTCTGCTTTCGTACGGGTTGATCGGGCCGCTCGCGAGCGTCGCCGAACAGCGCGTGACCGAGTCGACCAAGATGTTCCAGTGCATCAAGGTGACGATTCTCGCCAGCCTGAATGGCTATGCGCCGGCAATTGCCGTCGAATTCGGCCGCAAGGTGCTCTTCTCGACTGAACGCCCGTCGTTCGCCGAGCTGGAAGAGCACGTGCGCCGCGTCAAAGCCAAGTAACGGGCGCCGGGAACCGATTCGATGAGCAAGGATAAAGACCGCGCCATTGTCGTCAAGCGCTCCGCGCCGGCCAAGAAAGGTCATCACGGCGGCGCGTGGAAGCTCGCGTACGCGGACTTCATGACCGCGATGATGGCGTTCTTCCTGCTGATGTGGCTGCTGAGTTCGGCCTCCACCGTGCAGTTGAAGGGCATCGCCGATTACTTCAACCAGCCGTTGAAGATCACCCTGTGGGGCGGTGATCGCAGCGCTGAGGACTCGAGCATTCTGAAAGGCGGCGGCCGTGATATTTCGACCGACGCGCAGGGCGTGACGCGCACCACTGACGGCTCGAGCGCGCGCGCCGAGCGCACCGCTTCACACAACGACGACGACTCGGTCAAGCAGTCGCAGGGCGATCTGGAACGCCGCGAACAGGTCCGTCTGCACGATCTGCAGGTCAAGCTGATGGCCGCGATTGAAGCGAACCCGGTGCTGCGCCAGTTCAAGCAGCAGATCCGCATCGACTCGACACTGACCGGCCTGCGTATCGAAATCGTCGACTCGCAGAAGCGGCCGATGTTCGCGACCGCGAGAGATGTGGTTGAACCGTACATGCGCGACATCCTGCGCGAAATCGGCCACACGCTGAACGACGTGCCGAACCGCATCATCGTGCAAGGACACACCGACGCCGCGCAGTACGCGGGCGGCGAGAAGGGTTACAGCAACTGGGAACTGTCCGCGGACCGCGCCAATGCGTCGCGCCGTGAGCTGATCGCCGGCGGCATGGATGAAGCGAAGGTGATGCGCGTGCTCGGTCTCGCGTCGACGCAGAACCTGAACAAGGCGGACCCGATGGACCCGGAAAACCGCCGCATCAGCATCATCGTGCTGAACAAGAAGTCGGAGGAGGCGCTTGACCATGACGACTCCACCACGACCACCTTGTCGGACGATGCAGCCGGCTCCAAGCCGCTGCTGCAAAGAATTGCGCAACCGGTGACGGTTGCACCGAAGGTGCCGGCGGTAGCGCCGGCAGCCCAGTAACAGATCGCGACCGGCTGACCGTTCCATGCGCGCGGGTGGCGCGGACGGCTAGCCGGTCCAACGCGTAAGTGCAGCGAGGTTTTCATGATCAGGCACATCCTGGCAATCGACGATTCGGCATCGATGCGGCAAATCCTCGCCGCAACGCTGACGACGGCCGGCTATGAAGTGACGCTCGCGGCGGATGGCAATGAAGGGCTCGAAAATGCGCTCGCCATGTCGTTCGACCTCGTGCTGACGGACCAGCACATGCCGGGCAAGACCGGCCTCGATCTGATCACGGAACTGCGCGGCAACCCCGCTTACCAGGCCACGCCCATCCTCGTCCTCACGACGGAATCGGGCGAGCCGTTCAAGGCGGCGGCGCGGGCCGCGGGGGCGACCGGCTGGATCGAAAAGCCGCTCGACCCGGACATGCTGACCGAACTGGTGGCAGCGTTAGCCGAACCAGGTGAGGCATGAGCAGCCCCTAAGCGCCCCCTTTACACAAGTTATAGAAGCTCTCGACGCGGCGGCACGACAGCCCAAGCGTAGACAGGAACTCTCGCGGTGACCCAGGCATGACACTCGACATCACTCAGTTCTATCAGACCTTCTTCGACGAAGCGGACGAACTGCTCGCGCAGATGGAGCAGTTGCTGCTCAATCTGGATATCGCGCACCCGGACCCCGAAGACCTCGCGGCGATTTTCCGCGCGGCCCATTCGATCAAGGGTGGCGCGGCGACGTTCGGTTTTACCGCGCTGACGGAAACGACTCACATTCTCGAATCGCTGCTCGACCGCGCCCGCAATAACGAACTCGTGCTGCGCAAGGACATGATCGACACGTTCCTCGAAACCAAGGACGTGTTGTCGGGCCAGCTCGCGGACTATCGCGCGAGCGCCGAGCCGGATGCGGCGGTCGCCCGCGCGATCTGCGCGAAGCTCGAACAGTTGCATGCGGAAAGCAGCCTCGGTGCCGCGCAGGGTCAACCCGCGGCCGCGGCGCCGGCCTCCGCGGCACCAGTAGCAACACAGGCAGCAGGTCAAGGCGGTACCCCGCCCGAGCACGTCGTCGAACAGGCGGTGCAGGCGGCGGGTGAATGGACTGACGGCGAACCGGCACAGACCGGGCAAGCCGCGGGCGCGGGCGACGCAGGTGGCGCCGCCGGCCCACATCTGAAAATTACGCTACGGGGCGTAGGTGAGAAGGACCAGGAACTGCTGGCCGAAGAGCTCGGCAACTTGGGCAACATCGTCGGGCAGGTCAAGAGCGGCGGCGATCTGACGCTGTGGCTCAAGACCGATGTGACCGCCGACGACATCATTGCCGTGTGCTGTTTCGTGATTGACGAAAGTCAGATCGCGATCGGCCGCGGCACCGCACCGGCGGACGAGACGCAGCAAGGCGAACCTGGAACGCCGGACGCTGCCGACTCGACCCCGGCGCAAGCAGCACAGAC
>NZ_WOEY01000005.1 GCF_013177695.1 Paraburkholderia solitsugae | reverse complement strand
CAATCTCGCGAAGCTCGGCCTCAAGGAGGCCGCTGCGCCCGCAGTATGGAATGCGGTCCTGTCCGTTCGATAAGGAATCCTTCCTACAGGATGCTCCTCAACCCGCTTCCCTATTTGCACCAGAACCCCTTTTGTCACCTTAACGCACTTGTCGTAACAACGCCGGCATGGCCGCGTTGTCACTGATTCAGCATCCATCGGGCTACTGTGTGTGCGTCTTCGGGCGAGAGGGAATCGACGCGGTCTGAGATCGGCATCGTTATGTCGCCCCAGTGAGTCGGGCCTTCAATAGACAGTTTCTGTTCGAGCGCGGAGGGTGTGCCCGGCATCCTGCGGTAGTGTTTCGCGATCTGCGGGAACGACGGAGCGAGATACGGCGGCTCGGCGGTATGGCAGTACATGCAGTGCTGCTGGTCGACCAGCGCCTCGGCTTCGGAGCGAGCGAACGTGTTACCGGTTCTCACCATCAGCACAGCGACGAAGGTCGCCGTTAAACAAATTTTTTTCCGGATGATCATGAGGCATACTCCGTCCTTTAATTCTGTGTACGGCCAACACCGAAAGTGTCGCTGACTAGCATCAATACGATGAAGCTGTCGTCCCCGTGCGTCAAACGGCGGCTATCTGAAATGAAACGGATGGATCTGATGCAAATAACAGGTCTAAACGATGCCATACCTATCTATAAGATATCCTATTTAACCGGGAGGACTGCATTCCGGGCAGTGGCTACAGCCGTATCTTTGAGTTGCAAGCTGGCAAGCTGGCAAGCCCAAATTGTCCCTTGCGAATGCGATGCATCAACTCGATACCGGCAATCGTGGTCGCGGCACTCCTGAACCGGCTTCACCCAACGCATGATCGTCGTGTGCGACAGCGACTAACCTCGTTCGGCCATCATCTCGACGAGATCGCGCAGGCTGAGCTTGTAGCGCAGGTACAAGCGCACACAAAGAATGATCACGTCACGGTCAAAGTGACGGCCGGCGAATAGCCCGTCCAGACTCTTCAGCTTGCTCATCGCGGCCCCTCGAATCGATCTGATCGACACTCTAACCAATTCGTTGATCGCGCTATTTTCACCACAGCCTATTCAACATAGGCATTGGCGCAGATGAAGATCCAGTTATGCAGCGTGTTGCGCATGAACGTCTCCTCAAGAGAATCTCGTTGCACGGCGAGAGAATGCGTATTGCCGCGTTGAATTCAGAATAGCTCCGAGAGACCACGAATACCATTCCACGAAGGGTTACGAGCACGCCGCATTGGTATATGCCCCACTATACGGTCGTATATGCGAAAGCGCCGTTATTTGGAAAGAGGTGCGTTCAGAACGGCGTCCGCGGCTGTGTCGTCGCGGTTAGCCACGCCGTCGAAAATTGAGCTGTGGTGCAATAGCGCGATCGACAAATCGGTTAGAGTGTCGATCAGATCGATTCGAGGGGCCGCGATGAGCAAGCTGAAGAGTCTGGACGGGCTATTCGCCGGCCGTCACTTTGACCGTGACGTGATCATTCTTTGTGTGCGCTTGTACCTGCGCGACAAGCTCAGTTCAATAGGATATCTTATAGATAGGTATAGCATCGTTCAGACCTGCTATTTGAACCGGATCCAGCGCAGGCGGGTTCTATCCAGGCGTGCAAATTATCGAAACCCTGTTTCCATACTTCGATTGAGGATGTGCTATGACCCCGTCAGATGTTAAAGCCACGCTATCGTTCAGCGACAACTCGCCGAGCGTTGAAATGCCGATCTACAAGGGCACGTTGGGCCCGGACGTGATCGACATCCGCAAACTGTACGGCCAGACTGGCAAGTTCACGTACGATCCGGGCTTCATGTCGACGGCGGCGTGTAACTCGGCGATCACCTACATCGACGGTGACAAGGGCGAGCTGCTGTATCGCGGTTTCCCCATCGACAATCTCGCGCAGAACGCCGACTTCCTCGAAACCTGCCTTCTGCTGCTGAAGGGCGAACTGCCGAACCAGAAGGAGAAGGACGAGTTCGTCAAGACCGTCACGAATCACACGATGGTCCACGAGCAGATGCAGTTCTTCTTCCGTGGTTTCCGTCGTGATGCACACCCGATGGCGATTCTGGTCGCGGCTGTCGGCGCGTTGTCGGCGTTCTATCACGACTCGCTCGACATCTCGAATCCGCGTCACCGTGAAGTGTCGGCGATCCGCATGATCGCGAAGCTGCCGACTCTGGTCGCGATGGCTTACAAGTACACCGTGGGCCAGCCCTTCGTTTATCCGAAGAACGACCTGTCGTACAGCGCGAATTTCATGCGGATGATGTTCGCCAATCCGGCGGAAGAGTATGAGGTCAATGATGTGCTGGTGCGCGCGCTGGATCGCATTCTGATTTTGCATGCGGATCACGAGCAGAACGCGTCGACCTCGACGGTTCGTCTGGCGGGTTCATCGGGCGCCAATCCGTTCGCGTGTATCGCCGCGGGTATCGCTTGCCTGTGGGGCCCGGCGCACGGTGGTGCGAACGAAGCCGCACTGAACATGCTGGAAGAAATCGGCTCGGTTGACAACATTCCTGAGTTCATCAATCAGGTGAAGGACAAGAACTCGGGCGTGAAGCTGATGGGTTTTGGTCACCGTGTCTACAAGAACTACGATCCGCGTGCGAAGCTGATGCGTGAGACTTGCCATGAAGTGCTGGAGGAGTTGGGTCTGCACGATGATCCGCTGTTCAAGCTGGCCATGGCGCTGGAAAAGATCGCGCTGGAAGACGACTACTTTGTGTCGCGGAAGTTGTACCCGAATGTCGATTTCTATTCGGGGATCGTGCAGCGCGCGCTGGGTATACCGACGGCGATGTTCACGTGTATCTTCGCGATGGCACGTACGGTCGGCTGGATCGCGCAGTGGAACGAGATGATTGCCGATCCTGAACAGAAGATTGGCCGTCCGCGTCAGCTGTTCATCGGCGAAACGCCGCGTAAAGCGAAGCCGATTGCTCGGCGTTAAGGATTGAAGCAAGCCTGTAGGACGGGCGTTTTGGTGGCATCAAGATCGGACGACACGAAATCGACCCATCCACGCACATCCCGGTGCAGCCGCCAGCTCAGTGCGATTCTGGCTTCCAGCGCTGCTTCGTCTGCATGAGCAGATTTGCGCAGGTTAAAACTAACGGTCCGCCGTAATAACTCACGACGGACCGTTCCCGGATTTCGTCCCATTGACGTTACCCGAAAATCGGCAGGGTGCCGAGTAATGCAAATCCCAACAGCGCGCCGGCCACGGCACCATACATCCCAGCATGATAAGTGCGCACACGAAGTGCGCCGCGTACCAAGGCGCCAATTCCGAACATGCCGGCAAATGAAAACACGGCCAATATTGCGAACAGGCCAATCCAGTATGCAAGAGCGAAGTTTTCAGACATGATTGATCTCCATATACGAACAAAGCAACGAGTTCGGATTTAATGTTGGCGATAAAGGTTGGGGACGATGAATTGGGAGTCCACGTTCTTAAAGGCGGGCCGCAAGACAGCTGGTCGATCCGTAAGCGTCGGCCGAACGATCGTGAAGGAGTGTTTTAAAAGTCGCATGATGATCTTTCTATCGAGTGGTTTCCGTGCGAGACGGTATGGAGCAACTTTAGTCGGCTATCCGAACGGTGTGAATCGCCTCGCGGATCATAAAGGCGCTCATTCGGATCACTCGTTTTAAGTGTTCCTGGTAAAACTGTTTGAATTCGGCTAACCTGGCGGCCTCGTGAAACCGGGGTAGCGGATGAAGTGCGTGGTAGAACTGAGCGAAGTCGAGGTAATCACATTGCAGTAGCTTTCGATCAATCACAGGCACCGGGATGCACGCACGCATGCAGCGGGCCTGCTGCAGTTCGGGCGCAAGGTCAAGCCGAAGACCATCGCTGAGCATCTTGGCGTCAGTGACCAGTCGGTCTACAAGGTTCTGGTGCAAATAGGATCGGCGAATCGGTTAGAGTTGTTGGAGCAAAACGAACTGATAACCGGCGATGACCAAGCTGAAGAGTCTGGAGGAGTTGTTCGATGGACGCCATTTTGATCGGGAAAT
>NZ_WOEY01000049.1 GCF_013177695.1 Paraburkholderia solitsugae | reverse complement strand
ATCGTCGGCACCGGTGGCCCACACCGCTGCGCCCGCTCAAGCGGCCGCCACGCACGGACTGTTCGACGCCTCGGCGGCTTCGGCCTCCACCGCAGCGAATACCCCGGCGCCCGCCGCGGTTGCACCCGCAGCCGCGAGCAGCGCACCGGCGGCAAGCACGGCGGCGGCCGCCGAACAGGACCGCAAGGCGGCGCGTCCGGCCGCGGCAGCAGGCGGCGCGGAAGGCAGCTCGATTCGCGTTGGCGTTGAGAAGGTCGATCAGCTGATCAACCTGGTGGGCGAGCTGGTGATCACGCAGGCGATGTTGGCCGAAACCACCAGCACGTTCGATCCGGCCTTGCACGACCGTCTCTTCAACGGCATGGCGCAGCTCGAGCGCAACGCCCGCGACCTGCAGGAAGCGGTGATGTCGATCCGCATGATGCCGATGGATTACGTGTTCAGCCGCTTCCCGCGTCTCGTGCGCGATCTGGCGGCGAAACTGGGCAAGGAAGTGGAACTCGTCACCTTCGGTCAGGCGACCGAACTCGACAAGAGCCTCATTGAACGGATCATCGATCCGTTGACTCACCTCGTGCGCAACAGTCTCGACCACGGCATCGAAACCGTGGAAGCGCGGCGCGCGGCGGGCAAGGATTCGACCGGCCAACTGGTGCTGTCAGCCGCGCATCACGGCGGCAACATCGTCATCGAAGTGAGCGACGACGGCGCCGGTTTGCGCCGCGACAAGATTCTCGCGAAGGCGGCCAAACAGGGCATGCAGGTCAGCGAAACGATGTCCGACGAAGAAGTCTGGAACCTGATTTTCCTGCCGGGCTTCTCGACGGCGGAGCAGGTCACGGACGTCTCAGGCCGCGGCGTCGGTATGGACGTAGTGAAGCGGAACATCCAGTCGATGGGTGGTCACGTGGAAATCACCTCGCATGCGGGCAAGGGCAGTACCACGCGCATCGTTTTGCCGCTCACGCTGGCGATTCTCGACGGCATGTCGGTCAAGGTCGGCAACGAGATTTTCATTCTGCCGCTGAACTTCGTGATGGAGTCGCTGCAGCCGCGAGCCGAGGATATTTATACGGTCGCCAACGGCGAACGCGTGGTGCGCGTGCGCGGCGAATATCTGCCGCTCGTCGCGCTGCACGAAGTATTTACGGTCGACGACGCCAAGCAGGAACCGACGCAGGGCATCGTCACCATCATGCAAACCGAAGGGCGCCGCTTTGCGATGCTGATCGACGAGCTGGTGGGACAGCAACAGGTGGTCGTGAAGAATCTGGAAACGAATTACCGCAAGGTGCACGGCATTTCCGCCGCAACCATTCTCGGCGACGGCAGTGTCGCGCTGATCGTGGACGTGGCGGCGCTAAATCGCGAAACGCGCCATGCGCACGGCGCGATGAGCCTCGCATGACATCGGTAATGGCATCCGTCAGGTACGCAGTTTTCGCAACACTCACTCAATTTATTTCATCCCAACCGTTTGGGGGCTAACGTGGCAGAAGTCCAATCCATCAATTCGAGCGTCGCGAACGCGAGCGGTACGAATGGCCGCCGCGACGCGCAGCAGGCAGACGCCGGCGGTCAGGAATTCCTCGTCTTCACGCTCGGCGCCGAAGAGTACGGCATCGACATTCTCAAGGTGCAGGAAATCCGCGGCTACGACAATGTGACGCGTATCGCCAATGCGCCTGAATTCATCAAAGGCGTGATCAATCTGCGCGGCATCATCGTGCCGATCGTCGACATGCGCATCAAGTTCCATCTGGGCCGTGTCGAATACGACCACCAGACGGTCGTGATCATCCTGAACGTCGCGCACCGCGTGGTCGGGATGGTGGTGGACGGTGTGTCGGACGTGCTGACGCTTGCCACCGATCAGATCATGCCGGCGCCGGAATTCGGCGCGACGCTGACGACCGAATACCTGACGGGGTTGGGCACCGTCGACGGCCGCATGCTGATCCTGATGGACATCGAGAAGTTGATGACCAGCCGTGAAATGGCGCTGATCGAAAACCTCAGCGCCTAAACGTCAATACGCGTCAGTACTAGAGATAGATGGAACAGGGAGCGCCAAGATGCTGAGCAGGTGGTCGATTCGCACATCGCTGACGATGGTGGGGATCATTCTGGTTGCGCTGACCGTTGTGGTCGGCGCGCTTGGTCTAACCGCGCTGAACGGCGCGAGCCAGTCGCTCGACCGGATCGCGCGCGGCGATCTGGTCGCTATTCACGCGCTCGACGATGCTTCGGCGTACCTGTTGCGTTCGCGTCTCGCGGTGGACCGCTTCAACACGCTGTCGGCCGCGGGCAACGCGGACGAAGCGAAGAAAGCGATCGATCGCGCGCAGGAACTGCTGACCAAAGGCAATCAGAGCTGGCAGATCTATCTCGATGCGCCGAAGAACGGCATCGATCAGGCGCTTCTCGACGACGTGGTCGCCAAGCGCACGACGGTGATGCATGAAGGCGTCGATCCAGAGTTCGCGGCCCTGAACGCGAACGACATGAGCGCCTATCACGCGATCGCCGATACGAAGATCAGCCCGATGTTCATCGCCTACGACGGCGCGGCATCGGCGGTCATCAAGGCATTGCAGCAAGGCGCCGTGGATCAGCAGACTGACGCGCAATCGAACATCTCACTGATGACTACATTGATCATCGGCGTCACCGTACTCGCGCTGCTGATGGTGGTGGGTATCCGCTTCGCACTGCGCGGCCTGATCGTGCAGCCGCTGAACGACGCGACGGCATGCTTCGAGCGGATCGCGTCCGGCGATCTGTCCGAGCAGATCGACGTGTTCAGCCGCAATGAAATCGGCCGCCTCTTCGCCGGCATCAAGCGGATGCAGGAAAGCATGGCGACGATGGTAAGGGCGGTTCACAGCAGCACCGAGTCGATCGACACCGGCGCGCGCGAAATCGCCATGGGCAACACCGATCTTTCGCAACGCACCGAACAGCAGGCCGCTTCGCTGCAGGAAACCGCGTCAAGCATGGAGCAACTGACGGGCACCGTGAAGCAGAACGCCGAGAACGCGCGCCAGGCGAGCCAGTTGGCCGTCAGCGCGTCGGATATCGCGACGCGCGGCGGCGACGTGGTGAACCAGGTCGTCACGACGATGCAGGACATCGCGACCAGCTCGAACAAGGTCGTCGACATCATCGGCGTGATCGAAGGCATTGCATTCCAGACCAATATTCTTGCGCTGAACGCGGCGGTCGAAGCCGCGCGGGCGGGCGAACAGGGGCGCGGTTTCGCGGTGGTCGCAGGCGAAGTGCGCAGCCTCGCGCAGCGCAGCGCCAGCGCCGCGAAGGAAATCAAAGAACTGATCGGCGACTCGGTCGACAAGGTGCAAAGCGGCTCGGCGCTGGTCGGCCGGGCGGGCACCACGATGGACGAGATCGTGCAGGCGGTGCGCCGCGTGACCGACATCATGGGCGAAATCAGCGCGGCTTCCGAAGAGCAGTCGGGCGGGATCGAACAGGTGAGTCGTGCGGTCGTGCAGATGGACGAGGTGACGCAGCAGAACGCCGCGCTGGTCGAACAGGCTGCGGCTGCGGCGGCTTCACTCGAAGAGCAGACGCGCCAGCTGCAAGCGGTGGTGAACGGCTGGAAGGTGGCCGGGGGCCAGACGCGCAGCACCGTGGCCGCGGCCCGTCCGCAAGCTGGGGCACGCCCGAACGGCAGCGAGCGTGACGGTAAGCGTGACACCAAGGGCGGCAGCCAGCACGTGCAGCACGCCAAGGCAGCGCCGCAAGCGGCAGCACACACAGCAACACACGCGGCAGCCAACACGGCAACCCATGCAGCACCGGCTTCGGCCAACCATGGTGCCGCCCCGGCACGTATCGAACCGGCTCTCAAACTGAAGACGGCCCGCGCCGCATCCGAATCCCCAGCACGTCCGGCCACAGCAAGCGCGCCGACGTCAGGATCGGACGCGGATTGGGAAACGTTCTAGGAAGTGGCACAAAGACATGCGGTCATTCGGCATCTCGCTCCATGAGGGGCGAATCATCGAAGCACGCTTACAAGGCGTGTCGCGGGCCGACTGCGTGTTGGCAGAACTCGCGGGCGGGCGCGACCCCGCGAACACAATCCCTTTCGCCAGAAGCAATCCTTCTGGTGAAAAGCGGGATGGCTCGTATTGCAGGCAGGAACTCTCATAATGGCAACGCGCGCACAGCAAACTCCGCAACCGGCACGTTCCGAGCGAGCGGAACCGGCTAGACCCGGCGAGCAAGGACGGGATTTCGAATTCACGTCGGCGGATTTCGCTCGCATTCGCGATCTGATTCATCGCAATGCGGGTATTTCGCTGTCGGATCACAAGCGCGACATGGCGTACAGCCGTCTGGCGCGCCGGCTGCGCGCCCGGGGTCTCGAGGCCTTCAAACAGTACCTCGATCTGCTCGAAGCGGAAAACGATCCGGCCGAGTGGGAAGCCTTCACCAATGCGCTGACCACCAACCTGACCGCGTTTTTCCGCGAAGCCCATCACTTTCCGATCCTCGCCGAGTTCGTGCCGCGCCGCGCGCAGCCGGTTTCGGTGTGGTGCTCGGCAGCCTCGACCGGTGAGGAGCCGTATTCGATTGCGATGACGCTGATCGAAGCGCTCGGCGACAGCGGCGCGCGTCAGGCCAGCGTGCTCGCCACCGACATCGACACGCAAGTGCTGGCGAAAGCCGAAGCCGGCATGTATCAGTTCGACCAGGTGAAGCATCTGTCGCCCGAGCGGCTCAAGCGCTTCTTCCTGAAAGGCACCGGCGCGCACGCCGGCATGGTCAAGGTGCGCCCGGAAGTGCGCGCGATGGTGCGCTTCGAACAACTGAATCTGACCGACCGCGATTACGCGCTGCGCTCACAGTTCGACGCGATCTTCTGCCGTAACGTGATGATCTATTTCGACAAGCCGACGCAGGCGCAGGTGCTCGCACGCTTCGAGCCGCTGATGAAATCGGGTGGTTTGCTGTTTGCCGGCCACTCTGAAAACTTCACCTATGTGACGCAGGCGTTCAAGCTGCGCGGCCAGACTGTTTATGAGCTGACGCGCGACGCAGGTGCCGCCGCACGCGCGCCGGCACGGTCGTCGAACCATGCGAGCCATGCCGGCAGCGCAACGGCCAACGGGGTGACCGCATGAGCAGCAGCTTGCCGATCGCCACCAATCTGTACTTCGACAACCACTTCCAGCGCCCCGGCGTGAAGCTGTTGCCGAACGAGTTTTACACGACCAACGAAGACATGGTGCTCGTCACCGTGCTCGGTTCGTGCGTCGCGGCCTGCATTCAGGATCGCACGGCCGGCATCGGCGGCATGAATCACTTCATGTTGCCCGACGACGGCGCGGACGCCGGCCAGCCCGCGTCGGATTCGATGCGCTACGGCGCGTATGCGATGGAAGTGCTGATCAATGAACTGATCAAGGCCGGTGGCCGGCGCGAACGTTTCGAAGCCAAGGTGTTCGGCGGCGGCGCCGTGCTGGCCGGCATGACGACGATGAACATCGGCGATCGCAATTCGGAATTCGTGCGCCGTTATCTGGCGCTCGAAAAGATCCGCATCGTCGCTGAGGATTTGCAGGGAACGCATCCGCGCAAGGTCGCTTTCATGCCGCGCACCGGCCAGGTGATGGTGAAGAAATTGCGTCTGCTGCAGGAAGCAGGCGTGGCCGAGCGCGAACAGGCGCTCATGCGGCAAAGCTCCGAAGCGCGCGCCGAGCGGCTCGCGGCGGCGCGCAAACGGGTCGAGTTGTTCTCGACGCCGGCAGCCACGAGGCCCAAGGTCGAACTGTTCGGCGCGGCAGGCGGCAGCGCGGGTGCAGGCGCAACCAAGCCGCGCATCGAACTCTTCGGCGCAAGCCCGCGCCCGATTAATTCAAACAACGCCAGAACTACAGAGGAGGCGTGAGCGCTGTGCAAAAGATCAAAGTACTGTGCGTCGACGATTCGGCGCTGATCCGCAGCCTGATGACGGAAATCATCAACGGCCAGCCGGACATGACCGTCGTGGCGACCGCACCCGACCCGTTGGTCGCGCGCGATCTCATCAAGCAGCACAATCCGGACGTGCTGACGCTCGACGTCGAAATGCCGCGCATGGACGGCCTCGACTTCCTCGAGAAGCTGATGCGTCTGCGGCCGATGCCGGTCGTGATGGTGTCGTCGCTGACCGAGCGCGGCAATGAAATCACGCTGCGCGCGCTGGAACTGGGCGCGGTCGACTTCGTCACCAAGCCGAAGGTCGGCATTCGCGACGGCATGCTCGACTACTCGGAAAAGCTCGCCGACAAGATTCGCGCCGCGGCCCGCGCACGGGTGCGCCAGGCCGCGCCGGTGCAGCACGCGGCCGCTCATGCCGCGCATGCGCCGGCCGCCGCCGCGCCACTCTTCAACAATCCGCTGCTCAGTACCGAGAAGCTGATCATCGTCGGCGCGTCGACCGGCGGCACCGAAGCGATCCGCGAAGTGCTGGTGCCGCTGCCGCCGGATGCGCCTGCCGTCCTGATCGCGCAGCATATGCCGCCGGGTTTCACAAAATCTTTTGCACAACGCCTTAATGGTTTGTGCAGGATTACCGTTAAAGAGGCAGAGCACGGCGAACGCGTGCTGCCGGGACATGCGTATATCGCGCCTGGCCACGCTCACCTGTTGCTGGCCCGCAGCGGCGCGAACTATATTGCGCATCTGTCGGACGAACCGCCGGTCAACCGCCACCGTCCGTCGGTGGACGTGCTGTTCCGTTCAGCCGCGCAACACGCGGGCAAGAACGCGGTCGGCGTGATCCTGACCGGGATGGGGCGCGACGGCGCCGCCGGGCTGCTGGAGATGAAAAAAGCGGGGGCGTACACCCTCGCGCAGGACGAAGCGAGCTGTATCGTGTTCGGCATGCCGCGTGAAGCCATTGCGCTTGGCGCCGCGGACGAAATTGCATCGCTGCCGGAAATGAGCCGTCGGGTGATGGCGCGTCTGTCGTCGATGGGTGACCGCGTACAGCGGGTATGATGCGCGCCTGATGGAATGAACTGGCGGTCATGCGCCGCATCATGGATCAAGCAAAGGGAATGAAATGGATAAGGGAATGAAGATTCTGGTAGTTGACGACTTTCCGACGATGCGCCGGATCGTTCGCAACCTGCTCAAAGAGCTCGGCTACTCCAACGTCGACGAGGCGGAAGATGGTCAAGCCGGCCTCGCGCGTTTGCGCGGCGGGTCGTATGACTTCGTGATCTCCGACTGGAACATGCCGAACCTCGACGGTTTGGCCATGCTCAAGGAAATCCGCGCCGACGCCAACATCGCGCATCTGCCGGTGCTGATGGTGACGGCCGAGTCGAAGAAGGAAAACATCATCGCGGCGGCGCAGGCCGGCGCGAGCGGTTATGTCGTCAAGCCGTTCACGGCCGCGACGCTCGACGAGAAGCTCAACAAGATTCTCGAGAAGATGGCGAAAGCCGGGAGCTGATGTGACTCTGTCGACCAACGCGCAAGGCGCCGAAGCGGCGACCGAGAGCGGCGACCTCGCGTCTGACCGCATCCTCGCCCGTATCGGACAACTGACGCGCACGCTGCGTGACTCGATGCGTGAGCTCGGGATCGACAAGCACGTCGAACGTGCGGCGGAAGCCGTGCCCGATGCTCGCGACCGTCTCAAGTACATCGCGAACATGACCGAGCAGGCCGCCGAGCGCGTGCTGTCATCGATCGACGTCGCCAAGCCGATTCAGGAACAACTGCAGAAAGATGCCGGCGAGCTCGATGCGCGCTGGGAGCAGTGGTACGCGGCGCCGATCGAGCGCGAAGAAGTGCGCGCGTTGATGAACGACACGCGGACCTTTCTGCGCGGCGTGCCCGAAGCGACGGGCGCGACCAATGCGCAGCTGATGGAGATCATGCTGGCGCAGGACTTCCAGGATCTGACCGGCCAGGTCATCAAGAAGATCACGGATGTCGTGTACCTGATCGAGCAGCAGCTGCTCGGCGTGCTAGTGGAGAACATCGCGCTCGAGCGGCGCGAGCAGTTCGCGGCGAATGCGGCGGCACTGGCAGCTGAGCCGTCGTCCACCGGCAGCCCCGAACATCTGCTGAATGGTCCGCAGATCAATCCGGAAGGCAAGACGGACGTGGTGCAGGACCAGTCGCAGGTCGACGATCTGCTGGCGAGTCTCGGCTTCTGACTGGTGGGCCGCCCGAGAAGGGCTCGAGCCGGATCGCCTGACCGCCGGATCGGTATGTGCAGCAAGCGCACGCGGGAGCGTGCGCTTGCTGTCTGCCGACACAAACCGCAGGCATACTACGCACTCAAGCAGCGGCACGGCGTTCCGGTGAGAAACAGTCACCGGTCGGTGGCACGGTGAGGCATTCCTTATGAGTGCGACCGCAGCGGTGCCGTATGATCTGCATACATGCGGCCGGTTCGCGCTAAGTGCGAACCGAGCAGCAGCAGCTCGGGAGGAGCCTTGTCATGTGGAGTCGTGTACGTCGCGCCGGGTTCGTTATGGCGCTAGCATTACCCTGTTCGCTGTCAGCCGTGCAATCCGCCTATGCGGGACTGGGCGGCACGCCGATGACACCCCCTGCGGATGCGTCGGTTTCTTCCCGCATCGTGCAGCCCGGCGCCAGTTCGGCAACGGCGGCTCAAAGCGTGATGCATTCTGCATCCAGCGCTGCCTCTTCTTCCTCGGCCGCCTCAGCTTCCGCGTCCTACACCGTGCGTGAAACGACGTTCGGCAACGGCACGGTGGTGCGCGAATACCTCGCCGCGGACGGTTCGGTCTTCGGCATCGCGTGGCGCGGTCCGCAAATGCCGGATCTCAACGATCTGCTCGGCAGCTATTTTCCGCAGTACGTCGCCGGCGTGAAAGCCGTGCGCGCGGCGCGCGGAGGCGGGCGTGGCCCGGTTGCGGTCGACCAGAGCAGCCTCGTGGTCCGTTCCGGCGGCCACATGGGCGCGTTCAGCGGTCAGGCCTGGTTGCCGCCGGCGTTGCCCGCCGGCGTCAGCGGTTCCGACATCCAGTAAGGGCGGGGACGAACGATGCGAACCATGCAAAGTCATATTGCTGGGAAGTTCAGGGGCTGGATGCAGGCCGTCGTGGCCGTGGCGTTGGTGTCGCTGGTGGCCGCATGCGGCGGTGGCGGCGGCAGCTCCAGTTCCAGTAACAATAACAATTCGTCGACCACGCTGAACGGCGGCTCGCTGCCGGCCAGTCCGACCCAGCAGCCGATCGCCGCGACCGTGGCGAATACCGTGGCGGTCACGGTCGGGCAGGGGACGAGTGGCGTCATCAATATTCCGACGGTTAGCGTGACCATCTGCCCACCGGGCACGACATCCAATTGTCAGGTCATCAGCAACATCCAGGTCGATACGGGTTCGTTCGGGCTGCGTTTGGTCAGCACGGTGGTGAATACATCGTCGCTACCGATCAGTACCTTGGCCAGCGGTGCGCAACTCGGGGAATGCGCAACTTTCGCCGATGGCTACACCTGGGGCACGGTGCGCACCGCGACCGTGCAAATCGGCGGCGAGACGACGAGCAGGGCCATCCCGATACAGATCATCGGCGATCCGGCCGCGGGTACGGCGCCGGCGAAGGGCTGCGGCAGCGGCTCGGCCGAAAACACGGTCAACAATCTTGGCGCCAACGGTATTCTCGGCATCGGCACTGCGCTCACCGATTGCGGCACAACCTGCTCGACCGCGTCAACCGCGGCCAACTACAGCAATTACTTCACGTGTCCCAGCGGTAGTAGCTCCTGTCCCCGCGCCACGGTGCCGCCCAATCAGCAGGTCGCCAATCCCGCCGCTAACTTTCCAGTCGACAACAATGGCGTGATCGTGCAGTTGCCGCCGGTGTCGAATACCGGACAGTCCTCGGCCACCGGCACGCTGGTGTTCGGGATCGGCACGCAGTCGAACAATACGCTGCCGACGACGGTGCAGACCTTCGCCACCGACGGCTTCGGCGACATGAACAACAGCGTGTACAACGGCACGACTGTGCAGGCGTTCTTCGATTCGGGTTCGAACGCCTACTTCTTCGCCGATAGCTCGCTCGCGCTGTGCGGCAGTAATTACCCCGGGTTCTATTGCCCGTCGTCCGCGCAAACCCGGTCGATCACGCTGGCCGGCCAGAACAGCACGACAGCGAGCGTCCCGATCGGCATCCTCAGCGCGGCGACGCTGTTCGGCAACACCAGCAACTATGCGTTCAACGATCTGGCCGGGCAAATCGGCGGCAGTAGCAGCTTCGATCTCGGCTTGCCGTTCTTCTATGGCCGTCACGTGTACTACGGCTTCGATCAGACACCCGGTGGTCCGGCGCCTTACGTCGGCTTCTGAGCTGGACGACGCAGGCGTAAGGGCGGGTTGGACACCCGCGCGAAATCGCGCAGGTGTCCATTGATCGTAGCCGGCACCGCTTGCCACGATTAGCGAGTCGGCCCTTGGTCAGATGCCCGTGGTTTGCCGCCGCAAGCCAGCCACCCGTAGCCCGCGCCC